>CAZGAO010000031.1:0-45635 GCA_964523795.1 uncultured Lentimicrobiaceae bacterium
CATTCTTAATGATCGGGAAAAAGTGTCAAATATGTCATGCTATATGACAAATAGTGTATAGCAGAATAATCGAAGGCTTTTAGGGCATATTGATCGTAGGCGGTAGTAAAAATTACTTCAAAGCTGCGGAATTCTACCCGCGAAAGCAAATCGAAGCCATCGCCATCGGGCATCGAAATATCCAAAAAAATCAAATCGGGATGGTGTTCGTTGATAGCTGCCACACCTTGCGAAACATTGGATGCAGTGGCAATAATTTCGATTTCCGGAAAATGCTTTACCAACAGATTCTTTAGGGTAAGAATATTAGTCCGCTCGTCATCAATTAAAATTGTTCTCGTCTTTTCATCCATGTTTGTTTCATTTGTTTCCTTGGGTAGGTGCGGACAAATTTAGAAAAAAAAATAGGAGCTAATCAAATTTTTTTTTCCTTCATTAGCTGGGATGCCGTTTTTATTATAAGGTGCAAGGGGTAAAGTATTGAAAATGTCCCACTTATTTGGGTATTTTTTTTCAATAATACTTTCACAATTCTAAGCAAAATTATCTTTGCAGCAAATTTTAAAATAATCCATCATAAAATGGGAAGAAGAACGCCATTGCCAATTTTTGAAAAAGTAGAAATATTAGATGCCGGCAGTGAGGGCAAAGCCGTTGCGCGCATCGATAATTATGTAATATTTGTTCCCTTCGTTGCACCTGGCGATGTGGTTGACATTCGCGTAGTAAAGCGAAGGAAAAAATACCTGGAAGGAAAAGCGGTTAAGATGCACCAAAAATCACCCCTGCGCATCGAGCCAAAGTGTGAACACTTTGGACTGTGTGGCGGATGCAAATGGCAACATCTTGCTTATAGCGATCAGTTGAAGTACAAGCAAAAGCAGGTGGTCGATAATTTTGAACGGATCGGAAAAATCGCCAATCCGCCGGTGGCTCCCATCATTGGATCAAAAGAACAATATTTTTATCGCAACAAACTGGAGTTTACCTTTTCCAACCGCCGCTGGCTTGACGAAGCAGAGCTTAATGCCGATGAAAATATGGATATGAACGGTCTGGGATTTCACTTACCCGGCATGTTCGACCGGATTATTGATTTGGAAAACTGCTATCTGCAGGCCGAGCCTTCCAATACCATCAGAAATGAATTGAACCGCTTTGCCCGGGAACAAAATTATAGCTACTACGACAGCCGCGAGCATAAGGGTTTCTTGCGTAACATCATTATCCGAAATTCCACCACCGGCGATTTGATGGTAATTGTAATCTTTGGAAAAGAGGATAAAACGAAAATAGAAGCGGTGTTGGCTTTTCTTGAAGAGCGGTTTCCCGAAATAACTTCGCTAAATTTTGTGGTAAATACCAAAATGAACGACTCGATTAACGATCTGGCGGTGGAGCATCGCAGTGGCAGCCGCTACATCCTCGAAAAAATGGAAGACCTTACTTTTAGGGTTGGCCCGCTTTCGTTTTACCAAACCAATGCTCCCCAGGCTTATGAATTGTACAAGGTAGCTCGCGAGTTTGCCGGACTTAGCGGCAACGAAGTGGTTTACGACCTGTATTGTGGAACCGGCACTATTGCCAACTTTGTAGCCCGAAAAGCTGCAAAGGTGGTGGGTATCGAATATGTGGAATCGGCCATTAGCGATGCCTACGAAAATTCAAAACTCAACGAAATTGACAATACCCGCTTTTTTGCCGGCGATATGGCAAAGGTGCTCGTGCCTTCATTTTTTGACGAAAATGGTTTTCCTGATGTGGTCATCACCGACCCTCCACGCGCTGGAATGCATCCCAAAGTGGTAGAGCAACTCTTGCTGGCACTGCCGCCAAAAATCGTGTATGTGAGTTGCAATCCTGCCAGCCAGGCCCGCGACATTGAGATGCTGGCCGAAAAATATACTGTAGAAAAAGTGCAGCCGGTGGATATGTTTCCGCAGACCCATCATGTGGAAAATGTAACGTTATTGGTGAGGAAGGATTCAAACCAAGGGGTTCAAAGAGACAGTTAGAAAAATGTACGATTTAAGATTTTAGATTTAAAATGTATGTGATATTCGGCACAATCTAAAATCTCCAATCGGGAATCTTCAATCTTAAATCAAAAAAAGTCGACTTTATGGACAGACACTAAAGTAGGAGTAAAGTACCTACTCCAAATAAATCTTTCAGTATTGAGATTCCTCATTTCGTAAACAATAACAGCTTTTTATTAATATGCGTGCCTCAGGAGATTTCTCTCGTTAGTACCAATGACATGTTTTTGCTAACGCTTGTATTTCAGGAGATTTCTCCCGTTGGTCGAAATGACATAGCCCGAGCAGGTAGAGGGGGTGAGAATGTGGGCGCGAAGCGCCCACATTCTCACCCCCTCCATTTATAACCTGAGACTTTGTCATTTCGACTGGAAAAACGCAGCGCAGCAAGTTTTGTAGGGAGAAATCTCCTCCCCAATGTCCATCTGGGCGGGATTTCGCTGTGCTCAACATTACCTCATTATGCCGCACCTGCGCAGGTGAAATCCAAACCATTTTATCCCTTACTCATTTTATTTCGCACTTCTACAGCCAGGGCATCGATGTCGATGTTCTCGCCCTTGACGGTGAAATCAGCTTGCAGATAAAACTTTTCGCGGATCAGCAGGTCATCGGCTATGCGTTTTTGCAGGTCGTCATCGTTAAGGAAAGAAGTGCGGGGCCGCAGACGTTTGGCGTGTTTCAACCGGGTGAAAAGTGAGTGCGGGTGCATTTGTATGTAAACCGAGAAGCCATGTGCTTTGATCAAATCCATATTTTTATTAAAACAGGGCGTACCACCGCCGGTCGAAATCACATGGTCATGCAAATCCAGCGTTTTTTTTAGCATACTGCTTTCTATCTTCCGAAAGGTGGCCTCATCATATTTCCTAAAAAAATTGATTACACTAATCTTATAGTTTTCCTCAAAAAAATCATCGAGGTCAAGGTGAGTTGAATTGAGCTTGTGGGCAAGCCGTTTGCCAACCGTTGATTTTCCGCTTCCCATGTAGCCAATTAGATAAGTATTCATGTAGGAGAATTTGTAGTGGCAAAAATAAAAAATCCCTGACAACTCCAATTTACAACAGAAAAGAATAAATTTGCAAGTCTTTTAAAAAATTAATTATGCCATTACAAATTCTTATTCCGGCGGCTATTGCCCTAATTTTGATTGTTGTAGTCATTCGCATTTATCCGATACTTCATATCCAATTGGCAAAAATATTATTTGGCAGCTACAGCTCAGCCTATCTCGCTACCTACAAACGCTATACAGGTCAAAGTCCTTATGCTTACTGCATCAAGGATGATTTTATCAATCATATTGCGGGATTTTACAAAAAGGCAAATTCGCTTATCGAATTTAATTCAGCCCAGGAAATTACCTTTTTGGATATCGATTATGGAACTTCATTTAATAAAGTGCGAAAGAGCAATGAAAAGCAAATGTGTGTCAATGCCAACCGGCTTCAGGAATTCGATATGAAGGTGCTTGGATATCGTGATATAATGTTCACAGCCGAAATGAAGAAGTATTTCTTTTTTGCCAATGGCAAATTTTTTCTCGGTGAGCTGACCTTTAAAAATCCGAGCGAGAAAAACATCAGTCAAATCATTGCTGTGATAGCCAAAAAATATCTAAATGGTAAAATTCCCGACACAGATACTTTTTTAATTCATGGCTCAAACAAAGCTTCACTGCTATGCACAAACAATGGTTTTCATCTTAAAATAAGTTATCTGTCGCTTGGTATGGAAGATGTTAATTCGCAGATTGAGGCCTACTGGACTAATACGACACAAAAGGTGTTTCAGGAAACCCCAAGCCTTGAAACCGAGTTGATGGAGCGACTTTAGGAAAGCTTTTAAAAGGATTTTTACGATTCCATTTCCTACTTGCAAACAATGAAATAGCGCAATCACTGCAAAAATAAAAATCCCCGATTTGTCATTTGACGATCGGGGATTTTTGATGGATTCAAAATTTTTACACAAACATTAATTCGCTGACGTTGTTGGAGGTGCAGGCAATTTTTTAGCTACCTTTTTCTCTTTAATAATTTCAATCTTCAGCTCCTCACTATCTTTATCATGAGTTACCATGATGTGGTCGCCCTCGGCCAGGCTTGTTTTAATGATCTCCTCAGCCAGCGGGTCTTCCACATATTTTTGAATGGCACGTTTTAGCGGCCTGGCACCATATTGCTCGTCCCAACCTTTTTCGACAATAAAATCTTTAGCATCTTTGGAAATCTCAATAGAGTAGCTCAAATCTCTAATCCGCTTGTACAGATGCTCCAGCTCGATGTCGATAATCTTGTGGATGGACTCGCGCTTGAGCGAATCAAAAATCACAATATCATCGATACGATTGATAAACTCGGGAGCGAAGGTGCGTTTCAAAGCTGTTTCGATAACACTCTGTGAATTCTTTCCCTTGGCCAGTTCGCGGGCGGCTGTATTGAAACCAACACCATGTCCAAAATCCTTCAACTGTCGGGTTCCAATGTTGGAGGTCATAATCACGATGGTATTCTTAAAATCAATCCTTCGTCCCAGGCTGTCGGTAATCAGGCCATCGTCGAGCACTTGCAGCAGAATATGATAAACATCGGGATGCGCTTTTTCGATTTCATCGAGCAAAACGATCGAGTAGGGCTTGCGCCGCACTTTCTCGGTTAGCTGCCCACCTTCTTCGTAACCCACATATCCCGGAGGCGCACCCACCAGCCGCGACACCGAAAACTTCTCCATGTACTCGCTCATGTCGATACGTATCAGCGCATCTTCTGAATCGAAAAGATATCGCGATAACACCTTGGCAAGATGCGTTTTTCCAACACCTGTGGGGCCAAGGAAGATAAAGCTGCCGATGGGTTTGTTGGGATCTTTCAGCCCGGCGCGATTGCGACGAATAGCTTTCACTACTTTAATAATGGCCTCATCCTGTCCGATAACCGAGTTTTGAATCTCGCTTTCCATTTTCACCAGACGGTTTCCTTCGCTTTGGGCAATACGCTTAACCGGGATGCCTGTCATCATGGCCACTACTTCTGCCACATTTTCCTCAGCCACCGTTTCGCGGTTTATACGTGCATCTTCTTCCCACCTTTTCTTTTCAGCCTCCAGGTTTTCCTGCTCTTTACGTTCGATATCTCTATATCGGGCTGCTTCTTCAAATTTTTGACTCCCAATGGCCTGCGCCTTATTGGCTTTTACTTCCTCGATTTTACTTTCAATTTGAATAATTTTGGAAGGGACGTGCATGTTAGTGATGTGTACCCGCGATCCGGCCTCATCCAGGGCATCAATCGCTTTATCGGGCAAATACCGGTCGCTGATGTAGCGATTGGTAAGATTAACACAGGCCTTAATGGCATCTTCGGTATAGTTTACCAGGTGGTGATCTTCGTATTTTGATTTGATATTGTTCAAAATGGTAACAGTTTCATCGGCGGTGGTGGGATCGACAAGCACTTTTTGGAAACGCCGTTCCAGGGCACCATCTTTTTCGATGTACTGGCGGTACTCGTCCAGCGTTGTGGCACCGATACATTGTAAGTCGCCACGGGCAAGTGCGGGCTTAAACATATTGGAGGCATCCAGCGAGCCGGAAGCATTTCCAGCCCCAACGATGGTATGAATTTCATCGATAAACAAGATGATGTCCGGATTTTTCTCCAGCTCGTTGAGCACAGCCTTCATACGTTCTTCAAATTGTCCGCGATACTTAGTGCCTGCCACCAGGGAGGCCAAATCCAGGGTAATAAGACGTTTGTTGAAAAGTGCCCGCGAAACTTTACGTTCCACAATGCGAAGAGCCAAGCCCTCAGCAATGGCACTTTTGCCCACTCCGGGTTCGCCGATCAAAATCGGATTATTCTTTTTGCGTCGGCTCAAAACCTGGGCTATACGCTCCAATTCCTTTTCGCGACCCACGATGGGATCGAGGCGATTATCTTCGGCCGACTTAGTTAGGTCGCGTCCAAAGTTGTCGAGCACCGGAGTTTTCGATTTTGTATCGCCTGGCTTTTTGCTTTGTTTGCCATAGCTCTTGCCTTCTTCAAAATCTTCATCCATCGACGAGCCTGGAAATTCAGCCTTTGGAGGTGCAGGTTTTTTGGTTTTAATATTTTTTTCAGGATTGTTATTTGTCATAATCGCTTGTAGTTCTTCTTTAACATTATTATAATCAACGCCAAATTTGATAAAAGTTTGAGATACAATATTATCCCCATCTTTTAATATTGCCAGCAGCAAATGTTCGGTACCAATCAACTCGGCCTTAAATAACCGGGCTTCGAGATAAGTTAGTTTTAAAGCACGTTCGGCTTGTTTTACCAGTGGCAAATTTTCGAGGTGCAGGTCTTTTTTATCTGAGGTGTTTTCGATAGATTTTTCGATGGTATTGCGATATTCGGCAAGATCGACACCCAAATAGTCTAATATTTTGATGGCAAGTCCTTCGCCATCTCGCAAAATACCCAATGCCAGGTGTTCTACTCCTATATAGTCGTTGCGCAGGCGCAAAGCTTCTTCGCGGCTGTATTTAAGTACATCTTTAACACGTTGTGAGAATTTGGCTTCCATTCGTTATTTTTTAGCAATTTTCCGGTTTATCAAATAGCGTTCCAAATGAAGTTTAGCAATATTAATACGGATTTTAAATGAAAAATGTGTCCGATTACTATTTGCAACGCCCGGCAAAATTAAAATTTAAAAATCAAACAGTAGAAAATGATGGATTGTTCAACAGCAAAATTAGATGTAAAAGAATTGTGTTGATTCTTCAAAGGCTTTATTTATCAACAATACCGTGTTAGTAATAATGTTGGTAAGATTAATAAAAGAGGCTGATAAAATGATAAAATTTTGTATTTTTGCGCTTTGTTTAAAGAAAAATTTAAGTAACTTAATTTGAACACGTTAGTAGATGGAAAATAATCAGGAAGAGGAAAAAGTATTCAAGGTGAACATCGAGAATCAGATGAAGGCAGCCTACATTGACTACTCAATGTCGGTAATTGTATCGCGTGCCTTGCCAGATGTGAGAGATGGGCTGAAGCCCGTTCACCGCAGGATATTGTACGGGATGCTTGATTTGGGCGTTATGTCGAACCGTCCATACAAAAAGTCGGCAAGAATTGTTGGGGAAGTTTTGGGTAAGTACCATCCGCATGGCGATTCCTCGGTTTACGATGCTATGGTGCGTATGGCTCAGGTATGGTCGCTTCGCTATCCCTTAGTGGACGGGCAGGGCAACTTTGGTTCGATTGATAACGACAGCCCTGCGGCGATGCGTTACACCGAAGCCCGATTGCGAAAGCTTTCAGAAGAATTGCTGGATGATATTGGCAAAGAAACGGTTGATTTTCAGTACAATTTCGATGATTCGCTAAAAGAACCCACCGTGCTTCCCGCCAGGGTGCCTACCTTGCTTATCAATGGGACTTCAGGTATTGCCGTGGGTATGGCCACCAACATGGCTCCCCACCACTTGGGCGAAGTCATCGATGGAACCATCGCTTACATCGAAAATAACGACATCACTATCGAAGGCCTGATGGAACATATCAAGGCTCCCGATTTTCCTACCGGTGGAGTGATATACGGTTACGAGGGCGTAAAAGATGCTTTCATGACCGGCCGTGGCAGAGTGGTGATTCGCGGCGAAGCCACCATCGAAGCCAACCCGGGAGGAAGGGAACAAATTATTGCTACCTCAATTCCCTATCAGGTTACCAAGTCGGATATGATTAAGAAGACTGCCGATCTGGTTAATGATAAAAAAATTGTTGGTATTTCAGATATCCGAGATGAATCTGATAGAAATGGTATCCGAATCGTTTACGATTTAAAAAGAGATGCCGTAGCCAATGTAGTTTTAAACAAACTATACCAGCTCACTGCCTTACAAACATCTTTTAGTGTTAACAATATTGCTTTGGTGCATGGCCGTCCGGTTCAATTGAACCTCAAGGACATCATCCGCCATTTTGTTGCTCATCGCCATGAGGTGGTGGTTCGCCGCACCGAGTACGAACTCCGCGAAGCTGAAAAGAAAGCACACGTGCTCATAGGTTTGCTCATTGCCCTGGATCATCTGGACGAAGTTATCAAACTTATCCGTGCTTCGCAAACCCCCGAAATAGCCCGCGAAGGTTTGATGAGTAGTTTTAATCTTACCGAAATACAAGCCCGTGCCATCCTCGATATGCGCTTGCAAAAGCTTACCGGCCTGGAGCGCGAAAAAATTAAAGAAGACTACGATGTACTGATGGAGCGGATTGCTTACTATAAAAGTATATTGGCCGATGAAGAATTGCGCATGAACATCATTAAAGATGAGTTGCGCGAGATAAAAGAAAAATACAACGACGAGCGGCGCACAAAAATCGAATTTGCCGCCAGCGATTTTAGAATCGAAGATACCATTCCCGATGAAGAAGTGGTAGTAACTATCTCGCACCTGGGTTACATAAAACGTACACCCCTTAGCGAGTATAAGGTACAGGGTAGGGGAGGCCGTGGCTCGCGCGCCAGCACTGTGCGCAACGAAGACTTCCTCGAATACCTCTTTATCGCCACCAACCACAACTACTTGCTCTTCTTTACCGAGCAGGGTAAATGTTTCTGGCTGCGGGTTTACGAAATACCCGAGGGCAGCCGAACCTCCAAAGGCCGTGCTATCCAAAACTTGCTTAATATTTCTCCTGACGATAAGATCAAGGCATTTATTAATACCAAAGATCTGAAAGATGAAGAATACATCAACAGCCATTACATCCTGATGGTAACAGCCAAGGGCATTATCAAGAAAACCAGCCTCGCAGATTATTCGCGTCCGCGTCAGAACGGAATTAACGCCATTACTATTCGCGAAGATGATATGCTTTACCAGGCACGCATGACCGATGGCAACAGCGAGGTAATCATCGCCCTGAAATCGGGCAGAGCTATCCGCTTTAACGAGAGTACAGTGCGTCCGATGGGTCGCAATGCCTCGGGTGTTCGTGGAATTCGATTGGCCGGTAAAAATGATGCCGTAATCGGGATGATAAGCATGGATACTCCGGAGTACGATGTATTGGTAGTTTCGGAGAATGGCTATGGTAAACGCTCGAAACTGGACGACTACCGCGTTACCAACCGGGGTGGCAAGGGTGTCAAAACTTTGAACATTACCCCAAAAACCGGTGATTTGATTTCGATCAAGAATGTTACTGATACCGATGATTTGATGATTATAAATAAGTCGGGTTTAACCATTCGTTTGGCCATTTCGCAACTTAGGGTTATGGGTCGGGCTACGCAGGGCGTACGCCTGATAAACCTGCGCGATGAAGATGCCATAGCTGCCGTTGCTAAGGTAGAAGTAGAGGATGATGATGAAGTACAGGATGCCATTATTGAAAATGAAGATGGTGTTGCTGATGATGAAAACCTAAACAACGATGCTTCGGATAGCGAAACTGATGATGATACCAACGAACCCGAAAACAACGAATAGTTAATAATTCCTTTCTTTTAAAGGATTATATATCACTTTTTGTATAGATTTGCTCCGGTTTTTTCCATCACTAAATTTTCGGAATGACTATTGGAAATCAAAAATTGAAACAATTTAAAAATAATCAAAATGAAGAAGAGTATTATTTTATTGATAGCAGCAATTTTAAGCTCGGGCTTTATGATGGCTCAAACAAAAAATGTGGTAAGCGCATTCAATTACCTGCGCAAGGACAAACTGGATAAAGCTAAAGAAGCCATCGATCCAGCCATTACCAACGAAAAAACCAAGGATGATGCTAAAACCTGGTTTTATTATGGTAACGTTTATTTGAGTTTGCAACTTACCGAAGAGGAAGAATACAAGGGTTTGGATGATAATCCGCTTGACAAGGCGTATGAAGCTTATATGACAGCCCTGAAACTGGATGACAAAAAACAGTACACCGATGAAATTAACGACCGGGTACAAGTTACTGCCGAGCAATACTTCAACAGGGGAGTGGTTGCCTATGGTGAGCAGAAATACGAAAAATCAGCCGAGGCCTTTGCTAAATCAGCTAATGTAAATAAAAACCTGGGTCGCATTGACAGTGCCGCCTATCTGTATGCCGCCCAAAGTGCCTACTTTGCCGAGCAATTTGATGAAGCAAAAGAAAATTTTAACATCTTGCTCGACATGCAGTATCAGGACGTGAGCATCTATCGGATGCTGTCGGATATTAATAAATCAACCGGCGATACTACCGCAGCCATCAACATTTTGCTTGAGGGTCGTAAACAATTCCCCGATGATTTTAACCTGATTATCGATGCAGCAAATATCTATCTGGCAACCAATCAAAGTGAAGAAGCCCTGGATGTGCTCAATCTCGCCATCGAACGTGATAAAACCAATGCCACGCTTTATTTTGCAGCTGGCACAATTTACGACAAGACCGGAATGCTTGATGAAGCCGCCGATATGTACCTTGATGCAATAGAAATCGATCCCGAGTATTTCGATGCAAATTACAACCTTGGCGCGCTTTATTACAATCGCGCTGCCGAAATTATTACCAAAGCCGGCGACCTTCCGCTAAATGCAGTGGATGAATATGATACAATGCTGGCCGAAGGAAATGATATGATGAAAAAAGCACTACCTTACCTCGAAAAAGCTGATGCCATCCAACCCGCCGATGCCATTACTTTGGAAACACTCAAGCAAATTTACACCCGCCTCAACATGATGGAAAAACTAAAAGCCATCAATGAGCGAATCGAAAAATAATAAGCTACTGATTTATACAAAAAGGGATGAACTGTGAAGTTCATCCCTTTTTGTTTGCCGACTGCTTAGGATTTGTACGAGCGTACAGACGCGCAATCTGCGCGTCTCAAAATAATCAAATCTGCACGTCTCATTTAGAATGATTTCCCTTAAGAATCGAAAGCAGGGTAGATTTAAAATATCTATTTAACATAATATAAATTATCGGACATTTTATAAATTAATAAATTGCAAATTACCGATAATTCTTAGAACCCGGCACAGCGTAAAGACGCGCAATTTGCGCGTCTCAGTGTATCTAAACATTTGCGCGTCTCAGTGTATCTAAACATTTGCGCGTCTCAGCGTATCAAAACATTTGAACGTTTCATCACCAGATCTGCATTTTCCAAGCTAATACTACTTTTGCTAAAATATTTATGATTAAAAATCAAAACATGGATTTTACAAACATCCACTTACCGATCAATGAAATAATTCCGGATGTGCGGGCAGCACTCAAAAAAGATAACACACTTATTCTGACTGCGCCACCGGGAGCTGGAAAAAGCACGCTGCTTCCCCTGGAATTATATGAAGAACCCTGGCTTGAAGGCCGTAAAATTTTAATGCTTGAACCCCGCAGGTTGGCAGCCCGGATGATTGCCGCCCGGATGGCCTCCTTGTTGGGTGAAGAAACCGGGAAAACCGTAGGTTATCGCATTCGTCTAGAGAAAAGAATTTCGGAAAACACCAAAATTGAAGTCCTTACCGAGGGCATTTTAACCCGGATGCTGCAAAGCGACAATTCGCTGGATGGTGTCGGAATGGTTATTTTTGACGAATTTCATGAGCGCAGCATCCATGCTGATGTATCCTTAGCATTTTGCCGTCAGGCTCAGCAAATTCTGCGTCCTGACCTGCGAATTCTTATCATGTCGGCAACCATCGATACCAGCGCGCTTGCGACTTTGTTCAGTGCTAAAACCATTATTGGAACTGGCCGCCAATATCCGGTCGAGGTAAATTATGCCGGAGATACCGATCCCTTTCTTATCCCTGAAACGGTAGCTCAACTCATTTTCAAAGTAGTAAACAAGCACGAAGGTGATGCCCTGGTATTTCTTCCCGGAGAGGGCGAAATACGGAAATGTGAAGCCCTCTTGCGCAAGCACCTCAGCGATTTTGCCATTCATCCGCTTTACAGCCGCTTGCCTCACGCACGCCAGCAAGCAGCGGTTCTCCCTGACAGACACGGAAAGCGCAAAATTGTGCTGGCCACCTCTATTGCCGAAACCAGCCTGACCATCGAGGGCATCAAAATAGTGATCGACAGCGGCTTTGGCCGTACTTCGGTTTTTGATCCACGTTCGGGTTTATCCAGGCTCGAAACTACATTGATTTCAAAAGATTCGGCGGATCAGCGTGCCGGACGCGCCGGCAGGCTTAGCCCAGGCGTTTGCTACCGTTTATGGAGCAATGCCTCGCAAACGCGAAGAAAGGAGCAGCGCACCCCAGAAATCCTCGAGGCCGATCTGGCACCCCTGGCACTGGAATTGGCACATTGGGGAGTGCAAAATCCCGAAGATTTGACGTGGGTAAGTCCCCCACCCTCAGGAACTTTAACGCAGGCATTTAAACTTTTGGATGAGATAGATGCGATGAAGGATGGCAAAATTACTGAACACGGCAAAATTATTCAGACCCTACCCTGCCATCCACGCATTGCGCATACGCTGGTCATGGCAAAGGATGAAGGCCTGCTAGCCCTGGCCACCGACCTGGCTGCATTATTGGAAGAACGCGACCCGCTGGCCGGCGAGGAGCTTGGCGTTGACATCAATTTGCGTATTGAAGCCCTGCGAAGATTCCGCTCACAAAGTGTTGGAAAAAGACGTTTTGGACAAGTCGAAAAAGTGGCTGCTTCCTATCGTAAAATGTTTAGTATTGATGCAGACAACAGTTCTGTTAATCCTTACGCAACCGGTTTGCTGCTGGTTTTTGCCTATCCTGAACGTATTGCCTCGGCACGCCCCGGCAACAATGCGCAATTTCAACTTTCAAACGGGAGGCTGGCCATGATTCATCATAGCGATGATTTGGCACACCAAGCCTGGCTTGCAATAGCCCACCTGGATGCCCGCGATGGAATGGGGAAAATTTTTCTGGCCTCCCCGCTCAATCCCCGGGATTTGGTGCATCTGGTCAAATCGCAGGAAAATATTTATTGGGATACAAAAAATGGCGGCCTTAAAGCTGTTAGCGAAATGCGAATCGGGAATATTGTATTGCAGCAAAAACCGCTCACCTCGCCAGATGCTGCATTGGTTGAGCAAACAATTTTGGATGCTGTAAAAAATGAAGGAGAGCATTTGCTTAGTTTTAACGATGCGGTAATTCAGATGCAAAACCGTGTGTTGAGCCTGCGTTTATGGCGACCTGATGAGGCATGGCCTGATTTTTCTACTGCTGCCCTTATCAATGATTCTGCCCATTGGCTAAGGCCTTATCTTAGCAAGATCCGAAAAAATGAAGACCTGGAGAAACTTAATCTCCATGAAATTCTGGAATACTCGCTATCTGCCGAAAAACAACAAAAACTGAATAAGCTGGCACCCGAGAAGATTACCGTGCCCAGCGGTTCTGCGATTAAACTAAAATACATGCCCGATGGATCTCCGCCAATGCTTGAGGTGAGGCTTCAGGAAGTTTTTGGTATGATGGAATCGCCCACCGTTAATTTAGGGCAAACACCAGTGATTATGCATCTATTGTCGCCGGGTTTTAAACTGGTGCAAATCACCTCCGATTTAAAAAGTTTTTGGAATGATGCCTACTTTGAAGTTCGCAAAGAAATGAAACGCCGCTATCCCAAACATGCCTGGCCCGATAAGCCCCTGGAGGCACAGGCGGTAAGCGGAGTAAAGAGGAAATAAAGGCTCGGACTATTAAGTGTTCGTCTTTAAAGTAAGGAATTTGAATTATCATTAGCCCCGCCTTTTAAGGCGGGGTTTTAATTGGCGGGATAAAAAACCCCCGCGATTCCGCAACGCCGATGGCGTTGCGGAATCGCGGGGGTGATAATTTTAAGCTCATTTTCCCCGGGTTAAAACCCGGGGCTAGTCATAAGTATCGACTCTATGGACAGACACTAATTAAGGCGATTCAACTTATTGGTTAGATTTTAACCATTAGCCCGAAACTTGCATAAAATCCTCTTTCAGAATAAGCGCAAGATTCCTGATAAGGAAATTTGCATTTTCTTTATTAAAACACATCGGGGGTTTTATCTTCATCACATTGTTATCGGGGCCGTCCACGCTCATTAATATCCCTCGCTGGCGCATTCTGTTGGCAAGATAAGTCGCTTTTTGGCTGGCCGGTTTTTTACTTTCCGGGTTTTCTACCAACTCAAAACCCAAAAACAAACCCTGTCCGCGCACATCACCAATTATTGGAAATTGGGCTTGCAGTATTTCTAATTCTTGTTTTAAATATCTTCCGGTTTTTAGTGCATTTCCCTGCAAATGCTCATCACGCATGACTTGCAGCACAGCACTGCCCACCGCACAGGATACCGGATTACCACCAAAGGTGTTGAAATATTCCATGCCATTAGCAAAGGCATCTGCGATTTTGCGGCTGGTAACTACTGCTGCCAGCGGATGACCGTTTCCAATGGGTTTGCCCATTGTTACAATATCCGGAACCACATCTTGCAATTCGTAAGCCCAGAATTTTTCGCCTACCCGGCCAAAACCTACCTGCACCTCATCGGCAATGCACAGGCCTCCAGCGCGCCGAACTTCTTTATAAATATACTGAAGGTAACCCTCGGGTAGCATAATTTGTCCGCCACAACTCAGGATGCTTTCGCCAAGAAAGGCTGCCACTCCCCTACCCTTATTTTTGATATTCATAATCACCTCATCGATATGTTTGGCGTAGTCGACACCGGGCGTTTTGCTTTGGCTGTGGATACCGCGATACAAATCGGGCATGGGCAGGATTTGCGTATGTTCTGGTTTTCCGCTGCCGCCATTCCCATCAAACTTGTAGCTGCTCACATTTACACAGGCTCCGGTATTTCCATGATAACCGGTTTCGATGGCAATGATATCTTTTTGACCGGTAATCGTTTTTGCCATGCGCATGGCCAGTTCGTTGGCTTCGCTGCCGGAATTTACAAAATATACCACCGAGAGTTCTGGTGGAAAAGTGGACAGCAATTCTTCGGCAAATTTTACAATATTGGGGTGCAAATAGCGCGTATTGGTGTTGAGCAGAGCCATTTGCCTGCAAGCAACTTCTACCACGGCGGGATGCTCGTGCCCTAAGTGTGCCACATTGTTTACGGTATCCAGATAGCGGCGCGCATCCGTATCGTAAAGATATTGCTGGTAGCCCCTGACGATGTGCAAGGGTTTTTGATAGCTCAGACTCAAACTTTTTCCGAGTTTTTCACCACGAAGATTTGTAATTTCATCTGCTGAAAGATCATCGGCTTGTGCTTCTGCCTCAGGGAGTTCAGGCATCAGTAACCGAGGATTTGGACAAATGCTTTTCCAAACTTTAATTTCTTCGGGGAAGGCTACTCCCGGAAAATCACCCACTTTCCCCAGCATATCTAGCATGAGCTGAAAATGCAAGTGCGGCGGCCAGCCTCCATTTTCATGCCCTGCTCCCACCCTGGCAATTTCTTGTCCTTTATTTATCGACATTCCGATGTGTAGCCCTTCTATCGAATCTGTACTTAAATGTCCATAAAGCGTATAAAATTTTTGTTGGGTATCGGTTTCATGTTCCAGAATAATGGTGGGGCCGTAATCACGATAAGCGGTATTATTGTTGAAACTATGGACTTTGCCCTGCCAGGGCGCAAACACCGGAGCTCCAGCGGCTGTCCAGATATCGGTGCCCAAATGGATTGTTCGCCATTGTGCTCCCGAATTTCCTTCAATTTTGTAGGCATCGGTGGTGTAAAAGGGACGCACTTCGCAATAGCCGCCCACAGCAATATCCGCGCTTTTATCTTCGAGCATCAGTTGCAGCTTATGCTCAAAAGCCGTAGCTGTTTCAAAATTGACATTATTACCCAATTCGTAGCTATCAATACTAAGGTCGATTTTTTTTACACTTTTGTTATCAAAACGGATAACTGGTTCAAAACTTTTTTGATTGGTAATACACCATGCTGCAAAATCTTCTGCTTGGGAAAATGCCGGCCACTTGCACGCATCGCGAAAAAAACAACGGGCTAAATTCGGATCTAGGGTCTGCCATTTTTTGAGTAAATCCCAGGCGGCCTTTTCGCTAATTTGCAGGTACCCGTTCTCTGGATCGAAAGATTTTTGAAAAGCTGCATTGCTAACCGTAATTAAGAGTCGGGACGCAATGAGCGAATAAAGCACCTCGATCTCTTTCTCCTGCAAAGGAAATGTACTATGAAATCCATTAACAACATGACTCATCGCTATGACAGGATCGGCCACGTACATACCGGCGTAGGCGCAAGCTATGGCCAGCTCGTTAATGGTGTGGGTAAAAAGGGCATCGCCAAAATCAATCACACCCGAAATACGGGGATGCTCCAGATTGCCATCTACCAAAAGGTTGTGTTCGTGGGCATCGTTGTAATTTACACTTTGGCGCAAATCTCCCAGCAAGGGCAATGTTTCCCGCTCAAAGTAATCCCAAAAATGAGACGCTATTTTCTTTTCTTCTGCACCTCCGAAATATTTCAAATTTTGCTTTGAGAACAGGGTTTCTGAGGGATTCCATTTGTAAAAACGATGCGCCACGGGATGGTCGAAATCCTGCAAAGCCTTGCACAAGTGCCCACAGATCCTACCCCAGTTTTGGAGCAATTCGGGCGTGCGAGGATTAACTTCGCTCAGCATTCTTCCCGGCACCCAGCTTTGCATACGGATTTGCCGCTTTTGCCCCTGCCCGTCAGTATAGGTTTCGCTATATTGTTTAGCTTTGGAAGTGATGAGCTTTGGAATTTGAAATGGAAGTTTTTTTTGAGATAAATGCTTTAGTAATTTCTTTTCAAAATCTAAATCAGCAGGCACCGTTTCCGGGTGGCTAATTTTTAGCGTGAAGGATTCATTATTCGTATCGCGCAGCAAAAATTTTAAATCTGCTTCACCAGGCAATGGTTTTGCTGTGGCTGATATTCCATAAAATTCCTCAGCAATTTTTTCAGCTTCTAATATCGAAATTTGCTTCGAGTAATTCATTTTCTTCAAACTATTTTTTGTGTTCATCATTTGTAGTTGCTCGTTGATAAAGATTTCGATAGAATAGTAATTTTTGACAAAAGTACTAATTAGTGCCTGTCTTTTTAGTAGGTTTATCGAATTATCATTAGCCCCGCCTTTTAAGGCGGGGTTTTAATTGGCGGGATAAAAAACCCCCGCGATTCCGCAACGCCTGCGGCGTTGCAGAATCGCGGGGGTGATAATTTTATGCTCATTTTTCCCCGGGTTAAAACCCGGGGCTAGTCAAAAGCATCGACTTTATGGACAGACACTAATTAGTACTCTGTCGCTATTTACAAAAGTGGTCTTTAACAAAGATCAGCGGCTGACAAATTTATCTCTAAAAAAATCATCAAATTGTTTTGTTAGTTTTAAAAAAGATTCTACTTTTGCACCCTCAAAAAATACAGGAACTATGAGCAAGAGAACATTTCAACCATCGAATCGCAAGAGAGTAAACAAGCACGGCTTTAGAGCACGTATGGCCACAAAGAACGGCCGCAGAGTATTAGCCAGCCGCAGAGCTAAAGGCAGAAAAAGATTAACTGTTTCTGACACAATGACCGGAAGAAAGTAATCACACATATTTTTTTTAGCGAAAAAGAAGATAGCATTTCCATGTTATCTTCTTTTTTTATTAAAAGCCGTAAGCCGTAAAACCGCCATCCACAGCAAGGCATTGCCCGGTGATGTATGAGGCTGCCGGCATGGCCAGGAAGGCAACTGCCGAGGCTACTTCATCGGGCTGGCCAATGCGCTTCATGGGCGTGCGCTCGAGTACCGCTTGGAGGTAATCCAGGTCTTTGAGTACTTGCCTGGCCAGTGGTGTTTCGATGTACCAGGGCGCAACAGCATTAACACGGATTTTATCCCCAGCCCATTCGCAAGCCAGATTTTTGGTCATCTGCACCATCGCAGCCTTGGTCATCCCGTACACCGATCCGGTTTTTAAGCTGGTCAGTCCGGCCACCGAAGCAACGTTTACAATATTTGCATCACCCGAATTTTTGAGCCAGGGGTAAAAGCGAATGGCCAGGTCGTAGGCCGATTTCAAATTGGTTTGCAAAATAAATTCGATCTCGTCAGCAGCATATTCAGCGGTGGCTTTGCGGATATTAGTTCCCACATTATTTACCAGCACATCCAGCTTGCCCCACTTGCCGGCAATCACCGCCACCAGCTCTTCGCGCTCCTTGGGAATGGAAATATCCACAGCCAAGCCATCAAGCCTCGATGCAAAAGGCGCGAACTCCTCCAATGCTTCATCCAGACTTTTTTGGTTTCGGCCTACAAGATAAACCGAAGCCCCAAGTTCCAGAAATTCTTTGGCGATAGCTTTGCCAATGCCTTTGGTGCTGCCGGTTATCAGAGCTTTTTTCCCTTCGAGTGTCCATTTCATAAATATTGGATTTTAAAAATATGAATCAAAATATTAAAAACAAAAATAGAAAACATTGTTTCTTTCCGAAATATTACTTTTGCAATCCAAAAAAACAGACAAAGAAAATATGCCGGCAAAGTCAAATAAGCTAAAATCGACCAAAAATCAAAGTAAGCCCGTTAATGGCAAAAAAAAGAAGCCCATCAAAGTTTCCAATCCTGCTGGCGGACTTGTAGCATTTTTTCGTAACCGTATGTTTCAGCAGGTTTTCGGATTGAGCCTTTTGCTCGTGTCGATATTCATGGCTATTTCTTTTGTCTCCTACCTGATGACCTGGAAACTTGATGATCCGCTTTTCAATTTTTCTTTTTGGGAATTGCTGCGCAACAAAGAGGAAACTGCCGCTAACTTCGCTGGGAAAATTGGTGCGCTCCTTTCCTTTCGTTTTATCAAAGAGGGCTTTGGCGTATCGGCCTTTTTCGTGGTGCTGTATTTATTGTTTGCAGGAATCAAATTACTGTGGCCAAAGTTGCCGCTTTCGGGATGGAAGGTTTTGCGCTGGTGTTTGCTTGGCTTGTTTTGGTTTTCGGCGGCCTTTGCGTTTTTGTTTCCCCATTACATGGGTGGCTTGCTGCCCGGATGGTTTGGCATTTACATTTACACCTGGCTGCAATCGCTCTTGGGTACCGTTGGTACCGGCCTACTTCTATTTTTTGTACTTTTAATTGCGCTTCTCTTTTTGGGTTTCTTTAAGATATTTAATTTAAAATGGCCTTCACTTAATATTTTTGGAAGTGGAGCCAAAAAAAACAAGAATAAAATCGGAAAAAAGGAAAAGGAAGGCGACCGATATAATTTGGATAATTACGCGGTAGATGAGGATGAAGATACTGATAAAGGTCTGAATCCATCTCATGCAGTAGTTGAACTGGAGATAGATAAGCCATTACATAACAAGCCGGTGGCAAAAAAGAATCCTGAGGATATTGATTTCACGATCGAGAATCCTGGTGAGGATGCTCTTTCCTCCGGCAGTCCGGAAATAACTGTGGTAACGACTAAGCCTAATGCGCCCATGCCACGGCAAGGTTTGGACACCGATTACGATCCACGGCTGGATTTACCCCATTATAA
Source organism: uncultured Lentimicrobiaceae bacterium (assembly GCA_964523795.1). Lineage (GTDB taxonomy): Bacteria > Bacteroidota > Bacteroidia > Bacteroidales > 4484-276 > SABY01. The sequence continues at coordinate 19,561 of CAZGAO010000031.1, forward strand.
ATTCCCGCCCCTTGATCTGCTCAACGATTATGGCTCCCAACGCATCAATGTGCAAAAAGATGAGCTTGAAGCCAACAAAAACCGCATTGTCGAAACGCTGAATCATTACAAAATTGAAATCGAAAAAATCAAGGCTACTATCGGGCCTACCATCACACTATACGAAATTGTGCCTGCGCCGGGAATCCGTGTATCCAAAATTAAAAATCTGGAAGACGACATTGCGCTAAGCCTCTCAGCCTTTGGTATTCGCATTATTGCCCCCATCCCCGGAAGGGGAACAATAGGCATTGAGGTTCCTAATCAAAATCCCGACACCGTGTCGATGAAATCTGTTTTGGCTTCGGATAAGTTTCAGGATTCAAAATATGAGTTGCCTTTTGGGATGGGAAAAACCATTAGCAACGATGTTTTTATCGCCGACCTCACCCGTATGCCCCACCTGCTTATGGCCGGAGCTACCGGACAGGGAAAATCAGTGGGACTTAATGCAGTCATTGCATCCTTGCTTTACAAAAAGCATCCTGCCGAATTGAAGTTTGTAATGGTGGATCCCAAAAAGGTGGAGCTTACCTTGTTTAGCAAAATCGAACGCCATTTTCTTGCCAAGCTCCCCGACTCGGAAGAAGCCATCATTACCGATACGCGAAAGGTTGTGCGCACGCTCAATTCGCTGGGAATAGAAATGGATACGCGTTACGAATTGCTCAAAGATGCCCAGGTGCGCAATATCAAAGAATACAATACCAAATATCTCCAGCGCAAGCTCAACCCGCTCGAAGGACACCGCTTTTTGCCCTATATCGTGGTGGTAATCGATGAGTTTGCCGATTTGATTATGACCGCCGGCAAGGAGATCGAGATACCGCTTACACGCCTGGCCCAGCTTGCCCGTGCTATTGGCATCCACTTAATTATCGCTACGCAACGTCCTTCGGTAAATATCATTACCGGTTCTATCAAAGCCAACTTTCCAGCACGTGTAGCCTTCAGGGTAATCTCGAAGGTGGACTCGCGTACCATCCTGGACAGCCCCGGAGCCGACCAGCTTATTGGGCGCGGCGACATGCTACTATCCACCGGTAGTGATCTTATTAGGATGCAATGCGCCTTTATTGACACACCCGAAATCGACAAGCTGACCGAGTACATTGGCTCGCAGCGTGCCTATCCCGAAGCTTACATCCTGCCCGAGTTTGCCGATGAAGAAAACGATGGCCCGGCCGAATTTGACCCCAACGAAAAAGATGCCCTCTTTGAAGATGCCGCACGAATACTGGTGCAAAGCCAGCAAGGCTCCACCTCGCTGCTACAGCGCAAAATGAAAATCGGTTATAACCGCGCGGGACGCATCATCGATCAACTGGAAGCCGCTGGCGTGGTAGGTCACTTTGAGGGGAGCAAGGCTCGCGAAGTATTGATTAAAACCGAAATAGACTTAGAACAATTTTTGACAGACCTCGAGGCCGGAATTTAAAATTTTAATAGTAATTACTTATGAAGAAAAGAAACTTAGTAACAGCAGTGGCAATAGCACTTTTATTTGTTTTTGGTAATAATGCCGAAGCACAATCCAAAAATAAACAAGCCAGCGAAATACTGGAGGAAGTTAGCCAAAAAACAAAGTCGTACCAGTCGATCGACATGGTCTTTAGCTATCAGATGGAAAACCCGGATGCCAACATCAACGAGTTAACCAAGGGGCGTGTGCTGGTGAGTGGCGACAAATATCGCCTCGAAATTGCCGGCCAAATTGTGATTAACGATGGAGAAACAATTTGGACTATTTTGGAAGATTCGGAAGAAGTGCAAATTAATCCCGTGAGCGAAGATGATGAGTCGTTTTCGCCAACCAAGTTGCTGAGCGACTACACCGAGGATTATAAATCCAAACTCGATCCGAAAGTTAACGAATTGAATGGTGTGGATGTATATTTGCTCGAACTTAGTCCCAACGAAAAGAAAAATTTTAAAAACGTGAATCTCTATATCAATAAAGAAAAAATGCAGCCCTATCGTATGGAGATTTACGATTTCAACAACAGCGTTTATACCTACACCATTACCAAGTTTGAAACCGATATCAAAACTACGGATGCTGATTTTACTTTTTCAGAAGCAGATTATCCTGATTTTGATGTGATCGATATGCGTTAGTTCGACAAGCTCACTAACCGTTGACAGGCTCTGGTTCGACAGGCTCACCAGCCTTTCATTCATAAGGCTCACCAGCCGCTCATTCATAAGGCTCACGAGCCTTTCATTCATAAGGCTCACCAGCCTTTCATTCATAAGGCTCACGAGCCTTTCATTCATAAGGCTCACCAGCCGTTGGTTCGGAAAAACGGTATTGGCGTTTGTAAAAAATCAATACTCCTTTCTTGTATTCGTAGCCATCATCGCCAAAAACTTTAACTTTGGCAGCCAAATATTGTTGCAAATATTCACTTTGTAAAATAATAATAACATGAGCTACAAAAACAAGTTTCAAAAAACATTGATCACTTTCAGCCTGGCACTGTTTGCTGCCCTGGCTTTTACGGCAAAAGCCCAAAACCCAATCCTTCACATGCCCGACATCCACGAAAACAATATTGTGTTCGTGGCTGGTGGCGATATTTGGAAATCCCCGGCTGGCGGTGGCTTAGCACAAAGATTAACGTTCGATGATGGCGATGAACTAAACCCGAGCTTTTCGCCCGATGGTAAAATGATTGCCTTTACCGGCCAATACGATGGAAACCCCGACGTGTATGTAATGAATGCCGATGGCAGCGACATCCGCCGTGTTACCTACCATCCCGGCTACGATGAGGTGGTGGGCTGGCATCCCGAAAAAAACAAAGTCATTTTTTCATCGGGACGCAACAGCACCACACGTTACACTAAGTTGTTTCTTATTTCGCCCGATGGCACAGGCATCGAAGAACTGATTATGTATGATGCAGCCCGGGGCAGCTTTTCGCCGGATGGTTCCAAAATAGCCTACAACAAAGTATCCCGCGAAAATCGCACCTGGAAACGCTATGTTGGCGGACTGGCGCAAGAAGTTTATATCAATGACTTCAATACCGATACCGAAACCAATATTTCCAATTTTGAGGGTACCGACCGTATGCCGATGTGGATTGGCGATAAGATTTATTTTACTTCAGACCGTGACCGTGTGCTTAATATTTTTGCCTACGACACCCAAAGCAATTCCATTAACAAAATTACCAATCACCAGGAATGGGATACCCGTTTTCCGGGACACGACCAAAAATCGATTGTTTACGAACAGGGCGGTGACCTTTGGAAATTGGATCTCGCCAGCGGCAATACCGCGCAAATACCGGTGGAGATAAACGTGGATATGGAAGAAACAAGGCCTTATCTAAAAACGGTAAGCAAAGAATTGCATGGCTTTGATATTTCGCCTGCTGGCGAAAGGGCTTTGATCGTGGCTCGTGGCGAAGTGTTTTCGGTACCTGTCGAAAACGGCCCTACTTACAACTTGTCCCGCAACAGCGGAGCCAACGACCGCTTTGCCACCTGGTCGCCCGATGGCAAAAACATTGCCTATCTCTCGGATAAAAGTGGCGAGTACCAAATTTATATTGCCGACAACAAAGGGAATGAGGAAGCGGTGGCTCTGAGCAATTTTAAAGACGGGTTCAGGCATAGCCTGCGCTGGTCGCCCGATAGCAAAAAAATAGCTTTTACCGATCAAACCCTTACCCTTTATATTTTGGATATTAATACCAAAAATATTACTAAAGTAGATAAAGCCGAATTCGAAAATGTGGATGTGTCGCTGACCAAAAAACCTATTAACGATTTTTCATGGTCACCCGACAGCCGCTTTGTGGTGTATAGTAAAATGAACGAGGCCTACATGTATCAACTTTATATGTATGGTTTGGACGATAAAAATATTCATCACATCAGTCAGGAGCTTTTCCACGATTACAGCCCGGTGTTTAGCGCAGATGGTCAACATCTCTTTTTTATTTCCGACCGCCGCTACGACCCAACCTATGGCGACATAGAGTGGGAAATGGTGTATAAAGATGTGGCAGGCATTTACGCCATGACGCTGCAAGTGGATGGCCCCTCCATCCTGCCTTTTAAAAATGATGAAGTGAATGCCGAAAAAACGGAAGCCGCGAAAAACATCCCTGTCAAGATTGATTTCGAAGGTCTGACCGAACGCACCGAAACGCTGCCCTTAGAAAAGGGAAATTATCGCAAGCTCTCGGTTAACGAAAGTTCGCTGTTTTATTTAAATGCCGAAAAAGGTGATTTTAATAAATTTGAATTTCGCGCGGTGGAAAGTATGAGCCTTTATGCCTACGATTTTGCCAGTGAGAAACAGAAAGAGCTTATTGCCGACATCAACGATTACCAGCTTTCGGCCAGCGGCAGCCATCTGATATGGAAAAAAGGAAATGCGATGGCCATCCTCAAAGCGGGAAGTCCAGCCGAGAGTGCCGCAACCCTCGATCTATCGAATCTTAAAATGCAATTTGAGCCCAAGGCTGAATGGAAACAAATATTCGATGAAGCCTGGCGTATGGAACGCGATTATTACTACGAGCCAGGTATGCACGGTCAGGATTGGGACATGATGAAAGAAAAATACGGTGCCCTCATCGCGCGTGCTTCCAGCCGCCAGGATGTGCGCTACATCATCGGCAAGTTGATTGGCGAACTCAACACCTCGCATACCTACATTTATGGCGGCGACCGTCAGCGTAGCGGCGATTACGTAAACGTGGGCATGTTGGGAATTAATTTTAAAGCCGATGAAAAGAACAAGCGTTATCAAATCACCAAAATCTTCGGTGAAAGCGACTGGTCGCGCGGGGTCTATCCGCCTTTGACCAAGCCCGGAATCAATGTAAAAGAAGGCGATTATATTTTAGCTGTGAATGGTCGGGAGCTTACGAGCGATCTTAACTTTTACAGTTATTTTATCGATCTGGCAGGTAAGCAGGTTACGCTCACAATTAATAGCCAGCCCACCATGGAAGGTGCCCGCGAGTTGGTAGTAGAACCGGCGCGCAGCGAAAGCCAAATGCGCTACATCGACTGGTTGGAATGGAACCGCAAAACTGTGGATGAAGCCTCCGGCGGCAAGATTGGCTATATTTATCTGCCGGATACCTACAACGGCTCCGCCATTGACTTTCCGCGTTATTTTTATTCGCAGACCAAAAAAGAAGGCATCATCGTGGATGGCCGTTTTAATGGTGGTGGCCTCGACCCGGAGATATTCCTGCAACGTCTGCTTAAAAAGCCCCACGGTTATTGGACACGCCGCAACTCTGCCGACCAAACCATTCCTGCGCTGGCCGTGGATGCCCAGATGGCCTGCCTTACCAACCGCTATGCCGGATCTGGTGGCGATGAACTGCCCTACGAATTTCGTTGGAATGGTATGGGTCCCATCATTGGCACACGCACCTGGGGCGGCCTGGTGGGCGTTTCGATGTTTATCGATCTGATCGATGGCGGCGGGCTTACTGCTCCCGATTACCGCATTTACAACGCCAAAGGCGAGTGGGTGGTGGAGAATGAAGGCATAACCCCGGACATCATCATCGACATCGATTCCAAAAAAATGGCCGAAGGCTACGACACTCAGCTAATGAAAGCGGTAGAAGTAATATTGAAAGACATCGAAGAAAATCCGCGCACCTTCCCCGTGCATGAAGCCTTTCCGGTGGATAGGTAAAACAGATAGCCATAGTATGGCTTCAAGCCATGCTATGGCTGTTTAAGATTTTGAAATAATCTTAATAATAATTTTAATTTTGTGATTATGAAATTTTGATATTATGAAAACATTACAAGAAATAAAAGGGGTTCAGGAAAAATATTTAAAATCGATCACATCAGATTTAATATATGTCTAAGCGTGCTCGATTTGTTTAAAACTTTGATTGCCCATTAAGGAATAAAATCCAGACATTCGAGAATCGGGAAAGGCTCATCGCACCAAATAATGTCGCCGTGGCCTTTGTGAAAGTTGAGGCTATCCTACCTGCTCGCTCCAATCTCATCCAAATTTTCATCGATCATTTCGATTACAAATTTTCGGATATCACTTTGGTGCAGCGGGGTTCCGTCAAGGCTTTCCATAATCTCGCGCGTATCGCAAACGTAATCTCCTTTGGTGGTTTGGTGTTTATAAATAAAAACGATTTCAGGAAAAGCCGCAAAGAGTTGCACCAGCACTCCGGCAATGTCGCCCAGCGGAGGGCGGTCGAGGTGCTTGTGGCCAAACCAGGCCAGCACCTGCGTGCCCTGACCCAGCTGTGAAGCAATGCTGAAACCGCCACCGGCTTGTTCGGCATTTTGACGCAATAAGGGCAGCCCCAATCCCACCTTGCGACTTGTGCGGCTGGTAGTGTAAGCATCCGAAACGGTAAGGAGCATCTCTGGCTCGATGCCCTTGCCATTGTCGGTAATTTGCAGAGAGTAGCGGTCAGCAGCAGGATCTTCATTGATGATAATCTCGATCAGACGAGCATTAGCGCGAACGGAATTATGAACAATATCCAAAATGTGTAGCGAAAGATCTTTCATAAAATAAAGTCAGGGCGTAACCACGATGAGCGACAGAGGCCAAACTTCAAAATGAAGCTTCTGCCCCAGTTTTACCGATTCGCCATCCAGATTAATACGTTTTTTCTTTTGATAAATTTCCACCTCGCGGGCGCGGATAATCTCAAGGTAGGATGAACGGTGTAGGTTTTGGCTAAAAAGCAAGGGAGCCAGGATGACGGTTTTGAACCAGGGTACTTTTTTCATAATACAAACATCAACCAGGCCATCATCAATTTTGGCATTGGGAGCGATGGAGGTGTTATAGCCAAACTGGTCGGAATTGGCGATGCTGATAAACAAAGCACGGCGTTTTAGCGTGCGGCCATCCACCGTAAGATGGTACTTTTTGGGTTTGTATGCAAAATAGTTTTGGATGGACAGCATGGCGTATTTGGTGAAGCCACGTTTTTTTTGACCTGCATATTTCTTAGCAATATAGGCATCAAAACCTACACCGGCAATACTTACAAAAAGCCGGTCGTTTACTTTTACGGTGTCAATTTTGCGCTGGTGCATTTTATTAATCACAGCGATAGCCTGGGCTGGATTGGTCGAGATTTTGAGATGACGCGCCAGACCATTTCCCGAACCCGAAGGAATAATTCCCATAGCTACCTTAGTGCCCGCCAGCGGTCGGGCTACTTCGTTCACGGTGCCATCGCCACCTACGGCAACAATAAGTTGATAAGCATCTTTAATTGCCTCTTCGCAAAGCCGGGTGGCATGGTGTGGCCGCTCGGTGTAAACCACCCGGTAGTCAAAGCGTTCGCCATCGAGCACTTTTTGTATGTGCCCTTCGATGCGTTTTTGCCTGCCCAATCCCGAAAAGGGATTTACAATAAATAGTGTTTTAATTTTCGCTTCCATCTACACCGATTGCAAGTTTGTTTTCGATCATCCGCTTGTTGTATTGCTGGATGTAGGCTTTCAGCGTTCGTTCCATCGCGGCAGCCTTTTCTATATCTACATCTAGCAAATTATTTTGCAGCAGGCTATCTTTCTCAAAATTAAACAAGGCCACGCTATGCTCTCCATCAAATTGTAATACAAAATCATTTTCAATCATTTGATACACGCCATTGATATAATTAACGGTAAAACTTGCCGTGCTGTCGTCCAACAAATTGTGCCCAAAGGCAAGATAAGGTTCAGGATAATTGAGCAAGCCCAAAACCGTGGGCATAATATCGATTTGTGCCGCAGTTTTATTGGTCGTGGATTTCAAATCCAAACCAGGTGCGTAAAAAATTACCGGTATCCGGTACATGCCCACCCTTGTTTTATACTCGGGCAACCAGGCCTCGGAGGTGTGGTCGGCAGTAATTACAAAAAGTGTATTGGGATACCAGGTTTGCCGGGCTGCTTCCGCAAAAAAACGTCCCAGTGCAAAATCGGCGTACATGATCGATTGCTGAATTTCAAGCTTCCCGCTTCTGAATTTCCCCTCATATTTTTCAGGAATAGTATAGGGATGATGGGAGGATAAGGAAAAGAAGGTAGCAAAAAATGGCACTTGCGTTTGCGTCAATTGCTGGTTAAAATAATGGTAAAATGGCTCATCAAAAATCCCCCAGTTGCCATCAAAGTCGTCATCGTTGTTGTATTCGGTGCGGCCATAATAATGCTGAAAACCGGCCATATCGGCAAAGCCGTCAAAGTCCATGGTGCCGTTGGTTCCGCCATGATAAAAGGCCGTGTTGTAATCCATCGCATTAAATATCGCAGCCAGACTTTGGATTTTGTTACTGGCGTAGGCCGAATTGATGTAGGGTCGATCCATCAGGCTTGGCAACGAGGCCAGAATAGACGGTATGCCCTCGATGGATTGTTTGCCATTGGCAAATGCCCGAAAAGTAAGGGCATGGGGGATAAGCGAATCCAAAAACGGAGTAAAACCCTGATAGCCTTCCCTGTTGCGGTTGAAAGCTCCGATATGCTCGCTCGACAAACTTTCGATAATCAAAATTACCACATTCAAGGGTTTCTGCGCGAGTGCGTCGTTTGCAGCAAATTGAGGATAATGAACCGGCGAATAAATCAGGCGGCATTCCTCCGGCTCAAACCAGGATTTTGGCTGGAGTGCCTGCATATCCAGGGTTTTGATAATGGTAAAAGGCGTATTAAGCACCAGAGCTGAAGCTTGGGCATCGGCAACCTTGCCGGCAGTAATAATGTTGATGGGTTTCAGTTGCAAGCCGCCCCTTATCCCAATTATGATGATGGCGATTGTAAACAAAAATGCAAGGTAAGGATAGATGATGTTGGCAGGAGGTTTGGTAAAAAATTTTCTTGGACGGTATTTCACGCGGCGGCTAACGATGACCAGCAAAACGGCAAAAGCCAAAAAGGCCAGTTGGTAAGGCCAATAATCGCGGACAAATTGCGGCATCAGGCTGGCAAGATCCACATCATCGCCCGCAAAGGCAAATATATCGCCGGTCATGCGTTTTTGGGTAAAACGAAAATAAACCACATCCATAAAGTTGACCATCAAGCCGAGGATATTTCCGGTGTAAAACAAAAACCCGGCAATGTCGCGCCACCATTTAAAACGGCGCAGGGGCAGCGGGATACTCATCATCAGCAGAAAGGGAAAGTTGAGCATGAGCAAACCGGCAATGTCGAAGCGCAGACCCAAAAGCAGGATTCGGCTTAGCTCCCAAAACGAAAGTTGTGAGAAGTAGGGGATATTGAATAAATAAAACAAGCAGCGGCTGAGCCAGAATAATGTCAGTGCAACCATCATTCGATAGCCGATTACCTGATAGTAATTGAGCATTTTACCAGCCTGGTGGTTGTATTTAAATATCTGCATTCTTAGCAAAAGAAAAAAGGCAAAAGTAGGGCTTTTTAGCATCTGCTGCCTAAGGGCTTGCAAGTTGTAAGAAAAGTTTGTTCCTCCCCGGCTTAGTCCACCACAAAACGCGGAATATTTTGAGGCAGGCGGGTTAATAATTCATAATTCATCTGATCGCTGAATTCGATAAAAGAGCCAACGGTTATTTCGCTGTCCTCCTGCTTACCAATAAACACCACCTCATCGCCAATTTCCACACCTTCGATACCGCTTATATCGATAATGAGCATATTCATATTTATCATACCGATAACACCCACCCGCTGGCCATGCACTAACACCCGACCCTGGTTGCTCAACGAACGGCTGTAACCATGCGAGTAACCGGTGGGTACCACAGCGATGGTAATATCGTTTTTGGCCAGATAGGTAGTGCCGTAACTTACAAACTCCCCTTCTTTAACCTCCTTGGTGCTCATCACACGGCTTTTCCAGCTTATCACGCGCTCCAGCGGGTCGTGCTTCACCTGCTTGCCGTGGGTAAAATGGATAAAGGTTTCGGGGCTGGGCCAAAAGCCGTATTGCAAAATCCCGATACGCACCATGTCCATGTGCGTTTGTGGATAAGCGATAGATGCCGCCGAACAGGCGGTGTGAAGCAGGTCTGGCACTATGCCGCGCTTGGCCAGCCACTTGTAGGTGCGGTTAAATCGGCCTATTTGCGATTTTACACGCACATAGTTTGAGATGCTTTCGGCACCAGCATAATGCGTACACAAGCCACGAATGTGAATGTGATCGCGCTCTTGCCTGATGCGTTTAATCAAATATTTCAACTCTACATCGCTAAGCCCGGTGCGGTTCATCCCCGTTTCTATCTCGATATGGATAATTGCTTTGCGCCCCAATTTTTTGGCTACCGCTACTATTTTTTCAAAATTGTCGGGTTCGTAAACATATAATTCGATGGCATTGCTGATGCCCCACTCCAGGTCGTCGGGATGCGCCCAGCCCATGACCATTACATCCGCATGATTTTTTAAAGCTCCTTTTACCCGTAGAGCTTCGTCCATGCTAAACACCGAAAAATGATCGATGCCGCATTCTTCTACAATCGGTACAAATTGCTTTATGCCATGGCCATAAGCGTTGGCCTTAACAACCGATGAAATACGCACCTGCCCGTTGTATTGTTGTTTCAAAAACTCGATATTCTTCTGCAAAGCCGAACGGCTAATTTCGATGTATGACGGATAATTCATTAATTCCTGTTCCAAGATTTCAATCAATATTTATTAGGGTTTAAATTTTTATTTAGCATGATATCTCAATTCAAGATATTCATTCTCAAAACCAATTTCCCGGGTAAGGAAATCGGTGGGTTGATCTTTTTTGATGTGAATGGCAATATCTCCTTTGGTTAATTGCATGGCGCGTTTTAGAAGTTTTTTTCCCTGACCCTTCCCACGATAATCCTTGTGTACAGCCAGATAAACCACGGTATTAGCCGGAATATATCCATCCATGCCCGTCTTATTCATCACCACCGCTCCTATTATTTTTTGCTCATCGCGAAACAATAAAATAAAGCCGCCGGCCAGCGGATTGGTATTCATGGCATAGAGAATGGCATTGGCAATATGCTCTTCATCATCATCATAGCCATCGAGGTGGTGAGATAAAAAATCGATGGTTTCCGCTTGTGCCATCATTGTGATGGGATCAACCTGGTTAAAAACTTCTTCTGTCATATTAGTCTTGCTATTTAGTTTGTATAGAAACAAAATTACTACTTTTTTGTGGAATGGCGGCAATTCGGTAAGTAGATGAAATGTATAAATGTTGGCGAGCTGGTGGTTAATTCCCTATCAAAGCTCCTGGTTTTCGGGGTTTTTATCAGCGATTGGATCCTCGATGGTGAAGAGTGGCGAGGCATCGGTTTGGCTAATGCCGAGACAATCGATAAGCACCTTGAGTGCGCTATCTATTTGATCCAGGCTTTCGGGCAGCAGCTCGGGAAGCTTGTGGGCCAGTTGCTGGTGCATCAGTTGTGGCGATTTATCCAAAATTTTGAATCCCAACGAAGTAAGCGAAATATAAGTAATTCGCTTGTCGCCAGACTTAGGCAACCGCGCAACCAGATTTTTCTTTTCCAGGCGGCTTATTATTCCGGTAACTGTGCTTCGGTTCAAATTTAAATAGGCCGCCACATCCTTGTGTGTAGCTTTAAAATCGTGCTGTTCGGCCAAAAATTGCAGACATAGCACCTGGGGTATGCTTATCCCAAACTCCTTTTGTATCCGCTTGGATTCGAGATTCAGTGCCCGTACAATTTTTCGTATGTGTATGATGATGTCGGTGTAATTCAAAATAAATTTATTTTTTTGACGGCGCAAAACTAATGATTTTTGATGGGGAATTGGCTTTTTAGTTTCTATCGAAATCAATAAGTGCTTTTCTGTTTTAATTGAATTTTTAATAAACCGATTAAGTTTATTTGATCCTTACATTCGGCTTAGCGAAAGTAAAAAGGTGATAAAGAAAAAATATTAGGATTGCAGATTTCAAAATTATTAGCCATTATCCCTATCTTTGCAGGCTATACAAGCAAGACATCTAATGAAAAAGAATCCTTCTACCATAAAATTTGTTCTCGATGATGAAATACATGAAGTCGATTTCATCCTTTCAAAATTAAAGCCCACCACCACAGTTTTAAATTATCTTCGATCGTTGCCCGGCCACAAAGGGGTTAAAGAAGGTTGTGCCGAAGGCGACTGTGGCGCATGTACGGTGGTGGTGGCTTCGCTCAACAATCGTGGCCAACTCGAATACCGAAGCATTGATTCCTGCCTTGTTTTTTTGCCCATGGTGCATGGAAAGCAAATAATTACTGTTGAAAATCTGGCACAGAAAGCCAGGGGCACTGCCCTTTTGCACCCGGTGCAGCAGGCCATGGTCGAAAATGATGGAAGCCAATGCGGGTATTGTACGCCCGGTATTGTGATGTCGCTTTTTGCACTGTACAAAAATCATGAGCAGGCGGATAAAGAAACTATTAGCGATGCCCTTACGGGAAACCTGTGCCGATGCACCGGATACCGATCGATAATTGATGCCGGACATCAGGTTTTTAAGGATAAGCACCCTGACATTTTTGACAAAAAAGAGGAGCATACCATCGAATTGCTTCGGCATATCAATGCGGATAAAATGCCTGTCGAAATCATGGCTTCAGATCAGCATTACCTAAAACCCTTCACCCTACCTGATGCACTGGCACTGCATGAAGAATACCCGGAAGCCATCATCGCCGGTGGCTCAACAGATATTGCCCTGTTGCAAACTAAAAAAAGAATGGAGCTTCCTTCAATTTTAGATATTTCCGCTGTTGCGGATTTGGATTTTATTGTAGAAGATCATCGGCAACTGGCCATCGGAGCAGGAACTACTTTAGAAGATCTGCATCAATATACCAAAGGCCGCTTTCCATATCTGTATGATATGCTCCATGTTTTTGGTGCCTTGCAAATTCGCAATCGGGCTACCCTCGGAGGAAATATTGCCAGCGCATCGCCCATCGGGGATATGCTCCCGGTATTACTTGTTTTGAAGGCCAAAGTTCGCTTGATGAACACTGCGGGACAACGCGATTTGGATTTGCAGGATTTTATCGTTGGCTACCGCAAGACCGCCCTGGCGCAGGATGAATTGCTTACGATGATTACGTTTAAAAAGCCTCACAAATCAGAATTCATCAAAAATTATAAAATATCCAAACGGAGAGACCTTGATATTTCTTCGGTTTCGGCATGTTTCAGGCTGTGGCTGGATATGGATCAGCAGATCGTGGATGTAGCTATCGCCTACGGCGGAGTGGCGGCTGTGCCCATTCGCGCCCACAAAACCGAGGAATTTCTGAAAGGGAAGCAATGGAATCGTGCCAACGCTGAAGGGGCAGCTGCCGTAGTGGGGGATGAATTTATGCCCATGAGCGATGCACGCTCATCGGCAGAGGCACGCCGGCTGATGGCCTCCAATCTGATTTTGAAATGCTGGGATGAAACAAACACGGACATACAAAAGCAAAAAACGGTGTAAGGATGAAAAATACACGAAACGAAACTGGCCATCATAGTGCGGTGCAACATGTTACCGGCGAATCGGTATATGTAAATGATATGGACTTCGGCGGCAGATTGCTCCATGGTTTAGTGGTTTACAGCCGCGAGGCTCATGCCCGTATTAAAAGTATCGACCTCGGAAATGCCCAAAAAATTCCGGGTGTTGTTGCCGTGCTCACGCACCGCGATATTCCTGGCGCAAATCAGATGGGACCGATTATTCATGATGAACCTTGCCTGGCTGAGGAAAAGGTAGAATTTATTGGGCAGGCTATCGTGCTGATTGCTGCCGAAAGTGAAGCCCTGGCTCGCAAAGCTGAAAAACTGATCCAAATATCCTACGAGCCGCTTGCGCCGATCCTGAATATCGAAGCCGCAAAAGAAGCCAGGCAAAGCCTGACCCCGCCCCGCAAAATAGAATGCGGAAATACCAGGATAGCTTTTGAGATATCCGACCACATCATCGAAGGGCAACTCGAAACCGGAGCGCAGGAGCATTGGTATCTTGAAACGCAATCGTGTATCTGTGTTCCCGATGAAGGGGGGCAAATCAAGGTTTTTAGCTCAACACAGCACCCCAGCGAAACGCAGGCTATTGTCGCCGAGGTGCTGGGACTGGCCAGCCACGCCGTGGTAGTGGAGATGCGCCGCATGGGTGGTGCCTTCGGGGGTAAAGAAACCCAGGCCAATCATGTTGCCGCCTGGTCGGCACTGCTTGCAGATGCCACAGGCCGCCCGGTGAAGATTCATCTTTTTAGAGATGACGACCAGATGATGACCGGAAAACGGCACGGCTTGATTTCACATTATCGGGCAGGTTTTGATAATTCAGGGAAATTGCTTGCCCTGGAGCTAAGCCTCGATGCCGATGGCGGAGCTGCACTCGACTTGTCGGGAGCCATTCTGGAACGTGCCATGTTTCATATCGATAATGCTTATTTCATTCCTAATCTCCGCTTGCTTGGGCAGGCATGGAAAACCAATTATCCGCCCAACACAGCTTTTCGTGGTTTTGGCGGACCACAAGGCATGGCCGTAGTCGAAACAGTAATGGATCGCATAGCCCGACTTTTGAAAAAGGATGCCGCCGAAATTCGTAAGCTGAATTTTTACCAGGAAAAATATAACAATCTCACACACTACGGGCAAATTGTGGAAGCCAACCGGCTCGACATTATTTATGGGCAACTTTTGGAAATGTCAGATTATTGGGCATTGCGAAAAGAAGCAGACGCCTTTAATCATGCCAACGAGTTTTATAAGAAAGGTCTGGCTCTTACTCCGGTCAAGTTTGGTATCTCGTTTACCACGGCTTTTCTGAATCAGGCCGGAGCATTAGTAAATATTTATAAAGACGGTACAGTGCAGGTAAATCACGGCGGTACAGAAATGGGACAAGGCCTGCATACCAAAATATTGAATGTGGCAGCACTGGCACTGGGAATCAACCATGAAAATATTATCCTTAGTGATACCAATACTTCCAAAGTGCCCAACACTTCGGCCACTGCCGCCTCATCGGGCAGCGACCTGAATGGCATGGCCATTAAAAATGCCATCGATAAGCTAAAACAAAGGCTGGAACCTGTGGCCGAAAAAATGCTAAATGAAAAGTTTGGTCCTTTTAACAAGGAATCCAGGATGGTTTTTTCCGATAACAAAGTATTTGTGGCTGGGACACCCACGCAGTTTATCCAATTCAGCGATCTTATTTTGCAGGCTTATTTTGATCAGATAAGCCTGAGTGCCACCGGCTACTACCGTACTCCGGGTTTGCATTTCGACCGGGAGCGGGGAAAGGGACATCCCTTCCATTATTTTGCTTATGGCATGTCCGTTTCCGAAGTTTTGCTCGATACACTTACCGGTTATCACAAAATCACCAAAACCTATATTGTACACGATGTGGGTACCACGCTCAACAAGCGCATCGACATTGGGCAAATCGAGGGTGGTTTTGTGCAAGGGGCAGGATGGGTTACCACCGAGCAAATAAAATGGAACGACAAAGGATTTCTGCTCACTTATTCGCCCGACACTTACAAAATCCCTGGTGCGCGCGATATCCCTGAAGAATTCCGCATTGCTCTTCTCGAAAACAATCCCAACCCCGACACCATCAATAACAGCAAGGCGGTGGGCGAACCTCCCTTTATGCTGGCACTTTCGGTGTGGCTGGCTATCAAGGATGCCATCAGCGCGACGGGAAATCACCAGTTTGAGCCTCCCTTTAATCTGCCTGCTACCAACGATGAAATACTTTTGTCGATCGCCAATATCAAAAATCAACTACACTAATCTATCACCCATCTCAACTTACTGCCCATGTTTTACCTGCTCATCTCCATCCTGCTTTCGACAGCCATCATCATTACTTTCAGGATTTTTAATAATTTTAAAATCAGCATCGTGCAGGCCATCACGGTCAATTATCTGGTAGCCTCAGTATTTGGCTTCTGGAGCGAGCCGGGAAGTTTTAATCCACAGACCTTAGTTCAGGAGTCGTGGTTTTACTTTGCTACGCTGATGGGCTTATCGCTTATTGTGTCGTTTAACCTTTTTGCACTTTCGGCGCAAAAGGCGGGCGTAGCGGTAACGGCCATTTCGAGCCGCATGTCGGTGGTTATTCCGGTTGCCTTGGGCTTTCTCATTTTTGGTGATAGTTCCGGTCTTATCAAAATTGCAGGAATCATTACAGGCCTGGTAGCCTTTTTTCTAAGCTCGATCAAAAGCAAGGGAACCAAGGTAAATACCACCTATTTTTTCCTTCCTCTCCTACTTTTTTTGGCTGTGGGTGCTAATGATTCGCTGATGAAGGTAGCCGAGCACTTTTATATCACCACCGATTTTGTGCCTTTCCTGGCCACCTCTTTTGGCTTTGCCTTGCTCTTTGGTTTGATTGTTTTTGCTTTTAAGGCGATGAAACAGCGCGGTGGCATTCAGTTTAAAAATGTGATTGCCGGCATCTTTCTGGGATTGCTCAACTGGTATTCAACGCTTTTTGTTTTGCAAGGTTTGGATGTGTTTCAGGTTTCAGTGTTTATTCCCGTTTACAATGTGGGTGTTGTCGCCCTGGCTTCCCTGGTTGGCTTTGCAGTTTTCAGAGAGCGGCTTTCGCGAATGAATTGGATTGGCATTGCCCTGGCTATTGTAGCTATTGTCTTAATAGCCGGCGATGGACAGTTTTTGTAGCACAGGGTAATTTCTGTTATTTCGGCTTCAGTTTGCCGTTTGGGTTATTACTTCGATGCTCGGCGGGTTTTTCAGATGTTCTTTAACAGCACAAAGATTGGCGGCACTTATAACGGCTGATTTATACTTTTCGGGAAAACTTTTGGGAAGATGTACTTTTAGCTCGATGCTATCTATCAAGCGCGTTTTATAGTTGTAATTCATTTTTTGCGAGATGCTAATCTCATCGGTGGGGATATTGCGCTGGTCGCAAAACGACTTCACATAAATACCCGCACAGGTACCGATGGATGCCAAAAAAAGGGTGAAAGGCGCGGGGGCACTCCCATCGCCACCCGCCTGCTGAGCTTGGTCGGTAGCAATGATTTGGCCGTTGAATTCGGCATTCACTTTTTTCTTCCCTTCAAAACTAATCGTCATTTCCATATTGGTAATTTTTATAATTCGGCTGCAAAGATAAAGGGTGGCTTTTGCAGGGCTTTATCATGTGAGGATTTGTTATAGCTCTTGTAAGCTAATGATAAAAAGGGGAGGTATGATGTCCGATGTCAGATGTCAGATGTCAGATGTCCGTTTGCACGGCGCAACACTTCTAAAAACTGCCATCTGACATCAATGCGGCGGTTAAATTTTCGCCAAAGACGGGAGAGTATTGGAGTTTTGGAGTTTTGGAGTGATGGAGTGATGGAGTTTTGGAGTAGTGGAGTGATGGAGTTTTGGAGTAGTGGAGTAGTGGAGTTTTGGAGTAGTGGAGTAGTGGAGTGATGGAGTGATGGAGTTTTGGAGTAGTGGAGTTTTGGAGTGATGGAGTTTTGGAGTGATGGAGTATTTTAGTAATGCCCCGACTTAGAATCGTCCGTAGGACATTCTAACGTCAAAAATATAAATTCGAGACTGTTCAAAAAAAGAATCTTATGGATGCGTGCTGTTCCGCCCAAATCTAAAATCTTCAATCTGAAATCTTCAATCTAAAATCAAATCCCATCAACCCACACATCAAAAATCCAACATCACACATCCACATCTAACATCATACATCGGACATCGGACATCTGACATCAAAAGAGGATTATTTCCCAAACAACAATTCCCGATCACGCAGGGCGGCTTGGGCAGCAAAAGACTCTGGAAGGATTTGCCAGTTGTTGTTGGTGGCTGGGGTAACAGGCGAGTTATCACGAATCCATTCCATCAGATAATATCTAAAATCCTTTTCGGTACTTGTGATAATCCGGTCGGCCAGTAGCTCGCTTCTTATTTTGGCTCCGGCCGTAAGATGTCCACCGCCGCCATTGCCCCGATACGAATTAAGCGCAACAGTGTAGGTCTTGTTCAGGTCAAAAGGCTGGCCATCATTCAAGGCGGCGATATTAATACGCTCGCCACTTGGCTTGGTTAAATCGACCGTGTAACGGATGCCCTCGGCGTTATCAAAGTTAAAATAGGCTTGCGCCAGTTGGGCACGTCCATCATTCATCTCAATTTGCCCTGAGCTGTCTTTTTTAAAATTCAACATATTATCCTCAGCCGAATTCATGGTAACAAACCATAGCTGTGCTGAATATTCCAGATAGTCTTTTATTTCCTGGCCTCCCAGTTTCATGGTATAAATCATGTTTTCGTAGCGGTAAATTTTAAACAAGTCGCGTACAAAAATTTCCCCTTCGTTGATGGTCTTGTTAAAAGAAAGCGGTGCTGTAAACGAAATTTCGGCTCCCGTAAGGTCGAGCTGCGCCTGATGTATCAAATCTGTAAAGGCGGCATCGCCAAAAAAGGCATCCTGAGTAGAAACGCTGGCAGTGATGCTGCCCACAGGTTCTGCCACATAGTTTTTGATTATTTGAAATTCAGGATCAAATTTTTGGATAAATTCAGGATCCGGTTTCACGGTATCCATTTTCACGATTTCGCCGGTGATAGTTTTCGTGTAGTGATTGGTATTTTTGTTTAGGCTAAGTGTGGCGGTGGCTACAGCCACATCTGCGGCCCGGCTGGTAGTTCCCAAAAGCCGCACCGGGTTTCCTGCCCAGTTGGTGATGTTTTTGTTCCAGCCATGATGATCGTGTCCTACAAAAATAAGATCAAAGCCCGGCACCTGCTCGGCAATCAGCCCGGCGGCATTTTCATTTTTGGGCGTATCCGCATTTTCTTTGTTATAGCTGTGATCGTAGCCCGAATGGAATAGGCCAACCATAAGGTCAGGCTTCTCATTTTTTTTGATATAATCCACCCAATATTTTGCCGATTCAATCATATCCTCGAAGATCATCCCTTGCCACAAAATCTCGGGCAGCCATTGGGGAATTGCCGGTGTTATCAACCCCAGCACCGCAATCCGCACGCCCTGTTTTTCGATAATGGTGTAAGGCTCAAAATACGGTTGATCGCTGTTTGTCTCTACGGCATTGGCTGCCAGCCACGGAAAGTTGAAATCCTTGCGCAACTTATCATAAACCTTATGGCCGGCTTCAATATCGTGATTGCCTAAGGTGGCAGCATCGTAGGCCATAAAATTCATCACTTCCGAAACCAGGTGTTTTTTTTGGGTTTCGATGTAGTTGTAATAATACACCGAAGGGTCGCCCTGGAGTATGTCGCCATTGTCCAAAAATATCACCACCTGATTATCCATTGCTTTCTGATTTTTCACAAAACTGTGTACTTGTGCCAGCGAGTGGTTTGAAGCCTGGTTTTCGCCAAAGTCGTAGGGGAAGATGGCACCATGAACATCGCTGGTTTCGATAAGTTTTATCGTGATGGTTTCGGGGCGTTCGCTGGTTTTGCACGCGCTAAGTGCGAATATCGCCAAAATGAGAAGTATGGTAAAATGCCTGATTTGCATGGCTATTTATTTTATGAAAATTTAAAAACAAAGAAAAAACAAAAATGGTCTAAAATATTGGAATAATGCGAGTCACTACTTCATTTTTCTATCTTTGTTGGGTTTCAAATGGATAATTTTATTAAATGTCAGGATTTAAAATGATGATGACCAGCAAATTAAAACTATGCTTTCTTTCTATGCTTCGGACATTTAAGGGTAAATTTTTCTATTTTTTCCTTGCAATCTTTTTGTTAAGCATAAGTGCAAGGGGTCAGCATAATGATCACGATAGTTTGTTACAAGCTTACCGTAATAACCCTGACGAAACAAAACGCCTGCAAGCATACCATAGCCTTACCTATCAGATGATGTGGAAGGATTTGGACTCGGCCTGGAAGATGCTTGACTCGGCGGGTCGTTGGACCAAAAATATTGATGATCCGGATAGAACAGCCCGACAACAGAGCTTGCAAGGAGCTTACTTTTGGTTTGCCGGGAAGCCCGACAGTGCCTTGAAATATTATCACGAAGCCCGCATTTATTCTAAAGCCCATCAAATCGACCACCAGTATATGAGCACCTTATCCAATATCGGGGCCTTGCTTACGCAAATTAATATGATCGACAGTGCAGCTAAAATGTTGGAAGAAGCACTAACGATTTCCCAAAAATTGAACGATCGGGCGATGGAGGCAAAAATACACTTCAATTTAGGTAACCTTTACAACAAAAAGGAGTATAATCATTTGGCTCTCGAGCATCAAAAAATGGCGGAGCAATACCAGGAAAGCATAGCAGATTCGGTAAAATTGACTTATACCTACATAGCACTTTGCAATACCTACGAGGGAATTGGCAATGTTGAAAAATCGCGTGAATATGGCTTGAAAGCACTGAGCTACGATTTGGCCCTCGATGATATTGATATGCTCATGGACATTTATAATAACCTTGCCGTGCTGTATTGGCTCAAAAAAATGGATCTGGATTCTGCCCGATATTATTTCAATCTTTCCTACGATAATTTTTCTGGAAATGATACGATAAATCGATATTTTACCTATTTGATGAATTTAGGTGGCGTAGCCATGGATGCCAACGATTTAGACCAGGGTCTCAATTTTTTTAAACAGGCCGCCCAATTGCACTTACCTTACCCGGATGCATACACCTGGGGAGCAATGACCATAAATACCGGCTTAGCCTATATGCACTTAAATGAATTCGATTCTGCCCGTGATTATCTTAACAGGGGTCTGAATATGGCTCGCCAAGTTCAAGCCAACGAAAACATATTAAACGCATATAGTGGCCTTTTTAAACTCGACACACTCACTGGTGATTATTATTCAGCAATGCATAATCTTATTAAATGGAGAGACGTTTCGGATAGCATTGATAATGAAGATGTACACAATAAAATTGCTGAACTTGATATTATGTATGAGACCAAAAAGAAGGATGCGGAAAATGAATTCCTGCGCACACAGAATGAGCTGAAGCAAAACGTCATTCAAAATCAGCGCATCATTTTTTATGTCATCATTGCCAGCCTCTTGGTTTTAGGACTGTTTACGGTTTTGATAATCCGAAGCCGGCGAATACTAAAAAGAACTTACCTCTTGCTGCAAATTAAAAATAAGGAGGTTACCACCAAAAATCAGCTTATCGAAGAAAAAAACCGTTCGCTCGTAGAGCAAAAAAATGAACTGTCCAGATTGAATCAAACCAAGGACAAATTTTTTTCGATCATAGCCCACGACCTGCGCAGTCCGTTTAATGCCTTGCTTGGCTTTTTGGAAATGCTCGAAACTGATTTTGACACCCTCACCGATACCGAAAAACTGAATATCATACGCACCCTGTCGGGCAGCAGTCGCAATACCTATAATTTGCTTGTTAATTTGCTGGAATGGAGCCGCTCGCAACGAGGGATGATCAAATCCTTTCCCGCAATTATTAATTTGCACAAGGCTGCCGATGAAGCCATCCATTTTTTGCAAGGTCGTTTTCGGGATAAACATCAGGATATTGCTAACCAAATAAACACGGATGTCCAGGTGTATGCCGACATTAATCTTAGCCGGAGCATTTTTATCAATCTCATCAACAACGCCATCAAGTTTACACCCCACCATGGCAACATTATTATCCGGGCTGCGGCCAATGAGCGCTATGTTGAATTTAGTATTCGGGATACCGGCATTGGCATTCCTGAAGGAAAGATTTCGGACTTGTTCGGCTTGAGTTCCGATTTTACCCGCTCGGGCACCGACCGTGAGCCGGGCACGGGCCTGGGTTTAATCATGTGTAAAGAGTTTGTAAGCCTGATGAACGGCCAAATCCGTGTAGAAAGCACCGAAGGCGCGGGGACGACTTTTTATGTGAGGCTGCCAGGGGTCAAGGCTGATAATGAAAAGTTGAGCCGTAGAATATAAGTAGCCGAAAAGAGAGCCGGAAAAAACAAAAGGCTGAGTTTTAGGCAATGCTCGGCAGAAAATTATACATTTGTACAAAATGTAAATTAATATGACATATTCGGACGAATTGAGGGAAATAACTAAAAATATCCCTGACACAATCGTTGATTTCAATATCCCAAGAGATACAACTTCTCCGCCTACTCAGGCTTCTTCAAATTTTATAACAAACAAAGAACAAGGAGATTGGGCAGAAGATTTAATTTTTAGAGCAATCAATGAAACTTCTAAAAATTATATTGCTGTAAGATATGGCAAATCTGATGATTTAGTAGCAGGAGAAGAAGGCTTTGATGAATTCTACACCAACTTTCAAGATGAATTAGATAGCATTGGAAAAAGACCTGATTTGTTAATATTTAGAAAGTCTGATTTTGATAAAAGCCTTGGCGATAACATTAGCAAAATTACACATTCTAAGATTACTGATTATGTAAAAAAAGCCATTGCAGGATTGGAAATCAGGTCGAGTGCCTTCCTAATTGATAAGTATGAAAATGAAATGCAGAATAGAACAAAATTTCACACTGATTCTGTACTTAGAATAAAGGATAAAATAGTAAAAGAGTTTTCTGACTTATTAGAACACCCCAAAAGGCAAGCATATTTAGCATTGCTCAAGAGTATAAAAAGGGATACAATTTATGCAATAAACTTTCGCAGACCAAGCTGGAATTCCACAGATAGATTACAGGAGTTGACTCTTCTTTTCAAAGACCTAAAAAATCACATCAGTATAAGCCAGAAAAGAGATTACTTAAGCATAACCCCGAAAGTTGAAGACATCAAAGTGGTTTTTAAATGGGCAGAAACATTTAATGTACCGCATTATTATTTTCAGGTCTTCTTCGACAAATCGTATGGCATTTCTTTCAAAAATATCCTTACCCTATTGACTGATTCAGAAAAAGAAGGTGAACATTATGAAATAAGTAAGGATATTAAAAATCAGAATAAAACAACCATAAAAATTAATACCCGAAACACAAGTCAAGTCGCATATAAAATTTTAGAACCGGAGCATAATAGCGTTAGACGCGAAATGGGTAGGGGAAGGCTACTTTTTTATGTAACTTTTAAGGGTGGAACGGCTTATCTTGACATTGACAATTTGAGAAATTTATTGACAATTAGAGAAAACGAATTTTGATGACAGTTTTAATCAAAAATATTGAATCGGATAATTCTGTCGAAAGAAAATACTCAAAGAAAACCTCTTTAGAGCACAGGAAAAAGTATGCGCAGTTTTTCACACCTTTCACAATTGCAAACATAATGGCTAATTGGCTTTTAGGAAATAAAAAACTGAAAACAATATTAGAACCTGCTTATGGACTTGGGGTTTTTTCAAGGGCACTTCTTGCACAAAAAAATGACATCGAAATTAAAGGATTTGAAGTTGATAAAAGAATCTATGCTGAAGCAAGTTTAATTTTCGATGGGCAGAAAAATGTACATGTCCATTTGGAAGATTATATGTGTATGGATTGGGACAATAAATACGATGGCGTTATTTGTAACCCGCCATATTTTAAGTTCCATGATTATGATAATAAGACAATCATAAAAGAAATTGAAAATAAAATAAAGGTAAAACTTAACGGTTTCACAAATCTTTACGCCTTATTTCTTTTAAAATCAATTAACCAACTTAACGCAAAGGGTAGAATTGCTTACATCATACCATCAGAATTCTTAAATGCCGATTATGGGAAATTAGTAAAAGCCTCATTGATAAAGAGTAGATTTCTTAGACACTTAATTGTTTTCAACTTTGAAGAAAATGTATTTGATGATGCGCTAACTACTGCGTGCATAATTCTTTGCTCAAATGATAATCATTTTGAAAATGTTAAATTTACAACTATTAGCAAACTGGAAGAACTCAGTAAAATCGAAAAATATATAAATGAATATCCTAATTTTGAAATTGATTCCAATACAATTCCTTTAAACAAACTTGACCCGGAAGTAAAATGGAGAAGATATTATCAAGAACAAAATTCTATAGCATTTCATAGTTTAGTGCCATTTGCAAACGTTGCAAAAGTTGTTCGTGGCATTGCCACAGGGGCAAATGAATATTTCACTTTTTCAAAATCCAAAGCCCAAAAATATCTAATCCAAGAAAAATTTCTTTTGCCCTGCATCTGTAAAGCAGCTGATGTGAAGAATAATTTTTTCACGGTTTATGATTATGAAAAGTTAATAGAAAAAGACCGGCCAATATTTTTATTCAATGGACTTGGTGCAGACCATGATAAGGTGAAAAAATATATTGATTTGGGGGAGAAAAGAGGCATTGACAAAAAGTATTTAACATCCTGTCGCAAGCCTTGGTATTCGCTCGAAAACAGATCACCTGCTCCCATTTGGGTTTCAGTATTTAATCGAAATGGTTTAAAATTTATCAGAAATGAAGCCAATATCTCAAATTTAACGACCTTCCATTGTATTTATCCTGTTCAATCAAATTTGTTTGACAATATAGATATTGATATTCTTTTCGCTTATTTATTAACTGATGTTGCCAAGATTATTTTTGAAGACAACAGAAGAGAGTACGGTAACGGCCTTCAAAAATTTGAACCCAATGACTTAAATAAAGCCATGATGCTTGATCTCTCGCTTTTAGATACAAATACAGAAAGTGAAATCTTGAAACTTTATTATCAATTTAGAGACTCTGTTTTAAAGTCAAAACCAAACGAATCACTGTTAAACTCAATAAATGAAATTTTCAAACTGAATTATTCTCGATTCTGATCTTCAATAAATCTATTTTTCACAAATCAACCAAAACCTGATGGCCGCATTTGCTGCACCGGCCTTTATGGTCGATGCCTTCGAGCCGGGCATCGTAGCGGCTGCGACAAATCGCCCTGTGCCCGCATTCGGGGCAATAGGTATTTTGCCCTTCCGGGGTTTGCAGATTGCCGATATAAACGTGGTTAAGGTACTCTTTGGCAATATCGAAAAGTTGGCTTATAGTGCCGGGTGGTGTTGGTGGCTCCGACATTTTGTGTACCGGAAAATACCTCGAAAGATGTAGAACGGTATCGGCTCCAAGCTCACTTTTTATCCATTTTACCATTTCGGTAAACTCGGTTTTATTGTCGTTTTTGTTGGTGATGATCAGATTGGTAATCTCCAAATGACGACCCCGGCGGCGGATGTGTTTTAGCGTTTCGAGCACCGGTGCCAGCTTCGACATGGTTTGGCTCATATAAAAATCTTCGCTAAAGGCTTTCAAATCCACATTAAAAGCATCCATCCACCCGATAATTTCCTCCAAGGGCTCAGGGTTTATATAGCCATTGGTAACAATCACGTTTTTCATCTTTTCACGCCGCGACAGTTCGGCGATGTCGCGCATATACTCAAACCAAACAATGGGTTCGTTGTAGGTAAAAGCAATACCGATGTTACCCTTTTGTTCGGCGGCCATATCCACAATTTGGCGCGGCTCATACAATTTCCGAAAATCAAAACTATTTCCTCCGCTTTGCGAAATTTCGTAATTCTGACAAAACTTGCAGTGCAGATTGCAGCCATAACTGCCCACCGAAAAAATGATGCTGCCGGGATAAAAATGATAGAGCGGCTTTTTTTCAATCGGGTCGAAACCCATCGACGACACCGCGCCATAAGTGTTTAAAAACATTTCGCCTTCCACATTTTTTCGCACCCGGCATATTCCCGTTTTGCCATCGCCCAGCGTGCAATAGTGCGGGCAGAGTGTGCATTTTATTTGGGTGCGATACAGTTCTTCGTAATATCCGGCAGCTTTCATATTGTTTGCATTTTTGTGAAGAACCCCAAAGATAGCAAAGATTTTCAACTTTATTTACTTTCAAGGCAAGGAAGTTTACGGACTCATCAAAGCCTCGAATGTAATGATAGCGGTGGATGAATAAATAAAATTAGAACACGGATGGCGCAGATTGTACGGATTTTTACTGATTGCGATGTACAATGGAATCTTTCGAAATATTTTACAGACGCGATGTACAGACGCGATGTACAGACGCGATGTACAGACGCGATGTACAGACGCGATGTAC
>CAZGAO010000031.1:45735-55376 GCA_964523795.1 uncultured Lentimicrobiaceae bacterium
AGACGCGATGCATCGCGTCTCTACCCATCACTCCATTTTTCATTTCCCGCCTATGGCGAGGATTTCGCTTCGCTCAACATTCATTCTTCCAGCAAAAACGGAAAACTTACCGATAATTGCAGGACGCGATTGTGGATATTTTGATTTTCGATTTTTGAGATATTGCTCAAGCCCTCGTTGTAGCGGAGATAAACCTCCATCATCACCGATTGGTCGGCTTTTGAAATAACATAGCCCATGGCAATTTGAAAACCATAATTTATATTTTTATAATCTACTTTTCGATCGGTAAGATATTCAAACGCATCGCCATTTGATAATTCAGCATTGTATCGGTTTTTGGCACTGGTCAAAAAACTAATTTGAGGGCCAAATTCCAGATTTATCTTTTTGGATATTTTGTACCTGAACAAAAGCGGAATGTCGATGTAATTAAGGGCAGCAGTCATCGAAATATCATCGATCGCCAGCGAATCCAGGACAGGTTCGCCGCTGAAACTTAAGTTGGGCTTTATAGCACCCTTGTGGCTCAAAGGCAAAAATTCAGGTACAAAGTACCAGCGATCGTTAATGCGGATATTGTTTGAAAGCCCAAAATGTACGCCCGGTTTATAATCGAAGTCATCCAAGCCGGAAAGATCCGAATAGTTGATTCCTCCCTTGATGCTGAAATAAAAATTTTCGCTGGCTACTTTGTCGCCAAATATCAAAACCAGTAAGGCAGCCTGGCCATGGGCATATTGAAGTCCCAAAAATAAGGCAATGATGCTAAATAACAGTTTTGTTTTCATTAAAAAACTTTTTGTAAAATTAGAATTATTCATACAAACTTTCATTTTTTCTACTTTTGCCCGAAATAAAATATATAACCATGGATACTTTTAAAATTCAGACCGAACAATTTGCCGATATTAAAATACTGCGTTACCGCGTCCCGGGCTTCGATGAACTACCGCTTCGCCAAAAAACACTGCTCTATTATTTGTACGAGGCAGCACTGGCTGGCCGCGACATTATTTATGATCAAAATTTTAAACACAATTTATTAATTCGTCATACCCTCGAAAATATTTACAAAAGCTACTCCGGCGACCGTGATTGCGACCAATGGAACAGTTTTGTAGTTTACCTCAAAAAATTCTGGTTTTCTAACGGTATTCATCATCATTATTCGATGGATAAGATGATTCCTGATTTTCCGCAGGATTATTTTAAATCATTGATTTTAGATTCAGACACAAAAAATCTACGCTTGGGCGAATCGGATTTAATTCCCTTTATCGATAAAATTACTGCTTTACTTTACGATCCGGCCATTGCTGCTAAGCGAGTGGTGCAAGACGAGGGTGTGGATCTTATTGCTGCATCGGCCAACAATTTTTACGAAAATGTTTCGCAAAGCGAGGCCGAGGCATTTTACCAAAAAATGAATGATGCCAACGATGAAGAGCCACCCTCGTGGGGCCTAAATTCAAAGCTGGTAAAAATGGATGGAGAAATCCGGGAGCAGGTTTGGCGCGTTGGCGGTATGTACAGCGGAGCCATCGAAAAAATTGTGCATTGGCTTGAAAAAGCGGCTCTTGTTGCAGAGAGCGAAACACAGAAGGCTGCCCTGGAAAAGCTCATTGCTTTTTATCGCAGCGGCAACCTGCGGCTTTTCGACGAATACAGCATTTTGTGGCTTCAGGATTCCGAATCGGCGGTAGATGTGGTCAACGGTTTTATCGAAGTATATGGCGATGCGCTGGGGCGCAAGGCCACCTTCGAGTCGGTGGTGTCTATTCGCGACGACGAAGCTACACGCCGGGCGGCCACCATCAGCGATAATGCCCAGTGGTTTGAAGACCACTCGCCCACGGATGCTAAGTACAAAAAAGCCGAGGTAAAAGGCGTTTCAGCGCGTGGAATCAATGTGGTGGTGGAGTCGGGCGACTGCTCGCCTTCCACGCCCATCGGCATCAATTTACCCAACGCCGACTGGATAAGGGCAAAACATGGCAGCAAGTCGGTGAGCATAAACAATATTATGACCGCCTACGACGAGGCATCCAAAGAATCGGGAGCTATCGAGGAGTTTGCCTGGTCGGATGAAGAAATTCGCTTGTCGAAAACGCAGGGCATATTGGCCAGTCAGCTCCATGTGGATTTGCACGAAATTGTGGGGCATGGCTCAGGCAAGCTGGCACCTGGTGTGGGCAACCCGGGCGACACGCTTAAAAATTATGCTTCCACCATCGAAGAAGCCCGCGCCGACTTGTTCGCACTTTATTTTGCTATCGATCCCCACCTGATCGATTTGGGCCTGATGCCCGGCCTGGAGACGGGCTATGCCGAATACAACAGCTACATCCGTGGTGGCCTGATGACCCAACTGGTGCGTGTTAAGGCCGGACAAAACGTAGAAGAATCGCACATGCGCAACCGCCAGCTCATTGCCAAGTGGACTTACGAAAAGGGCCGTGATGAAAATGTGATCGAAAAGAAACAGCGTGATGGAAAAACATATTTTGTGGTGAACGACCACGAGAAGCTGCGCGAGCTATTCGGAAATCTTCTGCGCGAAGTACAGCGAATGAAGTCGGAAGGCGATTTTGACGCAGCCCGAAATTTAGTAGAAAACTATGGCGTAAAGGTAGATCGCGAAATCCATGAGGAAGTATTGCAGCGATGGGAGAAACTTGATATCGCACCTTTTGCTGGTTTTCTTAATCCCAGATTGGTGCCTGTCTTTTCCAACGAAGAAATCAGCGATATAAAAATCGAATACCCCGATGATTTTTCGGCACAGATGCTCGAATACAGTGAGGGTTATACTTTTTTGGGTTTGGAAGTCACCCCGTGAATCCTTTCCAGTCAGGGAATAAATTTTAGACTACTTACTCCAGCCGGGAGTAATTCACGGGGTGACTATGTTCGTAGCCAAAAAAAATATATTTCCCATTTTTAAACCTTAATAGAAAAACGATTCCCGGAATGATAATCAACCTTAGCTTATTTTTTCATTTCCGAAAGGAATAAGGTAAGCTTGTGTTGTTCGTGGGGCTTGGATTTTCTATGAAAGTTTTTTGGTGATGATAAGCCTGCCTGGCCAGTCAGCATGAGTTTTTTATTTTTAACGATGAAAGTTGGGACCTGCCCCTGACTTCAATATTCAACATTCGATATTCGGCGGTTCGATATTTGAAAAATCACATTTAGATTCAGGATTTGGTTTTAAAACAAATCAGCCCAAAATACCATTTTTTTGTCTTAATTTGCTAATGATATTTATTTTAGTCAATAAAAATCCAATATCCTGAAAAAGGAACTTTAATGAAAATTGGTATTTTAGGTTCAAGGGGCATTCCCAATCGCTACGGCGGTTTCGAGCAGTTTGCCGAGCATCTGGCCTCCGGTCTTGCTGCTTTGGGTGCGGAGGTGTGGGTTTATTGCTCATCACAAATACCTGATCGTAAAAACACTTACAATGGTGTACGTTTGATTTATTGCCACGATCCTGAACATCGGCTTGGAACCATTGGGCAGTTTATCTACGACCTCCACTGCATCCGCGACAGCCGCAAGCGCGACTTCGATATTATCTACCAATTAGGCTACACCTCCTCCTCGGTGTGGCATCGGCTGCTGCCCCAAAAGCCGGTGATAGTTACCAATATGGATGGCCTGGAGTGGAGCCGCAGCAAATACCGTGGCCTGGTTCGCCGATTTTTACAATATGCCGAAAAACTTGCCGCAGAGCATAGCAATATTTTGATTGCCGATGCGATGGCCATCAAGCATTATCTCGACACAAAATACCAAACTAAATCCCACTATCTTGCTTATGGGGCTGCGATTTTTGATAAGCCGGATCAAGGTAGCCTCACGTCTTTTCAAGTAGAACCCTACAACTATTTTCTGCTTATCGCACGAATGCAACCCGACAACCATATTGCAGAAATCATTGAAGGTGTACTTCAATCCAATTCGCAAATACCGTTGCTGGTGGTGGGGAATACGCACAATAGCCACGGGAATTACCTTAAAAGAAAATATCAGCATCCGCAAATTAAGTTTGCAGGGGCTATCTTCGAGCAGGAGCTTCTTAATAATTTGAGATATCACTCAGCACTGTATTTTCATGGCCACTCTGCCGGCGGAACCAATCCCTCGCTCCTCGAAGCCATGGCTGCCAGTGCATTAATTTGTGCCCACGATAATGTTTTTAACCGGGAAGTTTTGGGGGACAATGCCGCGTATTTTTCCGAACCGGCCGACATTGTTAAAATTATTAATGAAGAAAAATTTAATCAAAGTGGTCATCCTTTTACATTAATAAACAAAACCAGAATTGCTGAAAAATACAACTGGAATGCTATCATTCAGGCCTATTATCATCTTTTTGAAAAATTGTTAAACAAATCCGATTAAATTTGCGGACTACATCATTAATTAATGTTTCAATAAATTGTCAGCACGATACTCCAAATACATCCCGGCAATAGCAATTACAGGGGATTTTGTTATTCTGAATACGCTTTTTGTTTTTGCCTTCCACGCCTTTGCCTCGAGGGCTGTTTTTTACACCGACAAAAATGTTTTGTTTTATTTGTATTTAAATGTAAGCTGGCTCATCCTCTCCCTCATTTTTAAAGCTGGTGATGCAAGCACAGTAGCACCCAAAAAGAAATTGGTTTTTACTTACGTAAAAATTATTGTATTCTTTTTCTTTTCATTTCTCTTGTTTTTTCAAATTACGCCACTAAGCTATTTTCCAAGAGATTATATCGGATATTTATTCCCCCTGTTTTTCGCACTGCTGCTGGTTTGGAAATTTGCCTTGTACTACGCCTTTGTTCTCTATCGCCGAATGGGTTACAACTACCGCAAAATCATCATTGTAGGAAAAACTAAAAATACCTTGAGCCTTCGCAATTATTTTACCGGCAACGCCTTGAACGGATATAAATTCCTGGGTTTTATTGATAAGCAAAAAGATTTGGAAAAGGAGGTTATTGGCTCGTATGACGATTTAGTTACCCTGTTTAGCGGTATGGATGTAGATGAAATTTACATTGCCCTGGATTCGGTTCCGGCCAATATTTTACCACAAATTATCAGATTGGTCAATCAATATCCTGTTAAAGTGCGCATTGTCCCCGACTTTGGAGCTTTTAGCCATAAAAGTGCGGAATTGGTCAACTACGACATGATCCCTGTTTTGCAAATTCATCAGGGGCCGCTCAGCCAGTGGTACAATTGTTTGGTAAAAAGAATCTTCGACATATTTGTTTCGCTCACTTTTATCGTTGGTGTGCTGTGGTGGTTTACGCTTATTCTACAAATCCTGACCTGGCTTACCGGCCACGGCAAAGTATTTTTTATTCAACAAAGAACAGGCACTGATGGCAAAGTTTTCCCTTGCATAAAATACCGAACTATGAAGCCCAATTCGGATGCCGATACCCGTCAGGCAACAACGCAGGATGAAAGAATAACGCCCATAGGCCAGTTTTTGCGCAAAACCAGCCTTGATGAATTGCCACAGTTTATCAATGTTTTGCTTGGGCAGATGTCGGTGATTGGCCCACGCCCACACATGCTGCTACACACCCACGAATACCGCCAACTGGTAGAACGTTTTATGTTGCGCCATACCGTAAATCCCGGCATCACAGGCCTGGCTCAGATTAGCGGCTATCGTGGTGAGGTAAAAACCCCTGCGGATATCGAAGCCCGTTTTTCGTTTGATGTCAATTATATCGAAAACTGGAACTTTGGAATGGATATGAAAATCATCTTCCTCACAATTAAATTGATATTTTTCGGCGACAAACACGCTTATTAATCCAAAACCAGCCAATAAAAAAGCCCACCTTTTTAGGGTGGGCTTTTTGTTAATATATCTGTGATAAATCCTATCGCTTAATCACCACTTTTTCGTTAATCATCGTATCAGCACTCACGAATTGGAGAATGTAAACTCCTTCGGGAAGGTATCTAAAATCGAACTGCCGCTGATAGCTATTATGGCTTAATTGTTCAGTAAAAATAATCTCGCCGGCCACATTCATTATGCTCAGGCTGGTTCCTTCGCCAATATTCTCTTTGGACACTGAAAACAAACCGTTGGATGGATTGGGTGAAATCAAAATCTCGTTTGAGGTTACAAAACTATCCACCCCAAGTGTGGGATCGAGGGTAACTTTCACCATATCATCTTCGCCAAACGAACAAGGCTCGTTGGGCAGAGCAAAGAGCTTAAGCATTACCTCGCCATCAGCAATATCCTGCAATCCGGGGGTGTAAGTTGTTTGTAACAAACTGCCATTATCGAAGGTTCCATCGCCGATGCTTGTCCATTCCACAGCCGCAAAATGCTCGGCCTGGCCGTTGGCAGGATAGGTAGTTGCTGCATGGATGGTCGTGTCGTTACCGGCAAAAACCTCGGGGAGGTAAGTGATGGCCACATAAAAACTGTCGGCAACTTGTACGCCGGGCTCGTAGCCATTTACGGTAAGTTTAAGCCAGAAGCCGCCGTTTTGCATATCCTGAAAGCCCCTGAAATAAACTACTCTCAGATTTTGAGGATTGGGTAAGATACCATCTCCCGAAGTTTCCCAAAAGTGCGATTTGGCAAAAGTAACTTGACCCAGGGCAACAAAAACGGTATCCTGACAAACCACTCCATCCTCACCGGCAAATACACTGGGTGTTTGCAGAGGAGCAAAGTTGAAGGAACACACACGGGTTTTCCATGCGTTATTTATATATTCGGTAGTAAACCAAAAGGTAGTATCATCCACGGGGTCAACATCCATATTGGCGTAGTCGCCCCAGCGATTAATGTTACCCTGGTTTCCGTTACCGGTAACGACCTCAATTTCCTGATAAGTCATTTCGCCGAGGGGCGCGTTAGCAGGCCGCCCGGTGTAACGTATCGAGGGCGAGTGGCTACTGCTCGAAACCGAATAGCCCAGCGCGATGGTTCCATTAGCAGCGATAGCTATGCTTCCCATCCAGCGATGCAGTCCATCGTTGGGGGCATATACGCCCTGCTGGTATATTTCCCAATCTCCGGTTCCTTCTTTGCGAAACTCGTACCACTTGATGCCCGCACGATTGCTACCCACATTTACCGTATGATTGGCGACCATGGCTTCATAAGTGCCAAAATTGCGATAAGCCAGGCGATACATCAGCATTTGCGACAGCGTGGCCAGTCGTCCGGTAGTACCGGGCTGGGGAATGCCATCCAAATCAGGATTAAAATAACCGGGATCGAGGGCAACAGAAAGTTCGTAGGTAGAATTGTTCGGGTTTTCCCAATCCACATCAAATTCGTAAATCTGAAAATCCTGGGAGTTGTAGGAGTCTATGGTAGCTATATAATTGGGAGCACCAGCCGGAGGTAGGGGTCCATCAAAGTCAGCGGGCTGAAGGCTGTATTTATCCTGAAAATAACCGAAGAAAACCATGTTGGCATCGGGGTCGCCGGTCAGCATTTTGTCGCGCTCGAAGGCAGCAACGCCACCACCAATAAAGCCGTTGCTAAAAAAGTTGAAGGTACAATAATAGGCATCACCCCAAACGCCCAGCTTGGGATAATCGTTAAAATCGTCAAACTCGAAGGCATAGCGGTAGTACTCGCCCAGGGGGTCGCCGGTGGCAGAAATAGCAATCAGTTCATAAGACTTGCCGTTGGACAATTCGATGGCAAACTGTGAGGCTATCCAGCGGTCGGCATCCTCGTCATACAAAACAATGGGGTCGCCATCGTTGGTGCCTGTCCAGGGGCCTACAAAGCCGCTCCAAAGCGTGCTATTGTCAACGGGGCCATAGAGTTTGTTTCCGTTTTTATCCCAAATTGCAAACGAAAGATTGATCATCTGGAAATAATGATTCGGGCCTACATCGCCATCGGTATCGGGCGGATAAACGCCATTAACATTATGGATGCCTTCAAAACTTACTTCAGGCCCCCGACTTTTTACCGCACCTTTTTGTAATTGTATTTTATAGTAGCTCCCCGTGGTTTTTGGAAACTCGCGTTCGAATTCCATGTCCACGGACTTGTTTTCGATGATGTCGTCTTTCCAGGCACGCTTACGCTCGCCGGGCAAAATTACGGTCATATCGCGCAAAGCAGGCGATTTATCAAAGAAGGCAGCCTTGCGCACAAAGGCAGGCTTTTGAGGGTTTTGGGCTATCAGCAGTGCCGACATCATTCCCAGGAGTAAAAAAGTAGCGATTAAGCGTTTCATTGTTTAGCAGTGTTAAAGTTATAGTTAGTAGTTAAATTATTATTTTCGATATGAAATTCGAAGTGCTTGCTTAGTTTATCTTTAAGCATAAATAGGCCAAAATAA
Source organism: uncultured Lentimicrobiaceae bacterium (assembly GCA_964523795.1). Taxonomy (GTDB): domain Bacteria; phylum Bacteroidota; class Bacteroidia; order Bacteroidales; family 4484-276; genus SABY01. Next base: position 54,084 of record CAZGAO010000031.1, read on the forward strand.
TAGGGCACGAGTATTAGTAGCGAAAGCAATCCAGCCAAACCCTCATCATCAAAATAGCTCAAGGATGCGATCAAGGTAAGCATCAGCAGCACGAAGGGTAAAAAATACCCATATAAAACAGCCATATTCCCTAAGCGGCGTTTCATAGTAAGGGTAACAAAATCGCCTACATTTTGATTGAGATTACCCGGATTTTTTACATCGATCACCTTTTCTTTCATGTCGGCAGCGGTGCAAAAACCCTTGGCATGGCACGATGCGCAAGCTGATTGAGCCACAATACTTACACTGATGGTTTCGCGGCTTATTTCGGAAATTACCCCCTGGTGTTTTACTAAATCTTCTTCCATGATATTAATATTACGGGGTTGAAACGGAAACAGGTATGATCTTGCCATTAAAAAAACGGTGGCCATTCAATGCAAACCAGGCGGTGTATTCGGCCATTTGTTCGGCTGACAAGGGAGCCTGATAGCCCGGGAACGCTTCGGCAAGCATTTCGGTTTGTACCGCGCCATAGGCCAAACAATTCACGCGGATGCCTCGATCTTTTAACTCTTCGGCCATGGCTTCGGTAAGCACCGCCACGGCACCTTTTGCCGCGCTGTACAAGGCCAGACCGGCAAATTTGGAACTGCCTTGCACGCCGCCCATGCTCGAAATGTTGACGATATGCGAATCCTTGGTAAAATTAGTAAGCAAGGCTCTGGAGAGTTTAAAAACCGATTTCACATTTACATTAAAGGCTTCATCAAAATCAGCATCGCTGAGGCTGGCAAAATCGCCCTTTACCAATTTACCCGCATTATTCACTAAAATATCGATTTCTTGAAAATACTTAAATATCTGGGGCAGCAGGGCGAAGGAATAATTGCTTTGGGCAAGATCGTAGGCAATAGTAAAAACCTGAGATTCGGCATTGAGGGCTTTGCTTTCGTTTTTGAGTTCTTCCAGTTTTTCGGCATTACGAGCGATGGCCACAATTTTATTACCGGCATCCTCGGCCAGCTTTAAAACTAAGGCACGACCTATTCCGCGACTTGCTCCACTTACAATAATATTCATACGTTGATTTTATTTTTAAGAATTGCAAAAATACATGAAATTTGCTTAAGGAAATGCAGGTAAACTATGGAGGTATCAGCATCAATAATATTAAAAAATAAAAACCGTGGTTTTAGAAATTCTGACCCAGCTTAAATCTCATATTGATTTTTATATTTCTCCCTACAAAACTAGCTGCGCTGCGTTTTTCCAGTCGAAATGACAAAGTCTCAGGTTATAAATGGAGGG
>CAZGAO010000032.1:0-54416 GCA_964523795.1 uncultured Lentimicrobiaceae bacterium
AGGGTAACCTGTGTATGAGCAAACACCTTACCAGTAGTCGGGCTAATTGCAAAGGCTTTTGCACCATGAAACGAATATGGCTTTTTATGATACATGTATTCGTTTTTCCCGGATGCCTTCACAAGTTCAAGATTTGTAAGATGATAAAAATCGGAACTTTTAGTCCCGACAATCAAACTATTATTTCTGAGGTAATAAATCTGATTTAGCTTACGCTGGTTCAGCGAAAAATCGAGGGTATAAAATCTTTGATCTGTCACCAAATATATCCTGTCCCCATTGGTCATCCACGCCCCGGTTTCGGGGTTTAGGCAAATAGCCGAAATCCCGGTATTGTCAAAAAATTCGCTTCCGTAATGTTTGTGGCTGTTGAAGTAGGGGCTGATTTTATACACCCCCTCGCTCATCGAGCTTATCCATACATTCCCCTCGTGATCCTGCACAACGGCCTGTGCTTCGGCAATGTTGAGGTGATTGATGATGACATTGTTTCTTAAACAATACACACCTTTGTCGATGGTGGTAATCCAAAGTACGCCATCGTCAGTTTCGATGGCTTCACCAAAAATTTTTTCGGAATAAAACGGCAGATCAATGGGATCGCTCAGGATGCCCTTGTAATAAATGAAAACCCTTATTATTGGACTTTGTGCAATTCTACCTTGCAACATAACCTTATTTTCATTCAACTTATAATAAGAAGCAATATGTAAGGAGTCGCAAACCTGACAGAGGTCTTCCGAAAAATCCCTAAAGAAGAACCGGCTTTGCAAGGAATCCAGAAAAGGGGCATTTTGCGGGTTGAAGATTTTGTTTTGGTAAAAATAATTCATCGACCCACCCAAATTAAAAAACCAGATGCGCCCCTGCGAATCTTCCTTTATCACAATGATTTCGTTGCTGTTCAGGCCATCCTTTTTACTAAAGCAGGTAAACTCAGTCCCATCATACCGCGCCACCCCGGCATCGGTGCCAAACCAGATAAAATTATTCCTGTCTTGTATAATCGGATAAACGGTATTGGAGGGCAGGCCATCGTTGGTGGTGTAATTTTGGATATAGGGGTTTTGTGCCGGCAACAGTTGGCCGACAATCAGCAAAACCATAATAACAATTATTTGCTTCATTTCATTTGGATGATGATAATAGTTATCTGTTATTAATCAAATGATGCACATTTCGTACCGACGCGACGCATCGCGTCTCTACCCGTTGCTTCTGATGCACGTACCCTGACATCCCTCCATCACTCCCCCACGTAAGCAGGATTCTGCTTCGCTCAACATCACTCCATTTTCCTCCTCATTTCGCTCATCTCTCATTTCGCTCATCCCCCTCTCGAAAACCGCATCACCGCTTCCCGAAACTCATTCAATTTTCGCCGGGATATGGCCAAACGTGAGCCATCGGTCATTTCGGCGTAATTACCCTCGTAACTCGAATAGCCTTTTAGGTAATTAAGATTAATGATTGTTGATTTGTGAATCCTAAAAAACGTGGTATCATCCAGCATTTTCTCAAACTCGCCCAAAGTACGGGTGGCGGTAATTTTTTTATTGTTGGATAAATAGAGGTTGGTGTAATTGCTGTCGGCCTGAAGATACATCAAGTCAGCGGTGTTTACAATCCTAAATCCAAACTGCTCCGCAATCGTTATTTTATCTAATCGCTTACTTGCAGATTGCAGATGATGATTTAGATTTTCGAGCGATTCCTGATAAACAGTGCGGATTTCGGCTTTACTTTGCCGCAGCTCGTGGTAGCGGATTGCTTTTCCTACCGCTTCGATAAGTTCATCGGGATTTACCGGTTTGAGCAGATAATCGATGGCGCTTGCTTTTAATGCCAGTAGCGAATACTCTTCGTGTGAAGTTACAAAAATGATCCCGTATTGCGCTTTGGGGATAGATTGCAAAAAAGCAAAACCATCTTCATCCGGCATCGAAATATCCAGAAAGATAAAATCAATCTTGCCATTTTTAAGTAGCTCACGCCCCTCCGCAGCAGAGGATGCTGCCCCACACAAAACTATCTCAGGACAATGATCGGCAAGCATCAATGCCAACGATTCACGAAGATTTTTTTCGTCATCAATGATTATTGCCCTGTATTTTTTCATAAAAAAGAGGTTTGAAATAAAGGGGTAAATTTAATAAAAATATATTCATGGAATACTATTTTTATAACTGGAAACCAAAACTTTCGGAGAAAGAATCCTCCATTAGCATAGGCTGGCGGGATTTATTTTTTTTGCGGTCTTTATCCTGAATTATCGTTCGTTAGATTTCTGCTAATTTAGAATCAAAATAAATTTTACAGATTCTTAAAAATGTGATATGTGTTTATGGCGGACTTGACTTTTTTTGAAAAAAAATAGTTCTAACCTGCATAATTCACAAAATTTTGTGAATTATGCTCTGACGTAGTCAAAATCAATCATTGATCTTTCATCAATGATTGATTTTGCCCAGTCAGGGTTAGCCTGTAATATTCATAAATATTGCAAGAGCTAATATTTATGAATACGTCAGGCTAAAATCGAAATACATTTCTACAATGAATCCTCAGAAAATTCTTTTCAATAATTCAAAATAGTATTCATTACAAGAAAAAGGCAAAAGGCCAACTCATTGGAATGGAAGCTGTGGGTTGGGCTGCCTGAATTGTACTTATTTTGGTTTTATAATTTTGTGTAACCTTGATCTAAAATAGTCTGATAAAACTCAAAATCCCGGTAAACGAAAATGCCGGGATTTTTTTTACCTATCCCCCTAAAATTACTTTTGTACCTTTGCTGGCACATTATTTACTCATACAGCTAATCTTTCCAACAATGAAAAAACTTTTAGTTCTCCTTTGCGCACTGCTCCCGGTGCTTTTCGCTCAAGCTCAAGCTCAATATCAAAACCTAAATCCCGATCCCAATGGCGAACCCTGGATTGTTGGCGGCCTTCGTCAACTCACGCCTGCCGATTACCAGATGCTTTCGCAAATACCCCAATGGAAATCGCCCAAGCCAGCCAATGCCGAAGATTTGCCCCTGCAGGTGGACAACACGTCCAATCCCTGGTTTAGGCCAATCTTTAATCAAAGCGGTGGCTCATGCGGCCAGGCCAGCGGCATAGGTTACAACTTTACCTACGAAATTGATTACGAACGCCAGATACCGGCCAATACGCCCGAAAATCAATATCCCTCGCATTTTACCTGGAACTTCCTCAACGGTGGCGTAGGCAATGGTTCGTGGTATTTCGATGGCTGGACTATTATCAACGAAATCGGCTGCCCCACCGTTTACGACTACGGCGGCATGGCCTATGGCGGCGAAGCGCGATGGATGAGCGGCTACGACAAATACTTCAACGGCATGTTTAACCGCACGCTCGATTTTTATGCCATCGACGTAAGCACCCACGAAGGACTGGAAACGCTAAAGCAATGGCTCTATTCGCGCGATGGCGGCACCCTGCCCGGCGGACTAGCCAACTTTGGTGCAGGTATTGGCCAGGCTACTATTGGCTACCTGCCCTCAGGCACACCCAACGCCGGCAAATCGGTGGTTACCCAATGGGGAACTACCGCCGACCATGCCATGACTTTTGTTGGCTTTGACGATGAAATTATGTACGATTTTAATAATGACGGACAATACACCGATGACATCGACATCAACAACGATGGCGAAGTTGACCTGCGCGATTGCGAAAAGGGCGGCCTGGTCATGGCCAACTCATGGGGTACAGGATTTGGCTTTCAGGGCAAGGCGTATGTAATGTACAAGCTGCTGGCCGACCCCATGGAAGAAGGCGGCATCTGGGCAAACGCCGTACACCTGGTGCAGACCAAAGCCGATGCCGAGCCACTTCTTACCTTCAAAACCACAATCAAACATACCTCGCGCAACAAAATTAAAATTATGGCTGGCGTGGCCACCAACCCCGAAGCTGAAAAGCCCGAATTCATTCGCTCCTTCCCTATGTTCAATTATCAGGGTGGCGATTTCTATATGCAGGGCGGAGGGTCGAATGCCGACAAAACTATCGAAATAGGCCTCGACATCACCGACCTGTTAACTTACGTGGAGCCGGGAAGCGAAGCCCGCTTTTTCGTTCAAATTATTGAGCAGGATCCTTCGGGTGCCGGCGATGGCGAAATCGTGGACTTGTCGCTCATGGATTACACCAATGGAGCTATGGAAACCGAAAGTACCATGCAAAATGTCAGCATCAATCAAAATGATACCACGCTGATTTGGGTAAATGCTACCATCGATTTTGAGAAAGTGGAAATACTTACCGAAGAATTACAGCCGGGAATCGTGGGCGAAGCTTACAGCCAGCAGCTCGAAGCCACCCAGGGAACCGCTCCTTACACCTGGTCGTTCAAGATCGATTATTCCGAGGAAGCCATCAGCGAAGATTTTCCGGCTATCGAAAGCAATCAACTCACACCGACCAACGAAGATGATGGCTTTGCGATGCTGCCCCTGGATTTCGACTTCCTGTTTTATGGCGAAAGCTACAACGAGCTTACCGTCCTCACCGACGGAGCCATTACCTTTGATGGCAATTTTGGCTACGTCAGAGATGATGCCGGCATTATAGGCAACAAATGCCTGGCGGCCTACTGCGCCGATTTGATGATTTACCCGGCACTCGGCGATGGCATTTATTACGAAGGCGACGAAAACGCAATGACTATCCGCTGGAAGACTTCCAAATTTGATGAGCCGAATTTTAATGTGGATGTTGCAATGACGCTTTACCCCGATGGGACTATCAAGTTTTATTACGCCAACGATATCACCGCTTCCAGCGGCTGGGGCTCAGGCATATCGGCTGGTGATGCCAACAGCTACCTGATAACTTCAGTTTCGGGTTTAGTAAACCTGCCCGATGACTTTACAGCCGAAATCGTAAGTACCCCCTTCCCGGCTGGTATGGAAATTACCAGCAATGGGCTTTTTCAGGGAACGCCAGCTTTGAACTATGGCTATGTGTGGGAAATCCCTTTTAAAGTTACGGATTATATGCGCATTTCCAGTATTAAAAATCTGACCTTCGAAACCCTCGAGGTTGGTGTAGATGAGATGCAAGCCAAGGCGGTTTCTGTTTCTGTAAATCCAAATCCTTTTGTTGATAATTTTGAACTGCGTGTAGAAAACAATGGTTTTTATAATTTTGAACTTTTGGATATGAGCGGCAAAAAGATAAGTGCTGTTTTTAGCGGACACATGGCTGACGGCCAAAGTTTTGTGTGGAATTCGCAGCAAAATTTAAAGCCGGGTATCTATATTTTAAACTGGACTTCCTCGCATGGGGCGGGATCGCAAAAGCTGATTGTGGGAGAGTAAAAAAGTATCTATTTATAATATTGGAATACAAGTACTTGGTCTAAGTAATACTTTTGTTAAAACTATTTTTTAGAATGTTTATCAAAAACAGTTGAAAGGTTTTTTTTAACGGAGATGAAAAAGACTATCTTTGTAACTAAACTAAATTCAAGTTAAAAGATGGCACAAAATAAATTAATAGCACCTTTTTTAAAGTGGGTTGGTGGTAAAAGACAAATCATACATACTATTGCTAATCATTTACCAAAAAATATTTCCAGACTAAATTATGTTGAGCCTTTTGTAGGGGGTGGGGCTGTTTTATTTCATCTTCAGCCAAAAAATGCAATAATAAATGATTCAAATTCAGAATTAATCAATGCGTATGAAGTTATTAAAGAAGACTTAGGAAATTTAATAGAAGACCTCAGGAAGCATAAAAATGAATCCGATTACTTTTACAATATTCGAGGAATTGACAGAACAGAGATTTTTAAAACCTTAAGTAATTTAAAAAGAGCATCCAGAATAATTTACCTTAATAAAACATGCTATAACGGTTTATACAGGGTAAATAATGCTGGTGAATTTAACGCCCCTTTTGGTAGGTATAAAAATCCAAATATTGTAAATGCGCCTACACTAACAGCCTTAAATAAATATTTTAATTCAAATAATATAACAATTTTGAATGGTGATTATGCTGACACATTAAAGCTGGCGGACAAGAATTCATTTGTTTATCTCGATCCTCCTTATCATCCAATATCCTCAAACTCAAATTTTACTGGCTATATTCAGGGGGGCTGGAATATGTATGATCAGGTTCGCTTGAGAGAAGCCTGTGATGAGCTTGATGATAGAGGAATCAAATTCTTACTTTCAAATTCATCCTCTCAATTTATTAAAGATCAATACGAAAAATATATAATAAGTATTGTAAAAGCAAATCGCGCGATTAATTCAGATGCTTCGAACCGTGGAGAGGTTGAAGAGGTATTAATAAAAAACTATGAGTAAATCAAAGAACGATATTCAGTGGGAAAAACTCTTCAATAAATACAAAATTCTCGAGAGAATTTCACAGGAAGGACACACAATAATTACTTCCGCAAATATTAATGCGTTTCGCCAAGCAAGATTGATGACAAAATTTGATCATAAATCTCAGTTACCAAAACTTTTTACTGACAACAAGTTAAGCATACTACCCATTTCAAGAGGAAGTTATGTGATCGGGCAGTTCGAAACATTTTTTGATTTTGACAAAGATATTGTTGAGGCCACAAAAATTCATTTCCCAACATATTTGGAAAGTTTAGACTTTAAAGAAATCACAAGCGAATCAACCGCGATAAATTGTGCATTTGTTTCTGAGATTCTTCACGATTTTACTGAAGAAGAAAAATTATTTCCAACCGTTAGTGGTCGTATGAGTTCTTCTTCTTTCACATTTAACATCAATTCATCAAAAGGATTATTTAAAATTAATGTAAACAATTCCCAAATTGAAATTGATGGTGGTTTTGAAGGAGATAATTCGCTATATTTAATAGAGGCTAAGAATTATATTTCTGACGATTTTCTTGTCAGGCAACTGTATTATCCTTACAAATTATGGAGTGGAAAAATACAAAAAAATGTTCGCCCCATTTTTCTCACCTACACTAATGGAAGTTTTCACCTTCGGGAATATTCCTTCGAAAACCTTGATCATTACAATTCTTTGGTCTTGGTTAAACATAAAAAATATCTTGTTCAAGAGGAGGAATTTAATACCCAAACTATTGAAGATTTAATTAATAAAACACTTGTAATCCCAGAACCTCAAATCCCATTTCCACAGGCAGATAGTTTTGACAGGGTTATTAATCTTTGCGAACTATTAAGCCAAAAAGGCTTTATGTCAAAAGAAAACATTACCCGCAACTATGACTTTGACAAAAGACAGACCGACTATTACACAAATGCAGCAAAATATTTAGGGCTTATCACAATAGACAATGACCCTGATAATGGTCATAATGGATGTTTTCTTACTAATATTGGCAAACAAATTTTTAAAATAAACTTATTTGACAGGCAGAAAGAATTCATAAAATTAATAATACGGCACGCTGCTTTTCAACAAACTTTGATACTGTATCTCGAAACTGGGGAAGTGCCAAACAAAAAAAGCATTTTTGATATTATGCAAAAGTGCAGTCTGTATAATATTAAATCAGAGGTAACCTACAATAGAAGATCTTCAACAATTATTGGGTGGGTTAATTGGATAATAAATCTAATAGAAGAATAAAACTTTTGGTATTTGAAATGCAATTTATTTCATATTTCGAATCCCGCAAAGTGGCTTTTCCTGATTGCCGGAATCCTCATTTTTATTGGCTTTGCCGCTTTTGCGCAAGCCGATAGTAAACCAGAAGCCTCCACCCTATTTATCGAAGCCAACACGCACTATGGTTTTCTGGCTGCACATCATCCCGAGATGTGGGTGCTTACCGATGGCTATTTTCCCACCTGGGAACTAAGCATTCTTAAGCAAACCGATGGGAGCAAATCCTGGCAATACCTGCGCAATTTTCCACAGATCAGCTTATCGTATTTGCATAGCAACTTTGGAGACAGCCAATCGCTGGGGATGATGAATGCGCTGATGCCAAAAATTCGCTTACCCATCATCCAGAAACCGCACATCAAACTTTTTTTTACCATCGGTCTGGGAATTGCTCTTATGAGTAAAAAATTTGACCGTCTCGACAATTATCAAAACCTCGCTATTGGTTCATATCTTAATGCGGCAGTTCAATTTGACCTGCTATTGCGTTTTACACTATCGCAGCGGATGCGTTTAAATACGGGTATCTCGCTGCTGCATATTTCTAACGGCACCATAAAATCGCCCAACTATGGCCTGAATGTGCCGACAGTAATGGTGGGTTTAAGTTGGAAAATAACACGCCAGAAGATTACTTTTATTAAAACCGAAACTCTGATGGAGAATAAGGGAAAAATGAATCTGAGCTTAATGGCCGGAGTAGCCTCCAAGCAGTTGCTGAGCGTGCGCGATAAGCATTTTAGAATACTTAACGCAAGTATCGTTGGGTCCCGATTTTACAATGCTAACAATAAAATACTTGCGGGGCTGGATGTGATTTATGACGAATCGACACGCTATCAGCTCGAAAAAGATAATATCGCGATAACGTGGACAGATGCAACGAAAGTTGGCATTAGCCTCGGACATGAGTGGACTTTTGCACAGCTTTCGATGTTTGTAAATCTGGGCTATTATGTCCGCAACAAAAACGAAAACGACAACAGGATTTACAATAAAATGGGGGTAAACTACTACGTTTTAAAGCATACTTTTGTACGCCTTGCTTTGCAATCGCATTGGGCCAAGGCCGAATTTTTGTCGCTGGGTCTGGGTTTTACAATTTAAGAAAGTTCATTCGGCAAAGAAGCCTCGGTATAAATGAATGACTTGTCAATGCCCTTTTTTTAGGACGCTTATTGAATTATCACCTGGTTTGCTAATAAAAAATGAACATTAAAAAAATAATAAATACCAATAGCATCGGATTTTGGATTGTGGTGTTTTTTGTGATGCGTCTCTACGGCATTACACAGCCACCGCTTGAGGTGGCTCACAACTGGCGTCAAACCAACGTGGCAATGGTAGCACGTAATTTCCTGGAAGTGAATGCCAATATTTTTTATCCGCGAATAGATGTTGCCGGGGACAAATCGGGTATTACCGGTATGGAGTTTCCGCTGCTCAACTACCTGATTTATCTGTTCTCGCTGGTTTTTGGCTACGAGCATTGGTACGGCAGGCTGATTAATCTAATCGTATCAAGTTTTGGGATTTGGTATTTTTTTAAACTTGTAATCAAATTCTTCAGCAAGCCTATAGCCTTCAATGCGTCCATCGTCTTGCTGGTGTCGATTTGGTTTGCCTATTCGCGAAAGATGATGCCCGATACATTTTCGGCTTCCATCGTTATGGCCGGCATGTATTACGGAACCAACTACCTTTTTGAAAGGAAACAGTTGTTCCAACTTTTGCTCTACACGCTTTTGTGCAGCCTGGGCATATTATCCAAACTACCCTCCGGCTATCTACTGGTATTATTTCTTTTACCAATTCTGGATAGGAACATTCCGGTAAGCCGGAAGATCTTTTTTTCGATGGCTTCGGCGGTGATATTGATTGCTACAGCAGCATGGTATTTTTACTGGGTCCCTTATCTGGTCGAAACTTATGAGTTCTGGTATTATTACATGGGCAAGAGTTTTGCGGACGGAGCCACCGAAATATGGCAAAACATGGGTGATGTGCTGGCACAGTTTTACGAAAATGCACTGAAGTTTTTGGGCTTTGCAGCCTTTGTCGCTGGAATCATTATTGCCATTATGAATCGAAACAAGCTGCTCCTGAAGATTTTGGCGTTGGGATTTTTTACTTTCTCGATTTTTATAATCAAAGCCGGATTTGCCTTTGCACATCACAGCTATTACATCGTCCCCTTTGTTCCGCTAATGGCTTTGCTGGCTGGATATGCCCTTGCCCAAATTAAAAAACACAAAATCGCCATCCTCCTCCTCTTTGCTATTGCCGCCGAAGGAATTCTGAACCAGCAGCACGATTTCCGCATCAGCAAAGAAATTACCCCTTTGGAAGGACTGGAGGCCGACCTGGATCGGCTTTCAAAACCTAACGACTTAATCCTTATCAATAGCGGGCAGCAGCCAACGCCCATGTATTTTGCCCATCGCAAGGGATGGCTGGCCAATAACGATGAAATTAAAAACAGCGACTACATTCGCTCACTTCAGGAAAAAGGCTTGCTTTACATAGTTATTATAAAAAAGAAATTTGGTAGCGATATGACTTTGGATTACGAAATTTTAGTTGAGAATGATCTTTACAAAATTTATAAATTGTGATTTTTAAAATCCGGCTTCAATGATTTTTAAAAGCAGAAAATATAGCGTTGCCATTTTTTTATTTTGGATATGGATATTGCTTTTGGCAATGCCTGCCTGCCACGATGCCTTTAACGAATGCCTGAGCGGCCCGGGCAAAACCAAAACCGAACGCATGGGATTGTATCCTTTTAAAAATGTAAGCGTTAACGACAACATCGATCTCACCATCCAAAATGGAAACAATTACAATCTGGAAATTACTGTCGGCGAAAATATTATCCCCGTGCTGGGCATCGAAATCATAAACGGAACATTGAACCTGAGCAACCAAAGTAACTGTAAGCTACTCAAAAAACCCTGGGAAGCCATTAGCATAACTCTAACCGCCCCTAACCTGGATACAATTTTTGTAAAAAACCATGGGCAGATTCACAGCCAAAAACCCTTTAGCAGCAAATCCCTTTTAATCAGAATTACCAATAGCCCCGCCGACATTGATCTTGAAATCGAAGCCGAATATTTCAGGCTTGAGAATTTAAGCGGTACGGCGAAGGTTAAAATTTCGGGGCTGGCGCAAAATGCCGAATGCTACCATGCAGGTTTTGGTATGATTGATTTTACCGACCTGCGCCCACAGTATTTGTACTTGAATATGAACAGCACCAACAACAGCGAGATTTGGGGAGCTGAAAAGTACATGTATGCAGCCCTAAGCAATATCGGGAACGTGTATTACTACAACGAGCCTTCGAGGATTGAATTGGGTATCAAGGATAGCGGCCAATTGATACGAGTGGGAAAATAAAACACCAGCACAAAACAAATTGTGCTGGTGTTTTATTTAACTTTTCGAAGTCCTGCGGACGCTCGAAAGTCAGGGCGCAAAATATTTATAAATATTGCAAAAGCTAATATTTATGAATACGTCAGGCTAATAAGCCTTGGCAAAAATAACCCGCTCCTTGCTGGGGTTCCCCGAATAAATACACTTACCATCTTCCTGCTTGTTGTTCAAAGGAATGGTGCGGATAGTTGCCTTGGTTTCTTCTTTAATTTTAAGCTCGGTCTCGGTGGTTCCATCCCAGTGGGCAAGGATAAATCCTCCCTTTTCAACCTGGGTTTTAAAATCTTCCCAAGTATCCACCTTCGTGGTATTTTCTTCCCTAAAATTGAGTGCCTTGGTGAAAAGGTTTTCCTGAATTTTGTCGAGCAGATGCACAATCTTGCCTTCGATATCGGTAAGCTGATAGGTTTCTTTTTCGAGGGTATCGCGGCGTGCTACTTCCACTGTACCATTTTCCAAATCACGAGGACCCATGGCCAGACGAACAGGCACACCCTTAAACTCGTATTCGTTAAATTTCCAGCCAGGCTTGAAAGTAGTTCGGTCATCGTATTTAACCGAAATTCCCCGGGCTTCCAGATTCTTCTTAATCGCGTTGGCCTTTTCGCTAATGGCTTCAAGTTGTTCTGGTTTTTTATAAATAGGTACAATAGCCACCTGGATAGGTGCGAGCTTTGGCGGCAGCACCAGTCCGCTGTCGTCGGAGTGTGCCATAATTAATGCTCCCATCAATCGGGTAGAAACGCCCCATGAAGTAGCCCAAACAAGTTCGAGTTTATTTTCCTTGGTCAGGAATTTCACATCGAAGGCCTTGGCAAAGTTTTGTCCTAAAAAGTGTGAGGTGCCGGCTTGCAATGCTTTACCATCCTGCATCAGTGCTTCGATGCAATAGGTATCCTCGGCACCGGCAAATTTTTCGTTCGCCGATTTCAATCCTTTAAGCACCGGCATGGCCATCCATTGCTGGGCAAATTCGGCATAGATATCTAATATCTTAAGCGTTTCTTCGATGGCTTCCTGCTTGGTTTCGTGTGCGGTATGCCCTTCCTGCCACAGAAATTCGGTAGTACGCAAAAACAATCGGGTACGCATTTCCCAGCGCACCACGTTGGCCCACTGGTTGACCAGGATTGGCAAATCGCGATAGGATTGAATCCAATTGCGGTAGGTGTCCCAGATGATAGTTTCGGAAGTAGGCCTTACGATAAGCTCCTCTTCAAGTTTTGCATCTTCGTCAACTACAATACTTTTGCCGTCATCAGAGGTTTTGAGCCGGTAATGGGTAACTACGGCACACTCTTTGGCAAAACCTTCCACGTGGGCGGCCTCCTTGCTCAGAAATGATTTGGGGATAAACAACGGAAAATAAGCGTTGGAGTGCCCGGTGGCCTTGAACATCTTATCTAATTGTGCCTGCATTTTTTCCCAGATGGCATAGCCATAGGGCTTAATGACCATGCAGCCGCGTACTGCGGAATTCTCGGCCAGGTCAGCTTTTGTAACCAGGTCGGTGTACCATTGCGCGTAGTTCTCGCTTCTTGTTGGAAAATCTTTAGCCATGTCTTTTTTGGTATGGATTTTGGATATTTTCGTGTCGAATTATTCGCTTGCAAAAGTATAAAAATATTAATCGGACATAATTACAAGTACCATTTAAGAATTAAAACATACAGGAGGCTCATCCCATGAAAAACTTAATCATAATTCTAATCGCAATTTTTGCCCTGGCTTCATGCAAGTCGTCATACCAGTCGGCAGCACTTTACGATGACGTGTATTACAGCCCCAACAACGATGCCACTGTTTCGACCAGCACCAAAAGCAGCTCAAAGGTCGTTTATAGCGGCAATGCCGATGATTACCAACAAAGCACTGCACCAAAATCCGTGGCTGTAGGTCAGGAAGATTACAAGTCATATCAATATGTCGAAGATACTTTACCTCTATCCAGTGATGAAGAATACTATTATGCGGAAGAAGATGAAGAATACTACGATTACGATTATGCTTCGCGCTTAAACCGCTTTCACAACGGAGCCGGTAATTTTGGCTACTATGCTCCGGTTTATTCCGGATATTATCCTTCGTATGGTTCCAGTCTTTCGTTCGGTTACGGATTTGGCATGCCCTCGTCCTATTTTTCCTTTGGCTTTAACTATGGCTGGGGTGGCGGCGGATATTACAATCCATGGTACTACGACCCCTGGTTTGGTTATCCCTCTTATGGCTATGGCGGCTCCTACTGGGCTGGTTATAACAATGGTTATTGGAACGGTTATTATGCCGGCGGTGGTGGATATTATCCCGGAGGCGGTAGCTATTACCCGGGTGGCGAAACTGTGTATCCCAATCATTATTACGGCCCACGCAATCAGCGAGGCAGCAGTTTACTCGGCGACCAAAGTGGACGCGGTTCACGAATCAATCCGGATGATAACGATAATATGAAACAAACTATCGTTACCGGGCGGGGCAGCCGCACCGGTGGCGAAGCCGGCAGCAGCGTTGCACCCACTGTTTCGGGCGTGCAATCGCAAAGAAGTGGCCGCACCCTTGAACCCGGCAACAGTGCCGAATCAGGTAGCAGCCGTATATCGCGCAGTCAGGAACTGGCAAAGCCCACAAACGAGCAAATAAATACCAACAGTGTAGGCTCGGAACGCAGCAACAGAGCTGTGGCCGAACCTGCCGAGGCGAGTAAAAAATATGCCAAGCCCCAAGGCAGCAGCATTCAGGGTGAAGGTGTTCGTGGTGAGCGCGCCCAACCAAGTACCCAGCAGCCTGCTACTAACTCAGGCAGGGATGATGTGTATTCGCGTACTAAAAAATATGCCAAGCCAGCCTCCGAGAGTTTGAGCGGAAGTAATAGCCGCAGTGGCGAAAGCAAAAGATACACATCACCCAACACCAACCGCCCCCGATCGAGCAACGAATATACCGTGCCACAATCCAGGCCGGTACGCACCTATACTACGCCCTCACGCTCCAACAATAGTTTCGATAATCAAAATAATAACCGAAGCTCAAGATCGTATTCGACGCCCTCGCGAAGCAACAACAGCAGAAGCACCACACCAAGCCGGAGTTATAGCAGTCCGTCACGTAGCAGCAGCACGCCCTCGCGGAGCTACTCCAGCCCCTCACGCTCATCGGGAAGCAGTAGCAGTCCCAGCCGCAGCTATTCGGCTCCTTCACGCTCATCGGGTAGTAGTAGCTCAGGGAGTAGCTCTGGAAGCAGTTCGAATGGCAGTTCCTCAGGAAGTGGTCGCAGAGGCCGCTAAGCTAAAAATCCTATTTTATTAATGTTTTAAATTACTGATAAAATGAAAAAATTCATTCTTATAAGTCTTGCTTTATGCTTGATTTTGCCGGCAATCCAGGCACAAAACGAAGAAGATGTACTCCGTTATTCCAACTATGCTCCCATCGGCACAGCCCGGAGTGTGGGACTGGCAGGAGCCAATGGCGCAGTTGGCGGCGACTTTTCTACACTGAGCAACAACCCGGCAGGGATAGCCTTGTACAAAAAATCAGAACTTACCATCAGCCCTGCTTTATTTTTTGGTAACAGCGAAAGCACTTATCTGGGTCGAAACCAGGAAGATGGGAAAAATAACTTTGCCCTGGGTAATGTGGGTATTGTAATTACCGGAACACCCGAAAACAGATTGGGCAGCAATCCTGTAAGCAACTTCCAGTTTGGGTTTGGTATCAACCGGCTAAAAGATTTTAACAATCGCATGATCATCGATGGCGAAAACTTTGACAATTCCCTTTTAAATGTTTACACGGATTATGCCGGCTCGCAAAACCCCGAATCGTTGAATGCCTTCGACACAAGGCCTGCCTTTGATACTTATCTTATCGACACTGTTGAAGGAGCGCAGCCTTTCGATTACGTAAATGCTTACAGCTATCTCGGGGGTTTTACCTCGGCGATACAGCGCAAATCGATCGAGACCAGCGGCTCGATGAATGAACTGGTGCTTAGCGGCGGAATGAACATTGGTGACAAATTTTATTTCGGCCTTACCTTTGGTTTCCCATACATGCGCTACCAGCAGACTTCGACCTTCAAAGAAATAAACCAAACCGAAAACCCTGATTTAAGAGATTTCACCATATACGATAAGCTCGAAACCAAAGGCAGCGGATTTAATATTAAACTGGGTGCCATCGTTAAACCCACCGAATTCCTAAGGCTGGGTGCTGCCTTCCATACGCCAACCTGGTACAACGATATTACCGACAAGTGGAGTTCGACCACCAGTGCCAATTACAATGTCGATGTGAATGGCACAAGTTTTAGTTCTCAATCACCCATTGGTGAATACAAGTACGACATCCGGACACCCTGGAAAGTCATTGCAAGTGCCGCAGTAATTATCAACAGGATGGGATTTATTAGCGGAGAATACGAGTACATCGACTATACCAGTGGCCGACTAAGTCCAACGCTGGACTTTAGCGAAAAGAACGACATTATCAAAAACAGCTTCCAGTCGAGCCACAACTTTCGCATTGGTGCCGAAGCTGTGCTGGGCATGATGCAGGTAAGGGGCGGATATGCTTACCGCATGTCGCCATTTGCCGATGACCTGAACGATGCCTCGATGCACACTTTCTCGGGCGGCTTAGGCTTCCGTGCACAGGAATTCTTCGTGGATGCAGCCTTGGCTTACAGTGTGTCGAAACAGGACTATTATCTTTATACCCTGCCAGAATACAAGGCTGTGGCCAACAACAAATTCAAAAATTACAACTTCGTGGTAACCCTGGGTTATCGTTTCGATTAATACGAAATTCGGCACGCCTGAATGCGTGCCCGGATCAAATCAATTTATTATCATTACAAAAAAAGCGATGCACTAAGCATCGCTTTTTATTTTGTATCCCGCTAAGGGGCTATTTCTCATTTACTTTCTTTTCGATTTCCTCATCTACCAGGATTCGTCCACAATATTCGCAAACGATAATCTTTTTGTGCATCCGGATATCCATTTGATGCTGGGGTGGAATCTTGTTGAAACAACCGCCGCAGGCATCTCTTTCGATTTGCACCACAGCTAGGCCGTTGCGGGCATTTTTGCGGATACGGTTGTAGGCAATCACCAAACGTTCCTCGATGGTTTTCATCAAATCCTGGGATTTGTTGAAAAGTGCTTTTTCTTCGTTCTCAGTTTCCTGTACAATATCCTTCAATTCCGATTTTTTGATACGCAAATCCGATTCGCGCTCTTTAAGCAGCGACTTAGCCTCTTTTATCTGATCGGTCTTTACTGTGAGCGATTCGGTAAATTCGCTAATCCGTTTTTCGGCCAGTTGCATCTCCAGGTTTTGAAACTCAATTTCCTTGCTCAGCGAATCGTATTCCCGATTGTTGCGCACATTCATCTGCTGCTCTTCGTATCTTTTTATAAGCGCAGTACTCTCTTTGATGGCTTGCTTTTTTTCGTTCACCTGTTTATCGAAACCCTTCACTTCCTCCTGATACTTATCAATCCGTGTTTGAAGGCCTTCTATTTCATCTTCAAGGTCCTGAACTTCCAAAGGCAGCTCACCTCTGATAATTTTAATTTTATCAATCTGTGAATCGATTTGTTGAAGGGTGTAAAGTGCTATCAGCTTTTCCGCGATCGGAACTTCGCTCAAATCAGCTTTCTCGCCTTTAGCCTTGCTGGTTTCCGCGCTTGGACTTTGTTTTGCCATATTCTGTGGAATTATTAGTTTAATCTATAAATAATGAACGGGGTTTGTGTTTACCTCCGATATTTGGGCGGCAAAATTAGGAAAATTTTTCTTTATTAAGTTCATTAATAATTCTTTGGTAAACTGCTCGCTTTCGTAATGCCCGATGTCGGCCAACAGGATTTGCCCATCAGCATCAAAAAACTCATGATATTTCAAATCGCCGGTAATATAAATATCGGCTCCGGCGCGCATAGCCTCGCCAATCAGGAAGCTACCACTGCCACCACACACGGCCACTTGCTGTATCTCGTCTTTCACGATGGGCGAGTGGCGAACACACCCGGCACCGAAGGTTCGCTTAAGGCGGGCAAGAAATTGTTTGGTGTTTTCGGGAACTTCCAGATCGCCAATCATGCCAGCACCCACCCGGGCAAAACTATTGGCAAGGGGATAAATGTCGTAAGCTACTTCTTCGTAAGGATGGGCAGCAATCATGGCCTTTAAAATATCGCCGCTAAGATAATTGGGATAAATGGCCTCGATGCGTGCTTCCTTTTCAAAGTGCAATTGGTGCAAATCACCAACATAGGGCTGCGCACCTTCGAGGGCACGGAATGAACCCTTCCCCTCAATATTGAAGCTGCAACTGTCGTAATTACCAATATGGCCTGCGCCCGCTGCGAAAATGGCCTGCCTGAGTTTTTCGGCATGATCGACAGGGCAAAAAACCACCAGCTTGCTCAGGCCTTCTTTGGCAGGAGATAAGATGCGCGTGTTTTTTAGCCCGAGCCGCTCGCTCACCATCTGGTTTACGCCATGATAAACGTTGTCCAAATTGGTGTGAGCCGCGTAAACCGCAATATCATTTTTAATGCACCGGCTCACCAATCGTCCGATCATATCCTGCGGGTTTATCTTCTTCAATCCTTTAAAAATCAAAGGATGATGGGCTACAATAAAATTGATGCCGAGCGTGATGGCTTCCTCCACAACCTGGTCGGTTACATCGAGGGTAATCAAAGCTGCTGTGGCTTCTTTTTCGGCATCGCCAATAATCAGACCTGCATTATCGTACGATTCCTGCAAAACAAGGGGTGCCACCCTTTCTATTAGATTTGTGATTTCTCTAATCTTCATATTTTTAATTATTAAAAAATAAAGCGGATTTCTTTCAAATCAAAATCCTTGATTTCATTTTCGATTTCCATTATCAATCTCCCATATTTTGAAACCCCCAAAATAGTTCCCGTAAAGCGCAAACCCGATGCAGAATAAGAAGCCTCGCGCTGATAATTGAGCAAGGCTGAAAGATATTGTTTGTCGATTTCCTCAATATTATCATCATTGAGCATGGTATAAAATTTTTGCAAATAAAATGCAAGCTGCCGCAAAACCTCGTCAATTGAAAAAGTATTACCACTCAGCATTTTCAACGAAACCGGGTTGGGCAAGGCACGCGAAAAACGACTTTGATTCACATTTAGCCCAACACCAATAATAGTGCTTTCGATATTTTGGCCTGCTATCGTATTGCGCGACAAAATACCGGCAATTTTTTTATAGCCTGCATAAATGTCGTTGGGCCATTTAATGAGAGCCTCGTAACCGGACGGCAGAAAATGTTGGGCACAAGCCCTAACAGCCAGCGAGGCCACTTTGTTGAGGGTAAACTGCTGGTCGGCGGGCAGAATGGCCGGATACAAGACGAAGCTCACCAGCAAATTAAGCCCCTGCTCACTTTCCCAGGTATTCTGTCCCAAACCCTGACCGCAGCTTTGAAAGTCTGCCAATACTGCCGAACCTTCGGCAGGCCGGGATTTGGAAATCCAATGCTCAGCCTCAGTATTGGTGGATTCCAACTGGCTGAAATGCTTTATGCTTTTGAGAAACAGGGTTTCTAACATGTGAACATATTTAACAAGTGTGGGTTTATGCTGTGGGTTTGCGAAAGTAATCATTTTCGCTTCTTTAGCGCAGGGCATTGTTTTTGATTGGGGCCTTTTCTCTTACAAAACTTATGTTAATAGTAGTAAGCAGGTTTTCAACAATAAATCGCTACTTTTGCACCTCAAATTTAATTTTACTAAATGACTGATAATAAATCGATAAACCAAACAAACAAGATTTTAGAATTTGTAATCAAAGGAATTCAGGATAAGAAGGGACACGACATCGTGAATCTTAACCTTGGAAAAATCGAACATGCAGTATGCAACAATTTTGTGATATGCCATGGAGATTCTAAACGACAGGTAACCGCCATCGCTGATTCGGTGCAGGAAATGGTGAGGATAAACACCCACGAGAAACCCTGGCATAAAGAAGGTACTGAAAATGCCGATTGGATATTATTGGATTATGCTGACGTGGTGGTGCATATTTTTAGCAGCGAAACCCGTCCGTTCTACAATTTGGAAGGGCTATGGGCCGATGCACAAATACAAAAAATTGAAAGTTAAAATCTGGAAAGAAACGCGTAATGGCTAACGAAAAAAATATTAATCAAAGTGCTAAAAAAGCAAAGGATCAGAAAAACGATGCGTTCCGCAATCTGATCAATCCTTCTGCAAAAAATAAGGGCGATAATAAATTCAATTTTTATTGGATTTACACCATCATTGCCGCCATCTTTATCTTCATGTTTTTTTTCAACTCGGATACCCAGACCAAAGAAGTGAATTGGGGTGATTTGAGAGAGATGCTTACTGATGGCGATGTTGAGAAGTTGGTTTTGATAAAAAATGAGCAGGTGACCGAAATATTTATTAAACCCGATAGGCTGACTAAAGCCCGGTATCAGGATCTCCCCAAGGAAAACAGCAGTAATTTTATGGGCATCGCGCCGCACTATTCTTATGTGGTAGGATCAATTGAGTCGTTTGAAGACAAGGTACAGGAAGCGCAAAAAGGGGTCTCTGATCCTGTTGATATTAAATATGAAACCCGGCAGGACTGGAGTAATTTGTTGAGTATAATTATCCCCATTGGCTTCCTGGTCATACTTTGGATATTCATCATGCGCATGATGAGCCGTGGCGGTGCCGGCGGTGGTCAGATTTTCAGCATCGGGAAATCCAAGGCGCAGTTGTTTGATAAAGACACCCATGTTAAAATTACCTTTAAAGATGTGGCTGGCCTTGAAGAAGCAAAGGTGGAGGTAATGGAGATTGTGGATTTTTTGAAAAACCCGACTAAATACACCGAGCTTGGGGGTAAAATACCCAAGGGAGCCTTGCTGATTGGCCCTCCTGGCACAGGCAAGACCCTACTTGCCAAATCGGTGGCCGGGGAAGCTGACGTTCCTTTTTTCTCCATCTCGGGATCCGACTTTGTGGAAATGTTTGTAGGGGTGGGTGCCTCGCGTGTTCGCGATCTTTTCAGGCAAGCCAAGGATAAGGCTCCCAGCATTATTTTTATCGACGAGATTGATGCCATTGGCCGGGCACGTGGTCGCAATGCTATGACTGGTGGCAACGATGAACGCGAAAACACGCTTAACCAACTACTTACCGAAATGGATGGCTTTGGTACCAACGCCGGGGTTATTATCCTGGCTGCTACCAACCGGGCTGATGTTTTGGATCGCGCCCTGATGCGCGCAGGCCGTTTCGACCGACAAATCAGTGTGGAGCTGCCCGACATCGAAGAACGTCGCGCCATTTATCTGGTTCACCTCAAGCCCATCAAATTTGATGAAACCGTGGATGTGGACTTTTTGGCCAAACAAACGCCCGGCTTTTCGGGTGCCGACAT
This sequence comes from uncultured Lentimicrobiaceae bacterium, assembly GCA_964523795.1. Taxonomy (GTDB): domain Bacteria; phylum Bacteroidota; class Bacteroidia; order Bacteroidales; family 4484-276; genus SABY01. The sequence goes on from CAZGAO010000032.1 coordinate 20,556, forward strand.
TGCCAACGTTTGCAACGAAGCCGCGCTGATTGGTGCTCGCTCGGGCAAAAAGGTGGTGGATAAACAAGATTTTATGAATGCCATCGACCGCATCATCGGCGGCCTGGAAAAACGCAACAAGATTATCACGCCAGGCGAAAAAGAAACCATTGCCTATCACGAAGCTGGCCATGCCGCCATTAGCTGGCTGCTCGAACATGCCTCGCCTCTGGTTAAGGTTACCATCGTACCCCGTGGCAAAGCCCTGGGTGCTGCATGGTATCTGCCCGAAGAGCGTCAGATCACTACTTTCGACCAGATGTTCGATGAAATGACCGCAACGCTCGGGGGACGTGCCTCAGAAGAAATTAACTTTGAACGAATTTCTACCGGTGCCCTCAACGACCTGGAAAGAGTTACCAAACAGGCTTATGCCATGGTAACTTATTTTGGCCTGAACGAAAAAATTGGCAATATCAGCTACTACGATTCCAGTGGCCAGCAGGAATATTCGTTTACCAAACCCTACAGCGAAAAAACAGCAGAAATTATCGATGAAGAAGTTCGCAAACTCATCCAGAGTGCCTATAAAAAAGCACTGAGCCTGCTCAAAGAAAACAAGGCGAAAGTGGATGTCCTGGCCAAAGTCCTGCTCGAAAAGGAAGTGATTTTTAAAGAAAACCTGGAGGAGATTTTTGGAAAACGTACCTTTGACCGTGATATCGAACGCGAAAAAGAACGCGAGATCGAGAAAAAACGCATGAAAGAAAAACTGCGTATCATGAAGGAAGAAATAGCCAAAGACAAGGAAGATGCAGCTGCTGGAGATAATGGCAGCGACAAAAAAACCGCCGCAAAAAAGGACAGCGGCAAAAAAGAGAAGACAGATAAGGATAAAAAGAATGTTGCTGCGGAGACAAAAACAGAGAAGGATAAGTCCGAATAATACATCCAAAAAATAATTTTTTTCCTGATGGAAGAAAGCACCACTCGTGAAAAGATTTTTAAACACATTCGCAATGCTTTGATCGAAAAAGCTGAGCCGCCCTTTACCAGGCTCGATTTCGACAGCCCGGTATTTAAAAGCATGAGCGAAAGCCCGGACTTAACCTTTGCCCAGGAGTTTACAAAAATTGGTGGTAAGTTCGCCTATTGCGAAAACGAAGCCGACATGATCGAAAAGCTAAAGTTTATCATCAACGAAAACAAGATGGAGCAGGTGTATTGTTTCGAGAAAACTTTAAAACCCGTGCTTGAGCAGAATGATATTGCTTTTACCGATCGCCCTGACCCGCTCCATGATCGCAGTATTGGCATTACCTTCTGCGAATTTCTGATTGCCCGCACGGGCAGCGTGGTGGTTTCATCGCGCCAGATGAGCGGTCGCCGACTCAATGTTGCTCCCGAAATTCATATTGTGCTTGCCAATACAGCGCAATTGGTCGGCGATGTAAAAGACGCACTGGGGGCACTCCGCTTAAAATATGACGGTGTCTTTCCTTCGGCGGTTTCGGTAATATCCGGCCCCAGCCGAACGGCAGACATCGAAAAAACTTTGGTAATGGGGGCACATGGTCCCAAAGAATTATACGTTTTGCTTGTTGAAGCTAACATTTAACTAAATCCTAAAACTATGAGTAATGATTGGACAAAGGTCTGGACTGTCGGCAACCGTCAGTTAGCCGCAATGATTAAAGGGATGTTGCACGAAAATGGCATCGAATGCAATTTGATGGACAAAAAGGATTCGGAATTGTTGTTTGGTGACATCGAATTGTATGTTATGGCCAAGGATGAGGCAAGAGCAAAGGAGCTTATTAACGAACACAATGAGGCTGAATAATCTCCTGGCGCGTACCCTTACGGGGGCAATATTTGTAGGTGCTATTGTTGGCTCGCTCATGTTCAGCCCCCTTGTTTTCGCGTGTCTTTTTCTCGGCATTGCGCTATTGGCCATCCACGAGTTTTATCGATTGCTCAACTCCGTGAAGGGAATCAAAGTGCAGATTTTCGCGGGTAGCATTGCCGCTGCTGTGCTGTATATTTCGCTTGCTGTGGTAGCTTTGGGTTTTGCCGAACCAAGCTCCTTGCTTATCAATTTGTTGTGGCCACCTCTGCTGTTTATCGTTGAGCTTTATCAAAAAAACGAAAATCCCGTTAGCAACATCGCCTATACATTTTTGGGTCTTGCTTATGTGGTTGCTCCACTGGCATTACTCAACTTTTTTTTCCTGCCGCTCTCAGCCGAAGGTGAGCATTATTACGGGTTTTTATTGGGCTTTTTTGTTATCCTCTGGAGCTACGACAGCTTTGCCTACCTTACGGGCATGCTCATTGGCCGCCATCGTTTGTTTCCGCGCATATCCCCTAAAAAATCGTGGGAGGGAGCCATTGGCGGTTTTGTGTTCGGACTTCTCGCAGCCTGGATTTTATCCGGTTTTTTTCCCGAATTCGATCTTTTTACCTGGATAATCGCAGCACTGTTGATTATGATATTTGGTACCTTTGGCGATTTGTCGGAGTCAATGATCAAACGAAGCCTCGACATCAAGGATTCAGGAAATCTCTTGCCCGGACATGGCGGCCTCTTAGACCGTTTTGATGCTGCTTTGTTGGCCGCTCCGGCTGTTTTTGTTTTTATCAATATCAAGTATTTTTTATAAAATGAAAATCCATAAAGAAGGCTATCCAACCATTGCTATTATTATTCTGGCCATTGCAGCCACGCTATTTTCGGTTAATTATTACAATCCGATACAAACACCCTTTCATTATTTCCTATACCTGATTTCTGCCGGTTTTTTTGTATTTATCGTGCGTTTTTTCCGCAATCCCGACCGGCCAGTGCAGGTGGACGATTCACGCCTGATCTCTCCGGCTGATGGCAAGGTGGTAGTTATCGAAGAAAGTCAGGAAAACGAATACTTTAAAAGCCCGCGCTTGCAGGTTTCTATTTTTATGTCGCCCAACAATGTGCATAAAAACTGGTATCCCTTTAGCGGCCGGATTACTTATTACCGCCATCACCCCGGAAAATTTCTGGTAGCCTGGCATCCCAAGTCATCCGAGTTTAACGAACGCACCACCGTGGTGATAAAAAAGGATGATGGCACCGAGATTTTAGTCCGTCAGATAGCAGGTGCCGTAGCACAACGCATTTCGTGCTATGCCCGCGAAGGGCAACAGATTAGCCAGGGCGATGAACTGGGTTTTATAAAATTTGGTTCACGGGTGGACATTTTCCTCCCCCCGGGCACTAAAGTCAACGTTAGCAAAAACCAAAAAGTAAGGGGCTGCCGCGATATTATTGCGGAGATATAATTGGATGGATCTTAACTTTTTGGAGATTAAAACAGAGCCGCCCAAATTAGGCGGCTGTACCAAAAGAGCCCTTTTTTATATAAATGCAATCTCAGTTAATCTTTACCCTTCCACAATCCTGCTGCGATGAGCCTTTGAATCGGCACGTTTACCCTTGCTATCCCACACGAATAAGCTCCCAGCTCATAAGCTTCGTAATAAAAAACAAGATATTCCAGGCTTAAGCCAAATAGTTGAAAATCGGCATCGGCGGTGGGAGGCCGGGTGAAACAATCCTCGGGATTTTCAAAATTATCGGCGAGCAAAGCGTTTAGAGTCGCGATATTTTCCTCGCCCGAAAGATCCAGAATATCATCGATAGCTAACATTTTGTTGTGCTCTACATCAAAGTTATAGGTGTGCAAAGCTGTAAAACCATGCGCCCCCAGGGCATAGCTGTATGTTTCCATCATAATACTAATGCGATGCGCCGAAGTATCCAAAACCGTGTATTTATTGTTGAGGACATAGCTACCCGATGCCTCCGAATCTTCAATTGTAGCCCGAACCGAATCGAGTGGAATACCCCAGTAATAAATTGCAGCCGTATCCAACAATCCGCTTATCGCTGAATTTAATTTATCCAGGGGATTTTCGCCATCATTGCCTACAAATACCGGAAACTCGAAATCGATATTATAATAGCCCGAATCTTCGACCATGCGATGGCTGTCGATGACGGTGTAACTTTTGTTTTCGTTTGTTCCTGATTCGCTGCCGCATGACCAAACTAAAAGCATCAGCACCAAAAAAATAAAATAATTCATTGTTTTCATTAGAGTAAGTTTTGAAGTTCGATTAAATTATAAATCTGATATTTAATACTCCCGTTAATATCCAGTTTTTTGGGATTAAAAAACACGCCATCTATCCCGGCATTTTCGGCTCCAAGCACATCCACCTCCTGGTCATCGCCAATCATAAGGCTTTCGCCCGCTTCGATCCCCGCTTTTGCCAGGGCATATTCAAAAATTCCTGCATCGGGTTTTTTACATCCGGCGGCCTCCGAAGTAATTACGTGGGCAAAATACTGATCCAACTTACTGTTTGCCAACTTGGTAAACTGCACCTCCTCGAAGCCATTGGTGATAATCGACATGGGATATTTATCGTAGAGATATTGCAGCGTTTGGTGGACATTGGGAAAAAGATTGGTTTTTTGCGGGCTGATGGTAATATAATCCAAACCAATAGCTTCGGACAACTGCTTGTCGTGAATGCCAAAATCGCGAAGCGTTAACTCGAAGCGGAGCGAACGCAAGACTTTTTTATCCAAATCGCCTTTTCGGTATTGTTCCCACAGCCTGTCGTTGTGAACAAAGTAGGATTCCAAAAACACATCCAGGTTCTCGATGCCTCGTTGCTTGAGCTCATGCTTCCTAAAAATATCCACATAAGCCTCCCGTGCATTGGTTTCAAAATCCCACAGCGTCATATCAAGATCGAAAAAAATATGCTTGTATTTTTTATTTTTAATCATGCCGCGAAAGTAGTGAATTGTGGAAAATGGAGTAGAGACGCGATGCATCGCGTCTGTACAAAATGCACATAAATTGATTGAAACAAAAAAAATGAATACTGAATATCAGGTAATTTCACCTTCCCTATTTCATACCAATAACAGCCACGCGCTTGCGCCCGTCCATTTTTACACTTATGGCTTGGTCGAAACGCGCATGCTTAAAATATTTGCCTTGGCTGATGCACGCCTGCTTATCGAGCAAATCATATTTAATATAACTTTTTGAGAACTCGGGCTGTACCGTGAAATAGCCCACATTCATCGAGGTTACATTATGAAAAAAGTGCGAGCCTGACGAAGCATCCAGGGGGAAACCCTCGAAACTGGTTTCGACAATTATTTTGGCATTGGATATTTGCGGCCACATTACCGGGATGCCAATCCACCGATCGCGCGTACCCCAGCGTCCGGGGCCAATCAGGACATACTTGCGGTTTTCGGCCACCATCTGCGCATTCAGGCTTTCGATGTCATCGGCCATCTCGGGAGTCTTGCTCTTGTCAAATTTTTCGGGATCCAGATAAATCACATCATACAGGTCGTTGATTACTCCGTTGCCCATTCCCTTATCCGAAAACAAAATTGACTTTTCATGGTCGATTTTATCCAGATCAATTTCGTAATCGTTGGCATTGCCAAGCAGTGGTTTTATTTGCAGCAGATAGAAGGAGGCTTTATAATCGCTGTCCTTATTCAAATCCACGGCAAATTCGATTTCTACCGGCGTACCCATGGCTTCTTTTACCACATCCAGCACCACCTCGATGGTTTTGGCCAAAGGGATGTAATTATATTTTAAGATGTTGGCAAAATTAACGATGCGCGGCCCATACTGATTTAGGCCGGGCGAAATGGCATTGTTTTCGGGATTATAAACCGAGGCACAATGACGTAGCGTGCCATGACGTTCGGCATCATCGATATCCAAACGCCGCAGTCCGGCCATATCGCCTTCGAGCAGGTTAAGTGCTTGTTTTTTTAGATCCACGGCAAAGAAGTTTACCTGCGAGTTTTTGTTCTGGTCTTTGGGCGAATTGATTTCCGTGTTAGGATACTTGGGTGAAAAGCGGTATGCTCTTTCGCCCTCCACCACATATTTGCCCAGCCCCAGCGCAGCCACCGCAAAACCCTCCTCGGGTTTCATGTGCGACACCGGATAGTAATTGTACGATTGCGCCACACCACTGATGTGCGGATAAAAAACATCATCGTACTGGTTACCCACCACTTCCTGTATCACCACCGCCATCTTTTCTTCCTCAATTTGATAATTTACCGCCTTGATATAATCACGAGCTGTTTTGGAAAACACCGAGGCAAAAACCAGTTTAATGGCATCCATGGTTTGTTGCAGCCTAACATTGAACTGCGGGTGGTTGTTGGGCAGGATGTAAGTTTCGAATATCCCTGCAAAGGGCTGCATCTGCGAATCCTCAAACAGACCCGATGATCTGATGGCAATGGGTTTGCGAATGAGTTCCAGGATGATTTTGAGCTTTTTTATCAGCGTATCAGTGAGATTACCTTCCAGAAACTTTTGTTTAATCTCATCATAAGTTATTTCGCCATACACCACATCGTAGAGCTTGTTGCGCTCCATAAAATACTCGAACTCCTCGGTACCAATCACCGAAGTACGCGGTGCCTTGATGTTAATATTGGGGACATATTTTGAAAAATCGTAATTATAAATCAGGGTATTGATAAAGGCCAGCCCCCTACCCTTCCCACCCAATGAGCCGGGAGCCAGGTTAACCACGTTGCTTTCGTCAAGGATGGCATTTTTGTCGAAGGGGATGATCTTGCCCTTGTTTTGCTCGTTTCTAAACTTTTGGATAACACTGATAAGGTATTCGCGCAAACCTGTGGGACTTTTGAAATCGGTAACCTTGTGAGGGTTTATAATTTTTGCTACCTGTATCTCGCCGCGCGCCATCAGCCACAGCGAAAAATGGTCACGCCGGGCATGATATATCAGCGATTCATCGGGGATAGTTCGCAGGTTGTGTTCAAATTCTTTGAGCGATTTGGCAATGGCAATCTGTGCACCGCGTTGATCGCGATAAATAAAGTTGCCAAAGCCCAGGTAGTGCGTGATAAAACTCTTGAAATCCTGCTCCAGAGTTTCCGAATCCTTGTTGATAAAACTCGCCCTGAGCTTATACGCCACATCGCCATTGGCCACGTCCGATGACTGAATAACCACCGGCAGGTCTTTTATTTGTGCCTTGATGAGCCTGGCCAGCCTGAAACCGGCGTTCTCGTCCCACTTATCTTCGCGTTTAAATTTAACATCCGAAATAAGGCAAAGCAGATAATCTTTGTAATTGTTGAAAATAGCCAGGGCTTCCTCGTAGTTAGAGGCCAGCAATATTTTTGGTCGTGCCCGCATCCGCAGCACCTTGTACAATTCGTCAGTGCTTACGTCGTCGATAATGCGTTTGGTTTGCGCCATCACCACATTGTAAAGCAACGGCATGTAACGCGAATAATATTTGGCCGAATCCTCAACCAACAATATCACCCTTACCAGCCCCACCTTGGTATCGTTTTCCACATTAATTTTATCTTCCAGATGCTTAATCATGGCAAAGAAGATATTGGAGTTTCCATTCCAGGCAAACACGCGGTCAATACTGTGGTTTTGCTGGCGGCGATCTTCAAAATATTTGATGTCGCGGTTGTTGTTGAGCAAAAAATAAACCGGGATGTAGGGATATTCCTTCTTAACGGCCATGCTCAGTTGCACGGGTAGCTTCTTGTCGCTGCCCACCATCATAATAATAAGGTCGAAATGCTTGCTTTCCAACTGCTCAAAAACCTCTTCGATGCTCGAAACCCCGGTAATACGCGGTACAGAGGTCAGGTTCAACTGGTGATATTCGTCCAGCACATGTTCGCTAAAGCGGCCTTCACGCTCAATACTGTATGCATCGTACAAGTTGGCCACCAGCAAAATCTCCTTCACCTTAAACATCATCAGGTCGTGATAAACATCGCGCGCCATGTTGTTTTTGTTCATAAACATTTGCAGCAACTGGCGGCTGGGCGATTCGACAACTTGTGCCTTGGCTCCTTTACTTTTTTCGCGTGTTTTGGTAAGTATGGTTTTCCCCTCAATGCTGCTGATGTGCCCGGCTACCATCCCCACAAGGTTTTCGAGCAGGTGGCGTTCTTCCCTCAAAAAAGGGCCATCATCCATTTCAGGGAAGGATTTTAGATAAGCAATTTCGATAAAACCGTCTTTGTTGTCGATGGTTTCAAAGTTTTGTTTCAAGACCCACTTGGTAATCTTAAAGTTGGAAGTTGAATAAACCTTTTCATTCCATGTAATTCGTGCGGCGGTAAACTCGGGATACTGCCAGGCTCGGGGCAGCAAGAGGGCAATTTGCTGCAGGGTTTCCTCGATGGGCTTGCCTTCGCGCAGGATGGAAGTAGTTTGATTGATGCAGGCCAGTTCTTTAAGACGTTCGGTGGTTTGCCGCGAAGTTTCCATGCCCATCACGCTGTTCAGGTATCCCCGCAGCAGTCCGGAAATATTATTGATCAGATTGCGCTCTTCCTTCAAAAACGAGCCTTCATCAGCATCAGGATAGTGTTTCAAATAAAATATCTCGATCGAGCCACGTTTTTTGTCGATGGTTTCAAAAGTCTGCTTCTGCACCCAGGGCGATTCTTCAAAGTAGGGACTTACAAAAGTCCGGTCTTCGTATAGAATTCGCGCAACCGTTTGTTCGGGAAACTGCCAGCCAGCGGGCAAAACCGAAACAATTTTTTGCAGCGTTTCATCCACAGGCAGTTCTTCGTGAAGGATAGTACTGGTTTTGTTGATGGTTTCCAGTTCCTTAAGTCGCTCCTTGTTTTCGTGAGCCAATTTCGAAATATCATCGGGTACATAGCCGTGCGAGTTCATAATCTTAACGTTTTTTTGTTGGTCGGCCAAATTAGTAATTTTCTGCAATGCAGAGGGAGCCAGGCTTGGAAATTTTTCTATTTTTGGATAGGAAGTCCGCAGTCCCGAAAAAACAAATATCTGTGATTTAATCTTTTTTCGTGGATGCTCGACCGAAGGTCGGCATAGGCAGTGGGCAGTAGGCAGTGGGCAGTAGGCAGTGGGCAGTCCCGAAAAAACAGAAATCTTTGATTTCATCTTTTTTCGTGGATGCTCGACCGAAGGTCGGCATAGGCAGTCCGCAGTTTGCAGTCCCGAATAGCATCCCGAAGTTTCAGGATTTGAATTTATCTTTCTCTGATTTCTCTGTGGCTTCTCTGATTTCTCTGAGGTTTACACGCTAATGTTAAATTTAGGAAATCTGAACTTAAATTGTAATTTCGCCAAAATTTTTCAGAAAACGCATTTGTCTTAGGCTGCATTATGAGCACGATTAAGCTAATTCACATCGACGAGCATCCCATTGTCCGAACGGGCATACAGTGCCTGTTGGCCACTGCTGACGAAATCGAGATTATTGCCTCGGTAAAAAATGTGGATGCCTTTTTTGAAACCATCAAACATATCCCCGCATCTTTCGTGCAGGTAGTGTTGATCGATATTTATTCGCCCAGCGATCTCGAAATCGAATCGATACGCCGCATACGCAAAGCCTACGGAAAAATAAATATCCTGGTGATGGCCATGTATTCAAACGAGAGCTTTATCCTCAAAACCATCAAAGCCGGAGCCAAGGGAATTATCTCCAACCAAACCAACCGCAACGAGATTGTAGAAGCCATCTATACCCTGCGCAATGGCTACGAATATCTGGGCAAAACCATCACCAACATTGTGCTCAACAGCTATTTGAACCGCTCGCAGCCCGGCGAAACCTCGCAAAACGACATGACCCAGCTATCGCTGCGCGAAATCGAAGTACTCAAACTTTTTGGCGAAGGCCTCACCAACCAGGAAATCGCCGACCAGCTATTTATCTCCATCCGCACCGTCGAATCGCACAAAACCAATGTGATGAAAAAGATCAACCTGCGCACCACCGTCGATCTGGTAAAGTTCGCTATCCGCAATAATATTGTGGAGGTGTAGGGTGGGGAAGGGTTAAATCGTGCTTGACTTTAAAGTAAGTTATTAGAATTATGAATTGCCTCGTCCTTTAGGGCGGGGCTTAAAAGGAATGAGAAAAATCCCCGCAATTTCATTTTTCCCCGGGTTAAAACCCAGGGCAATTCAAAGTATCTACTTTATGGACAGACTAAATAAAGCAGGATTTTCTATTTGACGATTCCATGTCCTGCGGACGATGGAATGTCAGGTATGCAGATTTCCAAGGATTGTAAACTTGATGCTCCTCATTCCTTTACCAGTTTATTTAGTCACCCCGTGAATGAACTCCGGCAGTAGCGCAAATCATTGAAACTTATGCTTTTTACCCCGGCATAATTCATGGGGTGACTTAAAACGAGAATTTACCGCATGACATTAATACTTCAACAGCTTTTTGTTTGCAATTTTTCCATCTATTTCAATTTGCAAGAGGTAAATGCCAGGTTCGAGATCCTGGATATTGATAATCGTGTTTTTATCTTTGAGGATTTCAAAACCTATGCTTTGACCATCGATGGAGAAAATAGACAAAAGTCCGCTTCGCTTAATTTTGGAATCTATCGAAAGCACAAATTCATCTTTAGCAGGATTGGGGATAATCTGAATTTTGAGACCACCAAGGGGTTCAGAAATTCCGGCGGCCAAAACTTTGATATTAGCAATAGCCGAAAGCCCATTATTCGAGAACACTTTTACAGGATTTGGCATCGATGCTTCGAAGGAAACATCCAAATCTTGTTCTTCTTCATTTTCAGGATTCCAAAGCCTGAATTCGATGGCTTCATTTTCCATAAATCCATCTTTCACATTTGTCAGTGGATCATCCCCAAATAAGGTTATCGAAGTATTATCCCCCTGCCAAATTCCCACGCCAAAGCAATTCCCTGAATTGTCGAAAGCTTTTATCAGGCTTCCTATTGGGATTTGTAGGTTTGTTACGGCTTCTTTTGGAAGTGCAATGGTGTGGGTGGTGGCTGTTTTTTTGACCTCTCCTCGAAGAGAGGGAGTGCCGGCACACCTTGCCGTTACATTTCGTTGAACGTTGCTGTTTTTGTTTAGTGTCCCTCTTCGGTCATATTGATGATTTGAACCCGGGTCTGCCCCCTTCCCCTCCAGGGGAAGGGTTGGGGATGGGGTCATGATGGGGCTACACTCCGGAAATGTAATTTCTGCCTCTTGAGTCATCAAAACAAAATAGGCTTTACCAGGCTCTAATATTTCCAGGGAATTTATCCCAAACGCTGGCCAATACACATCCCAGCCTGCGACTTCTTTGACGATGATGATATCTGTGCCACTAAAAAGATTTTCAACATCAACATCACATTCAGAGAGCACCGGAATCAAATTCCAGTTGTCGGCCAGCGACAGGGTTTGGTTGCTTTCTCTTGAACCTGCAAAGGCAATTGCAGTAGTGTCGGATATTTTAATCTGGTAGCCTATGTGCGTGTTCCAGTTGCCCAGCGTATTTATGTTCTGACCGGGCCAAAACATACCCGATTCGTTTTGGAGGATAATGAGGTCGGTGATGATAGGATCAAATAAAACTTCAATATCCGATTTTTGTGGATTTACCCAGGAGGATAGCCCACTCCAACCTGTGGCCAGTTCCATGCGTTGAACCATCGCCTGGAATTCAAAAGCACCCATATCAATGGAGCCATTTTCGTAAATTCGTGGATTGTTGGCAAGGTCAAATTCAGGCAGATTGAAATTGGTGGTATCCGGATTGCCCGTGTTAATGCAGGGCGAAGTAGCATTTAAGCTAAAATCCAATTTTGTCGGATCGTTAAACTTTGGGTTCTGATCGAAGATGTTGTTTCCGCCATCGATTGCTCCGGCAGGGAGGGTTTCGTTACTCAGCAAGGAGTAGCTGATGGTGGGATTGCTGCCACCTTCGAGGTGGATGTTTTCGCCCTCCTCGTAAATGCCATTTCCGTAAATGATGGTATTTTGGATGGCAGGATCGGAGTTATCTTCCAGATACATTCCATAAACAAAATTCCGGTTTTTGGGATTAAAAAGCATAGCAGATTCGTGCTTGAAATTCCTGCTATGCAGCGTTTGTTTAGCTTGATTTCCATCGAAGGTAATGGTATTGTTGCTAATGGCCGGGCTGGATTGGATGCAGCGGATGCCATAGCCCAGGTTGCCATAAAATTCGTTGTTAATGATTTTGGTGCCGGAACTTTGGAAACACAAAGCCCCTCCCTCGTAGTTGAAGTTAAAATGGTTGTTGACCAATGTGGGTGATGAACCGTAAGCACTGACAACGCCGGCGAAGCAGGTGGAGAAGTTACAGTTTTCAACCGTAGCTTCAGAGGCGTTGAATGAAACTGCGCCAAAGAAAATATCGTTAAAATAAACAGCATTGCAGTACTCAAAGTTGCAATGTTTCATAATGCTGCCCGGATCTGAAGTGGATTCAAAGAAAACAACACCCCACAAGCCATCATCGCACAGGCGCATGAATTGTATGGGATTTTCTTCTGTTCCTTCTGCCACGAGTTTCCCCTCCACCTTCAGGGTTCCCATATTGAAAAAGGATGAATTATAATCGTAGTTCCTACCCGTTTTAAACAACACTTCCACTCCTGGTTCGATGGTGAGTGTTTGACCTTGGGGGACAATGGCTTTGGCTTCTACTGTGTAGGGCGAATTGGCCAATGTCCATGTTCCTGATATCTGCTCACCATTTGCAATAAGGTTGGAGGCGATAAAAAAGGTATTATCCGTTTCATCTTTGATGGCAGCGTTGTTTTTATCGCTTACCCTGATTTTTGCAGCACAAACATCCACATCCGGGATATTACTCCAGATGAATTCGCCATCATTTGGAGTATATGCGGAAATTGTTTCCCAACCATCTCCATTATCCGGTGAGTATTCAATTTTTACATTTGAAATGCCCTCGCTGCCAATCCATCTAATTGTATCACTTGTACCACCTTCTAGTACCTCTTTCCAATTGGGATACACCATATATAACCACTCGCCTGTTTGCTGGTATTCGTAAGCTCCCATATCCACACGGCCATGGCTCAGGCGGGTATTGCCGGCCAAATCTGTACTATCCAAGATGGAAGTGTTGAATGAACCAGCATTGATACAGGGGGAAGTGGGGAGCAGGGTAAAATCGTTGTTGGCGGTATCGGTGAATTGGGGGTAGGTAGCGAGGAGATTGCCACCTTTATCAAATGAACCACCTGGAAATACAGGTTCATTTAAAACTGTATTTTCAAAGTAAAGCATTCCACTACTTTGAATAGGTTCATTGTAACTAATGATACAATTAATGAAAGAATTTGATGAATTAACATTCTCTACAGCAGGGCCCATATTATTTGAAATTGTGTTATTCTCAAGATAAACATAAGAGAACTTGCTATAAATGCCTGCGGAGCCATTTTTAATAATGATATTATTAAAATAATTAATATTACCCCCGTACGAATAAACACCATAGTTGTGGTTTTGCATAACTATATTTCTTCTAAATCCAGTTCCGTCCGGATAACTTGCCCAAATCCCATTGTTGGTGTTATCAATAATTAAATTATCTGAAATATCAGATTTACACCAATTGTAAGTTCTTATTCCACTGCTATTTTTTGTTAATATATTGTAACTAATAATCCCTTCCGACTCATCAGCGCAATAAATACCATATCGGTTATTTGAAACATAATTATTAATTATTTCCGGATTTGTATTTCCAGCTACAAATATTCCATCCAAGGCATTATTTTTAATAACACAGTTTTTAATAAGAGGCCAGTTAGAACCTTCACCTAAATAAATACCGTGCTCTAAACCATTTGATATTATGCAATTTTCAATTATTTTAAATTTCGCATGTTTACAAGACAACACACCTTGGTAATAGGTAGCTTTTGAAGATATGTATCGTGACCCATATTGCAGATTACAATATCTGATTATACTTGTATCTGAGCCACCTAAAACTACACTGCCCCAATTCCCAATACTATCTATACGGGTAAAATAGATTAAACTATCTGGTGTTCCTTCAGCCTTCAAAAGACCATCAGCAATTAAAGACCCTTTTTCATTATTATTTGTACCTGTTTTTAGCTTAATTTCTGAACCAGGTTCGATTTTGAGGGAGCTTCCTGTTTTAATAACAACCTCACCCCATATCTGATATGGAGACCATTCAGATTTCCATATACCTTCAACCCATGAACCCGCAGGAACAGATGAATATGGCTTTAATTCCATATTTATATCACTTAAATCAAAGATTGATTCATCATTTGATTTTACAATTTTAATGTAACAACTGTCACTAATCCCATCAGGAGTATTCCATAGATAATTATTTAAGCCGGTTATTTCTTCCGCTATTGGAAACCATTCATACCCACTATCCAAACAATAATACAAATCCACCATCTCAATATTTCCTATCCAGGAAATACTATATTCTGATTCATTTTTTAATCCAACAGGTCCATTCGGAGCTGTTAACCATACATGACCTCCACTATATTCGTGTGCTCCAATATCAACAATATTCTCAATTATTCTGTTGTTTCCATAGAGGTCATATGCTCCTAAGAGCAATCCGGTTGTATCATGTGTGCCATTATTTATGCATGGTGAGTTTTTCATTAATTTAAAAGTTTCAACTTCCAAATGAGGTGCAATTCCAAAAATATTATTACCCAAATCAAGTAATCTCGCCGGCAAATAATCTGTCAAAGCGTTTTTTAGAGATGAACCAAGAGAATTATGAATATAAAAATTTGAACCATTTTCATAAACAATTGAATTTAAAATCTCTGAAACTCCTGAATGATAAATTCCATAATTACTATTTTTTACAATCGTGTTACTATGGATGAAAAAGTCCCCTCCTGATTGTGCAAAAAAGCCATTGTTGTTTTTGGTAATAATGTTTCCTTGAATAAATACATCCCCAGCATTAAAACAGTAAATACCATTTTCAATATTATTATTAATATGGCACAATTCAATTCGTATTGGGTTATTTGAAGTGCTTGAAGTGTATATACCACTATGCCCATTGTGGTGAATTGTACATTTTTCAATGTGAATCGCTTTTACATAATTACCATAAGTTATAGCACCATATGCATTAAACGAACTATAGACACTATTTACCTTATTCCCATGTGAAATATCACAGTATTTTAATTTACTCGTTTGATATTTGTATTTAAAGCTAAAAAAAATTACCCCCCAATAAGAATTTATTGTATCCCCTTTGGTAAAAATAATTGTACTATCAGCATTCCCCTCGGCAATTAAAATGCCGTCAACCCATAGCATGCCTGCATCAAATCCATTACTCCCATAATTGAAATTGGTTCCTGTTTTTAACCTTACTTCAACACCAGGTTTTATAGTTAGAACTAGTCCTTCAGGTATAATCGCTTCTCCTTCCAAAATATAGGGTGAGCCAGCAATATCCCATGTGCCAGAAACGCTTGTGCCATCTGGGATTGTGGTTTGGGAATGCAGCGTATTTGCATTGAAGGTTAAAGCTGCTAAAATCAGAAATGCTGTAAATTTTTTCATGGTTCATTGTGTTAAGTTTCTCATTAATAAAAACAACACGACAGCCTCCCGGCCACCAGCTGCAAGTAATCCTCCTAATGCACCACCAGTTTCCTGGTAATTTGTTTGTTGTTGTACGCTATTTTCAGAAAATATAATCCTTTAGGCAGTTGCGCAATGCAAATGCTATTTTGCCTGTGTTCCAGATATTGCTGCTGCACCTTCTTGCCATGGCAATTCATAATTTGCAAAAGGGCAGCACCCTCATTCTTCAGTTCGATATGCAGTATATCTTTCGCCGGGTTAGGGTAAATTTGAATTTCGTCAGTTTTAGTGAAACTGATTTGAGTAGCTGAAGCATTAAGGGTTTTAATAGCCGAAAGCCCATTTGCCCTGAAAATTCCATCATTGTCAGGCAACGACTGGTCAAATTCTACTTTTAGGATTAGCTCCTGACCAGCATCTCCACCTATTATTTTGAAAACAATCTCATCATCTTCATAAAATCCACCTTTCACATTTGTCAGTGGATCATCCCCAAATAAGGTTATCGAAGTATTATCCCCCTGCCAAATTCCCACGCCAAAGCAATTCCCTGAATTGTCGAAAGCTTTTATCAGGCTTCCTATTGGGATTTGTAGGTTTGTTACGGCTTCTTTTGGAAGTGCAATGGTGTGGGTGGTGGCTGTTTTTTTGACCTCTCCTCGAAGAGAGGGAGTGCCGGCACACCTTGCCGTTACATTTCGTTGAACGTTGCTGTTTTTGTTTAGTGTCCCTCTTCGGTCATATTGATGATTTGAACCCGGGTCTGCCCCCTTCCCCTCCAGGGGAAGGGTTGGGGATGGGGTCATGATGGGGCTACACTCCGGAAATGTAATTTCTGCCTCTTGAGTCATCAAAACAAAATAGGCTTTACCAGGCTCTAATATTTCCAGGGAATTTATCCCAAACGCTGGCCAATACACATCCCAGCCTGCGACTTCTTTGACGATGATGATATCTGTGCCACTAAAAAGATTTTCAACATCAACATCACATTCAGAGAGCACCGGAATCAAATTCCAGTTGTCGGCCAGCGACAGGGTTTGGTTGCTTTCTCTTGAACCTGCAAAGGCAATTGCAGTAGTGTCGGATATTTTAATCTGGTAGCCTATGTGCGTGTTCCAGTTGCCCAGCGTATTTATGTTCTGACCGGGCCAAAACATACCCGATTCGTTTTGGAGGATAATGAGGTCGGTGATGATAGGATCAAATAAAACTTCAATATCCGATTTTTGTGGATTTACCCAGGAGGAAAGCCCACTCCAGCCAGTGGCCAGTTCCATGCGTTGAACCATCGCCTGGAATTCATAAGCTCCCATATCGATGGCACTATTTTCATAAATACGTGGATTGTTGGCAAGGTCAAATTCAGGCAGATTGAAATTAGCAGTATCAGGATTGCCGGTGTTGATGCAGGGTGAGGCTGCGCTCAAACTAAAATCCAGTTTTGTCGGATCGTTAAACTTTGGGTTCTGATCGAAGATGTTGTTGCCGCCATCGATGGCTCCGTCAGGGAGGGTTTCGTTACTCAGCAACGAATAGCTGATAGTGGGATTGCTGCCACCTTCGAGGTGGATGTTTTCGCCTTCCTCGTAAATGCCATTTCCGTAAATGATGGTATTTTCAACGAATGGATCTGAGCCATTTTGAAGATAAAGTCCATATACGAAATTCTTATTTTCCGGTTTGAATTCCATATCTGATTCTAACCGAAGATTTGTGGGTTTAATGGATATCCTTGGTTTCATACCAGAAAAGGTGAGGGTATTATTAGTTATTTTCGGACTTGATTCATAACACCATATCCCATAATATTGGTTACCAAAAAATAAATTATTGATGATTTCAGTATTTGAACTTTTCCAACACGCTACACCTCCATCATAGTTTAAATAGAAAGTATTATTCCTAATTATGGGTGTAGAGTTATGGGCACTTAAAACACCTGCAAGACAATTCCTAAAAATACAATTCTCAATGGTAGCATATCCCACTCTAAATGAAACACCACCAAAATATTGCTCACTATTTGGATAATAGGAATTAGTGTATTCAATAACGCAATGCTTTAACTTGCTCATGCTTGTAGCTGAATTTCTAAAATTGATCACCCCCCAATAACCATCCGATCCATCCCGTGTAAACGTGATGGGGTTCGTTGCTGTTCCTTCGGCTAAAAGTGTTCCAGAGCCATAAATATAAAACATACCGATATTAAAAAACTCTGAATCATAGAAATTTACATTCCCTGTTCTGAATTGCACCACCACACCAGGCTCAATAATTAAAGTGTCATTGCTTGACACCCGAGCCGATCCAATAACACAGAATGGAGATTCAGCCAGAGTCCAGATTCCAGCTACATTTTCTTCATGATAAATTATATTCTTCTTAATATGAAATTGCTCTTCCATTTCATGGCTGATACCACTACCATTGTCGATTATTCTGAACAAGCAGTTGTCAGCATCCAGGGTCGGGGCAATCCAGGAATCATATTCGCCCGTGTTGGGAGTCGCATTTTCAACTACCTCCCAGGTGTTGCCATTAAAAAATTCAATTTTCACTGTGGATGTACTGTCACTCCGTGCCCAGGTTATTGGGTAGGTGGTTCCTGTTTCAAAATATTCATCACCAGTAGGCGAAGTAAGCCAAAGCCACTCACCGGTTTCCTGGTATTCATAAGCACCAATATCAATCCTGCCTTTGCTAACCCTGGGATTGCTCATTAAATCAGTTTCCTGCACCAGGTTTGAGTTTACGTATCCTTCATTAATGGCTGGAGAAGCAGGTGAGAGTTGATAGGGGTGATCACCGGAATTTAAAAATTGAGGATCAGCATTAAGAATATTGCCACCCAGGTCAGCAACAAAATAAGGTAATTCATCATCATCCAGCAAGCAGTTTTGCATTCCAAAATAAAAAGAATTTTCTGAAAAGGTGTTCGTATTTTGATGGAATATGCAATTTTCGAAAGAAACTTCACTCTGAGTATAGTTAACAATTACAGCAGTAGAAACGTTACTAAATGTACAATTTTCTATTATCGCATCGCTGGCATCACAACGAATGCCATAAGAAGCTATATCTTCGATAATGTTATTCTCCAAATGTGCATTGGAAAATTCACGCAACCAAATCCCATAACCGCCAGATCGAATATGGTTATTATAATATTTTAATGATGAACTGGTCGAACGAATAGAACCATTTATTTCATTATTCACAACATCCGCCCAGCTACCATTAGTTGCTTCAATAGCATAACCATATGGCGCACCCTGCATAGTAATTTTATTTCCAGAGATTTCAGAAATTGAAGCATCGTTAAGATATATGTATCCAGTTATCTCATTTTCAATCACATTAAATGCGCCATCATCATGTATTAATAAACCTCCAAGTATTTTGCAATGTGATATTGAAGGATGAGTTGAGTTAAAACGAGTATGTATTGCACGACTTGCATTATTTACAAAGAAGGTGTTGCTAACTGAAGCAGATGATAATCTAAACGAAACAGCCCCATACGCCCATTCCCCAGAATAATAACACTCATCAGCATATTGGATATTACAAAAGGATAAATTGCTATTCGAACTACCCGAACCATGGAAATAGATATTCTTCCAATTCCCCTCATCACCAAGGCGCGTGAAGTAAATTGAGTCATTTTCAGTTCCCTGGGCTAAAAGAGTTCCGTGTATCCTTAACCATCCCTGGGTTTCAAATACATCAGTTAGTAATTTCACTTCTACCCCAGGATCTATTGTCAAAATTGAGTTCAACGGCAAAATGGCTTCGCCCATAATGATTACAGGAGAATTATAAATTGACCAGTTTCCTGAAATAGTGTCTCCATCATGGAATACAGTTTTGTAGATTGAAAAATGCACATCATTCACATCAAAAACCTCACTATCCATACTTTTTGATAGCCTGACAAAAGCATTTTCTGTTTGAACTTGCGGTACAGTCCACAAGTATTCAGGTGTATTAAAAACCGAATCAACTACAGTTTGCCATTGGATGCTGTCGGCTGAAAATTCAATTTTAACCGAATCAATATTACTAATCCAAGTGATTGGTATCTTATCTCCAAACTTATAGATCTTGTAATCTTCATTTCCAAATTCACAATAAATAAAATCAGTTGTTAGCTGAAATTCATAAGCACCAATGTCCACAAAAACTTGTGAAATCCTTGGGTTCATTACAATATCTGTTTCTGGTAATTCGTCCTGTAAAATACCTGCATTAATACAAGGTGAGGTTTCCTGTAAAGAATAATAATTATTTTGGGAATCATAAAACAAGGGATCGTAATCGATGCAGCAATTTGAAAAACTAGTGTTTGAATTTAGATCCATTTGGTTTATTCCGTTATCCCAAATTATGCTGTTTACTACCTCAACCCTTGCAGTATATTGAGTTTTAAAAGCAGCATGAGTTTCATCGCTAAAGTTGCTGGTTATCGTCGAATTAAGAACCAAAATATCACTATAATTGCCTGAATTTGGACAATGTAAATATGCTGCACTTCCATGATAGCCCGCATAATTATTTGTAATCAGGCAATTTGTAATGTAAACATCAGAATACTTGTAAGCACTGCAAAAAATTCCACCTCCATTTTGATCGCAATGATTATTGCAAATGCATAGGCTAATAAACTTAGGGTTTGAACTGGTATTGTCAATAAATATACCACCGCCTCTATTAGTAGCCACGTTACTTGAAATTTTTACAAATTCAATCTGTGGTGAAGCATTTGAAATATAAACACCACCTCCTGAAGAGGCTAATCCATTTTGGACAGTTAAACCTATTAACCGAGCATTAGCATCTTCATTGTTTTCAATAATCACCGCACTCCCATTCTGCCCTCCATCAATCACCGTCTGTGAAATGTAAGCTGTATCCTGTGTAAGCAAAAACAGGGAAGCTACCGTGATGTTCTTCCCGTTGAAATTGATGTTTTCGAAATAAGTACCGGGCTGCACCAACACTGTATCACCATGACTTGTACCATTGATGGCTGCCTGTATGGTGGTGCTGTCGGCTGGCACGTTGATGATTGTGGCTTGGGTTTGCTGTGCAGTAGCAAATAAAATCAAAATTGCTGTAAAGCGTAAAATTGTCTTTTTCATATCTATTCATTTAAATATATAAAATGTGCCAATTTATTGATCGAAGCCAGAGTTGTAGCGGTTTTTGGGGGATAACCTGCGGGAATGTACATTTACCTCAGCATACAGGATTATTTTAAGTTGTAAATATCTGCAAAAAAATAATATGAAAATGGGGGAAGTAGTGCTCTTTTAAGAAACATTAAGAAAGGCGGGGTTGATATTCTTGTAAATTTTATTTTTGCCAAGCGCATCGCCACTGCGGGAATAATGGGAATGGAATTATAAAATGAATACAATTCGTATCCGGATTTTTAAAGATACTTCAAATAAAATATTTAATAATGATTCCGGCAGCTTGCAATCTCAATGGTATCCTCGCTTGTTATTCTGTAAACCAGTCTGTCTTTATCATTAATTCTTCTCGACCAAAACCCTGAAAGCTGATGTTTCAATGGTTCGGGTTTACCAATGCCTTTGTAAGGTGTACGGCTAATGCTTTTAATTAATTGATCAATACGCACAAAAGTTTTCTTATCTGTTTGTCCCCAGGCTAAAAAATCTTCATACGAATTATTTGTAAACTTGATGTTCCTCATTCCTTTACCAGTTTATCAACCAGGGCCTCGTATTCACTTCCGCTAAATGAAACCAGGTTTTCTTTTGAATCTAAATCCTGAATTGAATTTGTAAGAAAATTTTTATTCGTTTCATTTTTCAACAAAAATTCAGTTTCATCCGAAAATGTTCTAACCGATATTTCGATCGCCTTATCCTGAAAAAGCGTTTTCAAAGCACTGATAAACCGCTTATTAATATCCGCTACACTATTAAATCTAAATATTGTTTCCATGATTTGAGTTTTGGGCAAAGTTAAATGAATTATCCAAAGCACCGGACTACGGAAATAGTTACCCCGTGAATGAACTCCGGCAGTAACGCAAATCGTAAAAATTATGCTTTGTGCCTAAGCAGGATTCACGGGGTGACTATCCATAAACCATCGTAGTTTTTCAAATCCACACCCAAAAATCTGTCTGCTAATCCTGTAAGAATTTGTTCGCGGCCATATTTCCTGCTTTTCGCTTTGCGCTTGATTCTATTTTATTAATATCGTGATATTTACATTGTTTTATGTTATAAAAATAACACTGTTATAAAATTCACATAAAAGTTTGTCCATGAATTTCTTTCAGCATACTTTTGCCATTCATTATTAGTGCAGAAGTATTTATTGTAAATCATTTGTTTTCAAATAGATAATCATTTTTTTTATTTAATAAAAAAATAGTAGAAACGAGCATGGCAAAAATTAAAACATTGGCCGACCTGCGGAAGATGAAACAGGAAATGCAGGGTAAGATTACCCTCCGCGAACGGAGCATCGATCCTGAAAAGTATGTTCAGATTAAAGTAGGCATGGCTACCAGCGGCATTGCTTCGGGTGCTAAAGAAGTAATGGACTTCCTGATGGAAGAACTCGACAAACGCGGCATCGATGCTGTGATTACCCAAACCGGCGACATGGGCTATTCGTACGCCGAGCCTACCATCGAGGTAAAACGCCCGGGTGAAGAAGCCATCGTGTTTGGCTATGTGAATACCGAAAAAGCCGATGAAATCATCGAGAAGTACATCAAAAACGGTGAGCTGGTCGAGGGCATTATCCCGGTTAACTATGAATCAATTGACGACTAATAGCAAAAAGATACTATGGCACAACAGATAAAAATGCACTTGATGGTTTGTGGCGGCACCGGCTGCCGAGCCTCTGAAAGCGAATCGATTGGGATTGAGCTGGAAAAGGAACTAAAAGCCCACGGACTGGAAAATGAAGCCAAGGTGGTAACCACCGGGTGTTTTGGTTTTTGCGAAAAGGGGCCGATCGTTAAGATACACCCCGACAACACCTTTTACACAGAGGTAAAACCCGGGGATGCTAAAGAAATCGTGGCCGAACACGTGCTTAAAGGACGTAAAGTATCGCGCCTGCTTTATACCGACCCGGAGGTAAAAAAGCATGTTACAGATAGCAAGCACATGGGTTTCTACCGCAAACAAATCAGGATTGCCCTGCGCAACTGCGGATTGATAGATCCCGAAAACATTGATGAGTATCTGGCTCGCAATGGCTACGAAGCCTTAGGCAACGTACTCGAAAGCATGAGTCCCGAACAAACCTGCGAAGTAGTGAAAATTTCGGGACTGCGCGGACGCGGCGGCGGCGGTTTCCCGACCGGACTTAAATGGGACATCACCCGCAAAAGCCCGGGCGACCAAAAATACGTGGTCTGTAATGCCGACGAGGGCGACCCCGGCGCATTTATGGATCGCTCGATTCTGGAAGGCGACCCCCACGCAGTGCTCGAAGCCATGGCCATTTGTGGCTGGGCTATCGGTGCTACCAAAGGATTGGTCTATATCCGCGCCGAATATCCACTGGCGATTAAACGTTTGAAAATTGCCATCGACCAGGCCATGGAATATGGCCTTTTGGGCAAAGATATCTTCGGTAGCGGCTTCGATTTCGAAATCGAATTGCGCTATGGCGCAGGTGCCTTTGTTTGTGGCGAAGAAACCGCGCTGATTCACTCGATGGAAGGAAGCCGCGGTGAGCCTACCTTTAAGCCTCCCTTCCCCTCGGTAGAAGGTTACCTGGGAAAACCCACCAACGTGAACAACGTGGAGACCTTCGCCAACATCCCTGTAATTTTCAACAAGGGAGCCGAATGGTTTGCAAGCATTGGTACCGAAAAATCGAAAGGCACCAAAGTATTTGCTTTGGCAGGAAAAATTAATAATGTAGGCCTTATCGAAGTTCCGATGGGAACCACCCTGCGTGAGGTGATCTTCGAAATTGGTGGCGGTATCAAAGACGGCAAAAAATTTAAAGCCGTACAAACCGGCGGTCCCTCGGGCGGCTGCCTTACCGAGAAACACCTGGACACGCCCATTACCTACGAAACGCTGGTAGCAGCCGGTTCGATGATGGGTTCGGGCGGTATGATTGTAATGGACGAGGACAACTGCATGGTTTCAGTGGCCAAGTTTTACCTCGATTTTACGGTTGAAGAATCCTGCGGAAAATGCAGTCCCTGCCGCATTGGCAATAAGCGTTTGCACGAAATGCTCGAAACCATCACTAAGGGTGAGGGCACGATGGAAACGCTCGAAAAGCTCAAAAACCTAAGTAATGTAATTAAAGATACTTCGCTGTGTGGACTGGGGCAAACCGCTCCCAACCCGGTACTCTCGACCATGGATAACTTCTGGGACGAGTATGTGGAGCACGTCGAAGAAAAGAAATGCCGTTCGGGCGTTTGTAAATCGCTGATGCGCTATGTGGTTATCCCCGAAAACTGTGTGGGTTGTACCGCATGTGCCCGCAATTGCCCGGTCAACTGTATTTCGGGCGAGCGTAAGCAGGTTCACGAAATCGATCAGTCCGCATGTATCAAATGCGGCACCTGCCTGGAGAAATGTAAGTTTAACGCCATCGAAATTGTTTAATCAAACATCAAAGTAATCATGGAAATGATCAAATTAATAATAGATAAAAAGCCTGTGGAAGTGGAACAAGGAACCACCATTTTGCAGGCCGCCAAAAATATTGGGATCCATATCCCCACCTTGTGTTACATGAACCTGGGCGACCTGGACATCGAAAACAAACCCGGTGGTTGCCGTGTATGCGTGGTTGAAGTAGAAGGCCGCCGCAATCTGGCTCCGGCCTGTGCTACCGATTGTACCGAAGGCATGGTGGTGCAAACCCACTCTATCAGGGTGCTTAATGCCCGCAAAACGGTGGTGCAACTTATTCTTTCTGACCATCCCTTCGACTGTTTGGTGTGTGCAAAATCAGGCAACTGCGAGTTGCAGGATCTGGCACACAAACTGGGCATTCGCGAAATTCCTTACCAGGGCGAGCAAAGCCACTACCGCGAGGATACCTCACCCGCCATTATTCGCGATGTTGACAAATGTATTATGTGCCGCCGCTGCGAAGTGATGTGCAACGAAGTACAAACCGTGGGCGTGCTCTCGGCCATCAACCGCGGCTTCGAGTCGGTGGTAGCTCCTGCGTTCGAGATGAACCTCGATCACAGCACGTGTACTTATTGTGGCCAATGCGTGAACGTGTGCCCCACCGGTGCGCTTACCGAAGTTGACCACACCAACCAGTTGATCAACGACCTGGCTGATCCTGAAAAAACGGTGATAGTGCAAACGGCTCCTGCTGTGCGTGCTGCTCTGGGCGAAGAGTTTGGCCTGGAACCGGGAACGCTGGTTACCGGAAAAATGGCCTCGGCACTCCGCGAACTGGGTTTCGACTATGTGTTTGACACCGATTTTGCTGCCGACCTCACCATCATGGAAGAAGGTACCGAATTGCTCGACCGCCTGAGCCGCCACCTAAACGGCGAAAAAGAGGTGGCCTTGCCAATTCTTACTTCGTGCTGTCCGGCATGGGTTAAGTTTTTCGAGCATCAGTTTCCTGAGATGAAAGACATCCCTTCGACCGCTCGCTCGCCACAGCAAATGTTTGGCGCAATAGCCAAGACCTATTTTGCAGATAAAATTAAAGTGGATCGCAAAAAGCTGGTGGTGGTTTCCATAATGCCCTGCGTAGCTAAAAAGTACGAATGCTCACGCGATGAGTTCAAGGTGGATGGCAATCCTGATGTGGATTATTCTGTTTCAACCCGCGAATTTGCGCACTTAATCAAGCGCGCTAACATCGATTTTAACGGTCTTGAAGAAAGTGACTTTGATAATCCTATGGGTGAATCAACCGGAGCGGGTGTGATTTTTGGAACCACGGGTGGCGTTATCGAAGCTGCCGTTCGTACGGCCTACGAAGTACACACCGGAAAAGAACTTCCAAAACTTGATTTCGATGAATTGCGCGGCATGGAAGGCATTCGTTCGGCCACGATCGATTTTGATGGTCTGCCCATCAATATCGGTATTGCGCATGGCTTAGGCAATGCACGCAAGTTGCTCGAAGATATCAAAGCCGGCAAGAGCCAGTATCACGCCATCGAAATTATGGCCTGCCCCGGCGGCTGCATCGGTGGCGGTGGCCAGCCTTATATTCATGGCGACACCAGCATTCTAAAAGCCCGTCAAAAGGCCATTTATCAGGAAGATGCCGGCAAGAAGATTCGCAAGTCGCATGAGAATAAATATGTGCAAAAGCTCTATGATGAATTCCTGGGTAAACCCCTGGGCGAAAAATCGCATCACTTGCTGCACACACATTATTTCGACCGGAAAAAAGAAGTGTTTATCGAGGAGTAGTTCATTGTCCCGAAAAATAGAAAATTTTCAATTTTCGTAATTTTTCGAGGATGCTCGTGCAAAGCTCGGCATTAATAGTTCATTGTCCCGAAAAATAGAAAATTTTCAATTTATGTAATTTTTCGAGGATGCTCGAGCAAAGCTCGGCATTAATGGTTCATTGTTAATAGTTCATTGTTAATGGTAAATAAAATGAATAATCTTTATGTCAATATCGCACTATTTCTTGTTTCAGCAGTTTGTTTGAATAACATAGGCATAGCCCAAATAACCCGTGGTGCCACGCCCGGCGAAATCTATATTTCTACCGACTGGTACATGGATGAATACGGACAAGTGCATTACGCCATTTTGCACAGTACCGACAATGGCGAAACCGTATCGCTAAAATACGAAAACACCGAAAATACACCCCCCGGCGAAATGCGTGTAGGCACTGTGCTGGGCGATGCTACCCCTGGTGCACTATATAATAAAGGTAATAATGAACTCTGGGTAAGTTTTGATTATGGGAAAAGTTGGGAATATAGGGATGGGCCTTTTTCTATGCTATATTATTTCTCAGGTTTTGCAAATGGAGAAATATTTAAGACTTGGACAAATGAAGCATTATGGCAAGTAGAATTATATAGAAGCGAAAACCATGGATTATCTTTCGAATTAATAAATGAGTCTATTGAGGTTGGCTTATTGGATGTTGGTCATTTTGAAGGTGAAGTTTTTGGATTATCTGGTAGTGCAGGAATTGGATATGAATTAAATTTTAGTATTGATTATGGTGAATATTTTACTGAAACTCCAATTGATAGCACGGTTGCCTTTTGGTCGATAAGTGGTCATTACCCACAAATTAGCAGGGGAACAGAACCAGGAGAACTTTATCTTACTTCTTGGTGGCCTGGAGATTACTATAAAATATTTCATAGTATCGATACCGGCTATACCTGGACAGAGCAATTTGAATCGGAAACCATAAATGTTTATTTCTGGAGAGTTAAATATACTGCCGGCAGGGAACCGGGGTCTTTTTATGTGATGCGAAGCAGGATAAACCCTGCCGGAGACCATACGTGGCTTTATATTGATTATAGCAACGATTATGGGAAAACATTTACAACGTATTTTCACGACCTGGATTCAACCATCACCGGGATTCGTGATTTTGAATTAGACAGTATTAAACTGTCAAACTATCCCAATCCTTTTTCCGGGCATACTACTTTTTCATTTAATATTCCGGCAAAAAGCAAAAATCCAAAGCTGAATATTTATGATATGTATGGTATCTTAATCAGGCAATTAAGCATTTACCGCAAAAAAACACAAGTATAGGATGGCACGGATAATTCAGGTAAGAGGCTTAAAGAAGGATTGTACCTCTACAACATTAGCTATGATAATTTTAGTTCTCAATTCAATAAATTATTAATCATTAATTAAATTTGCTATGAAAAACACAATACTATTTATCCTTCTCTGTCTTGGCTCCTTGCTCTTGAATTTTGATACTTATGCCCAAATAACCCGAGGCGCACAACCCGGCGAAATTTACATCTCTACCGAATGGTACATGGATAATTTTGGGCAAATCCACTACGCCATATTACACTCCACCGACAACGGCGAAACTTTCTCGCTTAAATACGAAAACACCGAAAATACGCCACCTGGCGAAATGCAGGTTGGCCGTGTACTTGCTGATGCCACACCGGGGGCTCTATACAATTATGGCAACAATGAACTGTGGGTGAGTTTTGAATATGGGGAAAACTGGGAATATATGGAGGATTACCCAGGATATACAAGTTTTTACAGTGGTGTTAACCAAGGATTAATTTTTAAAGGAAATAATCAAGGTTTTTTCAAAAGCACAGATTATGCTGCAACTTTCGAACTTTTGCCAATATCAGTGACTTGCCCTTTTACCGAAGTTGGGTTTGCGGAATCAGAATTTTATGGCATATATGGTGAGGCGGGAATGTATTATAATTTTGTGCATACAATTGACTATGGGCAAACATATTCAGAAACCCCAATAGATAGCGCAGTAGCCTTCTGGCAGATAGGCGGTTATTTTCCTCAAATAAGCAGAGGAACAGAACCTGGTAAGCTCTACCTTGTTTCGTGGTGGCCCGATTACCATTACAAAATTTTCCATAGCGTTGATACTGGTTATAGCTGGATAGAGAAATACGAATCGGATTTCATCAACCAATATTTTTGGGAAGTTTATTACACAGCCGGGCGGCAACCGGGTTCGTTTTATGTGATGCGTTCTACCTTAGACCCTACCTTTAACCATAGAATGCTTTACATTGATTATAGTAATGATTATGGTGAAACTTTTACCACCTACTTTCACGACCTGGATTCAACGATAACTTCATTAAATCCAATCAAAAAACCTGAACTTAATGTAACCAGTTATCCCAATCCATTCAAAGATAAAGCAACCATCAGTTTTCAACTACCGGGTAACTGTAATAATGCTGTTTTAAATATTTACAATAATTATGGTATTCTGATAAGACAATTTGATGTCTGTGGAAAAGAGGAGCAGCAATGGGATGGTTCCAATTCATCAGGAATTACCGTTAAAAGTGGACTGTATTTTTACAAAATATCAAGCAACGAATTTTCTACATCATTAAATAAGCTATTAATACTTAACTAAAATCTTAATGCAATGAAATCAATTAAAATCTTAGTGCAATGAAATCAATTTTACTATTAGTTTTTTGTTGCGTTTTTGGCAGCATGGTATTGGCTCAGGATTGGGTAACTTTTACAAAAACAGAACCACAAGCTCCAATTATTGGACTCACCACTTCCAATAACCAGTCGGTAAATTTTACTGTGGAGGTCTGCGGTATGTACACGCAGGAAATTACCGAAGGAAGCGAAACTTTCCAGCGGATTTCAGTACCCGCATCCGCCGCACTTGCGGTATGTGGCGAACCTGAACTGCCGGTAATACGGCAACTCATCGCCATTCCCGAATGTAGCGATGTAACACTGAGCGTTAACATTAGCGGACAAACCACCTTTAGCAACCATAACATTTATCCTGTCCCGGCTTTGCAGGAAGTGCAGAATGCTGACGGAACAGTGTTTATGGAGGAGGTGTTTACCAAAGATGCTGCTGCCTACGCCCAAAACTTCTATTTACCGGGGATGAATGCCGAAGTTGTTTCGACCGGTTACCTGCGCAACCAGAAATACGCCGAAGTTTTTATTTATCCTGTCCAGTTTAACCCTGTAAGCGGCCAACTTAATGTTTACACTAATTACCAGTTAACCTTGTCGTTTACCAATCCTACTACCGCAGTAAATGTGAATACAGGAATTTTTAATAATGCAGCTACCAAAACCATGCTCAATTATGTTTCGAGCGGCATTACAGCCAGCATTAACGACAATATGCAAGGCAACGGCAATGTGCAATGGATTACACTAACGGATCCAATGCAGGCTGATAATATTGTGGCCGATTACCTGATAATTTGTGCAGAAGAATTTTTTGAAACCAACAATCCAAATTCTGAAGTGCTGCGTATTGCCATGCACCGTGCAAGCTATAATGGTTTTGATGTTGCAATTTTGAATGCTGCAACAATAATTTCAGATAATTTAGGATTCTTTTATGAAGGTCAAAGTAATATTCCACCAAATTTGACATATAAGAAAGAACAACGCATTCGCACCTGCATCCGCCGCATTTATGAGGGAGCCAATGCCCAACACACCTACGATGGCAAGCTGGGCTATGTGTTGCTTATTGGTGATGTGGATGCTGGAAATTTAGGAATGCCTTCATCCTATGAATATGATTCTTTTGCCAGCGGCCCATCTGATTACTATTTTAGC
The DNA here is from genome assembly GCA_964523795.1 of uncultured Lentimicrobiaceae bacterium. Classification (GTDB taxonomy): domain Bacteria; phylum Bacteroidota; class Bacteroidia; order Bacteroidales; family 4484-276; genus SABY01. The sequence goes on from CAZGAO010000032.1 coordinate 50,359, forward strand.
TGCCTTACAAAACAGGGTAATGTTTATGACCCTATAGGTGATTTATTTATTGGAAGATTTTGCGTGGATAACAATGATAGTACAGGTTTTACTGAATTGCATAATATTGTTGAAAAAACAATTTTCTTTGAATCGGAATATAGTTTTGGAGATTGGAGAAACAATGTAGCCCATACCAATGGTAGTAGTTATGTGCAGGAATACTTTCCTGCATATTATGAATTTATTGAAGACCTTTTATTTGAAGAGGATTTAACGATAGTAAACTGGTTTGAATTAAATTTCCAGATCAATCAACCTACAATAGATATGCTTAATGAAGGTGCGCCGGTTATGATGTATGAGGGGCATGGCTATATTGATGGCTGGCAAGATGATTTGAATATTGAGGCACTCGAAATCAATTTATCCAATAAAGGTAAGTTTCCTTACGTAACAAGCCGGGCATGCCAGACAGGCTGGTTTGATTATGAATTTGATTGCCTCGGAGAAGCGTTAACAACTTATGCTGACGATAGAGGTTTTGTGGGTTTTCTTGGTGCAGCAAGAGTTGAACCTATGGCACCCAATCCACCTCCAATAACATTTCCACCTATTCGCCTCCAAGAGAGAATACCTTATTCTATATGGTACGATTTATCATTTATTACCGGTGAATTTATTTTAGAAACAATGATTGGAATAGAGTCGCCAGGTACGGCCTTTTTGTATAATTATTTTGGAGACCCGGCATTAAATGTGATGGCGCATGGATTTGAGGTTAGCCATGATCTTACGCTTTCTGAAACAACAACTATTGCAAGTGAAATTACCGTTAAACAAGGCGCAACAATTACTATACCTGCAAGCGGACAATTATTTTTTGAAAATGAAGGAAGCCTGATAATTGAAGAAGGGGCAAGTTTGCACTTAATGCCTAATGCAAGAATTACAGGGAATTCACCTGATCAAATAATTGTAATTGAAGGAGGTTTAACTATAGATCCTTATGCTATATTTAACGCAATGGCTGGTACAGCGTGGGGTGGCATAAAACTGAATAACATGGCAGATGACTTCTCCCTGAATAATATCACATTTGAAAACTGCCATTTGTCAGGTGAAAGCAAAAAACTTACCCTTACTAATTGTTCGTTTAATAATGCCGGTTTAAAATACACCAAAGGAGATTTGATAGTGCAAAACTCAAACTTTGATAATTCGAGAATTGAAGCAAACAACGGGGGTTCCAAATCAAGTTTTGTGGAAATTAAATTGGGATGCACCATACAAAATTGCGATCAGGAACCTGCCATTTTTATTGATGGATATTATAATTATACGATAGATGATTGTACTGTTTCAAGCAATTCTAGCGATGGCATTAGAATTTTTAATTCAGGAAGTGCGAAAAGTACAAAACAAATAAGCAACAATAGTATCACAAATAATGGCTGGGGTAATTTAGGCTCGGGCATAAAAATTTATCGGAGCTATGTGCAGATTTACGGAGACCAGCAAATCGAGGGTAATAAATATGGCATCACCTGTTTAAACAACAGCAATGTTTCCATTAGAGGCAACAGCCTTGCAAATGGCGTTGCCGAAACGCAAATAATAAGAAACAACTATAAGTCGCAGGTGTATGCTACACAAAACAGTTTCCCCTACGATTTTCACTGGAACGCTGTGATAGATGAAGACAATCAGTATCCGCTTGTTTATTACTCGGTACCTGCCGGATATCAGTTTGAGGAATTGGATGTGAGGAATAATTATTGGGGTACAAACTTTACACCCTCCGAAGACCTTTATCCCCTCAATAACTTTGTTTATATCCCCGTTTGGGATTTTAATATTGGTGATGATAACGATGCAGCCAAAGCACTGTACATAGTTGCGCAGGGCAAAATTGAGCAAGAGGATTATTCAGGGGCAAAGTCAGCGTTTCAACAAATCATCGCTGATTATTCGTCATCAAAATTTGCCCAGGCAGCACTTCGCGAAATATTTTCGATAGAAGAATATGCCACAGATGATTATGCAAGTTTAAAAACATTTTATAACACAGAAACTACTATTCAAAGTAATCCGACCCTGGCTAAGCTTGCAGATTATTTAACAAATTTCTGCGAAATAAAGATTGAAAATTACCCATCTGCAATTTCCTGGTTCGAAAATGTTATCCAAAATCCTGAAACGAATGAGGATTCAATATTTGCTATCATTGATTTAGGCTATACCTATTTCCTGATGGAAAATGGCGATTTAAAATCTGCATACTCGGGATATTTGACAGAACACATACCTGAATCTAAGCATCAATTCGAAGGTAAAAGAGATTACTTGCTATCCTTGATTTATAAAGATTCACAGACCAATGAGCATGTTGCCAATGAACTGACAAAACTACCTGAAGGTGAATTAATACAAAATTCCCCAAATCCATTTTCAGGTACAACAAAAATTTGGTACAATCTCGCTAGTGAATCAACAGTTCAATTGAATGTGTACAACTACACAGGACAGTTGATAAACTCTATTAACGAGGGGTCAAAACCAAAAGGAAACCATTTCATAGACTTTGACGCAAGCGGACTGAAAAATGGAATTTATTTCTATTCGATCAACATTAATGGACACACAACAGATTTAAGGAAAATGATTGTATTCAAATAAAGAAAATTTGTAGTTAAAACAAAATAAATTGCTTCGCTCCCACACTATGAATAGTACTGCACAGTTACGGATAAAAGATTTTAAATAAAATAAAGCATATGTCAAGCATAAAAATTAAGTTAAAAGAAAAAGACATCGCCACTATCGAGGCCATTTGCAAGTCGTTCGACAATAAGCCGGGCGATCTGATCAATGTTTTGCACAAGGTACAAGGCGAGTTTGGCTACCTGCCTGCCGAGGTGCAGGAAGTTGTGGCCGACAATCTCAACGTTTCGCTGGCCAAGGTATATGGCGTGGTTAGCTTCTATTCGTTCTTTACGATGATACCCAAGGGCAAGCACCCGATTTCGATTTGCACCGGTACAGCTTGCTATGTGCGCGGTGCCGAAAAGGTGCTCGATGAGTTTAAGAAATCTTTGGGTATTAAGGTAGGCGAATCCACTGCCGATGGCAAATTTTCGATTACTTGTTTACGCTGTGTGGGTGCCTGCGGGCTTGCACCGGTAGTGCAGGTTGGCGAAAAAACCTACGGCCGTATTGCTCCCGATGATGTGAAAGGCATCCTGGCCGAATACGCCGACTAAAAGAATAAAAACTCCATTTTTGATTGATTAACTGAAAATCCCTGCACCTCCCCGGTGTGGGGTATTTTTTTGGAGATGCTCATAAGGCTTTGCCATAAAAATGATTTCTCCCGCACTTTTGAAATCCATCTTCAAATAAAGTTTCTTTGCTTTAGGATTATCTTTATCCACAAGCAAACCAAGGGTTTTTTGCTGCTTATCCACATATTCATCAATCAGAAATTGCAAAAGCTGTGTCCCAATACCTTTGCCCCGATGGCCTAAACTCACGCCTATCGAATCGATGTAATATTCGCCACTGCCGGTTTCATCTTCAATCTCAATATCTTTGTTAAAATTTTTACGGATATAATCAATTACAGGCAGCCGTAATGTTCCCAAACTGGCTCCATCATAAATATTAACGGCAGCTACTACTTCGCCTGCAATTTCGGCAAGCCAACAGTTTTGATACGAATATTGATTATTTTCGGTTCCTACGAAATGCTGAAGAAAGTGCTTTGCTTTTTCATGATCTTTTGTACCAATCATTTTAAATACGATATCCTCCATTGCCATAAGCAAAAAAGTAGCAAGACGTTCAGCATCGTTGGGATTTGCTTTTCTGATAATCATCATTGAATTCGATTTTTCCTCAAACGTAAGGTTGTTAAAATAATTTTTCAAAAACCGCAATTGAAAGCCAGGGTTTCACTTTAAGTGAAGCCCTGGCTAAATTCACGATGAGATATTATAGGAGAAATTGAAAGCCTGTCGGACTGGCTGGATATTTCAGTGATACTGACCCCCCAAATCGGTCATATTGACCCCCCTTGG
>CAZGAO010000033.1:0-53455 GCA_964523795.1 uncultured Lentimicrobiaceae bacterium
AAAAACTGTTCGCGGGTCATATTTAAATGCCTGAGTACTTGCTTTACAATGAATTCGGGTACAGGGTCAACGTGGGTCTGGATTGTAATTGGCCGTTCGAGATCGACTCTCGACCATTTTTCATGCCCTCCCCTGCCTTTTGCTGTTTTTATAATTTTAAGACCTTGTTTGGCCAAGAAACCTCTGAAATCATTTAAGGAGATGTTTGAGAGTTTCCTTGTTGACATATCCTTAATTTATCCCAGAACTGGAATTTCAACTTCCTGATGGAAGGTTTGCACTGGATGATTATCGAAAATCTCAGAAACATGTTTGTTTTTTGCAATCACAGAGGTGATGCTTGGGGCAAGAAGTTTAGCAGGTCTTTTTGAAGTTCCCTTTGTTTTCCATCCCAGATTAGCAAGTACTTTCATCAATGTTTTTTTGTTGATAGTGTAGCGAATAAAATCGTCCAATACGATATTGAAAGATTTTTTTGCTTCTTTCAGCGTGTAACCATAGCCTGTGAGATCCAAGTGGGGCGAAAAAATAAAATGCACCTTGTTTTCGTCCTGAAAATGAATCAAAAACAGATTAACAGCCACCTTTGCGCTGGAGTTAGTAATATCAGCTGTGTAAATAAAGTTTGGCATGATGTATTAACATTAAAGACACAAAGTTAGTTTTTTAATAAAACACGCATCCACCAGGTGTTGGATAAGTTTAGACGGATAATATCATTGCTCTGTCGGAGTGTGTGTGTTAGCTTGGAACAGTCTGCCACTCCCGCCTAATGCGGGATCGCAGAGACTTGCGCTGTGGGGGCATCAGTTAATAATTTCCCAATGTCCGCCTCTGGCGGGACCAATGCGCTTTAGAAGACCTTTTTGTTTTAAAATATCAATATCTCTTGCAACGGTCATTCTGGTTACTCCTATTATATGTGCCATTTCCTGTGTAGTTATGCGATTGTTCTTTTTAATTATTTCAATTAATATGTCAATTCGATTTTCTGTAACATTATCGGTAACATTATCGGTAACATTATCTGTAACATCTTCAGAAACCTTACTGCTGTGATTAGTTTGAATGGTTATCCAAAAAGAATCTGAGAATTCGAAATTAGTCTTATTTCCATTTTCAACACACGCATTGGTTATCCGTTTTATACCTGTACCAGCTTTTTCCATAAAATCAGTTCTTGCCAGCAAATCAACAAGCAAACGATTCCTGGCTTCACTTTTCTTTCCAAATTCATTTTCAGGAAATAGCAGTTGTCCCTTGTTATTAATAACTATACTGCGTTTAAGCTTTTCAATGGCTATAGTGTCACCCAAAAAATAATCGAAATGGATTACAGCATTGACAATAGCCTCGCGGTATGCTTCAAGAGGATATTCAGGAAATTCCTTTCGCTTGATATCCTTAATTTCGTAACGCACTGGTACGAGATCTTTAATATAGTTTATTGCAAATTCGATATTGCCAATAATTCCGCGATCTATCTCTTTTTTATCCAGAATATCAACACGAATATCATCATTAAAATGTATGCAACGAATTTTGGAACTGATGATATATTTGTATGGCTCTTTGGCAAAGTATAATGCACCGGCATTTGTAAGGCCTTCATCGCTTAGAACTCGTAAATTTCTTAATATTTCTCCTTGCGATAAATTATTGGAAATCCCGGCAAGTTTCAGGTAATATTCAAATTTTTCATTATCAAAGTCTTTCCAATCAAAAGTACTGCAGATTTGCTCATCGTAACGAACCTTACCAGTTTTAATAGCCAACGAAAGGATTTCATTCCTTGTCATTTTCTGGGAATTGGCTCCCATGCGCATAAAGAAACCAGTAGAACAGGAATAGGGTTTATTGTTTCCTTCCTTTACTTCAATTGCAATAACGCTTTCGATTTGCTGTATTGAAATAAGAATTGAGGGATCACAGTTGTAAGCAATATCCTGTATCTGTGATTTCAGTCTGTTTGTAATTTCTACTCCTTTAATTACACCAGCATCTGTAACACCAAGATAGATAACACCTCCTGAAGCGTTAGCAAAAGCAACAACTTCTTTTGGGAAGCTTTTGTCAAGGGATTCTTTAAACTCGGTAAACTGACCTTAGCCGAGCTCCAAATCACTCTGAATATTGTATATGTGTTCTTTAAGAGACACTTTTAATTATTTTGGCAAGTAAGTTCATTATCGCGGAAAGCAAAAACTACAAAATAGCAACATCCAAAGTTTTTTGCAATAATGATTAAAGTTTTCATTTTTCCCATCCAAAAACTTCCCCTTCTCGATTTACCCAAAATCAGGAATCATTTTAAAGAAGAGTTTAACAATCTGACTTCTTTCCCAAATCCCGTTAGCTTTCATTTTATTAATTTCAGATTCAAAGTATTGGATTTTATTTAGATCGTAATCAGGACTATTCTTTATAACTCCAAGATTTTGGAATCTCTCCAAATCCAGGGTTTCCTTATCGGTAAAAAATTCCTCAAAATCTTTTTCACCTGTGGTATCACTTCCGGTAAAAAGGCAGAGCCACACTTCGGAATCAGCATTATTTTAAAGAGTAAAAATGCTGATTAACGCACTAAGTAATATAATCATCTAATGTCAAAACTTCAATTTCATCTATTTTTTTCAATCGGACATCGTTGGTTAAGAAAAAATCTGATGAAGAAATCAATGCTGCTGCAAGTTGAATAGCATCGGGTGTTTTCAAAGCATATTTCGCACGTAACCAAGCCGTTTTAATAGCTATTTCAATATCAATATTTATAATATCGATGGATGCGGAATTACAAAGTATTTCCTGGTATTGTTCAACTAAAAATTGTTCATTATTTCGCATTGGATGCACCAACACTTCAATTAAGGTTACAACAGAAGTCTTGAAAATAAAATCACCATTATTGTTTGCTGCGAAAAGATTGCGCAACAAAGGTATGTAGGTATGATTCTCCTCCATTTAATAAATTAAGGGAGCAGTATCAAGGAAAACTACTTTATTGATCAGCCGCTCTATCAGTCCCATGATTCCCGTTCCGCTTTAATATAGGAATCCGTATCGGTCTTTCTCCAAAGCTCTCTCCCTAATCCTTGTAATTTAGTTAATGGAATCGGAGTACTAACTTTCTGTTCCCGCTTAATAATATTCGCAAGCCTTGCGAGAAGATCTAATTTATTATTGAAATTAAGTTTTTCAATATTGCCTATGATATCGTTTGTATTTAATGCACTTTCCATACTTATTCAAAATTTATCATACAAATCTACAATAAAATAACAATCATGAACAACTTTGAGTCCGGCAAACTAAACATTATAAATTCCTGCCTTGTAGTTCTTCAAACTCTCTGGTTTCACAAACCATTCGCTGGATAGAGCCAAGCCTTTCGTTAATGAGAGTGTGTGTCAGTTTGAATCAGTCTGCCACTCCCGCCTGCGGCGGGATCGCAGAAACTTGCGCTGTGGGGGAAGTAATATTAGTACTTCCTTCGGAGCATGGCCATTGTAATCCATCAGCCAATGGGACAAGCGGTTTCGTACATTAATTCAATACCTCAAAACAAAACACGAATCCACCCGTGATCAGACAATATTATCTGAATTTTAAGCTATTTAACTTTTTGATCATTTCTCCTGCATCCAGATTAATTTTGGAAAACGCAAACCATTTTTTACCTAAATCCTTCAGAGAGGCTCCGATGTGATAAACTGTTTGCGTGTCGATAATCAAAAATCGATCATGAGCTTTTATGAAGGGTCTTACTTGAACAGGACTGTATTGTTTGTTGTGCTTAGCAATATCGATTTTAAGTTCCGGGCTAATTTTAGCAGTATAAACCCTTGCATCAACATTCGGTTTCCTTTTGGAAAGTAGCAATAATATCGATTCATCAATGTAGTTATCAATCAGGATAATGCTTTTATTTGCTCCTTTAATCAATGAGGAAACAAACTGCCAGGCATCAAATATTTGTCCATCATAAAAAATACCTTCATTCGGCGGCAAGCTGGTCTGAACTATAAACTCAATATCGTTCATCCGGCCTTTGATCTGGTTAACTTCGTCTTCAACTCTGTTTAGTCGATGATTTACAACATGCCCTTTTAAAAGATATTCTTTCAATATCTGATTAGCCCATATTCGGAACTGTGTAGCATTAATTGAGTTTACTCTGTAGCCAACTAACAATATTACATCCAGGTTATAATACTTTGTTCTATATTTTTGCTTGCTATCTACCCCCTTATGTTCCAAAATGGAACATGTGCTATCTTCATCTAATTCACCAGAGAGGAAAATATTTTTTAAATGCTTTGTTATTGCAGGCCGCTTCACACCAAACAAATCAGCAATTTTAGCTTGTGTCAACCAAACGGTCTCCTCCTCAATCCTAACTTCAATTTTTAACTGAGGCTGGTTGCTGTATGAGAATATGATTATTTCGTCATTCACAAATACTGTATTTAAATCTTAAGTTGTTTGTTGTGAAACTGCAATCTGAGGCAGTTAGTAAGGAATCCTTACATACTGAAACCTGCTCTAATTCAACTTCTTTAAAAATATTACCCACATGGAGTGTAATGTAAATGGACTACAAACTATAAATCCCTGCATTGTATTTCTTTAGGTTCTCCGGTTTTACAAACCATTCGCTGGATAGAGCCAAGCCTTTCGTTAATGAGAATGTGTGTTAAGTTAGGAGCAGTCAGCCACTCCCGCCTGCGGCGGGATCGCAGAAACCTGCGCTGTGGGGGAAGTAATATTTGTATCCTAATAGGAATCTGGACTACTGCGAGCGAAGCCCTGCCTGCGTGACGCAGTCAGGCAGGGAAGCAGTCTCCCACTCGGGTATCCAAATTCCTGTTTATCTGCTTTTCCCTTTTTATGGGATGTTGCTATAGCTTTCGCATCAAAAGCAACGCGTGTTGCAACAAGCCTTCACTAATTCTGTAACCACTTTCAAGCAATTTATTCATGTAGGGCTCCCCATCTTTAATGACTTCCTTTTTTTGTGCACGCAAAATAAGCCCAATCGTGCCAATAATTTTCAGCCGGTAACTTAATGCACAATTACGAGCAGCTTGATCGTCTAATCCAACTGCACAATCCTTCAAATTTAAAGCACTTGCAATTACTTCGGTTTCACCCCTTCCCAAATCCCAGGCATAAATTTCGCCAGGAATGCTATCCAATACACTTACATACTTTTTCCCATGGTTTTTAATCCAATGGGAAGCTTCGTCATCATGAGCGAGAACTTCATTTAACACACCTGTTGGAATAATAATATCTTCAAACAAATCAGGAAGATAATGTATCAAATCTATTTTTGCCAGGAAAATTATGGGACTTGCGTTGATGATAAATTTCATATCACTCAGATTTTAATTTCTTGGTTCAAATCCTCAGCAGTATATTGAAATGGCGAAACCTGCTGCTTTTTGAGTATTTCAAGAAATTCAAAACGTGATACTCCAGCAATTTCTGCCGCTTTAGATTGTGATATCTTACCTTTTTCATACCATAGACAGATTGCTGCCTCCAACAGTTCCTGTCCGAATTCCTCCGGTTTTTTTCGCATTGCTGAAAATGCATTTTCAGGCAGATTGAGAATTAGTTTGTAAGGCATAATCTAATTGGTGTTTATTGTTTAATGGTTGAAAGGTTTAATGGTTTAGGAAGTTGAGTAGGTTTAAAAGTTTAAGTATATAGTTGTTTGCATTTCGAAAAGGCAAACTCAGGACAGGCTGTTGGTGTTAGTTTGGATCAGTCTGCTACTCCCGCCTGCTGCGGGATCGCAGAGACTTGCGCTGTGGGTGAAGCAATATCTGAATCCTAATAGGAATCTGGCCTACTGCGAGCGAAACACCACAGTACTCTCTTGCAACGCATGGCTATTGCGAGCGAAGCGAAGCAACGCGGCAATCTCAATTCACTCACATGATTCCCCATACAAATCCCTCCACTCCGGGTTCATATCAGCCATCATCACAGAGACTTCTCCCATTGGTCATTGCTCGGGGGCTTAAACTTCCCCATATCGTCCTTCAATGATTCCAGTGATTGACAAATCCTCATCCAGATCAGGCCAATGCAAACCTGTTCCATCGCATATTAACTCGATATTGGCAAGTTCTTCGGCAGAAGCTATTTTTAATCTTTCATTAAAAGAAACCGGAAACCTGATCTCTTTGCCATCAGATAATAAAATACATATTTTATCACTTTCGTACCACGCTTTCTGCGCCTTAAACATTAATTCAGCTACCATGTACTTCATGCCATTTGATTTTAATAATTTCTAAATTTCCATAAATCAGTTCTTCAGCATGCTTAATATCTCCAACCTTCATACCCTGAGAAAATTCCAATTCTACGGGTTCGATCCAAAACTTTGCAAAACCACCAGCCTTACGCACATGCACATGTATTGGCTCTTGTCCTTCATTGGAGTAAAAGAAAAATACAAATCCAAATTCTCTAAAAATTTCAGGCATAAAAATATGGTTTAAGTGTAGAAGGGGCAAAGTTGTTTATTCAATACCAATGTAGCCCAAGATATCTTTTGCATTGTCTGTCCTATCCAAAAACATTTAACTAATTTATCTCACAAAGCTACAAAAAATCAGCAACAATTATGGGTTCACCATCCTAAACATTTTAAATCCCAGCCTTGTACTTTTTCAAATTCTCCGGTTTTACAAACCATTCGCTGGATAGAGCCAAGCCTTTCGTTAATGAGAATGTGTGTTAGTTTGGAAGCTGTCTTCCACGGCACTACGTGCCTCGTAGAGATTTGCGCTGTGGGGACGACAGTAATTCAAGTATTTCCTATGGAACCTGGCCTACTGCGAGCGAAGCGAAGCAGTCTCACGCTCGCGTATCCAAGTTCCTGTTAATTTGCTTTTTTCTTTTCTGGGCGTGGCTACGAAAGAGAGTTGGTGTTAGCTTGGAGCAGTCTGCCGCGGCACTGCGTGCCTCGCAGAAACATGCGCTGAGGGTGAAGTAATATTAGCACTTCCTATCGGGAGCTGGATTACTGCGAGCAAAGCGAAGCAGTCTCAAGTGTTCTAACCTGCTTTCTATCCTTCACTCCACACCACCCGTTGAATGTAATCGGTGTAACTCAAAATGATTCTTACGACTTTATCTGAAACATTGGGCATAGAGTAATCGGCCACCGGACGAAAGTTTCTTTCAAGTACTTGAAAAGTTGAGAGGGTTGAGGGTTGAAAAGTTGAAAACTTGATATGTTGAGAGTTAAGTCCTGTATGTTGATATTGCAACTGCACCAGCCCCTGAAGTATTCTCTCGGGATTCAACCCTACCATCATCACCGATGCTTCTTCCATGGCTTCGGGACGCTCGTGAGCTTCGCGGATATTTAAGGCACGGAAGTTCATGATCGAGGATTCTTCGCTAATGGTACCTGAGTCGGACAATACAGCAAATGCATTTTTTTGCAAATGATTGTAATCGTGAAAGCCCAAGGGTTTCATCAATTGAATCAAAGGATTGAAGCTTACACCCTTTTCCTTAATCATATTGCGGGTTCGCGGGTGCGTTGAAACAATAATGGGAAGCCCAAACTTTTCAGCCACAGTATTTAATACTTCAACCAGCTTTTCGAAGTTAGCCGAATTAATGTTTTCTTCACGATGTGCCGAAACGACAAAGTATTTTTCTTTCTCCACCTTCAGGCGTTGCAGTACATCCGAAGCATCAATTTTTTCCATGTAAGCATTTAAAACCTCAAACATAGGGCTGCCGGTTTTGATAATGCGATCGGCGGGCAATCCTTCGCGCAACAAATATTCGCGTGCAATATCTGAATAGGTCATGTTCATATCCGAGATATGATCTACAATCTTCCGGTTTGTTTCCTCGGGTACGCGCTGGTCGAAACAACGGTTTCCGGCTTCCATGTGGAAAATTGGGATATGGCGTTTTTTTGCTGCAATGGCACAAAGGCATGAGTTGGTATCGCCAAGAACCATAAATGCATCTGGCTTGACAGATTCTAAAACCGGATCGATATTTATTAAAATTTTTCCCGCTGTCGTTGTTGCATTACCTCCGGCGGCATTCAAAAAGTAATCCGGCTTGCGTAGCCCCAAATCCTCGAAAAAGACCTCGTTCAATTCGTAGTCGTAGTTTTGACCCGTATGCACAAGGATATGTTCGATGGCATCCGAGCTGTCTAATTTCAATATCACCTGCGAAAGGCGAATGATTTCGGGGCGTGTGCCGACTACGGTGAGGACTTTTAGTTTTTTCATTTGTTTGAAGAGTCAAGGCAAAAGTTAAAAGAGCCAAGGCAAAAGTAAGAAGAACCAAGGCAAAAGTTAAAAGAGCCAAGGCAAAAGTAAGAAGAACCAAGGCAAAAGTTAAAAGAGCCAAGGCAAAAGTAAGAAGAACCAAGTGCGGCCAATCTAAATTTTTTCTTGTATTGTTATATGTTATTTTTTTTCTTGAAGTTAAAAGAGGCAAAAACGTCAAGTTATACAGTGCTTTTGACTTAACTATTCATTGATTTAACTTTTTGATAATACTTGCTAAAATATTTTTTAGTTCTTTGCTTTCATTTTCCAAGAAATTTAATTCCTCATTTGGATTTTCATCCAGAGCCTTTAAAATCCTTAGCCAGTAGTTGGATTCACGGGCTTCTTTTAGTGAAATCCTTACTTTGTTTTTGAAGTCGGCCTTTGAAGAACCAGCTTGGGCTTCTTCATAATTCGCACCAATTGAGGTTGAAGATTTGCCCAATTGGTATTTAATTATCGAATATTCAGACGAATTAGGAAAAGTTCTCAAAATCTTTAGACAACGAACACCAAAGTTAAAGGTTCTGTCCAGTAAATCATTTTCCCTCATATTTTAAAGTCTCTGTTTTCATCACTTTTCTCTTGGCTCTTTTTCCTTTTTGCTTAGCTATTTCAACCCTACTTACGCTTAATGGTATGTTTAAACTTCATTACTGCAAAATTGATTTCGAAAGTAGTTTCGGTGTCAGTAGTTTGCAGGTCATCACCCAAAATATCAGCCATAATTTCTCCGCTACGTCCCATTAATTTATTTTTCCGCTCTTCTTCAGGTGTATCCGATAACTCTTTTATTGTGTTAGTGAGTTCCCGTACTTTTGTAAAGGTTTCAATTATAGCAATAGTGGTTTGAATTGCATACGTACTTTTTAAGATTGTTGCTAACATATACAATCCTTTTTCCGTAAAAGCTTTAGGGTGAACAGCAGAATGTTTAATGGCATTGAACCGGTCGAAATTTTCGACCAGTCTATTTGTTTCATTTTCAGTTAATTCAATAACATACCCATCGGGAAACCGTTCAGGGTTATTTTTTACAGCTTCGTTGATCCTCTTGGTTTCAAGCCCATAAACAACAGCTACATCCTTGTCTATCATTACCTTTTGATCTCGGATAATGATGATTTTGGATTCGATGTTTTCAAACTTTACTATTTCTGACATAGTTTTGCTTTATCGGCTGTAATTTATCTTCAATGCATTTGGTGTACACTAATACAGATTACTCATTACACTTCTTCAAAGTAAGTATCCCCATCTTCATGATTATAATGCTCGTTGATCCAGAAAATGGTGTAGAGCTCTTCGTTGCCTATGTTTGTAATATTGTGTGTGTACCAGATGGGCATATCCACAAACGATGGCTTATCTCCATCCAAATCAAAAGCTAAAACCTCATCTGTCCCGATTCTTCTCAACTCTATTCTTGCCTTTCCCTTAATCACAGCAAAACGCTCAGCCTTGCGGGTATGAAAATGATTGCCACGGGTAATCCCGGGAACGGTAGTTGAAAATGAAACCTGACCGCCGCTGTTCAATTTTACGGTTTCCACAAAGCTGCCACGATTATCAGTATTTAGTTTTAGATGGAAGGGGAAGAATGATTTATGATCGATGTAGCATAGAAAAGTATTCCAAAGATTTCGGTCAAAGGGAGTTTCCAAATTTGGAATCATTCCTTTCGTGAAATAGTCTTCTTTATATTTTGTGAGCTTGGCAAGCATTGCTGATACTTTGATTTCTGATGTATTCTCAATCGGGACATTATCGATGCGGGCCAGCCCATTCTGTTCCTTGCTCATGGCTTTAATGTGAGTAATAATTTCTGCCACCAGCTCCGAAACATAGATTAGTTTTATTTCGCCATCAACATCAATTTTTGGAGTTTCATTATGGGTAAGCTGATGGCAAAATGTAGCCACCACTGAATTATAGTAGGGATTCCCGAAAGGCCCAAAAACATTGGGGATTACAAATCCCGTAAACTGAGCCTTGTTTTTATCAGCCCATAGCTCAAATAATTTTCGCCCTTCTTTTTTTGATTTTCCGTAAAGGTTGTCGCGATCTTCCTGTGTTGAGGACGAAAATAAAATATGAGGAGTTGACTTGGTAGCTTCACAAGCAGCGATAACTTGATTTACCAAGCCAATGTTCGTTTCGTAAATCACCTGTGGATCGTTATGCCGATTCATGGCGGCGAGATGAACGATGGCATCGCAGGATTGAACGAAATCTTTTAGTTTGCTTTCATGTTGGAAATATTCATCTTCAAAAGGGATGAGCCCGAAGGTTTCGGGAGAAAGTCCGAGCGTATTAAAAAGATGTGTGCCAACGAATCCGGCCTGACCGGTGATTCCTACTTTAATCATTATAAAATCTGTTTCACAGCCTAAACCTGTGTTTAACTCTTTTTGCTTTTTGTGTCTTTTCTAATTTTTAAATTCCCAATAATCAGTGGGGAAACGGAAATCATCATCTTTAGAATCTTCCAACCTCATATCCGAAAAAACTATCATTGTTGAATCAGGTTCCATAGCTTTGAAACCATTGGCGTGCCCGGCTTCTACAATCAGAATTTCGCTTTGCTGGTCTAATAAAATCTGCTTGTTTATTTTAAGATTTTGAGAGGGTTTCTCCCAATTATCTATTTTAATCCAGTTAATCAGGAAACTACCTTTGGTAACATAAAAATACTTGGTCTCTTTTTGATGTCCTTGCCAGGCGCGAATGGTTTCGATATCTGGATGAGTAATGGTATAAAACCGCTTTATTCCTTCAAAGTTAAATTCGTTAACAAATCGAACAGTACCCCGATTGTCGGTATGGTGATTTCCTTTAATTATCATGCTAATGGAATGTCATGGAACACGAATGACCCCGAAAAAAACGGGGCAAGTACGGATTTGACTGATTAGAACGGATTTAATCTGTGATTATCCGTTTAATCTGCGTCATCCGCTTTCTGTTCTTCACTTTTTTGAGAATACTTTTCACTAAAGCCTCTTTATCAGTGATTATCCGTTTGATCCGTGTCTCCAGTGCTGAGCTATGTCGAAGCATCCGCGTTCTACCCATTAAGGTTCGTAAATGTGCGTGATGTCTTCGTTCAGGATGTCTTTGCGAATCAGCGGAAGCTCAAGCAATAGCTTCTTCATTCCTTCCACATCCAGCCGCTCGGTATTGTGCGAGGTATAATCCTCGACTGCTGAAACTTTAGCCTCACCCTGAGTAAAATACTTTCCGTAGTTCAAATCGCGGTTGTCGGCAGGAATGCGATAATAATTGTCCATATCCACAGCCTTGGCCATTTCTTCGCGGTTTACCAGGGTCTCGAACAACTTCTCACCATGACGCGTTCCGATAACGTTGATAGCATTGCTGGCATTGTAAAGCTCTTTGAGAGCTAATGCCAAAACTTCCACAGTAGCGGCGGGCGCTTTCTGGACAAACATATCGCCGTTCTGGGCATTATTGAAGGCAAACAAAACCAATTCTACGGCTCCGGTAAGCGTCATCATAAAACGGGTCATTCCCGGATCAGTAAGGGTGAGGTCTTTGCCAGCCTTGATCTGATCGACAAACAAGGGAATTACCGAACCTCTGGAAGCCATCACGTTGCCATAGCGCGTGCCCGCAAAAACAGTTCCCGAGCCATTCAGGCTGCGGCTTTTCGACACCATCAGTTTTTCGCTGAGTGCCTTGCTCATGCCCATCGCATTGATGGGATAAACAGCTTTGTCGGTACTTAAAACTACCACATTTTTAACCTGGTTTTGGATGGCACTGTCGAGCACATTTTCGGCACCCATCACATTGGTGCGTACCGCCTCCATCGGGAAAAACTCGCACGAGGGCACCTGTTTCAGCGCGGCGGCCTGAAACACAAAATCAACGCCCCGCATGGCAGTATCAACGGATCGCTTATCGCGGGTATCGCCGATGTAGTATTTTATCTTATCGCTTTTGTAAAACTGGCGCATATCGTCCTGCTTCTTTTCATCGCGCGACAAGATGCGTATTTCCTTAAAAAAGTCAGAATCCAGAAACCTGCGGAGTACAGCATTGCCAAAGGAGCCGGTACCACCGGTAATAAGAAGTGTATTATTTTTGGTCATAATAATTTTTAATCATAAATTGATAAACTCATCATAACTAATCCCTGATTGTTTACTGATCGATTTTACAGTTCCAAGCGGTATTTCTTTTCGTGGTGCAGGAACAATTACAGTATGAGCACCATCAGTATATTTTTTATGACTTCCTTTCTGACTCTTAAAATGAAATCCATTCTGCACTAATACTGAAATCACTTTATCAGATGATGGGAGTTTGGTCATCAGGCGTTAATATATAGTTCCCCCAGAAGTGTTTCATGGATATGATGATAATTTGTTTTTTCAGGGTCATCCTCAAAATAAAGATCGAGTGCCTCCTTAAGGTTTTGGGTAGCTTCATCGATAGTGCTGCCAAAACTCGACACCTCTACATTCAGGCTTTGCGAAACAAAATATTCATCTTCACGATACACGATGTATTTGATAGTCTTCATATCAAAAGGTTTTCATTAAAGATATTGAAATTAATTGTAACCATATCGGCGTGTTATCTTAATTGTTGTAGGCTAAATATCCCGGTGTGCATGACGTTTGAAGAATTCTTTAAAAAAGTTCAGTATAAGCTCTTGAAAACTCCCTTCTTTACGGTTGCTTCCATTCACCAGCTTATCAAATTACTGTGTTGTCAAGTACCCCTGAACAGGCCGTCAACATGAACCAAACGAACGAAACATCTGTTTTAACTTCTCCCAACAATTCCATTACGCCTCGAGGTGTTACGCCTGCAGGCGTAATTAAAGATTTCGCTGCAAAAAAAGTTTGAAAATAGGATCAGAAAAATGATATTTATTATATATCCGTTCTACCAGGCCATCTTCAACAAATGTGTCGAGTGCCTTTTGTGTAGTGGAGGCCGCCCCGAGGCGGTATTTTTGTGAGGTATCTTTCGAGAAAACCTCATCCACAGCATTACTCAACGCATACAAAACTTTCTTACGATAGTTGGTTTGCTTATGGATTAGTTCCCAATAATAATCTGATTTAATATTCAGGATGCTATCAATGGCTTTGTCAACTTGCAGGATAGTGATGGTTTTTTGCCCTTCCACAGCCACAAGTTGCTGCCAAATTTCTGCGGCCACAAATTGAATGTAATAAGGTATTGAAGCTACTTTTTCTATCAAATAGGTAGCCGTGGATTCACCCATCACCATATTAAATTTCGAAAAACGTTGGATAAGATAATTTATCGATTCATCTACATTTATCGTATCAATATTCATAGTTAAAGCTGCATTATAAAAAGCTCTGTTTTTGTTGTTGAACATATCTTTGAGCAAATGCGTGCGACTTCCCAAAAAAAGATAGGATACATTTTTATGATGCTGAATACAACTTCGCAATAACTTCTCAAAAGCCTCGCCATTGAGTTTTGTTATTTCCTGAAATTCATCAAAGGCAATGATCCATTTCTGTTTGCCTGAACTCACTTTTTCAGGAAAGTCAATTGTTTCTTTTAATGTTTGCTCGGCATCATGGCCTTCAACCCATGAGAACGAAAATGAGGGATTTCCAGATTGATCGAAGCTCATGGCAGGTACAATTCCCTTGATGAAGCCAGCCATTTTTTTTACAAGTTTCTCGAACGAGCTATTCTGCTGTTCGGCAATAGCAGTAGTGTAATTTTTTATGAAGGTCTCCCTGGAATAAACGCTCATAAAATCGATATAAATGCACGTAAATCCCTCCCTTTCAAGTTCCTTCAATGCTTTGGCTACCAACGATGATTTACCATAACGCCGTGGTGCATAAAGCATCAGATTATTACCACTCTTCAGGGTTTGCACGATACGTTGCAGTTCCTGTTCCCTGTTGTAGAAGTACTCGCCCGAAACGATATTACCGTAGTGGAAGGGGTTCATTAAAGTTTTATTATGCGTAATGAAAAAAGCACGAAATGATTACGACAGAATTTTGTGTCATTTTATAAATTAGTCGGTGTTCCTGGTTTATCCTCATGCTCCAATAACCCTTAAACTGATACTTTAAAGCTTCCGGTTTTCCTAATCCGCTAAATGGATTACGTAAAATATCGCGAATCAAATCTCCAATGCGAAGGGAAATGCGGCGATCTGTTTCAATATATTTTTGATATTCAGAAAAGACTCCAGGAACGAATTCAATGTTTTTCATACAAGGTCATCTTCTTTTATTAAAATGACCTTTTTTTTGGTTTCATATTCTTCAATCCTTTCCTGTAAAACACTTGCATATTTAGGGTTGCTCAAAATATGATCGGTGGCATCAGCACACTGAATGTTAATTTCGATTGTTTTGTGTGGAAACAATTTCTTTATTCCTTCAATAAAGTCGCTTGTTATTAAATCTGTATTTATTGTTATTGTTGTTTCCATATTGACTTAATTTAATAAATTAATTAGATTTGGTTTCCGATCAACAATTAACAAATAACGTTTAGTGCCGAGCTTCGCTCGAGCATCCTCGAAAAATTATAAAAATCAAAGATTTTTTATTTTTCGGGACGATTAACACCTTCCCCCTCTCCCCACAGCTTCGCCCGGTCAGTTACATCCAAAATTACGTAACCTACTGATTATTATATAATTTAATAGCACAAAAAAATTCAAAAAACAAATGCCCGATTCGCTATTCGCTTTGCCACAGAAGCAGGTATTCAATATCAGCCTTATCTTTAAGATAGGCTTCGGCTTCTTCGTGTGAACTGGTGCGGTAGTTTATCTTTCTGCCGATAAGTTTCTCGGCCTTGCTGACGAGTTGCGTCAAGTAGTTAGCATCCACCTTATTGCCAGTAAAAAGCAGCTCGATATCGCCATTTTCGATACCATTGGCATAATCGCCGGTAAGATAAATCCTGCGAATATCGCCAAGTCCATCGATTACTTTCCTGATGATATGGTCGAGGCCCAGGTGCTTGAGCATGATGTTGTGGATGTCGTTGTAGAGTGGGTGTTTAGTATTGGCACGAAAAACTTTTTTCATTCCTTCCTTATCCGAAGTAAGCAGGCCGGCTTGCTCGAAGCGGTTCAGCTCCAAACGGATGGCATTGCTCGACTCGCCAAACTCAGTTTCCAGTCCGCGCAGGTAAGCACTGCAGCTCGAGTTAAGGAAAAGTCTGGTTAGTAATTTAATACGGGTTTTAGAAGTAATTAATGCGTCGATCATGTGCGTTTTAAATGAGTAGCAAAAGTACTCAACACTTTGAGAATACCAAATAAATAAAGGAAATTTTTAGGAATTTTACTAATGAAAAAACAGCAAGGGGAATGGAAAATATTTTTAATGTAGCAAGATTAAAAACATAAGGAAAGAAAGGATCAATTTACTAAACTGCTCAGAATAGTCGAACATCAAAAAATCTAATTTACCAGAGTGCTGCATTTTTAAGCACCTGACGAATTTTGTTAATTTTTATTAAAACAGTAAGGTGAATCAAATCCAAAAAACAATAATCCCTCACCGTTTCCCCTGCGAAATTCCCACATTCTTTTTGCGTGATTTACGGAAATTTGCATATCCGGCCTCACTTTTTTTGGCCTTTTGTTATCCGATTAACAGAAATGCCCTATCATTGACCCACGAATTAATAATTTATTTAATAATAATAAAAAACAAAAGATTATGGCAAATGTATTTGATCAACAAGTGAATGACTTTATGGCAAAGGTGATTGCCAAAAACCCGAGCGAAGTCGAATTTCATCAGGCGGTGCATGAGGTAGTTGAAACGCTGATTCCCTACATCGAAGAAAACCCGCAGTACAAGGATGCGAAAATTCTGGAGCGGCTGGTAGAACCTGAAAGAGTAATTCTTTTCCGCATTCCGTGGCTCGATGATAAGGGTGAAGTACAAATCAACAAGGGTTTCCGTATCGAGATGAACAGTGCTATTGGCCCTTACAAAGGTGGCCTGCGCTTTCACCCGACCGTAAACCTTGGTATCCTCAAATTCCTGGCCTTCGAGCAGGTGCTGAAAAACTCGCTTACCACACTGCCTATGGGCGGCGGTAAGGGTGGTTCTGATTTCGACCCCAAAGGCAAGTCGGACAACGAAGTAATGAAATTCTGCCAAAGCTTTATGTCGGAACTCTCGAGGCACATTGGCCCGAATACTGACGTACCCGCCGGCGATATCGGCGTAGGTGGCCGCGAAATTGGCTTCCTTTTTGGCCAGTACAAGCGTCTGCGCAACGAGTTTACCGGCGTGCTTACAGGCAAGGGCTTAGGCTGGGGTGGCTCGCTTATTCGCCCCGAGGCTACCGGCTATGGTGCTACCTACTTTGCACAGGAAATGCTGAAAACCCGTGGCGAAAGCCTCGAAGGCAAAAGAGTACTTATCTCCGGCTCGGGCAACGTAGCCCAATACGCCTGCCAAAAGGTTACCGACCTCGGTGGAAAAGTATTAACTCTCTCCGATTCGAGCGGCTTTATTCATGATCCCAAAGGTATCGATGCCGAAAAATTAGCCTACATCATGTGGCTGAAAAATGTGAAGCGTGGCCGTATTAAAGAATATGCCGAAAAATTCGATTGCGAATACCACGAAGGTATGCGCCCATGGGGTATCAAATGCGATGTGGCCATGCCTAACGCTACCCAAAACGAAGTTAACGAAGACGAAGCCAAAGCACTGATAGGCAACGGATGCTATGTGGTTTCAGAAGGTGCCAATATGCCTTCCACACCCGAAGCTATCGCTGTATATCAGGAAGCTAAAATCCTTTATGGCCCCGGCAAAGCAGCCAACGCCGGTGGTGTAGCTGTTTCGGGACTGGAAATGTCGCAAAACTCACTGCGCCTCTCATGGACCCGCGAAGAGGTTGACGCTCGTCTGCTCCAGATTATGAAAGACATCCACGCCAACTGCGTTAAATACGGTAAGCGCGAGGATGGTACGGTTGATTACGTTAGCGGTGCCAACATTGGCGGTTTTGTTAAAGTTGCCGATGCAATGCTCAATCAAGGGCTTGTATAAAAAGCAGAATTAAATTTTTTCGAGATCATAACGATAAGGCCATCCCGCTCTGGGGTGGCTTTTTTTTTATCGGTCAAAACAGAAAGCTCCCGGGCTAATGCCTGCACGCACGGTATCGATGGCAGTACCGCTGGCCGAAAACCGATACACCAATCCCCGCTGCTGATGGTCGATGGCATCGGCCACATAAACTTCGCCACTCGCAGGATCGACACCCAGGCCATAAAAACCACCTGTGCTTCCGGTGTATGGGCTTTCGATAAATATTTCGGGAGCGAGATCGAAACCCGGCACAAAGCGATAAACATGCCTGTTGATGAAATACAAGGTATCGCCGATACCGTTGATGGCAAGCTCCCGGGGATCGTCGTACAAATCAAAACTAAAAACAGACTCCACCAGGCGCGTGGCAGCATCAATTTTTACCAGGCCAGGAAGCTCGTGTCCATAAGGATTACCTTCCATGCCGCCATCGCAAAGCACCCACAATTTGTTGGTTTTATCCATCACCATCGAATTGGGCTGCCTGATTACCTCGATCGAATCTACCAACCGGTCGGTTTGGCTATCGATAACTAAAACTTTATTATCGTAACTCCAACAGTTAGTAAAAACAAAATTTTGGTATTGGATAAATTGCCCGGTAGGATGCTGATAAAATTGCGATGCGTGATTGTTGACATCAATATTTCCGCTTATTGTATTTGTTTTGGGATTGATAATACTTATGGATTTGGCGTACAAATCGCTAACGTAGGCCTTGTTATCATTAATAAAATGAATATGTCGTGGCGAGGTAAACCCGCTAATCTTCCCAAGCAATTTAAATGTTTGGGTATTGATAATATAAATTTTCCCGCTGTTGTTTACCACGATGTAAGCCAGGCTGTCGCGCACCGTCATCGAAAAGGCCACATCACCCAGCCCAAGACCATTGGCCTTATAAAAAATATCATTTTCAATGGCACAGCTTTCCAAATTGAAATACGAGAGCGAGGTATTTTGGTACATATAATTGCCTTCGTTAACAACGAAAACACCTGCAGCACCCTGGCCTGAGGGTCTGTCATCCACATTCCAGACTTCATCATCCTTCATGCACGATGAAAATGCAAGAAGGCTAAAAAATAATGCTATGATGCTGCGAGTTTTCAAAATCATTTAATAATTAAACATAATTGTAAAAAGAAAATTTCGCCCTGGCATAGGCCGCCTCAGCACCGAACGATAGCTTTCATCGAAGATATTGTAAATTTTAAACTCCGCCGAAAGGCCTATCTTACCCATCTGAAATTCCTTGCCTACGATAAAATCGTTCATAAAATAAGGATAAAAACGGTTGCGGCTGCTCACATCGTTGGTGGTGGTAGTAAAACGCTCGCTGTAGGAATTATGCTGCCACGAGGCATGAAACTTTTTCCAGGCCAGGCTTAGCATGATGTTTCCCGAATGCACAGGCACAAAAACCAATTGCTTGCCATAAGATGCATCGCCCCATACCTGCGGGTCGCCATAGTTTATAGATTTGGTATAGGCATAATTTCCGGCCACCACATAGCTTACTTTTCCGCTCCGGCCTTTCAGATTTAGATTTATCTCCAAACCCTTAGCCACCACATTTTTTACATTTTGCGGCTGCCAATAGCCTTTAAAACCTGGTGTCCATAGTATCCAGTTGTTAATGTCGGAATAAAATGCCGTTAGTTCGGTTTGAAGTTTTAAGTTTTGAATTTTAAAATGATAACCCAATCCCAGCTCATAGCTCATGCCATCTTCGGGCTTCAGCTCAGGATTGCCACCGGGTTGCCAAAAAAGATCATTAAGTGAGGGCAGATGATAATTTCTGGCAAGGTTTCCCTTGATGAACAAATCCATCGCATCCAGCAATTTAAAATCAAATCCAAAATAGGGGATCAGAGCTTTGCTTGCCTTGTCGATCCATTCCTGGCGCAGCATTAAGGTTAGGTTAAGCCGGTCAGCAAAGCTTTTGCGCAAAGCAAAAAAGGCAGAAAGTGCATTCCGATTTTTTTCATAGCCGGTTTTTGCCACCGTGTCGTGCGATGAGACTTTGTGAAAATTATAATCCACCGCCGTTTCCAGCGAAAAACTTTTGCTAAGATCGAGAGATAGCGAGGCGGTGTTTAAGAAACTTTGCTGGCTGCTCTGCGAATAAATGGCCGGAATCGTGCCCACGCCGGGTACATAATTGCGAAACGCATAATCCATCTCTTTGCCCGAATAGCCCGAACGCAAAAGCAAGCGATAGCCCTCGCCGTAATGCCTCCAGTCGATAGCAATTTTGTGGTCTTCGTCTTTTTGATTATTAATTCCGGACTGGCCAGCGCCTTCGTAGCTGGTAGCCTGCGGAATGCTGCGGTCGGCCATCTGATACCACCAGCGAGCAGCAAGGCTATTTTTATTATTCGGCTTGTAATAGAATTCCTGCAAAAAGCCATGGCGCGAATAAGCCGCATTGTTATTGGTATCCAAAGGGTGGCTGATGTTTCCGGTTTCCGGATTGATTTCGGCAATGCCCTTATTTACAAAAGTGTAATCATTTTGGGAAGTGTTGTAGTAAGCCCGGGTTTTTGATTGAAATGTTGATCCACCCAAATTGAGCTGCAAAAACTCATCGTAAGTACCATAGCTGCCAATGCCCTGCATCAGCTTCACTCCTACCCTTTGGTTCCAATCCACGGTATTATTAATATTGATCGAACCGCCCAGCCCGCCGCTCTTGTCGGCGATGGACGCACTTCCGTATTTCAAGCTTAGATCGTCGATGATGTAAACCGGAATCAGCGAAAAGTCCACCATGCCGGCCATGGGCGTGTTAATGCTGATGCCGTTCCAGTTGACCTGGGTGTGCGATTCGGCGGTGCCGCGAAACGAAGCGGTGGCCAAGGCTCCCCGGCCATAACTCTTGATAAAAACGGGCGTATTTTCGGCCAGCACATCCGAAATCGAAAGATTAATTTTTTGCAACAAAATGAGCGTATCCACCGAGCTTTCCTTCATCCCGGCACTTTCTTTTTCAAAAATCCGATCCGACGAAACCTCCACAGGCCTGAGCGTAAATATGCTGTCGCTGATGTCCTGGGCGGAAATCTGAATACCCAAAAACAAAAACAGTAGTATGCCCGTAAGTCGCACCATTTTATTCTTTTATTAATTTTAATGTGCTGAAAATCTCATCATTAAAAATCCGAACTAAATAAATGCCCGGACGGAGATTGGAAATATCAATCCGGTTTTCATCATCCAGCTTATCTAAACTCAAAACCACTTTTCCATCCAAATCCAAAATTTTCAAATTTGCTTTTTTTGTATTTGATATTTTAATAAAATTTTTGGCAGGATTGGGATACACGGTAATTTGATTTTTGGTATTAAAATCAAAAGTGGAAGCTGACGACAAATCGACCATCGTGGAAGCCGCAGCTTTAATTTCAGGCTTGCTTTGAAGCGTGGCCGTAATTTCGAGCGAGCCGGAAGTAGTGAGGGTGAGCTGATTATTTTGATCAATCTCAGCACCCGGTCGGCTCAGCTCCCACAGAATTACTTCATCAGCCACCGGCCTTCCCTTATAAAAAGCAAAAACCTCCACTTGAAACCTTTCACTGGAAATCACCGCTGGCAGATCTTTGATAACGATGACATACAAATTTCCACTAATCGCATTATCCGGCTCCACGTCCACCGCGCCCGTTATTTCCGGTGAGATTTCGCCCAGCCATCCGGCATTGGCCTGCACGGCATTTTGCACTTTCACAAAATCGATTGCATCCAAGTCCACATAATTCCCCTGGTCGTCCACCGCCCACGAAATATCGAAGGCATCGCCACCCGCATTTTCTCTTTCAAGGGTGTAGGGATTATCGGGCAGAGTGTAAGGTGCCGCACCTCGCAGCGTATTGTCGGCATAACCAAAAGCCCGCCGTTTAGAAAGCACAAAGCCCGGATTAGAAGTATCCGTTTCTTGTTTTATCAAAGTCCCCAAAAGGATATAATGCTCAGGATGAATTTGCGGAAAAGAATCGTGCAATGGGTAATAGCTTTGCGAATGCACAGCATTGGCATAAACAAAACCCGACTGCCCCTGATTGTCCGTCCATGGCACATCGGCAGCCAGGCTATCGCCGGGATTGGTGTATGTAAGGGCGTAATTTTTTACAGTTGACGAAAACCAATAATCGCTGCCGGCAAGCTCCAGCCAAACATCATCGGGCTGGCCGTTGGCGTTTTCATCCTTCATCACCCAAACCACGCCCGGTTCAGCCCAGCCCGGATAAGCATTGCCAAAAATAGTGAAGTCGATGCCAAAGGGATTTCCCGGATTGTTTTCCACGGGATTATCAAAACGAAAAACCACGTACCCGCCAAAGGATCCCAGACTTAGTGCTCCACTTATGCCGCCAACCAAAGATTGAGCAGATGAAGGATTCCCAAAAGGAACAGCATTGATCAATTGCCCCGGAGCAGGCGTATATTCGATCACCTCCGAGATATATTGCGCTCCGGCCTGCAAGCTGGCAAGCAGAAATAATAAAACCAATCTGATATTTTTTTTCATCATTGTTTGATTAGCGTTTGGGATCGGGTGAAGTTTTTATTTTGGATTTGGATAAGATAAACTCCGCGCTTTATCTGCGCAAGCGGAATGATCTCACCAGAACGGTAATTTGCTTTTTCCAAAATCTTTTGCCCTGCAAAATTAAAAATCGAAATTGTACTTTGCAAACCTGTATTTGTATTAATTTGGATATGATTTGAAGTTGGATTTGGAAATATTTGGAAAGTAAAATCATCCGGAATTATCTCATCCACCGCAACGCCATCGGGAGAAACATACATCTGATCCATACAAAAATAGGCCGGGGTATTCATTCCAAAGATCCCCACATCCGAGGAACTTAGATCAAACTTCAGGCTATCCACCAAGCCCAGCGAACTCAGCTCGATCCATTGCCATGTTTTAATAATATAATCCTTGCTGTTGTCGGCAAAGCGATAATCGGCCAAATAAAAATCGAGGGTATCGGTAGGGTTTCCATTGTGATAAGCAAAAACCGAGAGCTTAAAAAAATCAGGCTCATCGCCGCTTTCGCCACCAAAGGCATCAGTAAAATCATCGCCATATTCCATACTTAGGGCGGCATAAGTACTATTGGTAACATAGAACCCCTCCACCGAGTGTGCCTGATTATCGGTAAAATAAAGAGAGATGGGAATGTTTTCGCCACTTGCAAAATCAGAAGGGACAAAAGCCACACCGTAAGTTGAACCCTGCGAAATATCAGGCTCGAAGCCTGTCGCAGTAATCGCACTGTATTGATTTAAAAAACCAGGCGTAGTGTCGTTGGCCATATTAGAATAAGCCCAGCCACTCCAAGAAGCCCAGTCGGGATTGTAATTATTCGGGAAAGAAGCAAGCCCACTGGAAAACCCACCGCCCAAATCCGAACCATTCCAAAAACTATTAGCAGCTAAATTCAAATCCTCAAAATCCGAAACTTCAAAATCCCCTTCAATTTGGGGATAGACTCCTACCACAAATTTAGTATTCACTGATTGTTCCGCCGAAATTACCTTTAAAATAATATTGCTTTGCCCGGCATCTACAAAATCGATAACAAGCAAACTTCCGTCAATAGAAACCTGTGCCACATCCGGCGAAGAATTACCAATGATCTCAAAACTAAAATTGTTAGGATCATCGGGATCGTCAAAATGCGGAGACAAATCGTAAATGAGATTGGGGTCAGAGAGAAAACCTTGAAAATTGGGGATATCCGCAATCAGGACGGGCTTGTAATCGGCATGTATTTCGGCCAGCGGGCTGCCATAAGAAAGGGTAAAAACCTGATTTCCTACTTCGTTAGCATTGATACTCCCACGGGTCTTCACCATCAGGAGCCAAACGGAGGCATCGGTGGCCATTGCGATGGTATCCAGATTATAACCATCGCCGGCCGTGCCGTTCCAAACGGCCACTATCTTAACTGAGGCAAAATCGTTAAAGGTAAACACCACCTGATCTTCCGCATCGCAGGTGCAATCGTAGCTTCCGGCGGGCAAATCCGAAAGTTTTTCGGCATCAGTAATAATTAGTGCTTCAGCATCAGGATTGCTGATTACTTCCTGAATATCGGTCGTATTCCAACGATACAAGGCATTAGGCTCACCAAAAAATGAAGTGCCATAAATCAGGCTGCCAGCACTAGTCATGGTAATACCAGCAGGATTACCTCCGGTTTCGATTATTTTGCGGTGATTGTCGTTGCCGCTGATGTCGAGCAGAAAAATGCCGTTGGGATCGCCCCAGTTGTTGCTGTTAAGTCCAGAGACAAGGAAATTATCGCCCAGAAACTCCAGATCAAAGTTGGCTGTAAAATGAGCAAGCAGCGTCCATTCACCCGTTTCGGTATCGATACGATAGATGCGGTCGTCCAAATTGTTGGTGGTAGTATATCCTGCGTAAAACGAGGATCCATCCGGCGACACCGTGATAAAGCTGCCAAAGGCCGTGTATCCTGTCGGCATGGGATAGCTTTCGATTTCCTCCCCTGATTCCAGGTCGAAGCAAAGAATCGCGTTAGCCGTTCCGGCATAAAGAAAATCGCCGTGAATGTCGAAGGTGGAAAAATTGTTGCTCCCGGGGATGTCGTTGGCCTTAAAATCACCAAAAGCCTGCAGGTAGCTGCTTTGCGCCAGCACGGACGAAAGCCCCATGCCAAGCATCAGAATCAAAACAAAAAAGTGCTTGGCTCTCCCAGTGAATTGCCGGGGTCTTTTCACCAGTGGTTCATGTTCCTCTAAATGGCGTAATGCCTTTCCCGTAAGGGAAACAAACGGTTTAGTAAAATCTGCACCTAGCATAAAGATAAATTTTTGAAGTTTAACTTATGCAGCATGAAGTGGGTTGGGATAATGGCAGGATCGTGCATGGCATGATCTGCATCCTGTTCACCGCAGGCCGCGTCATAAATTTTCATGCGGGCAGGTTTTCTGACTCACTCCCCTTTTCAAGGCCTTCCCATCCGCGCAAGTGCGAAAAGTGGCATCGGTGTTGAAAAGCATTGGAGCTTACAGCAGCGGGAACTGTTGCCGATTTGCACGACATTCCCTTTTAATCCTTCGATTTCAGACTTTTATACCCAAAATCCTGCGGACACCAGCAATGCGGCAAAAGTAGTAAAATATCCTTCAAAACATTGAATAGGAAAATCTCACAGATTGTAACGTTTCTATGTCCTCGTTTTCACCCACATCGGACATCGGACATCTGAAATCTGAAATCTAACATCAAAAAAAACTAACTTGCAGATCCCCCCGCGAATTCGCTTTTGGGCAAAGCTCTACCTCCAAAATGTAGTGCCAAATGCCGGAAGCATTCACGGGCTTACTCAATACACGCCCAAAACCCAAATTATTCCCTATTATTGCAATAATTTTTACATTTCATTTGTTAATGAAATTGATTTTCGTAAGCAGGAAATCAGGCATATTTTTAATCAAAGTTGATGAATCAGGAAGAAACAGGAATGAAGGATGGTGAAGTAATGCAAGTTTCCACGCAGGAGGAAGTAGCCGAAGAAACGCTCAATGTTTACGGGGCGCGGGTGCATAACCTGCAAAATATCGATGTGTCGATTCCGCGCAACAAGCTGGTGGTAATTACCGGCCTGAGCGGCAGCGGCAAGTCATCGCTGGCCTTCGATACCATTTATGCCGAGGGGCAACGCCGCTACATGGAGACTTTCTCGGCCTATTCGCGGCAGTTCTTGGGAAATATGGAACGCCCCGATGTGGACAAAATCGATGGACTGAGTCCTGTGATCGCGATCGAGCAGAAAACCGTTAACAAAAACCCGCGCTCAACCGTGGGCACCATCACCGAAGTTTACGACTTCATGCGTCTGCTCTTTGCCCGTATTGGCGAGGCCTACTCCTGGAAGACAGGCGAGAAAATGGTGCGTTATACCGAGGCACAAATTATCGCTTTGATTAGCGAAAACTACGCCGGCAAAGCCATCAACATTCTGGCACCGGTGGTGAAAGCGCGAAAAGGCCATTACCGCGAGCTGTTTGAACAAATACGCAAGCAGGGCTATCTGAAGGTGCGTGTGGATGGCA
The DNA here is from genome assembly GCA_964523795.1 of uncultured Lentimicrobiaceae bacterium. Classification (GTDB taxonomy): domain Bacteria; phylum Bacteroidota; class Bacteroidia; order Bacteroidales; family 4484-276; genus SABY01. The sequence continues at coordinate 25,529 of CAZGAO010000033.1, forward strand.
AAATACGCGACCTGACTTTTGGGATGAAGGTGGATCGCTACAAAACCCACGACATCGAAATTGTGGTGGATCGCCTGAAGGTTGATGGAGAAGCGGGCGAACGGCTGGACAAATCGGTGCAAAACGCGCTTAGGGTTGGCCGTGGGGTGCTGATGATCGATCTGCCCTCCGATGACAAGCTGCGTCATTTCAGCAAGCTGCTGATGTGCCCCACCACAGGTATTTCTTACGATGAGCCTGAACCCAATACCTTCTCTTTTAATTCGCCCTATGGTGCCTGCACCAATTGCAGTGGCCTGGGTGAGGTTTCAGAAATCGATTTTAAGAAGGTAATCCCCGACGATAAAAAAAGCATCCGCAAGGGCGGCATAAGCCCGCTGGGCGAACACAAAAATAACTGGGTATTCAAGCAAATCGAAGCCATCGGCAACAAATACGGTTTTACCCTCGACACGCCCATCCGCGATATTTCCAAGGAAGGCATGGCTACCCTGCTTTATGGCTCCAACGAAGTGATACAGGTAAAAAACGAATATCTCGGCGTTACCAATTCATACGCTCTTAACTTCGAAGGCATCATCAATTTTATTCAAAATCAGGATGATGAATCCACTTCGCGGTCGATCAAAAAATGGGTAGGCAGTTTTATGAATCGGGTGCCCTGCCCCGAATGTCATGGCGCAAGGCTAAAAACCGAATCGCTGCATTTCAAAATTCAGGATAAGAACATTTCCGAGCTGGCCACTACCGACTTGATTGGTCTCAGGGCTTGGGTAGAAGACCTGCCCGCTCATTTGGACGAACGCCGCTTAACCATTGCCCGCGAGATCGTCCGTGAAATAAGTACGCGTATCGGATTTCTGCTGGAAGTAGGCCTGGATTACATCACCCTGAATCGCCCGGCGCGAAGCCTCTCGGGTGGCGAATCGCAGCGCATAAGGCTGGCCACGCAAATAGGCTCGCAGCTTACCGGTGTACTCTACATTCTGGATGAACCCAGCATAGGCCTGCATCAGCGCGACAACCAGCGGCTGATTGAAGCCCTGAAAGAGCTGCGCGATGTAGGTAATTCGGTGATTGTGGTGGAGCACGACAAGGAGATGATTCTTTCGGCAGACTATATTTTGGACATCGGCCCCGGCGCAGGCCGCAAGGGCGGCATCATTGTAGGACAGGGCAAGCCCGGCGATATGATGCATTGCAAATCGATAACCTGCGCCTACCTGAGTGGCGAAAAAGAAATTGCTATACCCAAAGAGCGCAGAGCCGGAAACGGCCAATATATCGAGCTGCTGGGTGCCAGCGGCAACAATCTGGAAAAGGTTAACCTGCGTCTTCCACTGGGACAGCTCGTGTGCGTTACCGGCGTTTCGGGCAGCGGCAAGTCGAGCCTTATCAACGAAACGCTTTATCCCATCCTTAGTACCCATTTTTATCGCTCCGAAAAAAAAGCCCTGCCTTACAAAACAATTACCGGCCTGGACTACATCGACAAGGTGATCGAAATAGACCAGTCGCCCATTGGTCGCACGCCACGATCCAATCCTGCCACCTACACCAAGGTATTTGATGAGATAAGAAAACTCTTTGGCTCGCTGCCCGAATCGCAAATCAGGGCTTATAAGCCCGGACGCTTCTCGTTTAATGTAAAAGGAGGTCGCTGCGAAACGTGCAGGGGAGCCGGAGTAAAGGTGATCGAGATGAATTTTTTGCCTGATGTGCAGGTGCCCTGCGAAGACTGCTATGGCCGCCGCTACAACCGCGAAACCCTGGAGGTGAGATATAAGGGCAAATCCATCAACGATGTGCTTAACCTTACGATCAATCAGGCGGTGGACTTTTTTGAGAATATCCCGTCTATTATTCAAAAAATACGAACTCTGAAAGATGTGGGTTTGGGATATATCACCCTGGGTCAGCAATCGACCACGCTCTCGGGCGGCGAAGCCCAGCGCGTGAAGCTGGCTGCCGAGCTATCGAAACGCGACACCGGAAAAACGCTTTATATTCTTGATGAGCCTACCACCGGCCTGCATTTCGAAGATGTAAAAGTATTGCTGGATGTGCTGAATAAATTGGTGGACAAAGGCAATACCGTTTTGGTAATCGAGCACAACATGGATGTGATAAAAGTAGCCGACCACCTGATCGACTTAGGCCCTGAGGGCGGATCGCGAGGCGGAAAAATTATCGCTGAGGGCAGCCCCGAACAATTGGTAAAACGCAACAAGGGTTTTACGTCCCATTATTTAAAAGCCGAACTTAATGGCAAAGTCCAATAATTGAATATCTAAATTAAAAATCCGTATAAAGCATATAAATTGATATACCATGAGTGAAGCTGAAAAAAATTCAACAATTAACAAGCTGGACGAGCAGCTGAAAAACGCATTGAGTCCAAAAACCTGGAATGAAATAAAAACCCACGATTCCTGGACGGTTTTCAAGGTGATGTCGGAGATGGTGGATGGCTTCGAGAAGCTTGCACGCATCGGCCCCTGTGTTTCGATATTTGGCTCGGCGCGCACCAAGGCCGATGCTGCCAATTACCGGCTGGCCGAGGAGATTGCTTACTTGCTCACCAAGAAAGGCTTTGGCATTATCACCGGCGGTGGCCCAGGCATTATGGAAGCCGCCAACAAGGGGGCGCACTTTGCCGGCGGAAAATCGGTAGGCCTCAACATCGAATTACCCCACGAACAACATTCCAACCCCTTTATCGACAACGACAAGCTGCTGAGCTTCGATTATTTCTACGTGCGCAAGGTGATGTTTATGAAATATTCGCAGGGTTATATTGTACTTCCCGGCGGCTTTGGCACCCTGGACGAAATGTTTGAAGCACTCACCCTGATACAAACCCACAAGATGGTGAGTTTCCCGATTATCCTGGTTAAAAAATCGTATTGGAGCGGATTGATAAAATGGATCGAGGAGCATCTGGAGCAGGATGGTATGATAGCCGAAAAAGATATGCACTTGTTCCGATTGGTTGACACCGCCGAAGAAGCAGTGGATCATATCGAGAAGTTTTATGCCAAATACCAGATTAAACCGAATTTTTAATCATTAAGCTGAAAAACAGTTTTGCTTGGTAAGGGAAATTCTTTTTAGAATAGATTTCTCCCAAAAAAAAATCCCCCATAAGTCTGAGGATGGAGAAGCCTATTTCCAAAATAATGTCATTGGTATAACATCAAAACCCTGCCTGGCCAGTCAGGCACGCTTATCATCACAAAAAAACCTTAGTAGAAAATGCGATCACAACGCGCCCTTAACCTTATCCAATCTGAAAATTAATAAGGTTGATTTTTCTTAAGGAATCATTTTTCTACTAAGGTCAAAATAAAGAAAATAACCCCACCTTGCCAGTCAGGCTTGCCAGGCCGCAAGTGCGCCAAGAAATCTCTTATTATTCTGTGTTTGCAAAACATGTCATTGGCACTAACGGGAGAAATCTCCTATAATACAGACGTTTGCAAAAACATGTCAGTGGTATCAAAAAAGAAGCGAAGTAGCCCAATCCGGCCATTCGGAAATGGGTTTGAAGGGCGAAATCTATTCCCTATTTTCAAAGTCAGGTGCTAATTATTTAACGATCATCAACAATTTCATTGTAGAAAAATTTATTTTTGTTCACTAAATCAAAAAAATGATGCGCCACCACTTTAGTATTTTCTGTCTGATTTTTCTGCTTCTCCTTTCTGTGAATATATTTATGTATGCGCAGGAGGCGGAACCGCGTCCCAAAATAGGCCTTGTGCTTAGTGGCGGCGGGGCTAAGGGTTTTGCGCATGTTGGCGTTATAAAAGTCCTGGTCGAGGCAGGGATGCCCATCGATTATGTGGGGGGTACCAGCATGGGCGGAATCATGGGCGGGCTTTTTGCCATGGGATATTCGCCCGAATCGCTCGAAAAAATAGTGCTGGATCAAAATTGGGAAAACCTTTTGGCCGGAAAAATTCCACGCCGCAGCTTGTCGATGCCCGAAAAGGCCGAAGACGGCAGATACTTTTTCACCATTCCTTTTCGCGACAAAAAGCTGGAACTTCCCAGCGGCCTGGTAGCTGGGCAGTCGGTTTATAATTTGTTGTCGTATTACGCCAGTCCTGCTTATGGCATCCACGATTTCAGCAAACTCGAAATACCCTTCCTATGTGTTGCCGCCGATATCGAAACAGGCGAGTTTGTGGTTCTCGACAAGGGTTACCTGCCCGATGCCATGCGGGCTACCATGGCTATCCCAACGGTATTTTCGCCCATGGAAATCAACGACCGCTTGCTGGTTGATGGCGGGCTTGTAAATAATTATCCGGTAGAACAGGTGCGCAATATGGGAGCCGACATCATTATTGGCGTAGATGTAAGCGAGCATCTAAAAAGCAAGGATGAGCTAAATTCGCTCATAAAAATCCTTACCCAGTCCACGGCATTTTTGCGCAAGCCGCTTCATGAAGCGGGAATTGAGAATACGGATATTTTAATCAAACCGGACATCGAAGGTTATAGTGCTTCCAGTTTCAATAATGCCGACTCACTAATTATTAAAGGTGAATGGGCTGCGCGTGCCATGCTGCCCGAGATTAGAAAAATGCTGGATTCAATAAATAGGATTTTCCCTCTTAAGCCCGAATATCATCTGGATGCCAAACCCATGGACAGCATCCTGATCAACGAATTGGTTCTTGAAGGCATCAACAAGGTTTCGCCCAACTTTGTACGCGGTGTTTTGCAACTGGATGTTACGCATTATCATAAGCTGGAAAAAGTATATACTGCCTTAACCAAACTTTATGGCACCCAAAACTTCGACCAGATCCAATATCGATTCGACACCCTTGCACGTGGTGGCTACCGCTTTGCCATCGACCTTAAAGAAAAGCCTGGTGGCGAATTCAGGGTAGGCATTAATTACGATTCGGATTTCAAAACTTCTTTGTTGTTGAATTTTACTTTGCGAAATACCCTTTTGAGCAACGGGCGGCTATTGGTCGATTTTGCCCTGGGCGACAACAACCTGCTACGTGCCGACTATCTATACGACCGGGGCGTAAAACCCGGATTCGGGCTGTCGTTCAGAGCCGAAAATTTTAAGGCCTACACTTATCAGGGGAAGACAAAGGTGGGAAGTTTTCATTTTTCAAATGCACTACTCGATGCCTATACCCAATCTAACATTGCTGATTTTACGCTCGTGGGTGGTGGCTTCCAGCTCGAATTTTCGAGCCTGCGACCAGAGGTGTTTTTGTTTGATATCGACAGGATCAACGATTTCAATACCAACCTTTTTGCCTTTCTTAAAATGGATAATCTCGATCGCCTGGTATATCCCACCAAGGGCTTTAGACTTTCTTCGCAGATAAAACTGGTAATGAATGCCCAGGATTCGCTCGAGAATGAGATTAACCAAATGATTTTGTTAACCGCGCGCTACGAGGCAGCAGTTTCAATACATAATAAAATCACGCTGGTGCCACAAGTGTATTTTGGAAGCATGCTTACGCGCGACGATGCCATTTTGCCCCAATATTATGTATATATGGGCGGCCTGCGCCAAAACAAACTCAATGCGATATATCCCTTTGTGGGGCTTGAGTTTATGCAAGCCACCGGCTACAATGGCTTGATAGGCCGCCTGGACATTCAGTACGAGCTTTACAAAAACTTGTACCTCATTCCCAAATACAACATTGGTTTCCGTTCGGATAAAATCGAAGATATCTTTTCGCAAACCAGCCCCATCCATGGCTATGGCCTTACTTTGGGGCTCGACACCCTACTGGGTCCTGTAGAAGTAACGGTGATGTCGTCGGACTACAATAGCAAGATTCTGGGATATTTTAGTTTGGGTTATACTTTTTAGCGGCTATGGTGACAGTTTTATTTATTATCTTTGCGTAAACACATGAAAATATGAGAGCTTTAGAATTTAAATCAAAAATAGAAAATAATCAGATTTTGATTCCGATCGGGGTGCAGTCTGAAATAAAAACTAAACAAAATAAAGATGTCAGAGTGATAGTCCTTATTGACGATTCAGACCTATTGGATGACCTGATTTTTCAACAAACAATCCAAAGCCAGTTTTTAAAAGGCTATTCTGATTCCGATTCAATTTATGATAATTCCTTTAAGGAAAAAGTAAAAGAAGTTATTGCGCGATTAACTGACTAATGAGCGACACCGGGGAATTGACCGAAAAAGGTAATCTTTCTAAAGAAAGGGAGAAAAAAGGAACATTTTACAAGATGGGTATTGGCGGATAAATGGCGGATATAAATGGGATATGGCGGATAAATGGGACTGCCAAAAAAAAACCTAAATAGTGTTTACAAATTGGGAAACATTTTATATTTTTGTGCGATGAGAAACATAGGAGCCAAATGAGTAAACCGATTGAGATAATTCTACTTCCTGAAGCTGAAAAATTCGTTGATAATATTGAGATTTCGGCAAGAAAGAAATTGTTTTACGCGATTCGTAAGACAAAATTGAGAATCTATGGTGATTGGTTTGAAAAGCTAAAAAGTTCTAAAGATATTTTTGAATTTCGGATTAAGGACAGTAATAAGTTCTTTCGATTATTTGCTTTTTGGGATAGTTCGGGAGAAACTGAAACCCTGATAGTTTGCACCCATGGATTATTAAAAAAATCAAATAAGACACCTAAACAAGATATTGAAAAGGCAAAACTTATTAAAGACAAGTATTTTAAAGGTTTGATTTAAAATTTACAATTATGAAAACACACAATTACAAAAGATTTGAGGAATTGGAGGATAAATATTTCGATAAAATTGGTACTCCAACAAGGGATGACTATGAGTTTGAGTTAAAAATGGAACTGATTGGAGAAAAGATTAAACAATTAAGGATTCAAAATCATCTGACACAATCACAACTTGGAGAATTAATCGGTGTAAAAAAATCTCAGATTTCAAAATTGGAAAAGGGAAACCATAGTGCTTCAGTATCAACGATTATGAAAGTTTTTAACGCAATGAAAGCGAAAGTTAAATTGAGGATTGAGACTGAAGATCAATTAGAATTGGCTTTCTAAAAATCACAAGCGGCTAACAATTAAGCATCGCAGTTTGGCTTTTCGCCAAAACATCCCGATAAATATCTGGACAGGCTGTGCTTACTGTTGGGCGAATTAACAAAACCTGATAATTCCCATTTAAAACCAATCCAAACGAAACAATATCTAAATTTGGCGGGTAATAAAAATGACGCAGCGAATGAAACATCCTGTAATCACATTGGTTAACGACACCCACCGCGTTAAACCCATGAGGAGCTTAGGTTTTGAGAAGGATTACGGACTTGTTGGCAAGCAATATGTTTAACAAGAATGAAAAACATAGAAGAAATATAATCATATTTTAACCTACACAAACGTTCCCCATTATTTAAAGAAACAGAAACCAATGACAGAAAAAGAGCATTAAAAAAAATATAAATAACAGACACAAAGAATTGTTAATAAAAAACAAATCATTTTGAAAAAATACTTAGTAATTGTCCTATTTGTCATAGCAACTCAATTGAATGCTCAAGACAAACAAACGAAATTTGATGTTAAATTTGGAGTTGGAATTTCACTATTAGGTACAGGTGATATGACGACAATAAATTTTGAAAATGAAACAAATTACAAGATTAGTCAATACTTTTCGACTTCATTTACATTAAACTATGGAAGAAGTAATTCTGGAGTTTATGAGACTTCATCGTACATTCAAGGGAATTTAAATATTTTTATTTCGCCATTTAAAAATAACCGAAAAAATGATTTTAGAATTGGAACTGGATTTTCAATTATGAACATTTCTGATTCATATTATTTTCTACAAGAATGTGGTGTCGGCATAGAACAGACATCACCATATCACTTTGACAAAAGGAATTCTTCCGGATTCAACATAATCATTGAAGATACTTATTCGATAAATGAAAAATATTTAATAGGGCTGAAACTCTTTACACAACCCTATTTTAACGGAGATTTGAATTCAGGGGTACTATTGAAATTCGGATTGAAAATATAAAAAACAATGGGTAACAGCAACTCATGGCCCACAGCCGGTTAGCAGTCATCTGGAAAAATGAATAGAGAAGGAAACATACGAAACACTAAAAACATTCCGTTCTTGATAAAAACCGGCTGCGAGCTATATTTGCGGAACAATGTGTGTCAGTAGACCAACAATAGCGCAAAATAGATGAACTTAATTTGAAAATATTTTACCTATTTTTGTAAAATGAGAAAACCAAGAATATATTTTGATACTTCTGTTTTTGGTGGGATTTATGACATTGAATTCCAACACGAAACGGAAATGCTTTTTGAAATGGTAAAAAATGGAGAATTTATCTGTGTCTATTCAGACCTTTGCGAACTTGAACTTGAAAATGCACCCAAAAAAGTTAAAGAACATTTTTTAAGTCTTGACAAAAAACAAACAGAATTTGTTGAGATTACTGAAGAGATAAATCAACTTGCTGAAGAATATATCAATGAAAAAGTTGTTGGAGAAACAAGTATTGACGATTGCAGGCATATTGCTTGTGCGGCAATTAATAAAGTTGACTATTTGATAAGTTGGAATTTTAAGCACGTTGTAAACGTGTTTAGAATAAGAGGTTACAACGCTATCAATTTAAAAAATGGGTATATACAATTAGACATTCGTTCACCTAAAGAAATTATAAAAAATGAATAAAAATAACAAAACTGAAAAAAATTTTGACACAGTTAAATTTTTTCGTGAAGTAAAAGAAAAAATAGCGAAAGAAACAAAAGGAATGACTTTTACTGAATTTAAAGAATACTTAAATCGAAGAAAATTTAAACTTGCAAGATAAGAATGCCGAACACACAATTATGAAAAAATTTACATTATTACTTGTTTTTGCTCTGGTCGTCATGGCTGAAGCTTTGCCGCAGAGCTGCCTGCCCGAAGGGATTACTTTTACTACTCAGGAACAAATTGACAATTTCCAAATCAATTACCCTGGCTGTGTAGAAATTGAAGGCCATGTCAGGATATTAGGCTCTGATATTGAAAACCTTAATGGCTTAGGTGTTTTAAGCGAAATAGGTGGCCGATTAATGGTGGACAGCACCCAACTCACCAATTTTCAAGGCCTGAATTCGTTGACAAGCATCGGTTATAATTTAGAAATCACACGTAATCTTTCTCTCGATCATCTGAATGGATTGGATGCTTTGACAGCAATCGGCGGGAAAATCTTTGTAAGTTTTTCGGGAGTTCAAAATTTTTTGGGCATGCCACAAATTGCTTCCATAGGCGGTTTGGAAATTTACTTTACAGGAACCGAAAGCTTCGATGGCCTTCAAGGAATAAGCGCAATCGATGGAAATCTTAGTTTAGAGAATGGCTATTATCTCACTAGTCTGACAGGGCTTGAAAATGTGCAATCGATAAATGGTTCTTTACAGATTATACGTACAGAATTGAAAAGTCTGTCCGGATTGGAGAATATTAACCCTAACTCTATAAATAGCATTTCCATTTATATGAATGATTCATTGTCGGAATGCAATGTTGAAAGCGTTTGCAACTATTTAGCCGAGCCGGGTGCTAGTGGTATTATCGAGAACAATGCTGCCGGGTGCAATAGTCAGGAAGAAATTTTGGATGCCTGTTTTACAAAAACCAGGGATTTTCCCGGGATTGAAAACAGCATTACAATTTATCCTAACCCCACCAATGATTTATTATTCTTTCGCACCAAATATCAAAAGCCAGTCACCGAAATATCTGTTTACAATCAGATGGGTCAAATTGTAATTCACCAAAAAGGAATCATCGACAAAATAGATATTTCTAAATTCCCAAATGGAATATACTTTATTCTTTTCCAATCAAATGGCGTTACATTTAGGGAAAAGATATTTAAGATTTAAATAATTGACAGTGCATTACCTGCAAAGCACAAGCAGGGCTTTTTGAAATAGAATTCGTAACTTTGCTTTCGAATAAACAAATATGGATTTACCAAAATATCAATTTAGTGCTGAAAACTCATTACAAATTGAAAGATAAGAGCCATGAAAGTTAAAGTTTTTCATATTCGACTAACTAAAGAAAACTTGCGAACTGACCAAGACAACTTAAATGAATTCCTGGACAGCGTAACAGTTAACACAGAACTAATGACAGTTGCAAAAATAAAACCAGAGTCACTTGACGATCTTTTAAAAATAAAAGGATTTGGCGAACAAAAAATTGCAAAAATCGGTGATGACATTTTAGCAGTATTATGCTCAATTTAAGAATGACATTGAAGAATTAATTTTAAATCACTGAATAAAAAAAAGAATGAGACAGTTTTATAATGAATTTTCAAATAGTGCAACACTGTCGCAACAATTAACTTGGTCTCATTATGTTGAACTTCTCAAAATTGATGATAAGTTGGAAAGAAGTTTTTATGAAAAACAAAGCCTAATTGAAAATTGGTCATTCCGCGAACTTAAAAGGCAAAAAAAAGCATCCTTATTTTTGCGCCTTGCAGCATCACGGGATAAAGACAAAATTTTAGAATTAGCAAAGAAAGGACAAATTGTAGAAAAGCCCGAAGATATTATTAGAGAACCTTACGTATTGGACTTTCTTCAGATTCCTGAACCTTATAATTTGAGTGAAAGTGAGATAGAATCCCGAATTATTGACAGTTTACAGCAATTTCTTTTAGAACTCGGGAAAGGATTTGCTTTTGTAGGAAGACAGTATCGCATTACACTTGGGAACAGACATTATAGGGTTGATTTAGTTTTTTATCATCGAATCCTGAAATGTTTTGTATTGATTGACCTTAAGAAAGAGGAAGCAGGATATGAAGATATAGGACAAATGAATATGTATATGGGGTATTTTGAAAATGAAGAAAATACAAAAGATGATAATCCGCCAATTGGAATTGTACTATCCAAAAACAAGGATGAATTACTTGTAAAGTATGCGATGAACAAAGTTAATTCTCAATTATTCGTATCAAAATACCAACTTTATCTGCCAAATAGAGAGGAATTAAAAGCATTGATAGAGAAGCAATTAGAGGTAGACTAAAAATAGATAATAACACTAAAAATATAAAACGAATGAAATACAAAAGAATACTACTGAAATTGAGCGGCGAAGCACTGATGGGTGAGCAGCAATTTGGGATTGACCCGAAGCGGCTTAACGAATACGCCGAGGATGTGAAAGCTGCGGCTGAGAAAGGTGTGCAGATAGCCATCGTTATTGGTGGCGGCAATATTTACCGGGGCTTGCAGGGCGCAGGCAAGGGCATGGATCGGGTGCAAGGCGATTACATGGGCATGTTGGCCACGGTGATTAACAGCCTGGCTTTGCAGGGTGCCTTAGAAGCCCAGGGCGTGAAAACCAAACTGGTGGGCGGCCTGGCCATCGAACCCATCGTGGAAGAAACCAGCGGCAAACGTGTGAGCGACTACCTGGACGAAGGACGAATAGTCTTGATTAGCGGTGGAACCGGCAATCCGTTTTTTACCACCGACTCGGCCTCAGCTTTGCGTGCTGTCGAAATGAAGGCCGACGTAATAATGAAAGGCACCCGCGTGGACGGCATCTATACCGCCGACCCTGAAAAAGACCCCACCGCCACAAAATATGACACGCTTAGCTTTGATGAGGCCTACGAGAAAAAATTGAAAATCATGGATTTGACGGCCTTTACGCTTTGCCGCGAAAATAATTTGCCCATCCTGGTTTTTGATATGAACACCCGTGGAAATCTGATGAAAGAGGTGATGGGAACAGGCAACGGCACGCTGGTGAAATAAGTTCTGCAAATTTTCATTTCCTCATTTAATGCAATAATTTATCTTTGCGCCTTCTAACGTAAAAGGATAATACTATGACCGAAGAGAGTCAATTTGTTTTAGATGAAACCAACGAAGGCATGGACAACGCCATTGTTCATCTCGAGCGCGAATTTCAAAAGATAAGAACAGGCAAGGCTTCGCCCGATATGCTCCAGGATGTAAGGATAGATTATTATGGTGTGATGACCCCGATAAGCCAGGCCGCCAACATCAATACTCCCGATGCCCGGCAGATTGTGGTGCAGGCCTTCGATAAAAATATGCTGTCGGTGATGGAAAAAGCCATTCAGGCTGCTAACCTCGGTTTCAACCCGCGCAACGACGGGGAGGTGTTGCGCATACAGGTGCCGGCACTTACCGAAGAACGCCGCCGTCAAATGGTGAAACAGGCCAGAGGCGAAGCTGAAGATACCAAAGTTGGGATACGTAATTTACGCCGCAGTGCCAACGATGAGGCCAAAAACCTGAAAAAGGACGGCACCCCCGAAGATGAAGTGAAACGCCTGGAAGATGAGATTCAGAAACTTACGGATAAATATATCAAAAGAGTAGATGAGCTGGCTGATGCCAAAGAAAAGGATATGATGGCTGTATAGGCCAATTAGCCAATCGTGTTTTTATTTTCGTTTTTTCTTTTTGGCAATCCATTCTTCCTCTTTTTCAATCAGCGATTTCCAATCGTATTGAACCTCCTCGGTCATTTCGAGCGTCAACTGATAATCTTTTTTAGAGATAGTCATTTGCTGAATGGGCTTCCCTAAATTTTCTTCGATGGTGCTTAGAAGTTCCTTTTCTTCGGTACTGCAAAACGACAGTGCCTGTCCCTTCTGATTCCCCCGTCCTGTGCGTCCAACACGGTGAACATAATTCTCGGCACTTTCGGGCAGGTCGTAATTAATCACAAATTCAACATCGGGAATGTCGATGCCGCGTGCACTCACGTCGGTAGCGATAAGCACCTTCAAAACCCCCGAACGGAAATTCTTCATTGTTATCTCGCGCTCGGTCTGCGGCTTGTCGCTGTGGATGGTGTCGCTTTCGATATTTACCCGCTCCATGGCCTTTTTTACCCGCTCGGCACGCACCTTCGTACGCACGAAAACCAATATCTTTTTCTCATCATTTTGCCTGATGAACTCCTCCAAAAAAAACCGCTTGTCGTCCATTTCGATAAAGGCCTTCGAATGGTCGATGTTTTTGGCTACGGGATCCTTGGGCGAAATCTGAATACGAATAGGATTGGTAACTAAGGAATAGGCCAGGTCTTTTATGGTTTCGTTAATCGTTGCCGAGAAAAAGAGTGTTTGTCTGCGTTTGGGCAGAAAGCGCATCAGGTCGCGGATATCTTTGATAAAGCCCAGGTCGAGCATGTGGTCGGCTTCGTCCAGGATAAGTATTTCGATACTTCTTAGGTCTAAGGCACCCTGGCTCACCAGGTCGAACATGCGCCCCGGCGTAGCTACCACAATGTCCACACCCTCGTTGAGTTCTTTAATCTGCGGCTCCTGCTCTACGCCGCCATGGATGCACAAGGATCGGATGTTGGTGTGTTGGCCAAGCTGATGAAAAACATCTTCGATCTGCAAGGCCAGCTCATGGGTGGGTGCCAGCACCAGACATTTTACGCCCGGGCTGCGCCGCTCAGCTTTGCGCTGATGCAAAAGGTGGAGCACCGGTATGGCAAAGGCCGCCGTTTTGCCGGTGCCTGTTTGGGCGATGGCCAGCACATCATCGCCCTTTAGGATGGGGGGGATGGATTTAAACTGAATGTCGGTGGGTTTTTTAAAACCTAAATGGGCAATGCTTGTTTTGATGCCTTCGTAGATGCGGTATTTATCAAATTTCATGTCGTAGTAATATTTTGCAAAGATAGGATTAAGGCTGATAAGGTTGTTTGATTAAAATCCGTGCATTTAATATCTCGGTGCGCTGCACCTTAATACTTTTTCCTAACCATGAGCTACAAAGATTTCGGTGCGCTGCACCTCTTATGTTTTTCCTAATAAATCATGTTAATCATTTTGATTTTTCCGACACACCCGATTTCCCCTCCTTCGTTTTATCATCGTAAGCCATGGCAATAATGGTGTGGCCGGGCTTGGGCTTTAGGGTTTTATCGGTGGTAAAAACCGATAATTCTTTGTTTTCGTTGATGGTGAACAAGGGGATGGCCATCTTTTGGTAGTGTTCTTTAAAATCATCGAAGGTAAAATCCTTGGTAAGTTTGGTGGATTTGATGACGGCTCCTGAATAAAAATTATTGCGCAATTCGGCAAAACTTATTTCATCACTAAAGATAAAACGGCCACGCAGGTGCTTGGGCGAAAAGTCATTCTCTTTTCTCTTTTCCGTTTTAAAAGGGCTAAGCTGATACAACTCTTCGCGGTCGATGAGTTCGCTAAAATGTAATACTGCCAACGAGTTCACCTCATCGTTTGAAGTAAGAGCCACCAACTTGCCAATGCCGCCGAGGTGCAGGTTTTCGACCACCTGTTCCGACAGGATGCTGCCATACACGGTTTTAATTCCTGCCAGCCGTGCCTTGGCAATATCGCGGCGGTTGGTATCTACCATCACCACACTAAAGTGACGTTCTTTCAACATCTTGGCAATTTCGAGTGCCCAGGGATGTGCCCCAACAATCAAAACTCCCTGCGAATTGGATTCGGCTACTTTTAAAAGACGCGCCACTGGTGCCGATGACAAACCATAAACAACCACGGTACTTACAATTACGGTAAAAGTAATGGGGATGAGAACCTCGGAGTTTTCGATGCCGGCCTCCGAAAGGCGCAGCGCGAAGATAGAAGCCACCGCAGCAGCCACAATACCCCGTGGCGCAATCCACGACAGGAATAGTTTTTCGCGGATAGAAAGGCCGCTTCGGATGGTGGAAAGAAAGACCGAGAGCGGGCGTGCCACAAAAAGTAGCACCAAGAGGAAATAAATGATACTGCCCGATATGAATTGAAAAGAATCCAGATTGAGCCGTGCTGAAAGGATTATGAACAAAACTGATATGATGAGTACGCGCAGGTTTTCTTTAAACTCGAGGATATGTTTAACGGAGATGTATTTTTGGTTGGCCATGATAATCCCCATAAGTGTAACCGAAAAGAGCCCCGATTCGGCTTGTATCAAATCCGAGAAAAGATAGGCGGCGATAACAGCCGAGAGGGTAACGGTTTCCTGAAGGAAGTCGGGAACCCAGTATTTACGTATCAAAAATATCAGCAGCCAGGCAAAACCTAAGCCGATGAGTCCACCTAATAAAATGGTTTTTCCCAGGCTAAGCAAAATCATGGTGGTAGCTTGCTGCAAGCCCCCGCTAATAATGGTTTCGAAAACCAGCACCGCCAGCAGTGCGCCAATGGGATCGATAACAATGCCTTCCCATTTCAGGATGTCGTTGACCTTGCTATTGGGTTTGATGTGCCTAAGCAAAGGCCCTACCACCGTTGGGCCTGTTACTACCAGAATTGCTCCCAGCAATATGGAGATTTCGATATTTAAATCCAAAATATAAAAAGCGGCAATGGAAGCAATGGCACCAGTTACCAGCACGCCCACCGAAATAAGAAGCAATACAACCCCGCCAATTTCCCTAAGTTCTTTGATGTTAAGCGTTAGTCCGCCCTCGAAAAGAATAACTGCCACCGCAAGGGTAACAAAGGGTAATAGCATATTGCCCATCAGCTGATCGGGATCCAGGAAGCCCGTGAGCGGCCCGGCAAGAAAACCGAAAATCAGCAGAAATAGAATCGACGGATAGCGAAGCCTCCACGCCAGCCATTGCGCGCCAATGCCCAGAATGACGATGCCGGCAAGATTGATAAGTACGTGTTCGGACATACTTTTATTTTGTTTTTGAGATTAATAAATCAGGCACCAAAATTAGAATTAATTAAACTACACGTTGCGAGCATATTTGTTCAATGGAAAAAATCCGTTTTATAAATGTCCTTTCAAGGTTTTTTTCAATTTATCCAATGATATCTGTCATTGTTATGCACTAAATGTCGGAGAGTGAGAGGTCTGTTTAATAGTAAATATTTTTCCCTTGTGCATGAACAATTCCCCCGCTATGCGTTTATATGCACTCATATTCTAAATTCATCAAACATTTACTTTTATGGCATTCATAAGTTTTGGAGAACACATCGAGGGAAAATCTTTTAAGGTACTCGACGAGCGCACCATGCGTGCAAGTGCAGGCCTCATGTTTTTGTTGGGCATCATCGCCTTTATCAATGGGTTTATTTTACAAAATTACATCGTAATACCCTACATCAGCGGCTTTTTGATGCTTAATTTTATCATTGGTATTTTTATCAATCCCAAATTTTCACCCACGGTTTTTCTCGGAGCATTATTTACCTACAAGCAATCGCCCTTGCCCATAGGAGCCATCCAGAAAAAATTTGCCTGGAGCCTCGGGCTGGCATTAGCGACTACTATTTTCGCTTTATCATTCATGCTTTTGCAAAATGTCGCCTGGTTTGGACCGGTGTGCATGTTGTGTTTAATCTGCCTGATTTTACTTTTTATGGAATCGGCCTTTGGGATTTGTGTGGGCTGTAAATTATATTTTGTAGCACTCAAAGCCCGCCTGCTGAAAAAGCCCGCCGAAAAACCCAACTGCATGGGCGATGCCTGCGCTGTGGATTAGGGCATCTCTAAACTTTATTTTGTTTTTATCAAACTAAAACGATGGGTGTATTCGTTTTTTGGCGATTTTTACAACATAAACATTTTAGCCCTATGAAAATTCACAAGTCCTTATTTTCCTTTGCGCTTTTTATTCTGCTTTCGGTTTCGGCTTGTACTCAGGAGAAAGCCGAGGCACCCAAGCCTGATTATAATAAGTTGCCCCTGTCCATCGAAGATATAAAACCCCTCAGAGATCTTGTTGATGCTCCTTTTCAGGAAAAGCTGACTGCTGCCTTAAACAAAAACAAAAAATGGAAACGGCTGATCGACCAGAAAAAGATGGCCGTTGGGCTGGTTGATTTGCGCGATCCGCTTAATCCAAAATATGCCCGGGTTAATGGAAATGTGATGATGTATGCCGCCAGCCTTCCCAAGATTGCCGTTTTGCTGGCTGCCGAAGATGCCATCGAAAAGGGTGAGTTGGTAGAAAGTGAAGAGGTGAAGGCGGATTTAAGATTGATGATCAGCAAGTCCAACAATGAGGCTTCCACGCGCATGATCGATCGGCTGGGCTACGAAAAAATTGAGCAGGTTTTAACCGATCCCCGATACAATCTCTACGACGAGGACTTTGGTGGCGGCTTGTGGGTTGGCAAGCGATATGCCAAGCTGGGAGCACGCTATCCCGAACCCATCAAAGGCCTGAGCCATGCGGCCACCGTGTCGCAGGTTTGCCGTTACTATTACATGCTTGCCTACGGGAAACTGGTAAGTTTTGATCGTTCCAAAATTATGCTCGACATGATGGTTAGTCCCGAGTTGCATCATAAATTTGTAAACACGCTTGAGAAAGTAGCCCCACGTGCCAAGATATTTAGAAAATCAGGAACCTGGAAAAACTTCCATACCGACTCGGTGCTGGTGTGGGGGCCTGATGGACGCAGGTATATTTTGGTGGCCCTGATAGAAGATAGTGATGGCGAAAAAATTTGCCGGGATTTGGTTACCACCGTTGAAAATGTGATGAAATTTTGATCAGTATCTCTTTTCGAATTTAGCTTTGCCATGATTATTAACAACTGCATAAGAACAGCTACCCTTGGTGATGGATAAGGCACGGAAATATATCGTCTCTTTACTGATGCAGGCCTTCGACATTCGCCCCGGCGAATACCGCAAGGCCATGCTAATGCAGCTTAATATTTTCCTAATCATCTCCACCCTTTTAATTGTTAAGCCGGCGGTAAACGGGATGTTCCTCGCTAAGTTTGGAGCCGAAAATTTGCCTAATGCTTATGTTTTGGTGGCAATAATCGCCGGCCTGGTTTCCTTCTTTTATTCCAAAATACTATCGCGCATTGCCCTAAATATCATCATCACACGTACCTTAAGCTGGTCAGTAATAAGCCTGTTGGTTTTTGGGATTTTGTTGCATTTTAATTTTTTGGCAGGATGGGTTCTTTACCTGTTTTACATCTGGGTAGCCATTTTTGCCGTACTCTCGGCATCGCAATTTTGGGTTTTGGCCAATATTGTTTTCAATCCACGCGAGGCCAAGCGGCTTTTTGGTTTTATCGGTGCCGGGGCTATTGCCGGGGGCATATTTGGTGGCTATCTTACCTCGCTTATTGCCGACCTCGTAGGTAGCGAAAGCCTGCTGTTTGTGGCTGCATTCGTTCTCTTTTTTTCTATCCCCATCACAAAAAAAATATGGAAAAATGAGGTACTTCCCACCCAAACCAGATTTGAACGAAAAAAGCGAACCACAGTTTTTGATGTCAATCCGATGGCACTTATTCGCAAGTCGAAACACTTAACTTATCTGGCTCTTATTATCGGGATAAGTGTGCTGGTGGCCAAGTTGGTCGATTATCAGTTTAGTGCCATTGCTTCAGCCAAAATAAATGACCCGGATGACCTGACTGCATTTTTCGGCTTCTGGTTTTCGAGTTTTAATTTAATCTCCCTGGGGGTTCAGCTTTTCATTACCCGAAAAGTAGTGGGTGTTTTTGGTGTGGGCACCTCGCTGTTTTTCCTCCCCTTCGGAATTATGCTGGGTGCTTTTTTGGTTTTAATTTTCCCTGAGCTATGGGCTGTCATCATTCTCAAGCTGATCGACGGCAGCCTTAAACAATCGGTCAATAAATCGGCTACCGAACTAATGTCGCTGCCCATCCCGCTTGAAATAAGGAATCAGACCAAAAGTTTTATCGATGTTTTTGTTGATAGCGCGGCTACCGGCGTTGGTGGTTTGATATTAATATTTCTGGTAACCGGGCTCAATCTATCTACGCGCTTTATCAGCCTGATGATTCTGGCTTTGTTTTTTGTATGGATTTATTATGCCCGCAAAATCCGCCTTGAATACATTCGTTCATTCAAATCGAAAATAGACCAGGAAAAAGATCATCAGGAGCGAAAAGTGGCTTTGGATTTCACCAACGAATCGGTGATAAGCGGACTGAGCAAAGTGCTGCAGCAAGGATCGGAGAAGCAAATTATTTTTGTTTTGGATAAGATTAAAGAGATGTCGCACCCGCGTTTGTTCGATGATGTGCAAAGGCTTCTCACATATCAATCGGCTGTTATTCGCGCCGAAGCACTGCGCTGTTTGTATTTTTTCCGAAGTCAGAGCATCAATGATTTGGTGCTACCTATGATTCAGGACAGCAATCAACAGGTAAAATCTGCTGCTTTCGAGTATCTCATCGCCCACTCGCCCGATGACCGGGTGGCACTGTTAAGGCAATACCTTGGCGATAGGGACTTCCAGGTGCGAGGCGCAGCACTGGTGAGCCTGGCGGTAGAAACCCATAACAATCCTGATTTGGCCTTGCAGTTTGATTTGGAAGAGCGGCTGGGAAAAAAAATACAAACCCTGGCCAGGCTAAAGGATGCGGATGAAATAAAGTATGGCAAAATCATCATTCTAAAATCCATTGCCCAAGCAAAGCTCACAAGATATTATCCTGTTATCGATCAGTTTTTGAAGGATGAAAACATCGATGTGGTGCGCCAGGCAATTGCTGCTGCCGGCCAAACACTAAGCCCGGATTATATCAGCAAAATTGCAGGTTTTCTTAATCAGGAACAATTTAAAGAAAATGCGCGAGACGCGCTCATCCACTACGGGCCGGCCATTATCGAACACTTTAGTGCCATTATTACCGAACAATCCTGGAGTACTTCCCTCTTGTTGCACATCCCTGCCTTGGCTGCAAAAATAGGTACTCAGCCATCGGTTGACTTGCTCTTTTCGCTGCTCGACCACAGCGATATTGGGATGCGCATGGAAGCTCTGCGTGCACTGAATACGCTTAAAATTAACCATGCAAACCTTAGGTTTCATCACAAAGAAGTTATTCGGCGCATCCTGGACGAAGCCCATTTGTATCTGGAAACCTTGCGGGCTCTTTACACCCAAAATGAGGCAAATAACATCGGGCAGAAATCCGATGAAACAGCGCAAAACCAGAAACAAACCGAGGCACGTAAAAGCCTCATCGTCCTGCTCGAACGACGACTTGACGGTATGCTCGAACGCATCTTCAGGCTCCTGGGCTTGAAATACCCCCCCGATGACATCCTCACCATTTACCAGGGCTTGCAAAGCAAAAAACCCGATATGCGCATCAATGCTGTTGAGTTTTTGGATAATCTGCTGGAACAAAATCTAAAACGGGTTTTGGTTCCTATTGTCGAAACAGCCATGCTCGACAACATTTCGGCCACGACCATAAAAAATCTAAATCTGGAAATTACCAGTGAGTTTCAGTGCCTCTCAATGTTGTTGGCCGGGAAGGATTTGCGCATTACCCTGGCGGCCTTATATCTAATTGCCCAGCTCGACAACAAAAAGTACCTGCCGCTGGTGAAGCAATATGCAGCACATTCAAATCCCAAGATCAGGCAGTTTGCCCAAGCGGCTATCGACAAGCTGTCGGCGTTAAGGGCTGGCTAATGAGGCTGTGGGCATGGTGTAAAATCTACTTTTCAAAATATTAATATGATTAGCATATATTCTTTTCACACACCATTTCAGAAACCAACATTTATCGCTATTTTACTATTTAAAACAGACGAAGGCATTGATACTCCCTGCTCAGTGAAGGCGTATGGATTTACGGATGAGTGCTTAATTTTTTCGAACCGGTCGCAATTTGCGACCAGTTCGTTCTTTTCTTCATTATTAAGTTGAAATCTGAACTCAACAGGAAAGCGATCAATGTTTCTTTTAACTTGTTCATTAAGTCTTTTTACCTCAACACCATACATTTCAGCTAAATCTCCATCAATCATAACTTGTGAGCCACGATAGGAAAATATTCGATTTTGAATATTTTCAGTTTGCATTAATTTGTCTTTCATAATATATCCAATTTGAATCAGGGCAAAAAAGGAATATATTTAGGTAGCGGTTATGGTTACTTTAATAGACCACAAAACTTAATTAGATACATCACTTTTCCTAAAGATTTTGTCGATTTGGCTTGCGAGGGCAAAATGATCGTTGGCCGAATTTTTTCTCAATACATTCGACATCAGCGTAACTATGTAAACCGTGCCATCGGGCTGCTCGACCACCACTACCGAGTTCATATTGTTCTCTACGTTGCCCTGATATTTTATACATTCATATCCTTCTTCCGCTTTGCATTTGTACAAGCTGCCCGACTTAAAATATACCGCAGCACTATCGAGAGCGGTGGAGGCTGCATAGCGAATGCGGCGATCGGTGGCATACATCAGGCGTTTTATTTCAAGGCTGGATTCCGGATCCACAATTTTACCACGCTCCATCGCCACCAGGTATTTCATCAGCCCCAGCGGTGTGGCTCTGGTTCCGCCCTCGCCCGGAACGATAACTTTGGCATCGCGGGTAAACATGCTGCCCAGATGAAATTCTTCTTTGGTAATTCCGATTTTGCGCAGTGGTTCATTTACTACGGCCATGGCCATATCTTTAAGGCTGGCCTTTGGCATATCCTTAAAAAATGCAGCTTCTTTTTCGGGCGAGGGAGGATAATCATACCCAAAGGCATACATCAAAATAGCCTCTTTCCACACAATGCTGGCGGCAGCATTGTTGCTGACCGAAATGGCATGATCCACCCATTCGTAAAGGGAGCAGGTGTCGGTTTCGCGCACTACCGCCTTGTGAAATTTTTGGCTAACCGGATCAAAAAACGGTACGGTGTGTTCATCAAAATTGGCCCACTTGCCGGCGCGAACCATGCGGTTTTTCAGCAGCATCTGCCGCTGGGCAAAGGAATGAGGATACAATTTTTCCATTTCGTTAAACAAGCCGGCTACCACCGCAAGCTTGGCAACGCTGCCGGGCATAAAACTACGATTGGGCTGGCGCGAGGCGTATCTGAGTGCTTTGCCCGGACTGATGTCGATTACACACAAGGCATAGCTTTCGTCCATATTCGGGAAGAGCGCGTTGATTGCTTTTTGCAAAGAAGGATCAGGCTGAGGAAATGTTTCCAGGCTGTCGCCCTTTTCGTTCATCAACATGAGGTGAATATCGTTGATGGATTTTTGCGCACCCGGAAACGGCATCTTGTCCTTTATGGTGCCATTCATGATTAGTTGTAAACGCAGCAACCGCTTAATGCCTGTTAAATCATAGCCATCATAAGGGTATTTGAAGCTAGCACCTGGCAGCACCAATATTAAAATAGCGAGGATAATAATTTTTACAATCTTCATTTTTGAGGATATTTAAAGTGCTGAATTTACATTAATCATATTATTTGCAGGCAGCATGGGAGTTATGGATTTAAGATATTCGGACCGGAGGGCATTTTTGTTTTCCACAAAGGGGCGGATTTGAAAAAGCCAAATCTTGTTGTCTTTAAATCCCAGCTCAATATCATAAACCTCCTCAGATTTTGACTTGTCGCTTTTGCTCATTTTTTGTTTTATTGCAGTAGCAAAACCCCGGATCTGCACTAAATTAGCTTTGCTCAGAATGGCTTTCTCAAAAGTAGTCCTTTCTTTTTCCACGCCTCCTGTGGCAGCCAGCGACTGGTAAAAGGGTTCGCGTGCCGGCGATACCAGCTGATTATCACCACCAGCTTTGAGCAGCCACGATTCGGCAGCCTGGCCATCCACTGCTCCACCGGCACCCCGGCTAAAGGCGATGGTGAGGTCATCGTTATTATCCGAAGTGATGCCTTTGGTGATTAGCACGCCCGAATAATCGACATCCACGCCCGGGATAATCAAAATGGAGGGATACACATTTTCGGGATTCAGCAGATAACGCTGCCGCCATTTGTAGCTGCGTGCGGTGTATGGCGAGGCCCACACATCTTTGATGCCCTGCAATATCTTATCCCGATCCAAAACATTAA
Source organism: uncultured Lentimicrobiaceae bacterium (assembly GCA_964523795.1). Classification (GTDB taxonomy): domain Bacteria; phylum Bacteroidota; class Bacteroidia; order Bacteroidales; family 4484-276; genus SABY01. The sequence continues at coordinate 48,419 of CAZGAO010000033.1, forward strand.
AAATGGTGAGATTGAGACCTGCTCCGGTAAAATCTTTCAAATCCTCCATGTTGGTATCGCTACGCAGAAAGACCGGGATTTCGCCCATGCTTTTCCCCAAATTGTCAAGAAAAGATTTTTCGATATCCGAAATAAAATCCGGTAAAAGGGGCATGGCTTTGATTTCCTGCCTCAAAATTTCAAACTGTTCGATGGTAAAATTATCAATCTCCTCTTCACTTTTACCGACCTTGCGCATTTCATCGGCCTGCTCGAAAATATCTGACAGTAAGTCCTGATACGAAATTTCCCTTCCGGGGATCGTTTGTCCGAAATGCTGGTTAAATATGCCGAAAGGAATTACAAAACCATCTACCACATTTTCGGGAAACATCAGCTTAAGCTGACCAAGATTTGCTGCTTTTGGCCCGCAAATTATGCCCGAATAACTGGCATCGATGCTACGTAAACTCACAATTTTGTTTTGCTTCAGATTGATGCGCTGCGTTGGAACCGTAATTTTTTCTTCGCTGCGCTGCCTGGTGGCAAAGAGGTTTTTCTCCGCTTCGGTCATTTGTTCTGCCGGCTTCATCAGCACTGTTCCTTTATTTGAAACTGCGTAAAACACTTTTTTGCCATCATAAACCTTGAGGGCTTCCAGGTTTTGTGCCGAAAGTACGGCATTGGGTATGCCCAGGTTGCGGGCCAGCAGTTGCACATGCGACACCATATTGCCCTCGCTAACTGTGGCAATGCCTGCCACCGGTTTGAGGTCGGCTGGTGCGTGGTTGAACACATAAATATTATCACCCGCGATGTTGGCGTTTTCCGAAAGCTCGTTTATCACCACCAGCTCCCCCAGGGCATAGCCCGGGTTGATGCCACGAATATGCCCCTGTCCCGAAATACCCATCACTTTGTTAGACAAATTGGCTCGTCCGGCAATAAAAACTCCCATATCGCTTACGCAATCACCCAAATATAAAAGCAGCGAGGCACGCACCCGGTCATCGTAAAAGCCATAAGCCAGCGGCTCAAAACCACTGTAAAGCTCGATCACATCTTTATAAACACCGCGCCACATCCCGGTACTCCATTCAACCATTCGCCGGGCAGCTTCCAATTTTTCATTCAGGCTTTCGATGGAAATGGAGGATTGCAATGAAGGTTTTAAAATATTGCCAAGCTCATCCCACTCCCACAGTTCGATGTATCCGCATCCGGCAGCAGCCATGCTCAAATAATACGTTCGCGACAGCAGATCTTTCAGCGTTTCGTTGTCGGCAGATTGTATTTCCCTGAAAAGGATGCTTTCCAGTTTCAACGAAATATCGAGCAAAGCCAAACGGCCGACAGTATTGGGCATGGCGACCATTTGTGTACGGATAGATAAAAGCTGTTCGGAAAGTATAACGATTTTTTGCTTTTTGGTATAGATGTGATAATCTTTAATAAGTTGTGACAAAGCTTTCGCTAACTCGCTCTTAGATGGGATTTGTGTGAGATATTTATTTAATTCTTTCAGATTGGGAGCCTGGTAAATGACTTTCATATTTTGCATCAACTCATCGGCTTTGGCCTGTTGGTTTGGGGTGAGTATGCCGCTGTTAATTTGCAGCCAATGCGCAAGGGCAAGCGTGTCGGAAGGTTCGGGCTGGCCGTGAATTTTAATGCGAAGATTTAAAAATGAGGGCACACTGTCCGAAATTTCTTTGGATAAGGCGCGAACCAAAAGCGTTTTGCTGTCGTCGCCCTGGTGGGGAATATCCTTGGCGGCTTCGCGGAGCAGGAAGTAGTTTTTGCGGATAAGCGCAGTATCACCCAGCAGCGAATTAAAAAAATCAATGCCCCACCTTTCCTCATCTTCGGCCTGCATAGCACCGCGATAATATTGTGCCTTGCGCAAAATCCAGCCATTATCAACCCTTCGCAAATAATTGCCAAGCTGATATTGTTTGAGCAGGGAGTGATAATTATCTACATCCCAAAAGGCATCAAAATCGGTAGTGGCCAAAATCTGACCCAGGAAAATGTGATTTGTTTTAGATAGTGAGATTACCTCATCCTTGTATCTGGCACGCTGTACTCCAGGCTCGGGACAACGTTCCTGGGGTGGGAGCGTGGTGCCATCCTTACAAAACCAGCGAATATCTTTATAAGGGCCTTTTGTATCTTTTTTGAAACTTTGCACCATTTCGCTAATCTGACTATTCTCCACTTTTTGTGAAAATGTAATTCCAGATATCAAAAGGCATAATGCAGCAATCACGATTTTTTTCATATTCGGCAGTTATTTATCTTTCACAAAGTTAGTTGTTTTTAAATGCAAGGGTAAAAGTGTTTTTCGCTGGGGGGCTCCGTCTTTCCGGGAAATTCTTTAAAGTCGTTAAGGACTTTAATGCCTCACTGGTGGAGGCAGCCTTGTTGAACCATAGAAAGTGTAACTTTCCATCGTCCGAGGAACGAGGACATGGAAACGTTAAAATTGGCTTCAATATTTATTTGACGATGTCCTGCGGACGATAGAATGTCAACTTCAGTTTATCTAAACGGAAATACTTACGTTACCTTGCGATATCTCCACACAGCAAAGCTGAGTGCTGCGACGGCGTAAATTACCAGCGCGATAAATAGATCGTAAATGTCGCGAAAGCCGGAGCCTTTGAGCATAATCATGCGTATGATTTTTATAAAATAGGCAATAGGATTGATGATGTTGATGGTCTGCGCCCACTCGGGCATACTCTCCGCCGCAGTAAACAAGCCGCTCATCAAAATAAAAATCACCATAAAAAACCAACTCACAAACATCGACTGCTGCATGGTGTCGGACACGGTGGAAATTATAAGTCCCAAAGCCAAAACCACGAGCATATAAACGGCAGCCACGCCAAAAATCAGCGACAGGCTGCCCAGCACAGGAATAGCAAAAAATAATCTGGCAATAGCCAAACCAAAGGCCAGCTCTATCATCGCGATTATCCAAAAGGGTAGCAGCTTGCCGGCGATAAACTGATAGCGCGTGATGGGCGTTACGTTGATTTGCTCGATGGTGCCTATCTCTTTTTCTTTTACAATGTTCATCCCGGCCAAAAAAAGCCCGATCATGGTTACCAGCAAAACCAGAATACCCGGAACCATGTAGGTTTTGTAATCCAGTTCGGGATTGAACCAATAGGAATACTCGATGGCAATAGGCATATTGGCCTGTTTGCCGATAATTTTGGTGATCAGGTTTTTGTTGTAATCCTGGATGATGGCAGTAGTGTAGGCATTTGCCAGGCCGGCGGTAGCACTGTTGATGGCATTGACGGTGAGGCCGATGGAGGCCGATTTTTCACGGGTTAACTCGCGCTCCAGGTGCGCCGGGATCTGGATTATTAAATCCACCTTGCCCTCATCCATCGCCTTTTCGCCCGATTCAAAATCGGGAGAGTAAGCTTTGATTGTGAAAAATGGAGATCCCTCAAATTTTCCGATCAGCTCGCGCGAGGCACTCGATTGATCCAAATCCACAATCCAGGTATTGATATTTTTAAGATCGTAAGTGGCGGCATAAGCCAATATGAGCAACTGTATCACCGGCATCACAAAAATGATGGGCAGCATAATACGATTGCGAAATATCTGGGTAAATTCCTTTTGAAGAATGTAAATAATGGTTCTCATCTGCCTGATTTTTTATTCTAATCTTACCTTAAACTTTTTTACACTTATCCCAATAAAAACTACAATCATAGCCAGCAAAATCAAAGTCTCAAACCAGAGGTTCTCTAATCCGACAGGTTTTAGCATCACCCCACGCATGATGATAATAAACCACTTTGCAGGAATGATATTCGCAATCCATTGCAAGATTACTGGCATATTTTCGATGGGAAAAATAAAACCGGAAAGCAGGATGGTAGGTAGCAAAAGGCCAACCATCGAGATAAGCATGGCCACCTGCTGGGTATCCACCAGCGAAGAAATGAGTACGCCCAGCGAAAGTGAAAGCACGATGTAAATGATACTAAAAAACATGAGCAACACAAGGCTGCCACGGATGGGAACCCCAAAGACCACATTACCCAAAAACAAAATAAGCATGGCAATTACAAAGGCCAGGATGATGTAGGGAACTACCTTGCCCACCACAATTTGAATGGGGGGCAGAGGCGAAACGAGCAGCACTTCCATGGTTCCCATTTCTTTTTCGCGGGCGATGGAGATGGAGGTCATCATGGCCGAAATCAAAAGTAAGAGCACGGTGATAACCCCGGGCACAAACATGTAAACACTTTTCATTTCGGCATTGTAGAGCATTTTTACCTCGGGACGGATTTGTACGGGCATTTTCATCGTGGCCAGCTCCTCATTTTGAAAATTGCTGACGATGCCCATAACATAGCTGGTGAGGATGCGGGCAGTGTTGGGATCCGATGCATCGGCGAGGATTTGCAGAGAGGCCGAGCCTTCGGTCTGGATTTTCCGGGCAAAACCAGGCTCGAATATCAGCACCTGCTTAATATTCCCTTTCCGGAATGCGCTTTCGATATCAGCCTCGCTGTCGAGATTTTGCGCCAGATTGAAATAGCCCGAGGATAAAATCTTGTGCGTAAGTTTTTGGCTCACCTCATCTTTGGCCTGATCCAAAATGGCGATGTCGGCATTGCGGATGTCGTTAGTCAGGGCATAACCGAAAAGCAAAAGCTGGGCTACCGGCATCCCAAAAAGGATAAGCAGCGTGCGGTAGTCGCGGAAGATGTGATAAAATTCTTTAATTATAAAGCCTTTAAATTGTTTCATCGGTGGTGGTTATCCGTTAATTGTCCCGAAAAATAGAAAATCTACGATTTTCGTAATTTTTCGAGGATGCTCGCCCGAAGGGCGGCATTATTCGTTATCCGTTATTTGTTAATCGCACCAAATCGAAGATGGCAGAGACGCGCGAATTGCGCGTCTGTACTATTATTCCGTTTGCTGTTCATTCATCCGTTCCACTCATTCATCCGTTTCAAAAATTTCAGATGTTTCAGATGTTTCAGATGTTTCAGATGTTTCAGATGTTTCAGATGT
>CAZGAO010000034.1:0-50799 GCA_964523795.1 uncultured Lentimicrobiaceae bacterium
TTTATGGCTCTCCTTCTTCCGATTTTAGGGGGTCAACTTAGTCCGAGATATCCAGACTGGCCAGGCAGGCTAATCATTTTCAAAAAAACCTTGGCAGAATATACAGCTAAGTCGCATGCCTGTGTTTCTTTTGATGTCCGATTTCAGGTGTCAGATGTCCGATGTTTGATGTGTGGGTAAACATCGGACACCATATATCGGACATGCTATATCGGATTTTATTTTAGGCTTGCAATCCCTTGCAGGGCTGCAAACCCTGGTAAAACAAAAACATTATTTTTGCCCGATGAATCTTATACTCACTTCACTCGCCTACTTCTTCATCCTACTCATTGGCATCATTCCCTTTCGCATCCTTTATCTTTTTTCAGATTTTGGACGCTTTTTGTTAAAAGACATTTTTGGCTATCGCAAAAAAGTGATTGTGGGCAACCTGCGCCGTTGCTTCCCGGAAAAAGATGAGCAAGCAATAAAAGAGCTAACGAATGCTGCTTACAAAAATCTGATGGATATAATGGTGGAAGGATTTAAGGCCTTTACCATGAGTAATAATGAGATTGTAAAACGCCACAAAATACTAAACCCTGAAGTGCTGGATGTGTATAAAGGTTTGGATACAAATATTATTGCCGCCCCCTGCCATTACGGGAACTGGGAGTGGGGAGCACTTTCGCCGGCCTTGCAGCTCGATTATCAAATTGTAGCTTTTTATACCCCACTTAGCAATCCATACATGAATAAGCGAATCAGCAAAAACCGCTCACGCGCCGGAACTTTGCTGGCCTCGACCCACGACACAGCCAAAACCTTTAACTTGCGCGAGAATAGCCGTAGCGTTTTTATTATGGCCGCCGACCAAAGTCCCTCGAAGCCCGAAAAAGCCATCTGGCTAAACTTCCTGGGACAGCACACGGCTTTTTTGTCCGGCATCGAAAAACATGCGATATCGAGAAATCTCCCTGTTTTTTTTGTGGACATCCAACGTATAAAAAGGGGATACTACGAATTGGAGCTTTCGCTAATTACGGCGCAAGCTCAGCAAACCAAGCCTGGTGAAATCACCGCCATGTATGCAAAAAAGTTGGAAGAAGCCATCCTCAAAAACCCGGGCAACTGGCTGTGGTCGCACCGCCGATGGAAACTCAACCGGGATTAATACATCCGGTCGATTACCCTGGCATATTGCTTTTCGATAACCCTTCTGCGTGTTTTGAGTGTGCTGGTCAGCATATTGTTTTCGATGCTGAAAGCCTCTTTCAACAAGGTAAAATGTTTTACCTTTTCATAGCTGGGCAAAGGAGCCTGCAGCTCATCTATCTGATCCTGGATGTGTTTGTTGATTTGAGGATTTCCCAAAAGTTCAGACTGATCGGTGTAATTTATTTTATACACGGCTGCCAAATCCACAATTTTATCCATCAAGGGCACAATGAGTGCAGTTACGTATTTGCGATCATCGCCAACCACCACTATTTGTTCGATTAGCGAATATTGCCCCAGGAGGGTTTCAATCTTTTGTGGCGACACATATTTTCCTACCGAAGTTTTCATCAAATCCTTTATCCGGTCGGTCATCACCAGGTTGCCTTTATCGGAAATATGGCCTTCATCTCCGCTTCGGTACCATCCATCAACCAGACTTTCGGCGGTAGCTTCCGGCTTTTTATAATAGCCCGAAAACACTGTTTTACCTTTAATCAAAATCTCACTGTTTTCGCCAATCTTCACTTCCACACCCGGCATCACCGTTCCCACGGACTCAAATTCGTATATATCCGCTTTAAAGCATGATACGGTGGCAGTGGTTTCGGTAGCTCCATAACCATAATTTACAAATATTCCGGTGGCATGGAAAAACCGCAGTAGATGCTCTGGCAGCTTCGCTCCGGCACAAGGGGTCGAGTGCAGATTTTTACCAAAAACCAAACGCAATTTTTTCAGTACCAGTTTCTCGGCTAACTTATGTTTCAATTTAAGTAGTCCGGGAGCCGAGGCGTTGTCTTTGCGGAACTCGCTTACTGCATAGCCTACGTTTATGGCCCAGTCAAAAATTTTCTGCTTCGTGGCTGACCATTTTGCTTTTTCGGCTTGAATGCCCTCGTAGGTTTTTTCGTAAAACCGGGGCACCACACACAAAATTGTAGGGTTTGCTACCGGCAATACTTCGATAACTTCTTTGGGATTATCGAGGATAAAATTTACGGCTCCCACATAGTAAACGTAATAAGTCCAGGTGCGCTCAAAAATATGGCTCAGCGGTAGGAAGGCCATCGACACATCCTGGTCGTTGAGGTCGAGGCGTTTTTTGTGTAAGGGAAAAGTGTAAACAAAATTTTCGTGAGTCAGCATTACGCCCTTAGGTTCGCCTGTGGTTCCCGAGGTATAGATAATTGTTGCCAAATCTTCCACTCCGGCCTTGTCCTGAATTTCTTTTAATGCCTCCTCGGTTTTTCCGGCTCGTTTAACAAAATCCTGAAAAGTGATACAATTTTCATTTTTGGTTTTTAAGGTCTCATCAAAAACCACAATCGTTTTCAGCGAATCGGTATTATTGAGCAGCCAGCAGGCAATATCCAGTTGAACCTGGTCGCCGGCAAACATGAGCTTCATCTCGGTTTCATCCACAATGTATTTGCACTGCTCCTGGCTGGCCGTCGAAAAAAACGGAACTGCCACAGCCCTGATGTTTAGAATGGCCAAATCGCTGACCGTCCATTCATGACAGTTGGGGCTAAATATGCCGATATTATCCCCTTTGCCATAGCCTTCGGCCAGCAAAACGCGGGATAAAAGGCTAAACTCGTCAACGAGCTGTATCCAGGTTTTTGATTTGATGGTTTGCTTTTCGTGTCTGTCGCGATACTGCAATACCACCCGGTTCTGGTATGTGGCAGCGCGATCCCTGATCATTTCAGGAATGCTGTTAAATTCCATACGATTATTTATGTAATTACTAATTATTTGATTATTAACTGAAAAAGTGCAAATATATAGATTTTTACATTTACTGATTTAAAGTTTTTAAATATTCGATGCAACCATTTTATGCCGGAGCATCTATTCTACACTTAGTTCATTTTTTCATTTTCTAAATTTGATCTCAAACGCAATTCCGGTTCTACTTTTCTCACTCATCAACTCAATTACTGCTTGAGATTTTTTTTAATGAATAATTATTTGTACTAAAGGGTGTGTAAAAAACTGACTGCCTCTGCTACACTTGTTTAACTCATGTTTTTACTGCTAACTATTGCACACCCTTTATTTTTTTCTCTGCCCCACCCCCATCCCAAATTTATCCTCATTTCTTATCTTATTCCTGTCCTTATCCAAACTTATCCCGGGTCAGGAATTTTTAGCCTTTTTCATCCTGAGCCAAAATTTCCTTTAAACGCATCCATTCACAAACCTATGGTATTCGTTTACAATTCCCAGGCAATTCCTGTTATTTTTATAACAATAAATTGTAATATTGCGGCATAAATTAAATGTATAGCACGATATGCAACTTCCTGATAAAACCGTAGAACGGCTAAGCCAATACCGCCGCAACCTGTTGATGGTACTCAACAAGGGCAAGGCCTTTATTTTTTCGCACGAAATAGCCCACCTCCTCCACATCACTCCCGTGCAGGTACGCCGCGATATTATGCTTATCGGCTACAATGGCACACTACGCAAAGGCTACGATGTAAAAGAATTGATTGAGTTGATTGGGAAAATTATCGATACCAAAGACGGCCAGCATGTGTGCATCATGGGATTGGGCAACCTGGGCAAGGCAATCATCAAATATTTTAGTGGCAAGCGTCCCAAGCTGAAAATGGTGGCAGCCTTCGACACCAATATCGAAAAAATCGGGAAGCTATACGCCGGCATTCCGGTTTTTCATCTGGATGAAATGGAAGCAAAAATTGAAGAATTAAATATTTCGATAGGGATAATTACCGTGCCAGCCGACAAGGCCGTAGAAACCGCCGAACACCTGGTAAATGCGGGCATCAAAGGCATATTGAATTTTTCGTCGAAACCCCTCAACATCCCCGATCATGTGTATCTGGAAGAATATGATATGATAACCTCGCTCGAAAAAGTAGCTTATCATACCAAGAAAAACTAACATCAGATTTATAGGTTTTTTTTTGACGTTTCTATGTCCTACGGACGATAGAAAGTCAGGGGCAGTTCATAATACAAGTTTATCCGGGCTTGGGTTCGCAGCCCCGAAAGATAAAGCCGCCAGGCTTTATCGAAGAGCCTGCTCCGCTCCTGCGGAGGGATCGCAACCCTGAAAGATGTCCGATGTAAGATATCCGATATCTTTCCCTACATCTAAAATCTGAAATCCAAAATCAAAAGAAATCCAGGGTTACAATCCCTATTTAAAGGGATCTGAGACGCGCTATTTTTAGAAAGTGGAGACGCGCAGATTGCGCGTCTGTACAAATGTGCAAGTGTCTGGCGGAGGGATTGGATTTTGGCGGTTTTGTGCTGAATGGCGATTGCAGAGGGTTTGTATTTCGGTATTGCGTAAAGACGCGCAAATTGCGCGTCTCAGACATGCTACGAAATATTAGTAAGTAAAAACTGCTTTTTGATAAGCTTTTTCAAAAGCCTTCATATCCAGATTATGAGTAATATTATTTTCAGCGCAATACTGGATAAGGTGTCGGGTATTTAAATTCCCAACCAAGTCGTAGCCTGCCATCGGACAGCCGCCAAGTCCGCTCATCACTCCATCAAACCTGCGGCAGCCGGCCTTGATAGCGGCATCCACCTTTTCGTGCCAGTTGTGCTCGTGGGTGTGCAGGTGCAGGCCAACATCCACGCAGGGCACCTCGGTATAAATGGCCTCAAAAACCTCCCCGATCAACTTTCCATCAGCAGCACCGATTATATCCGAAAGGGCGATAACTTCGATACCCTGGTCGCAAAGGTAGCGTGTCCATTTTGCAATCAGTGCCGGACTCCATACATCGCCATAAGGATTACCAAAGGCCATCGAAAGGTAGGCCAGCAATTTTTTGTTTTTACGGACACAAATATTTTGTAGGCCTTCCAGCGTTTTTTTTGCCTCGTCCAGGGTCGAATTAATATTGAGCTTTAGAAAGGTTTCGGAAAAAGAAAAAGGATAGCCCAGGAAACTGACCTCATCAAAACCGGCCGCAATTTCACCGCCTTTGGTATTCCCGACAATGGCCATCAGCTTCGACTTCGTTGTGGTCATGTCGAGCATGGCGATTACTTCGGCGGTATCGCGCAGTTGTGGGATTGCTCGTGGCGAAACGAAACTACCAAAATCAACAATGTCGAAACCCACCTTTAAAATTGCATTAATTAAATCTGCCTTTTTTTGTGCAGGAATGTAGGATTTAATGCCCTGCATGGCATCGCGTGGAGCCTCGGTAATTTTTATGGTCGGATTTTGATTTTCCTCTTTCATAATATTGGTATTAATAAGGATTAAATAAATTTTACCGCCGCTATCAGACTTCGCGCTGCAATATTGAGGTAGTTGTTGTATTTGATAAAAACCTTCATCTGGTTCAGCGTCATCCAGATGTAGTTTTCGGGCACTTCCACCGGAAAGTCATCGCCTGCCTCTACAATCATATTGTGGTTTTGTTCTTTGTAAAAACGCCCGCCTTCCTCGCTTTGCCAGGATGAGTACCAAATACTTTCGGGCTTGGCAGTAAGCACTTCTTCCAAAAAGGTAACATCGTATTCGTTGTAGCCCTGGCGGTAATTTCCGGTAAGGCACTGCACGGTAGGAGCCAGCTCGATGATGTCGAAGTTGCCGGCCTCTAGCTTGGCCTGCACCAGGAAATGATATACGCCTTCGATCTTCTTAATGATAAAAGCCATGATGCCTTCCTGCGCCGCTTTAATAATGGGCTGATCCCAGGTGCTTACCTCGCGGTTGCCAATCTCCACCCTTACGCCAATCACCGAGAAATACTTTTTTTGCCGGTGATAAATCTCGTTTTCATCCACCACCCAATCGTGGATATTATTCAGGGGGATGCGCTCGACTTCGAGGTCGTAAATGGATTTTTTGTGGGTAATCCACGAGATGATCTGATCCACATTGTGAAGATGTCGGTCACGTTCGAGCATCGAAAGCAGCAGGCCTCTTGCACGTTGTTCTTTTTGCGCATCCGGTGCAGTCATCGCATAAAAATCGAGGACATCGGCGGGATATTCGCCAAAGGGAATCCCGGAGATCACCGTGCGGGTATCCATATTTACCAGGTTATCGTATTGCAAAAACGACTTGATCTGCCCCAGGGTAAGCCAGCAAAAATTATCGTAAACTTCGATGGCTTCATTTTCGTCAATTTCGACAATGATATTGCGATTGCGTTTTCGCAAAAAGCGGGCACCCTGCTCTGATTGCAACTGGTCGAGGAGAGTTGTTACTTTCTTAGTCCCGTTAAAATATTCGAGATAGAGTGGCTTTCGGCCTTTATGCACCTGGCTGTAATTGCTGCGTGTGGCCTGAAGGGTTGGCGAAAGCTGAACGACATTTAAATTACCGGGTTCGATTTTGGCCTGCATCAAAAAATAAAGGATGCCATTTATTTTTTTGGTAATAATGCCAAGAAAGCCTACTTCGGGCTGATTGATGATGGGTTGCTCCCACTGGCTGATCTTGCCCCAGTTGGTTTTTATTCGTATGCCTTCGATCGAAAAAAAGCGTCCGCTATCGTGAACAAGGTTAGCCGTAGTTTTATCGAAATGCCAAAGGCGAAGCCGGACAAAAGGGATTTGTTGGATATTTACAACTACCGCTTCGTTTTTTTCCTTCATCCATTGCAGGAAGTCCGCAGAGGGCATCCAAGGATTTTCGGTGCTTAAGGCCGATTTTAGAAAGGCAATATTTTTATCCTTGTTATCCATATCAAAAATCATCGGGATTAATAAAATATTCCTCCTGAAGCTGATTTTGATCAAACTTCTCACAATCGATTTCTACTTTGAGCGGAATCGATGGCTGGGGGAAGGGATCGGTGGTAATATGAAGTGAGGTGTCGGCATAAACCCTTTGCATATAAAGTGCCCATATTGGCAAAGCCATGTTGGCTCCCTGACCCAGGCCAATGGTGCGAAAGTGCGCACTGCGGTCTTCGCAGCCTACCCATATACCGGTGGTAAGTTGTGGCGTAATTCCCATAAACCACCCATCGGATTGATTTTGGGTAGTTCCGGTTTTGCCGGCAATCTCGTTGCGAAAGCCATATTTGTATTTCAAGCGAATGCCTGTACCGGTCTCTACCACGCCCTGCATAAGGCTAAGCATAAGGTAAGCCGTTTGTTCGTCCACGGCTTCGTTAGATTCGGGGGCAAAGTCTTCGATAACATTTCCATATTTATCCTCGATGCGGCTTACAAAATACGGTTTTATATGGATGCCCTGGTTGGCAAAGGTGTTCATCGCCCCCACCATTTCGTAGAGCGAGATATCGGGCGTTCCCAGGGCGATAGCAGGCACTGCAGGAATGTCGGTGGTAACGCCCATTTTCTGAGCCATCCGTATCACAGCCAGGGGCGAAAAGCGTTTCATCAATGCTGCCGAAACCCAGTTTATCGAGTGAGCCAAGGCCCATTTCAGCGTAACATCCTCGCCTTCTTTTTCGCTGCTTGAGTTGCGCGGACTCCAGTATGTTCCATCGGGCAATTCGATACTCACCTGTATATTGGGAATTCTGGAGCAAGGCGAAAACTCGCCGGTAAGCGCGCCTTCCTGCATGGCCAGGGTATAAAGGAAGGGCTTGAAAGTAGAGCCTACCTGTCGTCGGCCTTGCGTTACATGGTCGTATTTAAAATAGCGGTAGTCGATACCTCCCACGTAAGCCCGCACCTCTCCACTGGGCGGATCCACCGACATCAGGCCGGTATTAAGAAAATGCTTGAAATAACGTATCGAATCCATGGGAGTAAACACGGTATCGATATCTCCATCCCACGAAAAAATCGTCATCTCTGTGGGCGTATTGAAAATTTTAACAATCGAATCCTTACTCATTCCGGTAAGTTTGAGCTTGCGATATCTTTCACTGCGCATCATGGCCTGGTTCAAAATATTTTTCACCTGTGCTTTGATGTCTTCAGGCTCAAAATCGAAAGGAGCGTATTTATGTCCTTTCCAGTGGGCAAAGAAAGCCGGTTGTAAGTCTTCGCCCAGGTGTTCGGTAACGGCAGCCTCGGCATGCGCCTGCATACGCGAGTCGATGGTGGTATAAATGCGCAAGCCATCGCGGTAGAGATCGTAAGGCGTGCCATCGGGTTTTAAATGATTATCGCACCAGGTTTTCATCTGGCCACGCAAAAACTCCTTAAAATAGGTAGCCGTCCCAATATTATGATCTACACGCTGAAAGCTAAGCCCCAGCGGAGCATTGCGAAGTGTATCGGAGGCCTCCTGGCTTATGTATCCATATTTGGCCATCTGCTGCAAAACGGTATTGCGCCGCTGCTGGGTAAGTTCGGGACGGCGCAGCGGATTGTAGAGTGAAGGATTTTTAACCATACCCACCAGCATGGCCGACTGCAAGAGGTTAAGCTCGGCGGGAGTAGTACCAAAATATACCCGTGCCGCCGATTTGATGCCCACAGCAAGGTTTAAAAAATCGAACTTATCCAGATACATCGTGATGATCTCGTCCTTGCTATATCGTTTTTCCAACTTCACAGCTATCACCCATTCCTTAAACTTCCTGAAAGCCAGTTCCAGGGGCGACTGATTGTATTCACGAGGAAAAAGGTTTTTGGCCAACTGCTGTGTAAGGGTGCTGCCGCCACCTTTGTCTTGTCCCGTTAAGGCTCCATAAAAAACCCGCCCCAGGGCTTTAAGGTCGATTCCCGAATGCTCGTAAAAACGCACGTCTTCGGTAGCCACCAAGGCGTGGATCAACGTTGGCGAGATTTCGGCAAAATGCGTTTTACTTCGGTTTTCCACGTAGTAGGTGCCCAGTAACTGCTTATCGTGCGAAATAATTTCGGAGGCAAGATAGGTTTGCGGATTTTCGAGTTCTTCAAAGCTGGGCATAAAGCCAAACCACCCGAGCGAAATACCAATAAACAATAAGGCAACCCCGGCAAAACCCGAAAATATGATAAGCCAAAAGCCTACTACAAACTTTCGATTCTTGTGGCGTTCGCGCATGTCTTCCTCTATGATGTCCACTTTCGATTTGTCAACACTATTTATTTCACTCGCTGAATCCTGCACATCAAAAACTTCATCAGCCCTGTAATCACCGGTGGCATCACCGGTTGATTGTTCGCCCGGCTGTATCGACCCGTATCCGGATTCCTCGAAATGGCTTTTTTTTCCGGAGGTATCTTTTTTACCGTCTTTGTTGTTTAAGTTGTTATTGCTCATTTATTTTCGTAGTAATTATTGTTTTAACGGGCATCCTCAATCCGGATACCCACATCCTTTATCCCTTCAATAATATCCTTGCGCATGGCTTGCTCAATTTTAAAACTGTAAGTGCCCGATAAGGGGAATTTTAAATTGCGGCGGACAAGAATCTGATTATCTTTTATGCTGCCAAAGCCCCTGCCCAGCCATTTTCCCTCGCGATCGGCCAGCATCAACTCAATGGTATCGCGTGTATTATTTCCATTAGGCAGGCTTGTGGAAAGGAAGATGTAAAGGTTTCTAAAACCGTATTCGTTGTTATTTCGCACGGTAATATAAAAGTTGTACAAGCTGATGGTATCGCTCACTTCTGTGTCGAATATTAGCGTTGAGTCTTTGTGCCAGCCAGTGTCAGGCAAGGCCTGCGAATGATCGTAAATTCGCCCTGCATCACAGGCAGCAAAAAGGCTAAGCACCAGAAGCAATGCTAAATAATTTTGAAATTTTCTCATCTTCCCACCACTGGAGTTAAAATATTGATGTGCAAAAATACAAAGTTTGCCACAGCTTAACGATTCGCTTCAAAATGAATTGTACTAAAAATACTAATCCTTACAATACCAAACGAATACATAGCAAAATCTAAATACTTTTTTCGCTCAATTATTCATTCCTATCTTTGCCCGGAATCCGTTTTTTAGATGATAAATAATTCAGATTACAAACCTCAAAATATTTAATTTTTATGAAGGAAAAGATAAACTCGCAGATGGCGATTGAAATGGAAGATAAGTATGGTGCTCACAATTACCATCCCTTACCCGTAGTATTGGCACGTGGAGAAGGCCCCTTGGTTTGGGATGCTGAAGGCAAACAATATTTCGACTTTTTGTCGGCATACTCAGCCGTTAACCAGGGTCATTGTCACCCAAAAATCATCAAGGCACTTACCGACCAGGCCAAGACCCTGACCCTGACCTCGCGTGCTTTTTATAATGACGCACTGGGTCCCTACGAGAAATACATTACCGAATATTTTGGCTTTGACAAAGTGCTGCCCATGAATAGTGGTGCCGAAGCCGATGAAACCGCGATAAAACTTTGCCGCAAATGGGCTTATGATGTCAAAGGCATCGAGGCCAATATGGCGAAAATTGTAGTTTGCGAAGGCAACTTCCACGGACGTACTACCACCATCATCTCCATGTCCACCGATCCGGATGCCAAAGGCGGCTTTGGCCCCTACACCCCGGGTTTCGAAATTGTACCTTACAACGATATTCCTGCCCTCGAAAAAGCCCTCGAAGACCCCAATGTGGCCGGCTTTCTGGTCGAGCCTATCCAGGGCGAAGCCGGAGTATATGTTCCCGAAGATGGCTATCTAAAAAAAGCCTCCGAACTGTGCAAGGCCAAAAATGTACTCTTCATCGCCGATGAGGTACAAACAGGCATTGCCCGCACCGGCAAGCTACTGGCCTGCGATCATGAAAACGTACGCCCTGATATTCTTATCCTGGGCAAAGCCCTTTCGGGTGGCGTATTCCCCGTTTCGGCTGTGCTGGCCGATGACGATATTATGATGGTGATAAAACCGGGGCAGCATGGCTCTACCTTTGGCGGAAACCCAATAGCTGCTAAAGTAGCCGTAAGTGCACTTGAAGTAGTGAAAGAAGAAAAACTGGCCGAGCGGGCTGAAAGTCTGGGTAAAATTTTCAGACAAAAAATGCGCGAGATCGACTCTGACATGATCGAACTGGTAAGAGGTAAAGGACTGCTCAACGCCATCATTATCAAACCCAAGAATGGTAAAGAAGCCTGGGATATTTGCGTAAAAATGGCCGAAAACGGACTTCTGGCCAAGCCTACCCACCAGCACATTATCCGCTTTGCTCCTCCCTTGGTGATAAGCGAAGAACAACTGCTCGAAGCCATCGAAATCATCGAGAAATCTATCCGGAGTTTCGAATAATATTTGGTCAACAATTTCGCGGAAAGTTATTGCGCAGTGCGAAAAAGCAGCGTAATGAGCCGTTTTAAAAAATTGTTAAATCAGATTTTGTAAGACCACATAAAATTTGAGGGACTAAACTAATACTATTTTTGGCAATATTTTTTTTTTGGAAATTTTAAAACAAAGTATCATGGCTTTAGAAATCACAGATGCTAACTTTGATGAAGTTGTATTGAAATCAGACAAACCCGTTATTGTTGACTTTTGGGCAGAATGGTGTGGTCCTTGCCGCATGGTAGGCCCGGTAGTAGAACAAATTGGGGAGGAATACCAATCGCAGGTTGTTGTAGGCAAAGTGGATGTGGACAGCAATCCGGAAACAGCAATGAAATTCGGTATCCGAAACATACCGACCATTCTATTCTTTAAAGACGGTAAAATTGTTGACAAGCAAGTAGGCGCAGTAGCCAAACCTGTTTTGGTAAAAAAACTGGAAGCATACCTGTAGCCTATCCGCACAGTCGAAACTTTTAAAAACAGGCAGCCCATCGCAATGATGGCCTGCCTGTTTTTTTTTATTTTGGCCAGAGACGCGCAAGTTGCGCGTTTGTACAAAATTCCCAAGTGCTTGTACCAGAGACGCGCAAATTGCGCGTCTGTACAAAATTCCCAAGTGCTTGGGTGTAATGGGTATTATAAAATTTTCTCAAAAATGAAGCTCGCCAAATTTCTTTAATTTTGCGAATCATTTTATAAAAAAAACAATCATATAATACCCGGGACATCATGGACTATTCGATAGATAAAAACAGATTACAGGAATTCGGCTCGCTCGAATTTATTGCCAGGCAGGTGGTCGAAGGCTTTATTACCGGCTTGCACAAAAGCCCCTTCCATGGCTTTTCGGTTGAGTTTGCCGAACACCGATTGTACAATACCGGCGAATCGACCAAGCACATCGACTGGAAATTGTATGGCCGTACCGATAAACTTTTTGTGAAACGCTACGAAGAAGAAACCAACCTGCGCTGCCAGATTATCATCGACAACTCCTCCTCGATGTATTTCCCGCTGAACGAAAAAGTTTCGATAGAAAAGCCTAACAAAATCACCTTCTCGATTTATGCCGCCGCCGCACTGATGAACTTGCTTAAAAAACAACGCGATGCAGTAGGCTTGTCCCTGTTTTCGGATAAGGTGGAGTTGCATACACGAACAAAATCCACCTCGGCACACCAAAAGGTTTTGTACACCGAGCTTGAAAAATTACTCAAGCCCATTGGCGAAGATGTGCATCGCAAAAGCCTGGTGGCCGATTCGCTGCACGAAATCTCGGAGAACATTCATAAACGCTCGCTGGTTATTTTGTTTTCGGATATGTTTGAAAGCAATGCCAAGACCGAAGAGTTGTTTTCGGCTCTGCAACACCTTAAGCACAACAAACACGAGGTGGTGCTTTTTCATGTGGTGGATAAGGCTCGTGAAATTGATTTTGATTTTGATAATCGTCCTTACAAATTTATTGATATGGAAAGTAGCCGGGAGATAAAAATCCGTCCCCATGAGGTAAGACAGCAATATGTAAAATCGGTAGGTAAATTTAAAAATGAACTCAAACTGCGCTGTGGCCAGTTTCGCATCGAGTTTATCGAAGCTGATATCAACCAGGGTTTCAGGCAGATTTTGTTACCCTATCTGCTCAAACGCGAAAAGATGCATTAAAACTCCATTTTCTTTTTAGCAACAAAAAAACCGTTAGCAATCAATACTAACGGTTTTTGTATTTAAAGTAATCTTGAGTTTTACCAGAAAACCGAGTAAAGCACCACCAAGACAATCATGATGGCATAAGCCGCAAAATTGAAGACCTTTCCGGTAGAAAATATTTTGTTGGTAAGGATTAATGCCTTCGGATCGTCATCCGTCTTGCTGGTCGAGAGACTTACTATGGCAATTACTACCATCGTAATAAGGAAGGTATAAAACATTTGATCCATAAAGGGCAAACCCATTGAAGGAATTTTGAGTACCAATGCTACAGGTATCGAAACCAGAATTCCGGCGATAGCACCTTTGTTGGTGGCTTTTTTGTAAAATAATCCCAGCATGAAAACGGCCAGTATTCCCGGGCTTACCAATCCGGTATATTCCTGGATGTATTGAAAAGCCTGCTCGATATTGCCCAGCATGGGAGCTATGACCACAGCCAAAATTAAAGCCACAACGCCAGTAATCCGTCCGACAAGCACATCTTTGTTTTTCGCTTTCTTATTTTCAAAATAGGGTTTGTAAATATCCATGGTAAAAATTGTGGCTGTGGAGTTGACCATCGAAGCCAGCGACGAAACAATGGCGGCGGCCAGGGCAGCTACCACCAGACCCTTCAATCCTACCGGGATAAAAGTACTAATGAGCCAGGGATAAGCCTTGTCGTAATTCATGCTGCCATCAACCTTGGTAAAGGCCTCTTTTACGCCATCAATAATTACTGTTCCTTCGGGCTGCGCAAACATAACATAAGCTGCGATGCCCGGAATAACAACAAATAGTGGAACGATTAATTTTAAAAAGGCGGCAAATACAATACCGCGTTGCGCCTCGCGCAGGCTCTTGGCAGCCAAAGTACGCTGGATAATGTATTGATTGAAACCCCAGTAATACAAATTGGCAACCCACATTCCCCCAATCAAAACCGCAATACCGGGCAGGTTCATAAATTCGGGGTTGTCTTTGGAAAGTATCATGTGAAACTTATCACCGGCCACATCGTAAAGGTGCGAAAACCCGTTAACAATCCCACCATCGGGCGTAACGTGATTTAAGGCAATAAGTGTGGTAATAAAGCCTCCGAGCACCAGCAGGATAACCTGAATAACATCGGTCCAGGCAACTGCCGCCAGCCCGCCATAAATGGAGTAGGCAGCGGCAAAAAGTGCCATCGAAATCATCACCGTCATCATCATGCTACCATCGCCGTTGCCAAGGATAGTGTCGAGTGCCTTGCCCCCCAAAAACAGCACGGAGGTCAGGTTGACAAATATAAAAAGCCCAATCCAAAAAACCGCCAGGATGGTTTTAAGATTGGTGCTGTACCTTTTCTCGATAAACTCAGGGATGGTATAAAGCCCCTTCTCGATGAAAATTGGGAGGAAATATTTTCCCACAATAATCAAAGTTAAAGCAGCCATCCACTCGTAGGAGGCGATAGCCAGCCCCACGGCCATACCCGAACCTGACATGCCAATCATTTGCTCGGCCGAAATATTAGCCGCAATGAGCGAAGCCCCGATAGCCCACCAGGGCAGGGTTTTGCCAGCAAGGAAATAATCCTCGGCATTGCGCTTATGGCCTTTTTTGCCACGCGACACAAACAAGCCTATGCCCAGAATTACCAGGGCATAAACGATAAAAACTACATAATCTAAAAAGTGAAAACCATCATTAGCTAACATATCTTAACATTTTTTAAAAAACCGGCGCAAGATAGATAAAAAAAAAGCAGGAAAGATTGATTCTTTCCTGCTATAGCGAAAATTAATATCCCATTAATAATACTTCACTTCCATTTTGTCTTCCCTGGCTTGTGCTTCTTTAATCCAGGTGGGAACGATCTGCTCCAAAAACTTCTGCTTTTCTTCCCTGAGTTTATCCATCGGCAGGCCGATATATTCCTGAGCCTTGGCCTTGGTTTCAATATCTGGATAGGCAACCGGATATGGGGCATCCAATTTTGTAAGCAGAACTGCTAAATCAATGCGGGCATCCTGAGCATCTTCCATACCTGTGCTAATCACGCGCAAAATTTCGAGTGAATTATGAAAAGCAGCACCATGTGAGGCAGCGGCATAATCCCAGCGGAACTGGGCATGACGGATACTTTGAAGGATGTCCTTCATCTGAGCCTCGGTAGCTCCGTGTTCCCAGGCTGAGCCTGCTTCTACGTGCGCCCTGACAATCATTTTTTCCAGCTCATCGCGCTGGTCTATCACCTTATCCATCTTATCATAAACAAAGTTGCGCAGGTCTTCTTCGCTCTCGCGATGGCACACCTGGCACGAATTGGCGATGTTGTTGAGCGGGCTTTGCATGTGGTGATCCGAGAATTTTTGTCCACCTTCCGACATGTAGGGCATGTGGCAATCGGCACAGGTAACACCGCGCTTGGCATGGGTTCCGGTAATCCAGGTTTCGTAACCAGGATGCTGGGCTTTGAGCATAGGAGCCTTGCTAATTTTATGTGTCCAGTCTTTAAAATCTATGGCATCGTAATAGGCTATCATATCTTCCACATTCATCCCCTGATCCCAGGGAAAGGTAAGATAAGGCACGCCTTCTTTGCCAGGCAGATTTTTGTTAAAATAATATTCCACGTGGCATTGTGCACAAACTAGCGAACGCATCTCCTGATGCGTAGCCTGACTTATATCTTTGCCCTGCCGCTCGAAAGCCTCGATAAGTGCCGGGCGAGAGATACGCAGATCCATGGTTTCGTTGTCGTGGCAATCGGCACAACCAATAATGTTCACCACTTCCGATCCCCACTTCGACCATGGCCCGGAGTAAAACTCGGAAATACCTACCTTGTTCATCAGCCTTGGCACATCGGGACTTTTGCAAGTCCAACAAGTGGCCGGCATGGGTTCAGTTTCGGTGATGCCGGGAGCTCCCACACGCAAGGTGTTGCGCATATCGTCGATGGCATAATAATGCCCACGTCCCTGGCTATAATCTTTGGAGAAACCATAACCAGCCCACAGCACTACCAGTCGTGGATCCACTTCGAGCATATCGATCATTTCATTACCGTTGTATTTGCTCCTGAAATCGGTTTCTTTGGTTTTCATGTACGAGTCGTATTCCTTGGGGAAATTTTTGCCCCATACATCATTGCGCGGTTCCCATTCGCTAAGCTGCACTTTGGGTTCATAAACATACTCGGTTTCAACCCTGCGCTCGGTGATGGTACTGGCCAACATTCCCAACACAAAAACCACGACTACTGTAATAAAAAATACGGTCCAGTTGACCCATGAACTACGTTTTTTCTCTTTTCCCATTTTGGTGATATTATGTATTAATAATTAAATCCTTGTTTTTTACTCTTTATCTTTTTTCATCATTTCCTGCATCCATTTGGGCACGGCACTTCCCATCCGGGGTATCCGTGCATAAGTGGAGGTACTAAGGCTGGTAACCCGGCCGTGAGGTACCTCGCGGTGGCAGTCCCAACAAAGTTTACCCTGATCGGCCTCAGCCATTTTAAAACCAACATCGATGGTTTGAACCCCGTGATTTACTTTGTAATGGCAGCGTTTGCAGTTTTCCTGAACCACCGCAGCACCGGCATCTTTGATTTGAATAACCTGAGGTTCGTTGCGCATAGTGAAAATGGTAGCATGACGAGCACCATCCTGAGCTTTGAAAAAATACTTGCTCACAACATTGGTTTGCGGCACATGGCAATCGTTGCAATTGGCATACTCGCGATGCGCCGAATGAAACCAACTGGCATACTGCGGATTCATTACATGGCAGTTGATACAAGTCTCGGGACGATCGGAGAGATACGAAACCGCATTGGATACCTTAAAGGTATATAGCCCTAATCCAACGATGGCTCCCATCACTATTGCAGCCGGCAAACGCCAGGTGGGAGGGGGAATTAAAAACTTGAAGAAATCAGCCATACAATTAATATTTAAAGTATTCCATTACTTAATCACAAAAATAAATTATTCTCTTTGATTGCCACACTTAATTTAATAAAGTACAGTAATTTATTTCTTTTCTTAATAGTAGTTTTTTTCAATATCTGAATTCAAACTAAAAGTAATATCTTTGTATGAATCAAAGTTTTGATACCATGAAAAGCAAAACACTCATCCGTTTCGACTGGGCCATGAAAAGGCTCCTGCGTAATAAGGCCAACTTTGGCGTGCTCGAAGGTTTCTTATCGGAGTTGTTTGGTCAGGATATTAAAATCCAAAAAATCCTCGAAAGTGAGTCCAACATGGAAGATCCGACCGATAAGTTCAATCGGGTGGATTTGCTAGCCGAAAACCAAAAAGGTGAAATGCTGATTATCGAAGTGCAGAATCAGGACGAGTTGGACTACTTTCATCGGATGGCCTACGGAACCTCAAAAATCATTACTGAATACCTGGACTTGGGACAAGCCTACGAAAACCTAAAAAAAGTGTATTCGGTCAACATTGTTTATTTCGACCTGGGCCAGGGCGAAGATTACATTTACAAGGGTACCACCGATTTTTGGGGCTTGCACAAAAAGGACAAGCTGATGCTCTCGGACAAGCAAAAGTTTAAATATACCCACTCAGAACCAGGGCAGATTTTTCCGGAGTATTATTTACTAAAGGTTAATCAGTTTGACGATACTGCCGAAAACAGTCTGGATGAATGGATTTACTATTTTAAAAACAACGAAATCCCGGACTCATTTCAAGCCAAAGGCTTGGACAAGGCTCGCAAGATATTAAAATACGACAAGCTGTCAGAATCGGAGAAAGCAACCTACAAACGCCATATCGAAAACCTGCGCTACAAAGCCAGCATGATTTCGACCCTGAAAAGTAAGGCGGAATTTGAGATTTACAAGAAGGGAAAAAAGGAAGTAGAGCAAAAAATTGCCACAAAGTTGATAGAAAAAGGAATGGACATCGAAGCGGTATCAGAAATTACAGGCTTGCCACCCGAGGCAATTCAAAAAATCATAAATGAGAAAAAATAAACATCTCATATTAGTTGCAAAAAAAACGCCCTTGTGAAGCTATTCCACAAGGGCATTTTTATAAAAAGGAGGAAACAATTACAATATTTATTTTTGATAAAACACCGGCTTGAAGGTCAGCATCAGCCAGGCCCAGTTATTTGTGTTTTCGTGATTGCCACCCTTGAGCACCTGCATGGTTTCGCTGGCAAACATTTGCGAGTATCCGGCCTGCACACTCACCTCATTGGACACCGCATAGCTAAGCATCAAGTCGATTTCGGTACCCAGGCCATTGTCGTAATCTTTCCAGGAGCCATCGGCCTGAGCCACGGCAACAGTAGCGGCGGCACTAAAAAAGTGAGGAACAAGTGTAACCGAAAATTTATCTTTTGTGTATTTGATGGGAACCGAAATATCGAGTAGGCCCACATCGCCGCCGTGAGTTCCAACATAAAAATAGTCCATCCAGCCGTTAAACTTATGGTTGGTACCATACAAAGGCGTGAAGGATTTATCATCGCCACCCTTGGCACGTTCCTGTCTGTCCGTTCCCGAAAGATACTCGATACCAAGGCCAATATTAAAATCTTTACCCAGGTGATGATTAGCATCGATGTTAAAATAAAAAGCCGAAAGTGATTGATTGCTTCCGTTCTTTCCACCCTGATAATAAGCCGCCAGGTTCACGCCAAAGCCATTGCCCTTGTATGTAAATCGCGGACCAATGGTTTGGCTAAAAGCTATCTTTTGTTCAATTTTTGCGCTGTCAGAATAATCCATATAGGCAAGCCCGCTATTCAAAACTAAAAAACTTACACCCAGATTATCAAAATCGCCATGATACCAGCCATACTGAAATGTTTTGTAGCTATTAACCGTATAATCCTGCTTAAACAACGACTCTCCATTGGCATTGTAGGCCAAGCCCACATCAATACTATGCTTGGCTGCCGGGGCAAATTTCAAAATGGCTGCATCGTGGCTACGCGCCTGCTGTGCCCAGCCCACGTTGCCAAAAATACGATGATCGTCGTAAACAATTTCCTGCCGCCCGGCCTTAATCGAAAACTTTTCACTTAATTTCACCTCGCCCCAGGCTTCGTGAATGGCCGTACCATAAACATCGCCATTGTTCAACTGCGGTACATCGCCCCATACTCTAACATCCTGCAAACTGAGGTAAAAACGATAGTTGTCATTTTTGTAATACGCATTGAGCCGGGTACGCTGCGAAACAAAGTTGGCGGCTTTAACATCGTCCGGAGCCAGGGTTTTGTAACCATGGCGCATTTCGTAGCGTGGACGCAATTCTGCCGAAATTTTTACTTCCTGTGCGGACGTTGTTTCGATGGCAAAACCTGCCAAAACAATCACCAAAATAAGCGTGTAAACTGGCTTTTTCATATTTAATTAAATTAATAAGGTATTGTATTACTGAATTGCAAATTTAAACATGTATTTTAATACGCAAAAAATATTTGGCTTTGATACGCAATTTATAGAAAGTCTAAATACGGATATACTCCCTGAAAATCTTTGGCCAGGCACACCACGGATTACATCTTTGAAAAAAAACCACAGATTACACAGATATAAAATCATAGGTTTCTGTCCACACTAAGAAAGCAGCAGCACTGAAAAAATAATCTGTGGCCATCTGTGCAATCGGTGGTAAAATAAAAACAGAAAAAAATCTGTGGTATCTAATCTTTAATTACCGGCGAAGGGAAAACTGATATTTATTTTCCAGGCAAAATTGTCGGCCACTTTTGGCAGGTGATAATAACCATAGCGGTAAAACACGCCCACACCCAGGGTATAAAAACCTCCGATATTGAGCAGCTTATTGATAAGCAAACCCGATTCGAGGTAGCTTTGATCCATAATTTTGAAATCCACGCCCTGGTGGTATTCCGGGTGGTTGAGCCAGCCAAAACCCACATTCGTAGCCACCGCAAATTCGGGACTGAAAATAGGGCTGCGCCAAAGCAGGCTCCCAAAATCGTGGGTGTAGAATAGAAAGGCGTAGCGGTCGGCCAAAAACTCGTTCATCCGCTGGGTAGCAAAACTGGCCGGAGCATAAATGGTAAAAGATCGATAGCTGCCATGCCCATTATACAAGTTACTCTGGGGTATGGGATTGTCCACATAGCCAGCCATAAGCTGCATGGTAGATTTACCCAAATATTTAAAAACAAAGGTCTTTGTTATTTTCAAATCAAAACGGTTGTATTCGTATTCACCATCCATAAAACCGTTGATCCCGCGCGAATATTGAAACCAAAGCACAGGGTAGCCGGTGCCGAGCGAAATGCGGGTATCGGGCATTTCGAGGAATTTTTCTTTGTAAGCGTACCTGAAACCTACTGATAAAGTAGCAAACCCGTAAACCGGCTTTTCGTCCGGCGGGAGGATATTTTCGGGCGCGAAGTAATAGCTGTTCGTAACCTGCTTCATATCTCTGTTTAGTCCGACATTAAAATTGCCATAACGCAAGGCGCGGAAGCTTAACGAGAATTGTAAACGCTCGGTCTGATCCATGTTTTTTATCAGGAAATCACGAAATCCATCCGGGCTAACCAGGCTTTTATTCTGCCCAAAATATTGCACCCCACCGGTTTCGCTGGCATCCTTAAAATAATTTAAATGCAGCTTTATTTCGCGATAGCGATCGAGAGTTACAGTAACATTTCCTCCATATTTGGCCGTTTGATCCTTAAAGCCGTAACCCCAATACGCCCCGGCACCAAAGCGTTGCGAGAGCTTTGGGCTGGTTAGCAAACCCAGCCCCAGATAAAAACCCTCGAACTCGTTGTAACGGGCAATTTTGGATAGATCGAGATCTATTTTACCCAACGGCAAGCGCATATTAATTAACGATTTCAAGGTGCCCACTTGCTTATCGAGATTGGCCTCCTGGCCAATGCTATCCATAAAGGCGTAGGTTTTGCGCTCACGGCGACTTAACGAATCGCCCCGGTACGCCAGCCAGAAATCCTCACTACGGTCGCCGGCATTGGGATCGAACTCAATGGAAACCTGGTTGAACTGCCGCTTTACCAGCTCGGGATTCAATGTAATACTGCTGATGTAACTTTTGCCCCTGCCCACCGGCACCAGTTGATTTACGCGCATATTATTAAAAAGAATATCGGTGTTCAACTGCACCGGAAACCAAATGCTGTCGTCCACCAGCGCGTACATTTGTTGTATTTTTACGCCAATGCCCTCCTCCTCGCGCCAGGGTTCGGCTATCACATTTTGAATGGCCCAGCCATAGTTGTTAATCGACAAAACGCCTTGCAAGCCATCAAAATTAGTGTTTTTACGTGGCCGATAAGATATTATAAAAACGCTATCGCCACGTGAGGTGTAAGATGTATCTTCAATTTGAAAATAATATTTCGTAAGGCTGCCCCTGGAAATCGGATTGACATAATCCTTGTCGGCGATATGGATCATGTCGTGATAAAAAGTGGTGGATTGTAGTTGCGAACTCAGAAACAGCAAAACAGGGTCTTTGAACCCTGAGATACGCGAGGCCAGCACTTTTTCCTTGTTGCGGTCGGGAGCCATAAATTTGCGCTCGGCCACAGTTTCCATCATAAAAAAATCCTTCTCGCTCAGAAATTTCTTAATGCGGATAAAGGAGGAATCGTTGGGATCGATTTTTTCTTCCTCCACATCAAGCGTATCGCTGGTAAAAACCATTTTATCGTAGGAGGTGTAGGCAAAGGAAGCCAGTTTTTCGGGGTCGTTGGCATCACGATTTTCGATCACATTTTTGATGATGCGGTGGGCGGGATTTTCGCCGGCCACAATCTGCACTTCCTCCAGCTCGATGCTGGCGCGTTGCATAAATATTTCGAGCCTGGTCCTTTTATCCGGCAAATCGAAAATAAGCGGCTGATAACCAACATAGCTAAGGCGAAGAAACCGGACTGGCTGGCTCGAAACGATTTCAAACTTCCCATCGATATCGCTCGAAGTACCTGTTTGACTATTTCCGGCAACAATATTTACAAAGGGAAGAGCGGTTCTGGTTTCGGCATCCAGCACCCGCCCGCTTACCACGTAATTTTGCGCCTGGACTTGAAAGAAAAATAAAACTAATGTAAGCGCTGCGAATAATTTTCCCATATTGCCACTAATACACGAATGTGTAAATGAGTTTTTAACAATCTTCCTTTCTGTCATTTTCGGATATTTCCTGAAGACCCGCCTTACCCCTTTTATTATAAAAAATCCCTCTCACTGCCAGTACCTTGGCTCGTTCTCCCCACAAAGGGAGCTAGAGGGGTCTGTAGCGAATTACGGTCGAAGCCATGAAGGGTAGTGGGGTTTGGAGCATGTATCTTTTCAAATCGTGGTAGAGTTACTTCGAAGCACAAAACTTCAATTTACTACTAAACCCGCCATACCTCATAGCCTTTGTTTCTCCAGAAAATCTCCGGGATTACAAATTCAATTCGTTAATTTCTTTTTTTGATAATCCTGTATATTTCATTATCCTTTCAACTGGTTCATTGTCTTGAAGCATTTCCTTTGCTATTTCAACCTTTCCTTCAACCTTACCCTTAATCATTCCCTCAATCTTTCCCTTTTCAAGGTAGGTGTTTTTTATGTTAATAATATCTCTATAAGCATTTACACTAGCTTCATACTTTTTGTATTCGTCTGGTTCTAATTTTGCTATTTCTGCTGTTTCAAAAAGTTTCATGAAAACATTTTCTTTTAATTGAACAGGTATTCTCTCAAGTTTCGGAAGATTTTTCAGAACAAACATCCATTTATCAAAGCGAGTTTCTAATTCTTTCTCCGTTTTATTAAACTTGGGCATTTCAAGGTAGATGTAATTTAACTTTTCGTAAAAAACTTTTTTGGTTTCTTGTTCTGTCAACTGTACATCGTGGCGATATTTATCAGGGTCACTTTCTTCAAATTCAAAGTCTAAAATCCCGATTGTGTAAACTGCTTTTAATTCAAAATTCCAAAATCTGTCCTTATTTCTCGCTTGTTCCTGAATTGGAAAGGTTGAGTAAAAGATGGTTCTGTCTTTGAAAAATTTCTGCTCAGCTTTTTGCATTTCTACAATGAATTGTTCGCCCTTTTCATTGGTGCAGTAAATATCAAAAATTGCTCTTCTGTCGCCAACTGAAATTGGTAATTTTTCGTTCGGCAAATAAGATAATTCCGTAATTTCTCCTTCCTGGTCTTTCAAAAGTTCATTCAAGAAATCAAGCAATAAATCCTTGTTGGGTTCTTCGCCAAACAACCGTTTAAAACCATAGTCTGTAAATGGGTTTATGTACTTTTCTTTAAATTCTGTCATTGCTCAAAGTATTTGTTGTAAAATTACAACTATTTCGCTTGCCTGCAATTTCTTTCTTTTAATCTAATGGTAACATGATTTATAATCAAATACTAATTTTCGCTTGCCTATCTATTTTAGGCAGTAAAATAGGCTTCCAATTCTTTGAGCATGTTGTCGGTTTTGATAATGTCCTTATACACACCGCCCTTGTGCAATACCACGATGCGCTTGCTCACTTCGGTAACATGTTTCAGGTCGTGGCTCGAAATCAAAATTGTGGTTTCGGTGGTTTCGCGCAAATTGTTCAACAAGGCGATAAGCCGGATTTGTGTAGAAGGGTCAAGGCCGTTGAAAGGCTCATCCAGAATGAGTATTTCGGGCTTGGGCAGCAAGGCAGCGGCAATGCCAACCTTTTGCTGGTTTCCGCGCGAAAGATCGCGGATGTACTTTTTCCTGCCCAGAATCTCGCCATTAAAAAAAGGCTCATATTCCTGATAAAACTTTTCGAGGTCACCCTTGGGCAATTGATACACGCCGGCGATAAAGGTAAAATACTCTTCGGGGCTAAGGAAATCGATCAGATAATTATCGTCAAGATAAGAGCCGGTAATTTTTTTCCATTGGGGATTTTGAGCTACATCTTCACCATTGATTTTTACCTCGCCCGCGCTGGGGCGTATCAAATCGAGAATCAGGCGGAAAAAGGTAGTCTTGCCGGCACCATTATTACCCACCAGGCCAAAGGCTTCGCCCTTATTAATTTTTAATCCCGGCAAATTCAAAACCGTTTCGCCGTTATATTGCTTTGTCAATTCAAAAGTTTCTATCATTTTTCTAAATTTTTTCGAGTATTATTTTTTTCTAAAACCTTCGCCAATCTCATAACGGCGTTCCATAAAACGGTTTTCGGCAATTTTTAATAATGGCTTATTAAATATCAAAGCCAATAAACCCACGATACCTATGGCATACAATCCACTATCGTAATATCCAAAAGCCCAAAAAGGCAGATAAATAAGCAGAGGCGCAAGCATGACAGGGAAGGAAACCAAAAACTGGGTAGCACTAACGCCCTGATAATTGAAGGCCGCGCCTTTGGACAAATCGAGCCGTTTTTTGTTGTTGGTTGACATCCAAATTACAAATACCGAACTTACACCCATATTAAAAAGGGCAGCGATAAAATTGATCAAGAGTATCTTGGTGCCAAACCACGCATAAGGCAAGGTGAGCACAAAAGAAAGCACCGTTGAAAAAACCAGTAAATTGTGCTTGGCTTTAAAATAAAGGTTGAAGTCGTCGATATGCGAAAGTATCCCATCGAAGTAGCTGCTTTCCCAGCTCAACAGGTATTGGCCATAAATAAGCGTTACGCCGCCGGTCATAAAAATACCCACAAAAAGCAGCCAGCCGTTTTGGCCATACATTTCGGGATTGGGATAAAATATCAAACCATACAAGAGGAAAATAGGGATAAAAACCACGGTGCTCTTGGGGCGTTTGTTGCGTATCATCAATTTAAGTTCGAGGATCATCAGGTTACCAATTTCGCCAAAGTTGCGCAGATAGCTAAAATCGGAAACATTGCGACGGCTTGACTTTTTCAGTTTTAGATTATCTTCAGGATAGAGATGCCGGCTCAAATCGCGATAGTTGAGCAGATAAGCTGCAAACACAACTGCCAGTGGAACGAGCAGGAAAACCGGATTGTAAAGTGGGGCGGTGAACATCAGCGAGGAGATGGTAGTGATGGAAATCACTCCAAAATATTCGGCAAGCCCGAGCAATGCGGCAATGGCAATTACAGCGAGAGTAACAATATTGTTACCCGAAAGATTTCGCTTGAAAAGCAAAGCCAGGAAATTGACACTGTAAACGGAAAAGAAAATAAGAAGCACATAAGTCGCAATTTGGAAACCCGAATAGTAAGACCCCATCTGGAAAATTATGAAAGGTGTAAAAACCAGGATGGGGAAGAAGTTGAATATCGCAAAGGCCGATTTACCCAGCACATAATTTACCAGTGCTGCCCTCTTAACCGGAAGATGCAAATAGGGCTGAATGCTAAGTACTGGCACCTTTTGCATAAACAGACGCACCACAAATCCCAGCGCAAAGCCATACAGAATAAAGCCATTAAACTTTTCGACAGCATCCGCCTCGGGAAATATTTCATGAAAATTCTTACCCAGCAAAATGCTCCCGAGCATCATTTCGGCGAAGACAATAAGGAAGACGAAGCCCAGGAAGATTTTGATGCCCACGCTTTGTTCCCACATGGCGGCTCGCCGGGTTTCGCGCCATTCATTTTTAAGAATCCATTTTAATTGCATAGTGAAATTTTTAAAATTTATAATGCGTTCGCCGCATCGTCAAAAATAATGCAAAAGTTTATTTAGCACTTGTCCATTAAGTTGATGTTTTGAATTGCCCCGGGTTTTAACCCGGGGAACAATGAACTTGCCAGCAGCCCTCCGCGATTTCGTACATCATTCTACCACTTGCGAACAGCCGATAAAAAACCCTTACCGGAGTTTTTCGTTTTGCTGGTGCCGGTCTTTATCGCGTGTGCTTTTCTTTTCCAGGTTTTTTTGCAGTGCTTCATCCAGGTCAATACCGGTTTGATTGGCCAGGCAAATTAAAACAAAAAGTACATCGGCCAGCTCATCAGCCAGATTTTTTTCGCGGTCGCTGGCTTTAAAAGATTGTTCGCCATAATTGCGCGATATGATGCGAGCCACCTCCCCTACCTCCTCGGTAAGTATCGCCATGTTAGTAAGCTCGTTAAAATACCGCACCCCGGTTGAATTGATCCACGCATCTACAGTTTTTTGGGCTTGTTGAATTGTCATAATATCATAAAATTTCAGCAAATATATTCAAGCAAGGTGTAAAGTTGTAGATTTACCAACTAATTTATAACATCATTATTCTGTTTTTTTTGTAAAACTTATGGAAACAAAATACACATTACTACGAAGAAGCACCTACCTTTTGGTCTTTGTCATAGCATTTACTTTTATCATTGTAACTGCAAAAAACTTTCTTGTCCCCTTGGCCTTCGGGCTTTTGATAGGATCCTTGTTGTTTCCGATATGCCGTTTCATTTGCCGCATGGGCGTACCAAAAGGTCTATCCATTTTTGTTACCATCATTTTTCTAATCATCTTTTTAAGCGGGATATCGTTATTTTTTGGATCTGAAATTTCAAAGCTTGCTTCCGACTTTCCCGCACTTAAAGCAAAAGCCTATGATAATGTAAATCAGATTTCCCTTTTTATCGAAGATCATCTTGGGGTTAAGGCCAGCCAGCAAAAAAACTGGTTAAACAAGCAGGTATCCAACATTTTTACCTCGGGTAACCAATTGCTCAACGAAATACTCAACGCAACGGCAGGCACATTTTTCAAGATTTTTATCATGCCGGTTTTTGTGTTTTACCTCCTGTATTATCGCGAGCGTTTCAACTTTTTCATCCTGCGCGTGGTTCCCGAAAACGAAAAGGATCGTACCATAAAAATCCTGAACGAAATATCCTTTGTTTCTCAGCGATATCTGGGCGGAGCTTTTATTGTGGTGCTGATACTTTCGGTGCTCAACTCCTTTGGGCTTTACTTAATCGGGCTTAAATACGCCATACTTTTTGGGGTTATCTCGGCCTTTTTCAATTTCATCCCCTACTTCGGTACCTGGATCGGAGCTTTTTTCCCGCTGGTATTTGCTATGCTTACCGGCGACAGCCCTAATATGGCCCTGTGGGTACTCGCTTTCTTTTCCCTCATCCAGTTTATCGAAAACAACATCCTTACCCCCAACATTACCGGTGGCTACGTGAGGCTCAATCCCTTTATTACGATCCTGGGCCTTATAGCGGGCGGGATGGTATGGGGCGTTGCCGGTATGCTGCTGGTCATCCCGTTTTTGGCCAGTCTTAAAATTATTTTTGAGAATTTTGAATCTACCAGATCACTGTCTTTTTTGCTTGCCCGCCCCGAAAATGAACCCTACCAAAAGCGGGTAGAAAAAATCAGAGGCATCCTGAAAGGCAATAATAAAAATCACATAAAACAAAGAAAACATTGAATTTAGATCCACTCAACTTAATCATTAAAACCCAGGCCGGCCTCGAAGAACTGCTGGCGCAAGAAGTTGCCGCAGCGGGAGCAGGCGAAATACAAATCCTGAAGCGTGCCGTAAAATGTACCGCCGACAAGGCCACACTTTACAGACTCAATTACACCTGCCGCACCGCACTGCGTGTGCTCAAAGAAATTGCAGCCTTTGAAGCTCCCGATGAGCAAGCCCTTTATCAGGGTGTAAAAAATTTCGATTGGAGTAGCCTTATCAGCGAAAAGCAGAGCCTGGCTATTAATGCCACCGTGAGCAACAGCCAAATGAGCCACTCGCATTTTGTTTCATTAAAAACCAAGGATGCCATCGTGGATCAGTTCCGCGAAAAAACCGGACTACGTCCCAATGTGGATCTCGACAAGCCCGACCTACGCATCCACGTTCATATTTATGGCGAGCAATGCAGCATCCTCACCGACAGCTCGGGCGATTCGCTGCATAAGCGTGGATACCGCACCATGCAAGGGCTGGCACCCATCAACGAAGTGCTGGCTTCTGGGATGATAATGCACACGGGATGGGATGGCAGCACCGACCTGCTCGATCCGCTGTGTGGCTCGGGTACGCTGCTATGCGAGGCCGACATGATTGCGCGTAAAATTCCTGCAGGCTTTTTTAGGGAAGATTATGGCTTTTTCCGTTGGAACGACTTCGATGCCCAACTGTGGAAAAAAATCGTGAAGGAAGAAAATAGTAAGATCCGCCCTGTCCCCTGCAACATTTTTGGCTCTGACATCAACCAGCGAGCTTTGGCACTGGCCGCCGAAGTGATCGAAAATGCGGATTTTACCAAAGATATTCAACTCAAGCATGTGGCTTTTGAAAATAGCAAAGCACCAGTAGAAGGAGGTGGAACCATCATCACCAACCCGCCCTACGGCGAGCGCATCAAAAAAGACGACCTGAACGCTTTTTACAAAATGATAGGCGATATACTCAAAACGCATTATACGGGCTGGGATGCCTGGATGATCAGCTCCGACTTTAGTGCTTTAAAATCGGTAGGTCTGCGCACTTCACGCAAAATCCATTTATTTAACGGGCCGCTGGAATGCCGCTTTGTGAAATACGAGATGTATCGCGGAAGCAAAAAAACCAAGGCCGAGAAGGCGGAGGAGGAGGGATAGCAAGACTTAATAACTTTTGATGTCCGATCTACGATGTCCGATGTAAGATTTTAGATGTGTATGTTTGATTGAAGATTCTTGATGTGAGGATGAACATCTGAGATCTCTTTGATGTCAGATTTAAGATTTAAGATTTCAGATTTTAGATGTGTGGGTGAACATCATACATCGGACATCGGACATCGTAGATCGGACATCATACCTCGGCCAGCCTTCGGGGCGGCGAACCCTGTTTACAGATGCATCACCCGATACACCAACTCGCGCATAAGCTGACCATCGGGAATGGTTGCGCTGTCAACGCCCTTGGATTTTCGGTCGAACTCGCGGAAAATAGAGAAAATGCTTCTGAGTTTTTTGGGTGGGTATAATTTGGCAGCGGCACTGTATTCTTTTACAAAAAAAGGATGAACGCCCAATTCGGAAGCTACCTTGTTTTGGTTATTTTTTTCTTTGATAAAATGATAATGAAATATTTTGCGGAAGTAGCTAAAAAGCAGCACGATTTGCATCACCGCAGGAAACTCTTTGGGGTTGGCCTCAAAATTATTCACAATCTTGTTGGCTCTGAGCACATCTTTGCGAGCCATGGCTCGTTGTAGCTCAAATATGTTATAGTCCTTACTGATGCCGATATTTTCCTCGACCAGTGCAGGGGTTATTTCTGAGCCTTTCGCTACATTGATAAGTAACTTGTTGAGTTCGTTTTCGATCTTACTCAGGTTGTTGCCTAAGTTTTCGGCCAGCAGAGCCCGTGTTTCGGGCGAGATGCGATAGCCCCGCGCTTGGAGAATCTTTTCGATGTAGTCGGGGATTTCGTAGTCTCTTTTAGGATCCGACACAAAAAATACCCCTGCCTTTGCCGCCAGTTTAGAAAAGGCCGTGCGACCATCCACCTTTTTGTATTTGTAATTAAAAACCAAAATAGTGCTTTCGATCGGCTTTTGGAGGTAGGCTTTCAGGTAGTCGTTTTTCTCGATGTCTTTGATGTGCTGGGCTTCGCGCACGATTACCACGCGGTAAGGGCCAAAACCCGGGAATTCTTTGGCCATGCCAATGATCTGATCGATTTGGGTATCCTTGCCGTAAACAATATTCATGGCAAAATCTTTCTCGCCTTCGTCAAGGACGGTATCTTCGATGAGCTTGCTGATTTTATCGATAAAAAAAGGCTCCTCGCCCGAGAGGAAGTAAACCGGCGAATAAATCCGCTTGTTGATTTTGCTTATGATATTTTCGTAATCCATGCTGGTGCTTAATTCTTAAAAACGCAGATGCTTAACGGTTTGACGATTCTCGATAAGTTGCTTTAACGATTCGATGCCGATGCGCAGGTGTTCGTCCAGGAAATTGTTGGTAACTATCTGGTCGCTCGATTCGGTTTTTACTCCAGTCGAAATCATGGGTTGATCGGAAACCAGAAGCAAGGCACCGGTAGGAATTTCGTTGGCAAAGCCTACGGCAAAGATGGTGGCTGTTTCCAGATCCACGGCCATAGAGCGTGTTTTGCGCAGGTGTTTTTTAAATTTCTCATCGTGCTCCCACACGCGGCGGTTGGTGGTGTAAACCGTTCCTGTCCAGTAGTCGCGTTTGTGTTCGCGTATGGTGGTCGAAATGGCTTTTTGCATGCTAAAAGCAGGCAGTGCCGGCACTTCTATGGGGAAGTAGTCGTTGGAAACGCCATCGCCACGGATGGCGGCAATAGGGAGTATAAGGTCGCCCAACTGGTTTTTCTTTTTCAAGCCCCCACACTTACCCAAAAACAAGGCAGCCTTGGGGTTGATGGCACTTAGCAAATCCATGATGGTAGCAGCATTGGCACTGCCCATTCCAAATTTTATCATGGTAATATCGCCGGCGGTAGCACTGGGCATGGCGCGGTCTTCGCCCTGTATCTCCACATGGTGCATCTCGGCAAAAATATCCAGGTATTTCTGGAAGTTAACCAGCAGGATGTACTTGCCAAACGATTCGAGCGGGGTGCCTGTGTAGCGCGGGAGCCAATTTTTTACAATCTCTGATTTTGTTCTCATCAATTTATAATTTGGGGACAAAAGTAAAGCAAAACGCGCAATTTGTTTTAGTTTTGCACGAATAAGTATCCAAGTCAAAAATCCGCCTTAGGCATCATCATGCAGCAACTCAAGCTCCCCTCCTATCCTTTTCGCCTCAGAGAACAGGAAAACCGAAATGAAATCTTTGATACCATCCGACACAAATTTGTTGCGCTAACGCCCGAGGAATGGGTAAGGCAGCATTTTGTAAGGTTTTTGATCGATGAGCTAAAAGTACCACCCATTATGCTGGCCATCGAAAAATCGTTGCGTCTCAATACCATGACCAAGCGCACCGACATCTTGGTTTATGGCTCATCGGGCAAGCCCTTGATGATTGTTGAATGCAAGGCTCCGGACGTAAAGATAAATCAAAGTGTTTTCGAGCAAATCGGGAGGTACAATATGGCCTTGCAGGTGCGATATCTTGCGGTAAGTAATGGCCTGGAGCATTTTTGCGCCCGCATCGATTTCGAGCAGAGTGCTTACGCTTTTCTGGAAAAGATTCCTACTTATGAGGAAATGAAAGGGTAGATTGCTTATTTTATGTGCCTGTCATGGTATGGCTCAAAGCCATGCTATGACTAAAGGGAAACTATCATTCGAAGAAATTCGCCGGCTAAGCTGTCGCAGACCTAAGACCTGCCGTTATTTGGGTGATGGATTTTGGCTTTGTTGTTTCAGACTTAGAGCCTTGGTGGTGGTGGCAATAATGAAAGGTTTTGGGATAAACAGGAAAAAGACTTTCGATAGAAAATAAATACAAAAAAATCCTTGCTATTTGGGTAATCATTTTGTAAATTTGGCCACTCGATGTAACAAATACAATGAAAACATTAAAATAATAATACTATGAAAAAATCAATCTATTTTCTAATTGTGATGATTTGCCCTTTTGTGCTTGCCGCACAATGGGCACAGATTTACACGCCATCGGAGATATACTTGCTAAATAACATTAAATTTTTCGATGAACAAACCGGGGTTCTGCTTGCCGAAGATGCCTACATCAATATGACCGAGGATGGCGGACAAAGCTGGAACCTCCTGTCTTACCCGCAGCAATACGCCTCACCCTCTGATTTTTTTAAATTCGGAGCATCTCAATATATTGTCCTATCTAATTTATGGGGGTATAACAGTTTTAAGGTAAGTCTGAATGCCGGCGAATGGTGGGACGATGTCAGCCCTGACCTGGCGTTCGCTCAGGCTGCGGATTTTTTAAACATCAACCTGGGCGGCTATTGTGCAGCATTCGGCATGGATGGATCAAGCATCGGAAATGCTATTTACAAGTTGGAGGGCATCGGCCCGGATCAATTGCCCGAACAGGTTTACTTTACGGATCAGGAAGGATATTTCGACCATATTCTTTGCGTGGATGATCAGATAAGCCTGGCTACTTTTGAAGTTTACGACAACAATCCTACGCTCCCCGCTTATACCGGCACTTTGCTACGAAGCGATGACGGTGGCAACACCTGGTCGCAGATACTGCAACTCAGCGATGGCAAAACATTCCTGAAGCTGGGCAAAAGCCTCGATGGCAATTGCCTGTATGCGCATACAATCGAAGGCTTGTTTTACTCCACTGATGATGGCCTTACGTGGGAGGACCAGGAAATATCCCTTGTAACGGTCGATTTGCTTTCGAGTGAGGAAGCGTATAGTGTGCTTATTACCTCTGGTTTTGGATCGATGATCGATACGCTCAATCTTGCCTATACGGATGATGCATGGCAAACATGGTCGCCACAACTTAAAATTCCCTTCGATCCGTTTATGATTGATCGCTCAGTTCATTTGCAAATGATTAGCCAAAACACCGGATATTTTGCTTACAACAACCAATTGTATAAAACCACAAATGGAGGTTGGGTAGGTTTAAATCAAAATTTATATTTAGCTCAATCCGATTTATCCATTACTCCAAACCCTGCATCAAAATCATTCATCATCGATCTGCCCGACCTTAACCGAACAAGGAAAATCACAATTATGGACAGTCGCGGTGCAATGGTTTTAAGCAGGGAAATCGAACCTGACAGGTCAGCACTGCAAATTGATTGTAATTTATGGAAAGCGGGTATCTATTTTATTAGTGTGGAATCCGCGCTGGGAGTATCGGCAAGGAAAAAGTTAATCATCCGATAATTTTTATTTTAATATGAAAAAACAAATCTTCATACTCTTAGCAGCCATCTTATTGTTGGCTTGCAAATCGGAAGAAGGCTATTCTCAGGACATCGAACCTGTTGCTATCGAGAATAACGGGATTACATACAGGATTGGAACCTCTGAAACATATTTGCGTCAACTACCTGCAGCATTACCAAAATACGTTATCCTGATAACCATGCCTTTTGACCTGTTCCCTGCCTTGTCGGATCCCGAAATCAAAGCAGAACTTATTTCGATATTGAACACTTTCAATCCCGACCAGGCCGGAAGTGATGAAAAGAAACACTTCCTGCAAAACCTCACTCATCTGATTCTGATGGACATTGATCATGTTGAAAAATGGAAAAGGGATTATGGTCAACCATTGGATGCGCTATGTTCAGACAATAGGTTTTCAAATAAGGCACTGTTGGTTAAGCAATTAATGGATGATTATATTAATAACTATTTGCCATATTTGCAAAGCAGTAAAATGGAAGAATAGAACCGGAAATAATCGTGAAGAAAGATAAAAAGGCGTTAACGCTTTACTCTTCCTGACTTACTGTAATAGCTGGTTTGCATTTAAAAACCCTTTGTGATACTTTGAGCCTTCGAGCCTTTGTGGCAAATTATTGATGCATAGCCACTAAGACTCCAAGACACTAAGAAACACTAAGTTCTTCAGTATGAATTTTGCGACATGCAGATTTACGATAAGATTGTAATAAGTATTTGATTTTAATCTTCTGGGGCAGGAGGTCTTAAATCCATACCCCACGGTTATAAATGGCCGGGATAGGGATTTAGTAGCCC
Source organism: uncultured Lentimicrobiaceae bacterium (assembly GCA_964523795.1). GTDB lineage: Bacteria > Bacteroidota > Bacteroidia > Bacteroidales > 4484-276 > SABY01. The sequence continues at coordinate 33,651 of CAZGAO010000034.1, forward strand.
CAAAATTTATTCTCAATCCAGTGCCGATTGTAGCTTTTTTAGCTCGGCCGCCTTTTGGCTATTACCGGCCTGCTCGAAGGCGAAGATCAAATTGTTGAACACCCGCTTGATAATGGTGATGTTGTCGCAGGGCAAAAAATACTTAGGCTCGGATTCCAGGTTGATCTGTCGCAGAAACAATCCAATTTCCTTTTCCGTAAAAACCGCGCCCCGGTTGAAGGCGTTCAGGTAAAATTGCACGTCCTTTTGGCTAATGATTTTATAATCGATAATCATGTCGCCGAGGTAGGCCATGATAAAATTTTGGGGTAAGTTGATGCCGTAAACCGGGATTTTAAGGCTTTGGGCAATCACCATGTAAATTACACTTAGCGAAATAGGATTGGCTTTTTTACTTTCGTAGATATGGTTAATGTAGGAGTTTTTGGGATTGTGCATGTCTTTTTTGTTACCCTTAAAGTCGTAAACATCGAAAAAGATATGGTTGAGCACCTTCACTTTTTCCAGGGGCGTAAGGTTGCTGTTGAGTTCGAGCCACACATCCTGAATCATTTTCCCGGTACTTTCGATAATCGACTTTTCGTTCATCTCGGGATACTCGTATTTGGCCACCAGCATAAAGCCTTTCAACAAATCGTGGGGTCGCGCGTTTTTCCAGCTACTCAACTCAGCAAAAATATTATCGAACTGAATTTGATGAATAATCCCCTCGATGCGGTGCTGCACTACATCGCTGGTTTCGCTGGTCCAGGCATCCTCGAGCAGGGGCACGGCATCAAGGCCGTAAGCAAAAAGTTTGTCGCGAACCTTGCCAAATATCATGTCGTCAGGCTCGTCCAAAAGACTTACCAGCGCATCCAATTCTCTATTTTTTACGGTGTGTTTCATTACCATTCGATTGCAAGTATAACGTTTGTTGGTCTTAATAGTTGAAAAAAAATAATGTAGATTTGCGGATTTCAAATTGTATTCCAAAATAAGGCATTTTTGGTGTGCAATTAAAAATTAGGTAGATAATTTTTTAATTAACAGTAGTGTCCGGAAAAATTAAACTTTTGGGATTAATAAAAATGAGATTCCTCCTGCCGCACCTGCGGCAGGAGGAATCTCAACACTTTAGCCAGGCTTTAATGTCTCACTAACAATAATTTCAGTTGAATAGACTAAAAATATCATTCACCTTACTCTTGTTCTTTTTGACAATGCTGAGCCTGCACGGGCAAGCCAAACTAACATCCGAGCAAGAAGCCTTCGTGGATTTGATCGTTCCTGTGGTGGAGCAGGTAAATGCCGAAATCGCCGAAAGGCGCAAAGACATCTACAATATTCAGCAACAATTTCGCGAGGCAGGCACCCTTGATCAACGCGAGAAGGCACGCATTATCAAATACCTAAAACATTATCGCTGTGAAGTTCCGGACGACACCAGCGGTTTTGAAATCACCAACGCTCATTTTACCGAACTACTGCGCAAGGCCGACATCATCCCGCTAAAACTGGTACTGGCTCAGGCCGCCCTCGAATCGAACTGGGGCAAGTCGCGCTTTGTAAAAGAAGGTAACAATTATTTTGGCATCCGCTGCCTGAGACAAGGATGCGGCATTGCCCCACAAAAAGCCAAGAGCAAATTCTGGGTGAAATCATACGCTTCGTTGCTCGATGGCGTGAGGGATTACATGCGACTGCTCAATTCGAGCCGCTACTACCACGACTTTCGCAACCTGCGCATAGTGAACCGGATGAACAACGAGGTGCCCGATCCGTTTTATTTAGTAAACGGACTGGAGAATTATTCATCGCGAGGTAAGGCCTATACCAAAAGTTTAATGATAATTATGAAAAGCAATTTTTATTACTTATGATGGCTCCAAAAAACAAATTACTCCTCTTGCTTAGCTTTAGCCTCGTGCTGACGGCTGCGCTTAGCTCGTGCAAATCGAACAAAGAAAATAACTTTGATGCCAGCGAAATATCGACCGTAAAAACCCTGCCCGAGAACCACAAGCAGTTTATTGCCAACTTCTATCCCGATGCCGTGGAAGCCAATCAAAACATAATGCGCAAGCGGGCTATGCTAATTGATTTGCGTGATGATTACAGGCATGTTGTTCATAAAAAAAGAAAACTAAAAACCCTGAATAAACTGGCAGCCGATTACAAAATGGGGGATAATTATTTTACTGATTCGATTTCAAAATCGGAATACAAGCAAAAGATAGACTCGCTTTTGCACAGGGTCGATTACATTCCCGAGAAGCTGATCATGGCGCAGGCCATCATCGAATCGGGTTGGGGAAAGTCGAAGTTTGCCCGCGAAATAAACAATTATTTTGGGATACACTGCTACACGGCGGGATGCGGCCGCTATCCCGACAATGTGGAGAACCCTAAGTTTATGGTCAAATCCTTTTCCACACGCGGGGCCTGCATCGAAGAATATGTGTGGCTGCTCAACACCGGCTATGCCTACCACGACCTAAGAGCCAGGCGCATCGAGCTGCGGGAAGATAACAAATACCCAAACGCCAAGCTGCTCGCCGAAGGCCTGACCCGTTATTCCGAAAAGGGCGATGAATACATCAGCCTTATCAAATCAATCATCAATAATTACCTGCCCAAAGATTTGGAGGCTTTCACCAAATACTACAATGCCGGAGAGCCGGAGCTTTCGCCCGAGAGTTAAACATTGCCTGTCAAAAAAATAAACTACCTCTTCAAACTAAATAATTTCCATCAACAAATTAAGATTTGGCACTTAGGCTAAAGGATCATTATCCAAATTAAAATTCCCACATCAGCACCTATTTCAATTGAATTTGTAGATTTGCCATTTTCAGCGGGAAAGACGATTTATTCCAAATTTAGATTATGAAAAATCTTCTACTTATTTTGCTTTTATTACCTATTGTTGGTCTTGCACAGATCAGCCAAAATATCGACAGTCTTTTGCAAGTTGTGAATACAACAAGTGGCGCACAAAAAGTTTATGTACTCAACACGCTTGCTTTTTTATATAGTGATACGGCATTCAACAAATCCATCGAATACGCGACTCTGGCTAACCAAACCTCGCATGAAATAGATGATAAGCCCGGAGAGGCCATTGCCTTAAAGTTTATTGGTTTTGGCCACGAAGGGAAAGGAGATTATGAGCAGGCGCTGGAGTATTACGAAAAATCGCTGGCCATACAAATGGTTTTAAAGGATGATTCGGAAATTCTAACCCTGCTCAATTCGATGGGAGTTACGCATAAAAAAAACGCTAACTATAAAATGGGGATCGAATATTTGATACAGGCAGCCCGCAAACAGGACACGATGAATGATACCACCGGCCTGGCCATGTCGTATTCAAATATTGGAAATATATATCTAAAAATGGAGGACTACCCACAGGCTCTGGATTATTACAAGAAATGCTATGATCTGGTTGTGGTATTGAAAAATCAATATGGCATTGGCTTATCGCTGATGAATATTGGGATGGTTCAAAGTCATTTGGCGGAGTTTGAAAAAGCCAATCGTAGTTATGGAGATGCTATTGAGATATTTACAGCAATCGATGCGCTTTATCCTTTGGCGGCAACTTATGGCAACTATGCCGAGGTGCTGAGCCATGAAGGCCACTATGCGCAAGCTATTTCATCATTAGATAAATCGGTGATGCTCTTAGATAAATTAAACGATAAATCGCAGTTAGCCGAAGCATTTTTGCTATATGGAAAGATATACGTAAAAATGGAAGATTACGAAACAGCGATTGATTTTTTTACCAAGGCACTTGCTGATGGTAAGGAAAACAATCAAAAAGCGATTTTAAAAGATAGCTACGAAGGATTGGCCAGTGCCTGGGCTGGGCTGCACAATTATAAAAAAGCCTTTACCTTCAACACTTTATTCCATCAGCTAAAAGACTCGCTGGTAAATACCGAAACACAAAAACAAATTTCGGATATACAAACAAAGTACGAAACTGAGAAAAAGGAAAGGGAAAACGTGCTGCTAAAAAGTGGAAATGAAATTGCGATCATGAAACTAGACACCAAAAACAAAACCATTGTGAGCCTAATTGTTGCTGTGGTGCTGTCTGCTTTTTTTATAGGGGTTATAATAATCGAGTACAGCACAAAGCGAAAAGCCTATAATCATCTCGTTAAGCAAAACCTTTTACTGGCAAAATCTGAACGGGCTTATGCTGTTCGCGACGGGCAAGATGAAGGCGATCAAACTGAAGAAGCTACCACAGAAAAATTAGAAACTGAAAAATTAGGCAATGAGAACGAAGCGGAGTTATCTCATAAAATCGAACAGCTGATGAAGGAAGAGAAACCTTTTCTTTACAGCGGAATTACCCTGGATGAAATTTGCCAGAAATTAAATACCAACCGCACCTACCTTTCCTATGTTATCAATTCGCATTTCGGAAAAAACTTCAATGAATTTTTAAACGATTACCGCATTAAATTGGCCAGGCAATTGTTGGCCGACCCCGGGAAAAATCATTTTTCGATCGAAGGCATTGGCCAAATGGCGGGGTTTAATTCCAGATCCACCTTTTTTACTTGCTTCAAAAAAGCCACAGGTATCACTCCATCCTACTACCGCAACTCGGTAAAAAGCGTCAAGCAATAAACTCCTCCGCCATTTACCCACAGAGAAATCGGTGGAGCCGCAGAGAAAACAGAGAAAGATATATTTGGTGGAAAATTCAGCATTTGACGATTTCGAACTTACTTTTACCATTTCGGACTTCCAAAATTTGCATTGCTATGGTTGATAGCATAGCTTTGCCTGTGCTATGAAAAATGTGTGCATTACTATTTCCGGAAACCTGGGTAACGACTTTTTGTACCAGGTAAGACAGTTTTCGCAACTATGCCACATCAAAGGTGAGCTTAACAAAATAGACAAGGGCTATTTCAGGATAGTTGCTGAAGGTAAGGAATCCGACCTTGACCGTTTTCTAAAATTTTGCCTCTCCGGCCTTTTTAAACCCAGGATTAAAGAAACAACAATTAGCGAACATGAAATCAAAAACTATTTGAATTTCACCATCAATAGATAAATTATGAAAAATACAATTGCTTTTATTGCCGGCTTGCTTATATTTATTTATTGGATACCATTGCAATCGTATGGGCAACATTATGCTGACACCACCACACTTCCCCAAATCAAAATTACCTCGCTAAACGGCTACGGCCCCTACATCATTAGCGGGCAACGTTCCAATCTTTTTGTGTTGTACCATTTGCCCACCAACACCCACGAGGTAATCATGAAAATGATCGACCAAAAGGGGGAACTGATTGATGAAGCATATACCGAAACAGGAAATAATTTATCCATTGCATCCTGGAGCTTTGAAGCTGACACCATGGGTTTTCCACTTTCACCGCAACTTCACATCGAACTTCATTACCAAACCGATAGTATTGCAATTTATCAATTTCCTTATACCGTTTATCCTGACACGCTTGTTACAAAAGCAGCCCAGGGCTGGGGGCCTTTTACTACCAATAATTATACGTTTTCGGATACCTTGTGGCAGCCTGTGCCGGAACTCGAAAATAGATTTTCGGTTTCAAATCTGCCTCCACGCACCGACACCATCGAGTTTCGTATTTATGATACCGATTCAGCTGTAATTTCATCTCATCTTGTAACAACCAACCCGGGCACTTACCTCGATTCGGCGGTTTATGAAAATGTACGCATGGACAATCTGCCCACAAACACCGATTTTTTGGATATCATCATCCATTGCGAAGGCGGGCCAAAAAATGGCCTGCATTACCCAAAAAATCTCATTGTTTTGCCGCACAGCCCTATTCTAAAATTTGAATCGCTTGAGCAAAACCTCATCGATTCGATCCCATCATTTTACGAAAACCAAATCAGCGGCCAGGCGCTGGCATTGGATAGCACTATGTACGCCCTAATACAAAACGGCCCCGGGCAAATGGATGGCGACATTTATCCCGGCCCATACAGCATCGACCCCTTAAAAAGCAGCTATTCGATGGAGGCATGGATCAAATTTGATTTTGATCAATTTACCAGCACCTATGAAGTTATGGACATATTGAGTGTTGATTCTGTATTTTCGTTTTACTTTGGCGGATCTCAGACAGGAAATTGCCTTTTAGGCATTTCATCTGAATCGAATGTTACCTGGAGGGAGCTTTGGACAGTTACCTTCCCGCATAGTTTGTTTTATGGAGAAGCATGGCACCATGTGGCCTTTGTGTGTAGCTACCCTGAGGAGGGTTATCCAACCGGAAAATTTTATTTTGATGGTAATCTTTTGCCCGGTACCGAATTCGATCAGTTCAACTACGATAACATCCTGCAATACTCCAACCTTTATTACCTGCTACGGAAAAATCAGCCTTTGATAATCGGGAATAAATATGGAGGGCATGACTTTTTGATTGATGCTATTGATGAAGTAAGAATGTGGTCGAAAGCACTATCGCATCAGGAAATTTTACTACATAACCGGCAGTCACCTATGCAGCAGCCCGACCTGGTGGGATACTGGAACTTTGATGACCTGCGAAACAGGCTCAATATCATCTCTGATAAAAGCTATAACAACAACATGGGGATTCTAAAAAATGGAGCCTACTTCCTGCCGCAACACCCCGCCGTGCAACTGGTTATCGATACCTTAAAAGTTTTATCATCCTCCATCGAAACAGATTCTGTTACTTACCAGTTTATTGGCGGTGCAAACCAAATTATTGACCAACAAACCAAAATAAGCCACAACGGCATAAGTAAGCTGAGCTACGACATTGCAGCTTTGCCTTATACCATAAACAAACTTAAAGTTATCGAACACTTTAACCCCAACAAGCCCGAAGGCCTGGAAACAGAATATAAACTGCATGGCTTAGCACCAGAGCCCATAGCCACACCCCAATACAACTGGAATACCTATTTCAGTACTCCAGACCATATGGCCAAAACCTACGCACCGGTAACGGTTTCAAACTTTCCCGATTACACTAAAAAAGTTACTCTGGGCTTAAAAAAGGGAGACCTACTTTACGACACGGTATCTTACACCGAAACCTCCATCCCTTTCCACCATTCGCTTTCGCTAAACGGCAGCAACAATTACATCGAAACAACGCAGCAAATTGAAGCTCCCGAAGAATTTACCATTATGTTTTGGATGAAGACAACTTCAAGCGCGGGAGGAAAACTGGTTTCGTTTAGCGATAAAAAAAATGGTACTAATGTTACCCAACATGACCGGGATTTATACATTGAGGCCGATGGCACGCTCAGGTTTAAAATCCAATCCACCGACAAAGATATTACTTTGTATGGGCTAAACATCAACAATGACGGCGTATGGCACCACATTGCTGTTTCGGCGGGTAACAACACCAGCACTTTGCTGTATGTGGATGGAAGTATGTTGGACGATGAATACATATCTGACCCCGTCAACTTTGACGGCTACTGGATATTTGGAAAAAACTGCACTTCCAAGGGTGATGAACCCGAAAATATAGCCGAATATTTTCAAGGCACGCTATCTGAAATCAGCATTTTTAACCGCGCTCTCGATTATGATGAAATAAACGCTTTACGTTTTAAGAGTGAAATACAGCAAGATCAAAGCCTCTATTATAAATTAAATGAAGGAACGGGTCATGCCATTTTTGATTTTGCCGGAACTAACATTGCCACGGTTAAAGGCAGCACACCCGTTTGGACTTTAACAAAGGATCTCTTGTTTGTTAACTGGAATAAAAAAGTCCAAAATCATGACCCGGGAACCTATACGCTATTTGCCAAAGTTGTTTATCCTGAAGCCCCGCAAGGCGGTGCTGAATATTTACTTGGTAATTTTCTGGTAAAAGACCCATACCCGGGAACAACTTTTAACTTCGGCTTAACGCTTGGCCAGGGATACTTTAGCGAAGGGATCGCTCTGATAAATGAATTATCAATCCACTCAGATACAAGCTACGTCGGGAATGCGTTCTGGGATAGCGATTTTATTGGGTATAAATTTTTCACTGCCGATCATGAACTCATTGGTGAGAATTATCAATACTACACCACCACTCCGGCAGATGCACTTTTTACCATCGACATGGGCGATGCACCCCAGGGAAGCTACCTGAGCATTGAATCAGGATACAGAGAAGATAACAGTGAAATGAATACCTTCCATAGTGCTGCCATTCCGATATATATTCATCCATTAATTCCACCAAAAGTAAAATGTAATCCCGGGCCGTTTACCCAGGCCATTGCGCCGGGAACCATGCAGCACAATAATACCTTTACTATTACCATGGAACCTTTTACCGATTTAAATAAAATACTATTGGTTTTTACCGACAAGGACAATAATCAAATTGGAACTACAGAGGCCGAAAAAGTTACGGACACACTTTGGACTGCCACATACGATATGGCACAATTGTCGCCGCCGGTTAGCTATCTTAAATACGAATATTATCTCGGCACCAATCCGCACCCTGCTGCCATCGAAGGACCCACATCCATTAGCATTCAACGCACACGACCGCGCTGGTTCGATTTTGTTGCAGATACAGATTTTACAGATGTACAAGAATCAGGCGATCAGGTTACATTTAATGTTTCCACACCCTTTCAAAAAGACTGGCTTATTAATAATTATGTTGGTGTTGAAATTCCTGACTATGTGCCTATGGTTGGCGGTATGCAGAGCAAAATGGAAAGCCCGAAAGTAAAAGCCGCACTTGCCTATTACATCTCCGACAATTCGCTGCAACTAACCGGCGATCCTGAATTTTACCAGTCGTACATTCCTTTGGGTTTTGGAAGTACCGATCTTATTCGTTTGAGCTATAACAATTCGCAAAACAATTCTTACTATTTGGATGCAGACAATAACCTTGTCATCATCCAAAACCATTTTGAGGGAGGGGGAGTAGTAACTGACTTTCTTGTTTTTGATGATGTGGTTGAAAGAATAGCTAGTATATTTGATAAAGTAGAATCGGTGGAACCCCTGGCCAATATCATAAAGCCCACCTTTAGTTTTTCGGCCAGTGTTCAGTTTGAGTATGCCTGCCGCCAGCGTATGATTATGGATACCATTTACGGGAAATGGGGTTCTTATGGCGATTTGCATATCGATGCAAATCCGGAGCATACCGAAGCCTACGAAAAAAGTGCTTCCTACCATTTTTATTCGGGTGCCTTTGGCGTGGAGTTTAGTATTGGCGCAGAGCTTTTAGATGGCTTACTTTCCGGAAATTTTGGTATAGATGGGCGCGTAGCACTGGGTTACGGTCATTCATACATTACCATACCCTCAACTGATACCCGGCCTTTGAAGTCAGCAGCTTTCCAAATTTATGGCCGCTTTTATATAGATGCTTTATGGGGCTGGTACGAGAAAAATGTGTGGGGACCAAAGATGTTCTATTCTCACAACTTTTGGGGCGACGATCTTTCGGAGTGCTTCCCCCCGATTGATGGAAAAGACTTATTCGAGAACCCGCTCGAAACCTACGACTATCAGGATCTAACTACAAAAGTTTCGCCGGTAAGCTGGTTTACCAAAATGAATCAGCCCGTGCCTTACCCCGCCATCGCCCAATCGAGCGACAAAACAGTTTTTACCTGGATAGAGCGTGGAACCGAATATGGGCAACGCAGCACCAAAATTTCATATCTAAAAAATGATGTGCAAAAATTCAGTGCGCCGGAAATTATCGAAATCAACAACCATGCGCTACACAATCCGGTTTCGGAAAGCATCGACGAAAACCTGCTTTTGCTAACCTGGTCGCAATCGCGCCACGATGCCAAATCATTCAGGAATTTAAAAACTGACACGCCCCTCGGAGCTTTCGCCAGCTCATTGGATATTTGGTTTGCCATTTATGATATGGAGGCAAATACCACTTTGCAGATCCAAGCCATCGAGGATGACTTCTCGGGAAAAGCCACCGGACGGGCAGAAGCCAATCCAAAAATTGCTGTGATTTCGGAAACCCTTGCCATAATTTCCTGGCAGGTTTCGGATCTGCAAAACGATGAAGCCGCCATCTGGTATATTACTTTAGAAAAACAAGCCAACACATGGACTGCCTCGGAGCCACAGATAATTTTCCAGTCACCGGAAGCCAAAGCACAAATTCAACTATCTGCAATTACCGAAGGCAAAGCCATGCTCACCTGGATACAACTTTCGGAAGAACCGGCCACAGATAAAAAACTGATGTATAGTTTGTATAATGAAAACACGTGGTCAACGCCCGCTGAAATGCTGGATTTTGCCGAAACCGAATATCCCAACTTTTATGATATGGAATTTAAAAATGAAAAGGGATTGATTGTGATTTCGAGTTATGAAAACGAAAATAACCGTTTGCCCTACGAAAAATTGACCCGCCTCGACTGGGACAACAATTCGGTAAGCTGGGATGAAAAATCAAAGGCTTTGCTGCTCATCGATTCGCTTCATCACCTTCAATATCCCACCATTGCAATAAACAATGCGGGGATTGCTACCATTGCTTTTAAAGCTGAAAAAATCGCTCAAAAAGACACCCTTTCGGCAATAAGCAGGATTGATATTTTATCGGGCCCGCTATCCGAAACACCCGCTTTGTGGAGCTACATCCCGGGCAGCGCGTATGTGTGCGACACCAACAACCAGCTTAAGGATATTGCACTTTCGTATCTTAACCAGGATACCCTGATGCTTCTAAGTAACGAATTTCCGATGGCTGCCACCAACACAAGATTCCAGCCACTTAATGGTGTAATGTTTGGCGATCCTTACATGAATTTAGTCCTAAGAAGTTTTGCCATCGATGAAAATGGAAATATTGAAGATGTTGATGAAAACGGATATTTTGTAGGCATAGATGAGCCTATAAGTAATGCCGATGAAAACAATGGTATAAGATGTTACCCCAACCCATGCAGGGAACTTACCATGATAAGTTTCGATGTTGAAGATTTATCGTTGGTAAAACTCGAACTGTTTGATATAAATGGCAAGCACATCACAAGCTTGATAAACAAGGAATTTTCGGCTGGCACATACCAGCTTGAATTGAATACCAGCCTGCTACCACCGGGAATTTACAACGGTGTGCTTACACAGAATCAACAAACATCAAGCATCAAAATTATTGTAAACCGGTAAAGCTCCTTTAATATGAAAGCATCCACTACCATAACAATTCTAACCTGTCTGTTCACTGCAATTTTATTAAACCTGGCTGGGATCAAGCCCATTTTTGCGCAAGGCAAAGATGATGTCCATATCACCGAAAACACCACGTGGTCGGGCAATGTTAATGTTTCGGCCGACACCTATATTGATGAAGGCGTTACCCTGACGATTAACCCTGGCAGCACGATAACTTTTACAGGATTTTATAGCCTTGGCGTTGTTGGAACCATTCTGGCGGAAGGCACTCAGACAGATTCCATTCATTTCGCTCCTTCCAACATATCTACTGGTTGGAATCGGATTCTGTTTATATTTACATCATCAGCATCCGACAGTTCAAAGTTTAGCCATTGCTCATTCAAATACAGTAAAGCCCTCGACGACAGCTACCTTGGCGGGGAAGCCGGAGGAGCCATGTATTTAAACTATTTTGGGAAAATCAGCATACAAAACTGTTTATTTAAAAACAATTATGCACTCACCCTGGGAGGGGCTATATATTGCAATTATTCCAGCCCGCTTATAGTTAATAATATTTTTGATAATAATTCTGCCGATATCGATGCCGGTGCCATTGAGTTTAATTATTCCCACCCAAAAATTATTGGGAATCTCTTTATTAATAATCAAACCATCGGGCTTGGCGGTGCCTGTGATTTTGCCTATTCCAGCCCGCATTTTACTAACAACACCTTTGCTGATAACCACGCAGGATACTGGGGTGGTGCGGTGTGCATAGATATCGACAGTGAACCGGTTTTTACAAATTGCATTTTTTACAACAATTCGGCGGATGAAGGCGGTGATGAGGTAGCAATTACAAACACAGGCTCCCCTGATTTTTATTACTGCCTGGTTAGTGGCGGTACAGCTGCTTTTGGTGGTGATGGGGCTGCCGGATATAGCGGGAATTATGAAAATAACATAGATGGGGACCCGGCATTTCAGGGCAGTGGCAACGAAGCTTACAATATCTCGGTAAGTTCGCCTTGTCTAAATACCGGCAATCCCGACCTGAGCGGATTAAACCTGCCCGCACTCGACCTTGCCGGCCATCCGCGTGTAGCTGAGGGATGCCTTGAGCGCATCGACATGGGTGCTTACGAAAACCAAAGCCAGGCCACAACTTCTATTGCGGGAAACATAAGCCATGATGCCCAGTGGTGTGCAGATACGGTAAGAATAACCGGAGATCTTACCGTAAACGATGGCGTAACACTTACCATCGAAAAAGGAACCGTTGTATATATTGCAGGAGCTTTCTGCATAGATATAAAAGGTTGTCTCAAAGCTATTGGCGATGTAAGCGACAGTATTGCCTTTACTACTGAAAATATTTGGCCCTATTGGTTTTGGGGTGGAATGAAGTTTCACAATCTCGAAGCTGGAAATGACTCATCAATAATCAGCTATTGTCGGTTTAATTTAAGCAGCCCTGGTAACTATACTGGCGGTGCCATCAGCATCGACACCTGGGATAAGATCGAAATTTCCAATAGCAGCTTTTTTGATAACAACGCACAACACGGAGGTGCTTTGGCTATTAGCAACGCTTCCATAACATTAAACAATTGCCTGATAAGCAACAACAGCAGTTATGTAGGTGCAGGGATATACGCCAACAATTCCACTCTTAAGATACTCGATTGCACAATAAGTGGCAACAAAGCGGAAAACGGAAATTGCAATAATTCATCGGCCTCAGATGGCGGTGGCATTTATATAAAAAATTGCACCAGCACTATCACCAACTGCAATTTAGCCAACAATAAGGCCGATTGCAATGGCGGAGGAATTTATTGTGATGGCCAAAACCTACAACTGCAAAACAGCAATCTAAACCACAATCATGCTTCGATGGGTGGAGGCATTTATCTGAGCGAAACCAGCGGAGAAATTGCCGGAAATGACATCAGCCATAATACAGGAGACGAAGCAGGTGGAATGGCAGTTTCGGGCGGATCGCTCACCATTTCAAAAAATCGCATCACCAACAACTACGCGTCTTACGAAGCCGCCATGTACCTCAGCAACTGCAATCCGAATATCATCAACAATCTCATTGCCAACAACCACGCTGGTACAGCAGGCGGAGGCATCACATTTCACCAGGCCTCACCCTTGTTTCTCAACAATACTATTTGCGATAATCATGCAGATAATTATGCCGGATGCCTGCATTTTGGCAGCAACAGCAATTCGTCGCCGGAGTTCAGAAACTGCATTATTTATGGAAACTACGTTACTTATTACGATGGCGATAATGTTTTCATGTACGATGACTCCGGCCAGCCCAATTTCTATTATTGCGATCTGGAAGGTGGTACCGCCGATTTTGGTGGGTATTTTAATAACTACACCGGTGATTTCGAAGACAATCTTAACAGCGACCCAGTTTTCAAAAATTCGGGAGAATACCCTTATCAGCTTCAGCAACACTCGCCTTGTATAAATTCTGCCGATGCCGCTACCGATACTATTTCGGCAGGCACACTCGATTTGGCCAATAATCCAAGAGTTCAAAACGGACGCATCGACATGGGTTGCTACGAAAATGAAAGTTTTTCGGATGCCTTCCCGGGAGAAGCCATCCATTTTACCGAAACGGACGATTTAATTGTTTTGGAAAATGAAAGCCGCTTTGATTTTACGGAATCCTTCACTGTTGAATTTTGGATAAATTGTGATGAGATGGCCACCGACAATCACGTGATTTTGAAAAAGGGCGATGCCTGGGCAATGCAGCTTTTTTACAACGAAGCCATTTCCATCCTCGAGTTTTCGGTTAATTCCGGAGGAGTTTTCGGGGACTACCAAACCACCGGGACTGCGCTATTAAAAAAATGGAATCACGTGGCAGGGGTTTGCACCAAAAAAGAAGCCGGGGGATTTGACATAAGCGTTTATTTAAATGGTATTCAGGGAACACAGGATAACGTAGGCTCACTTACACACAATAATTCACCGCTTACAATAGGTAATGATTTTTTGGGTAAAATTGATGAACTGAGAATCTGGAACAAGGCACTCTCAGCGCAGGAAATACGTGAACAAATGCATTTGATCATCCCTCCCGAAAAGGATAGCCTGGTCACTTATCTGCAATTTAATCAAAACTACGATGGAAGACTAATCGACATTGCAGGCGGTAATAACGGGACACTCCACAACATGGATTTGCAAGCTAATTTTACAAGCTCAACTGTTCCGGCTGCTCAGGGAACAAGCAACACGCAGTTGGTGAATACTATCGGCGAGGTCGTTTTTTTGGGCACCGGGCTGAGTATGGATTTTACAGATAAATATGATGAAGATGAAATTGTGGTGTCCCGACTTGACACAACACCAAACCTTAGCCCCAGCCTTTTGGATGCGCAGTACTGGATCATCGAAAGGTATGGTACGGGATCATTCAATGCAAACATTACATTAAGATTAAGCGAAGACATCACTACCGAAGATGAGTCTTCTCCGGCAATGCTAAAACTTTCTACACGCAGTGTAAACTCAGACAATCACTGGTCGTATGCTACTGATGCCAGCAGTGCTGATGCTGCAAACAACACCACAACATTTAACAACATAAGTCATTACGGACAAATAGCCGTTTGCAGACGAGTAAGCCCGGATCAGACGGCAGGAAATGCTTTAGCTTTTGATGGTGATCTTGATTATGTAAATGGAAGCGGAATCACAGCCACGCTCGTTGCTTTTACCATCGAAGCCTGGGTGTACCACAATTCCCTTCCACAGGAAGTACAGCGTTACATTTCGATCGCACCGGATATGGCTGTTTTAAGATTTGATGGAAGTACCTATGGAGGAAGTGACGAACTGCACTTTTATCTTAAAGATGCAGAAGGAACCCATCATGGCATCAGGGCAAACAATGTGCTAACGACTGATGTTTGGCAACATGTAGCAGGAACTTTTGATGGGACGGTAATGAACTTGTACTACAACGGGGAACTGGTTCAAACCAAATCAGTGGAAAAGGAATTGAACGTCCCGGATGGAAATTTTACTTTGAGCCATATTAGCGAAACCCTGGATGGCCAAATGGATGAAGTGCGTATTTGGAATTATGCCCGCGATAACGATGAAATCAGAATCGATATGTACCGAACATTACCCTCATCCACAGACCAGGGGCTGGTTGCTTACTGGCAGTTTAACGAAAGTTCAGGAACAGAATTGTCCGATATTACAAGGATAAATACCGGTACACTGCAACACATGAACAACAGCGACTGGATTGCTTCAACAGCCCCGGTTCCTTATCAAAGTGCAGCAGATGGAAACTGGAGCAGCACTGGCACATGGAATGCAGGCCAGGATGTTCCTGAAAAAGATTGGGCAAGGGTGCAAATTAACAACAATGTTATTTTGGATCAGGCAGAAATATTGGTTGATTTAAGTATCGAAAGCAGTGCATCATTAAGTATTTCTTCCAATTCCAGCTTAACAGTTACGGGCAATCTAAATAATCAAAATGGAACTGCAGGATTAATACTTAAATCGGATGCTGGTGCAACTGCATCACTGATTCATGAAACTACGGGTGTGGCTGGCACTGCCGAGCGTTTCATCCCACAATATGTGGGTGCAGCCGGCTGGCACGACCTTTCTTCACCGGTTGCGGCACAGGCTATTCGTCCAGGGTTTGTCCCTAACGAAAACCCCATTCCCGGAAGCAACGACTTTTATAAATATGATGAGCATACTGATTATTGGATAAATACAAAGGATGAAGACGGAAACTGGAATACAAACTTTGAAGATGATTTTGTGGTAGGTCGTGGGTATAATGTTGCTTACGCTAATGATGAAACAAAATCCTTTTCCGGCGAATTGAATGTGGGTGATTTTACTTTTGATGAAACAACAACTCCGGCCATCACTTACACAGCCGATGGTGGCATTGGTTGGAACCTGATGGGCAACCCCTACCCTTCCAGTTTGGATTGGAATCTTTGCACTAAAGAAAATATTGATGCTGCGGTTTATGCTTATGATGGTGATGCCGGGCAATACAAAACCTGGAGTGCCGGAATTGGAAATCTAACCGATGGCATCATCCCACCCATGAATGGCTTTTTTATTAAAGCCTCCGCCAATCCTGAGTTAACCATTCCAAATTCTGCAAGGGTGCATACATCAGCAAATTTCTATAAAGAAAAAAACTATGTTGAAGATTTGCTGGTGATAGAAGTGGAAGGAAATGGTTTCTCCGACAAAACTTTCATCCATTTTAATGCGTATGCCTCCAATGAATTTGACAGTGATTTCGATGCCTACAAACTTTCAGGTATTTCCGAAGCTCCACAGCTTTACACCAAAGCCGGAGATTCCAAACTCAGCATTAATGTTTTGCCCTACACCAGCGAAGAAATCGCAATTCCGCTTTGTTTAAAAGTTGGTAATGAAACGGAGTACATAATCTCGGTAAACGAAAATACCTTTTGGGAAACCGTGGATATTTCGTTGAAGGATTTGGAAACAGGAATTCTTTACGATTTGCGAACAATTACACAATTAACAATTAACCAATCCACAACCAATCCAGACCGCTTCCTGCTCCTCATCAACGGTGCCACCGACATCGAAGAAACCACTCCTGATAACGGCATTCAAATTTACAGCTATGGAGATCAGATTTTCATTAAAACTGAAGACCCGGGTGATGTGCAGGTTGCAGTTTATAATTTGTTGGGGCAAAATGTTCTTTCACAAACTCTGACAGGGTTTGAAACCCTGTCAGAGTTTACGACAGCCAAACCGGGATTCTACCTTGTGGTGGTACAAACTGGTGAAGCAATTAAAACAAAGAAGGTTTTTATTAAATGAGTTGGCGTTTCTTGACGTTTCTTTGTCCGCCAAACGGCGGACGAAAGAAAGTCAGGTCAGCGCATAACTTTCCATCGTCCGCTTTTTTGCGGT
>CAZGAO010000035.1:0-49517 GCA_964523795.1 uncultured Lentimicrobiaceae bacterium
AAATATTTGTCATGGCAAATAAACGAAAATATTTGCCATGACAAATAAAATGAAGGATTTTTTTGTAAAACATTCAAGCAATACAAAAATGTCCCTATTACAGATAACGACATTATGATTATGATTAAAGGCCATTGAGTGACTAAACTCTTTACTCGATGGAAATTTCTTCAATCATTAGCATCTATCATCACACGCAGATTGTAACTTTCGATAGATTTTTAAATTTGATTTATTAAAAGAGATCAAAAAATAAACGTACCAATAATGCGGCAGGTTTTTGTACTTATGTTCAATGGTCATAATGAAATCTGCATTTTGCTATCAGTATCTCGTCATCCTTTACAGCATAAATCAATCGATGCTCATTATCAATTCTGCGCGACCAGAAACCTTTGTATTTATGCCTTAAAGGCTCTGGTTTTCCTAATCCTGAAAAGGGTGTCCGCGAAATGTCTTTTAACAGATCATTAATTTTTTGCAGGTACTTTTTATTGGTTTTTTGCCAATACAAGTAGTCCTCCCACGATTCATCCACAAAAGTGTATCTCATGCTTCAAGCAGGTCTTTTTGAAACGATGACCCTTTTTTTAGTTTTTCAATCGCTGCGTCAAGTCTGGATTCGTTAGTTTTGGAAGATAATTCATGTTGCGTTGCGGTAAGCGAATTATATTCTTCCAGCGAAATCAGCACCACACCGGAATCTTTTCCACGATTGATGATTAAGGTTTCAAAATTCGTTGTTACAGAGTCAAGATACTTTTTGATGTTTTTTCTAAAATCCGAAATTGTTGCTGTTAACATAATAAATAATTTAGTACAAATTAAGGTACAAAAATATGTACGAATTTTGTGATAAGCAAATTTTTTTGTCAAAAACACCCCCCATACAAAACTTTATTCAAATCCAATTTTACCCATTGCCAAAAAGTGCCAGCATCTTTTGGCCAGGGTATGTGCGGAAAGTAAATCTTTAAAAAAGTCTCGTTTTATGGTTTGTCTGCATCGGGCTTTATTTTATATCTGGCTATCAATTGAAAGTATTGATTGTACGCTTTTGCCTGCCCAAGTTCTTCACCATAAATATCGGTCCAGTGCACGTCAGGAAAAGGCGTAAGGCTGTGATTATACCTAAAGCCCAAATCGATGCGCTTCGAGATGCTATAATTTACACCAGCCAGTCCCGAAACTTCAAAAGCGTTATTTTCAAAAGGGGTAAAAGCATCTTGATTAAAATCTAAATTCCCGTCTGTATTAAGCAAATAAGCAAACTCGGAACCAACGCAAACGAAGATCCGATCAGTAAAATAAAAATTTGCCAAAATCGGAACTTGGACATAATTAAGTTGAATCTTAAAATTTTCCATAATGCGGTTAATGCCATCCACTGCTCCCCCTTTTCTAATAAATCCGGGTTCTGCAGATATACTTAGCATTCCGGGAAACCTGTATTCGATATGTCCGTTTAGGTTGAAGCTGGCCATACTAAAAAACACTTGGCTGCTGCTAAACGAATTTTCGGCAAGTTGTGGCTTGGAAATGCCGAATCCAGCCTGAAACCCATAATTAAGGTTCTGGGCCTGAAGGTGCAATCCCGGGAGTAACATCAATCCTGTTATCACTATAACTTTTAGTGTTTTCATTTTTGTTTTAGAATTGTTGCTAACGTTCTGACTAAGCGGCCGTTTTAATGCCGCCGGGGTTTTGTATTAATTAATTTTTCAGAAAAAAATTAGCCTTTATTAGCCTTCTTCAATCTTTTTTCTTCCTTTTTCTCTTTTGGTGTTTTAGCAGCCTCTTTTTTAACGTTTTTCTTAGTGTCTTTACCTTTGCTCATAATAGTATCTTTTAAATGTTATTAATTACTCTGTTTTACCTTCATGGACAATAATTCTAATGTGATATCACATTTTGAAAACCTTATTAAATTAAGTACCGGGTGCAGATTTCCGCTGTTTTTGAACTATCGTTCCCTAATAATTGCCTGCCAACGAACTCGCAATTTTTCTCAAGACCCAGGCCTTCCAATGGCTTGCCGTGGTAAGTGTTATTAGCCAGAGTGGTTGTAGTATTATTCATTTGCATGAAGGATAATTCTATAAGAGCCAAAATTAAAAAAATATTTCATTAGGAAGAATATTTTCTATAGTTTTTTTAATCAATCTTCAAAAACTGGCCGAGTTGTCCATTGCGCCTGAATCGGGCACTGCGCTAGCTGAATCGAGCACCAAAATGACCAGCAGCACCAGTGATATTAATGTCGTTTTTTTAGCTTCTCAATGGCTGAGTCAAGTTTGGATTCGTTTACTTTGGAAGACAATTCATGTTTCAAACAACTCCCTAAAAATGCACACAGTAAATATTCACCTTTCGGTCTATATTTCCCCCAATCCTTTCTCCTTGTAAATTACTGTAAGATTTGACCCGGATTTTTATTTGCTTGTAATTTAATTAGATATACTTAGTTAGATGTTTCTAATAATCTCATAATCAATCTATTTTTGGAAAATGCTGAATTTTTAAACATCCATAATAATTAAATGCGAAAGCTGTTGTAATGAACATAAGTTCATAATAATATTTATAAATTTAAATTTTAAAAAAAATGGCAATTTCAACAGTAAAAGTTTCGAGCAAGGTTAAGTCGGGTTATACAACCACCATCGACTGTTCGCACAATTTTATCATCGATCAGCCCAAAGCCGCCGGCGGACGCGATGAAGGTCCCAATCCTCTGGAAGTATTTCTGAGTTCGCTGGGCGGATGCGTATGTGCTATCGGTAAAATTATTTCCAACCAGAAAAAACTTAAGGTGAAAGCTATCGAGGTAAGCGTAGAGGGCGACATCGACAAGGATTTCCTGATGGGTACCACCGATGAGGGCAGGGCAGGCTTTACCGAGATTCGGGTTTATGCAAAAATCGATGCTGACATGAGCCTGGAGGAGAAAAAGGATTTTATGGCGCAAATTACCCGCCGTTGTCCCATCGCCGATAACATTTTGAACGTATCGGTGATTAGTCCTAATGTTGAGTAAATAATAAAATCAGGCTAAGGTGTCTGGAAGTTTCTTAATAAAATAAGGGCAAGCCACTTTTGGCTTGCCCTTATTTGTTTGTTCTTTTCATTTGCAATAGTGGAATTTTTCCGGAATGCGTGGTCGGATACTTTGTTGCAGCCTGATTAAAATTTGCTATAATAGAAAGGATTAAACGATTCGTTATGTTAAATCACCCAAGCATTAAACAGCAATTTTGCCTCCGGTAGAACTGCCAGTGCTCCGGGGCAAATATTAGTTTGCCTCAAAAAGGGTCTTCCACGCTTGTTTCAGCGTAGTTGTTACTTCCGATTCAGGCGAGTATTCTACGATGGTTTTTCCCTTAATCATTGCTTTAACAAAGCCCTCATCAAAATTCAATTTCCCGACCAAGGGGATATTTAATTTGTTTAAAAGATCTTCGGCAAGCTGGGTCATTTCAGCATTTAAATCTTGTTTGTTGATTATTGCGAAAGTAGGAATATTAAACTTTTGGCACAAAGCCGCAACCCGCTCTAAATCGTGCAAACCCGATTTGGAAGGCTCTACAACAAGCAGCACTTTCTGCACACCTGTTAACGAAGCAATTACCGGACAGCCTATTCCCGGAGGACCATCATTGATGATGGTTTCCAATGATTGTTCCTTTGCAATAGCTCTTGCGCGTTGGCGAACGGTACTTACCAGTTTGCCCGAGTTTTCCTCGCCGGCAGCCATTTGTGCGTGAACCATGGGGCCAAAGCGGGTTTCGGAAACGTACCAGCGGTTATTGTTGTTGGTGATGGAAGTGATAGCATCGACGGGGCATAAGCGTTCGCACAAGCGGCAGCCCTCGCACAGGTAGCGATCGACCACAAAAAGGCCATCGCGGGGCTGACTAATCGCCTCGAAGCGGCAGGCATCCATACATAAGCCGCACGAATTGCACTTATCCTGGTCAATGCTGGCGTAGCTGCCGCTGCTAAAACTATGCGTTTCGCTTACGGCGGGGGCAAGCAAAAGATGCAGGTCGGCAGCATCTACATCGCAATCGCTAAAAACGGCGTTTTGAGCTATGGCTGCCAGCGCGGCGGTGATGCTGGTTTTTCCGGTACCGCCTTTTCCGCTGAGTACGGTTATTTCCTGTATCATGGCCTGGCTTGTTTTAAGATTTTTGATGCGATTTTGATGATGTGATCCGCGTAACCCGGCACCACATCGGCAAGCATGGCATTGCCCGAATAATGCCGGGCTATGGCTTTATCGAAGGGGATTTTTCCAAGAATCGGAATTTGTTCTTCGGTCAAAAAGGTTTCCAGCTCATCATTGCCCATCCCCGCCTTATTAATGACCAGGCCAAAATCTTTGCCCAGGTCGCGAACCAGGGTCAGTGCCAGTTTTAGATCATTCAATCCAAATGGTGTCGGCTCGCTTACCAAAACCACGAAATCAGCATCGGCAAGGGTGCTTACCACCGAGCATGAAGTCCCGGGGGGCGCATCATAAATAGTGATGCTGCCGGGCGGCGAAGCTTCTTTTTTCAAGGCACGGATAACCGGCGTTTGCATAGCACTCCCTACTTTTAGCCTTCCTTCGATAAGGCCAAGGCCAGATTCCAGATTGTAGTGTTTGATCCTGCCAATTTCATAAGGAGCTTCGCTGATGGCATCAAACTTACAGGCGTAAAGGCAGGCCCCACAGGCATGGCAAAGGTCGGCTGCAATTTCGGCATGGTGCAGGGGCGGGATAATAGTGATGGCGTTAAACTCGCAATACTCGCTGCACTTGCGGCAAAACGTACATTTTTCGGTATCAATTTGAGGTACACTCAGGTTTACCGCTTTATCCGCTTGCAGTATGGCCTGAGGATAAAACAACAGGTCATTGGGTTCCTCCACATCGCAATCCACCAATAGTACTCGGGGATTGAAATGCTTCGCGATGATATGATAAAGATTTACGGCAAGCGTGGTTTTTCCCGTACCGCCTTTGCCGCTGGCAATAGCAATTTTCATGGATTATGTTTTTTTTGGTAGTCGAAATAAAAAATGCCGCACCTCCCAAAGGGAGATGCGACATGAAAAGATTTGCTTTAGGCTTGTCCGCGACCACGTCCTCGGCCACGTCCAAACAATCCAAAGCCGCGACCACGTCCCCTTCCTTGCAAGTCATCATTTTCCGCTCTTTCCTCGTTGCGTTGGCGGGCTGCATCTTTGCATTTACCCATGCCTCTGCCGGTCATCGCGCCTTTTCCTTCTGGTCCTGTTCTGTCGTATCCTGGCATTTTCATACCTCCTTTCCGATTTTTATTTGAGTGTCGAAATAATCTCTTTAATGGTCTTTTGGTCATCGTGTATTTTCACCAACTGAATTTTGAATTTATCTAAAATATCTTTGGCCTTCGGTCCAAAATCTCCCGAAATAATACGATCTACTTTCATGGTTAGCAGCTTTTCCACCACCTTGGTTCCGGCACCACCCTGGGCATCCTTAAACTCATTTTGGATAAAAGTAATCTGTCCATCGGTGCTATCGTGCAGGCAGAAAAAGGCACATCGTCCAAAGCGGCTATCCAGCTTTGATTCCGGGCTGGCTTCTTGTGCTGTAATAATTGTTTTCATGTGTTTTATTATTTATTTTGAATGAATAGTTTCGAGTTTTTCCGAACGGCACAAGGGGCATAATCTCCCCTTTTCGGGAAAGGGCAAAGTGAAATGATTGAAACATACCTGGCAGTGAAACCAGTTTTCGTCCATGCTTACATTGCCATACACCGATTTTATGGTCTTTACTTCCACCAGTGCCAGGGCTATTTTTTGCCGTGCCGATTCATAAATGCGCGCAAAAGTGGGTCGTGATATTCCCATCAACACACAAGCCTGGTGATGCGACAGGCCATCGTAATCGGCCAGCTTGATGGCTTCGTATTCTTCGTAAAGCAAATCCACCGTCCCGGCATCCTTGTCCTGACAGCCATACGGGGCATAGCCCTTAAATTTGGGTGGCTCTACAATTTTCCGTGGTCGTCGTCGTCGTGGCATTGTTAAAATAAATCAGGCCACAAAGATAATGAGAATATTCTCATAATGATTTTTTTTAATAATTAATTTTTCCGTTGGAGGTAGAGACGCGATGCATCGCGTCTGTACAAAATGCAGAAATATTGAATAATGAATATCGAATAATGAATAATGAATAATGAATAATGAATAATGAAATCCTGACGATTACACGATTAACCATGAACAATTAACAATTAGTGAATCCGTATAGATGCTATGCATCGCGTCTCTACACGATTAAATTTGTACAGACGCGCAATTTGCGCGTCTCTATAATCCTTACATTCCCTACCCCCAACTGCAAACAGGCTCATCGCCGTCCTGCCGATCAACTAGGTCGTTTCGTTTAATGGATTTGTGGCTGCCTGTGGCGAGTTCTTCGGGTGTGGCCGCGCGCACCGAAATGATCGAACCCTTAAAATGCAGGTCTTTTCCTGCCAGCGGATGATTGAAGTCGAGTGTGATCTTGTCGTCCGATATTTCTATCACCTGACCGGTAAAAGGGATTCCGTCTTCGGTTTGCATCGGAAGGCTGGAGCCCAATTCAATATCTCCATCTTTTAAGTCGATGCCATCGATAATTTCTGATTTATCAAACGTTTGCACCGCCTGCTTTTTGTAGGCTCCAAAAGTAGTATTGCTTTGGAGTACAAAATCGAAAACATCGTCCCTGGATAATCCTAGCAGGCCTTGCTCGAAGGGTTCCAGTAATTTGCCATGACCCACGAGAAAACTCAGGGGTTTCGATTTTTCTACTTGCTCGGTGCGTTTTCCCGATTCATCAATAATGGCCATCTCGTAGCGAAACCGAACCATGGTATCTTTGTCAATCTTCATTTTAACGTTTTTTAATGTGCGCAAAAATACCCAAATTGTAAAAATATTGGCCGGATTGCGGTGAATGTCTATTTTTGCCGCTACTTATTTTTTAAAAATTTAGAATATGAATAGAATTATTAAAGTTATTACTCCCGCTACCTTATTTATCCTCCTCTTGTTTTTGTCTGGCACAAGCTTGCAGGCGCAGGACATTACGCCCAGCAAAAAGATGTACGGCAAATCCTTTTACCATCAAAAAGCTCCCGAGCTGTTGGTTGAGAAATGGTTGAGCGAAGAACCCAACACTAAGGGCAAGTTTGTAATGATCGACTTTTGGGCCACCTGGTGCGGCCCCTGCAAGCGTGCAATCCCCGAGGTAAACAAATGGGCCGCAAAATATAAGGATCAAATGGTGGTCATCGGCCTGTCGGACGAAAGCGAGCAAAAAGTGCTGTCGATGAAAAGCCCGGTAATGGAATATTACAGTGGCATCGATACCCAAAAGCGTACAAAATCGGCTTACCAAATTACGGGTATCCCCCACGTTGTAGTTGTCGATCCTCAGGGAATCGTGCGTTGGCAGGGCTTTCCCTTTTTGCCCGGTCACGAGCTGAACGATGCTGTTTTGGAAGAATTATTTGAAAATTACGGTAACTAATAATTTCGAAATCCTATATCCTTGCCCGAAATATTATCCATATCAGGCCTAAGCAAAAAGTACGGAAAGCTGCGTGCCCTCGACAATCTCCACCTTACCGTTGAGCAGGGAAACGTATATGGAATACTGGGGCCCAATGGCAGCGGTAAAACTACCACGCTGGCCATTATCATGGATATTGTAAAAGCCAGCAATGGCAGCTACCAATGGTTTGGCCGGGAGGCGAGCTATCGTAGCAGGCAGCGCATAGGTGCCACGCTCGAAAATCCGCACTTTTATCCCTATCTCTCGGCACTCACCAATCTTAAAATTATTGCCTCGATTCGCGAAAAGCCCTACAAGGATATCAAAACGATATTGAAAACGGTGGGCTTGTACGAGCGGCGGCGCGACAAGTTCAGGAACTTTTCGATGGGCATGAAACAACGACTCGCCATTGCCTCGGCATTGATTGGCAACCCCGAGGTGCTTATCTTCGACGAGCCTACCAATGGACTGGATCCCCAGGGTATCGTCGAAATACGGGAGTTGATCATCCGCATTGCCAGCCAGGGACAAACTGTGCTGCTGGCGAGCCATTTGCTGGACGAGGTGCAGAAAACCTGCTCGCACGTGGCGGTGCTACGCAAGGGCGAAAAACTGTTTTCGGGAAGCCTGGACGAGCTGTCCAAAGAATCGGACATCATCGAGCTGGCTGCCGACAATATGCAAAATCTGATGGCTGCCCTGGAAGACATCGAGGGTATCCACGATATTCGCAGCGAGGGAAATCAAGTGCTGGTAACGGCGAACGAAAACATGAAAAGCGGCGATATCAATGCCATCCTTATCGAAAAGGGCATTGTACTCTCGCATCTTAATCTGCGCAAGCGAAGTTTGGAAAAAGAGGTTTTAAAATTACTGATGGAATAATGCTAAGATTGTTAAAAATAGAGTGGCTGAAGTTAAGAGGCTATAAGGCATTCTGGCTTATGGTGGGTTTGTACCTGTTGTTGCTTTTTTCGATGACGGTGGGGCTGCCCGAGTTTCTCGATTTTATTGCGACTAAAACCCAACAGAGTTCATCCTTAAAAGCCATCAACACCATCGCCTTCAACTTTAGCGATGTTTGGCAAAACCTTGCCTTCGTAGCTGGCATGCGCGGTTTTATCAAGATATTCCTGGCTCTGCTTATTCTGGTGTTTATCTCCAACGAGTTTAGCTACCTAACGGTGCGTTCCAACATTTTGGCGGGTTTAAGTCGCAGCCAGTTTATCTTAGGCAAGCTGAGTGTTGTTTTTCTGCTCAGTCTTATCTCCACGCTTGCGCTGCTCGTTTCGGGGCTGTATCTTGGATTCCGTTTTTCGGCCAACACCGAAACCACCGCTATTCTCGGCAGGATACACTGGCTCTTATATTATTTTATCGAAGTATTTACCTATCTCACCTTTGCCTTGCTGATTGGCATCCTGATTCGCAAAACCGGCTTTGCCATTATTACGCTTTTGTCGTACATCTTTATCGAACTCATCATCCAGTACAAAACCCCGGAAGCCTACGAGAAATTCCTGCCACTCAACGCCATGAACGGCATCGTAAACGGCGTAAACAGCTCCTTGCTTCAAGTTAAAACCGAAGAATTTGATTTGGGTCAGATGTTTCAATCCAGCGCATCTATTACCGATGTCGGACTTTGTGTGGCGTATCTCGGGATATTTATCGGTATCATTTATCTTTACCTTAGCAAAAAGGATCTATAGCTTCAAAAATGCCTGAAAAATTTCATCTCGATATTGAGCCTGAAGCCCTTGATGATATCCAAAAAGCTATCCATGAAAACCCTGATAAGTGGGATTTGAGGCTTGATTAGATTACTGCCGCTCTGCTTCCGCTTAAATAATTCTTGATTGAAGATACATTCAGAAGTTTCTCTATTTTCTCATCTTCTAATTTAATTATCTTATTTCCACTCATAAGCGATTCCAGAGGAATACCTAAGTATCGGTTCAGTAATGTTATCATTTTTAGTGTTAAAGTTCTTTCCCTGTTTAGTACTTCAGATACCCTTGTTTTTCCAGTTTCCAAAAAGTCCTTAAAAAGAGAAAACATATCAAATATTGATCGTACTGCAATTTGTAAACGTTTACATTTGCCGCTTTATATGGTTTATCCATACTATAAAAATCAACTATCGGCGATTTTTGTGGAACTGGATCATACCATTCGTTGATTTCAAATTATCAATACACTAAAATTAGAAGACATGAAATTTTCATTTTACTATTTCTTATTATTTGCAGTTTTTATTTCCGCGTGCAGCAGTCCCTCGCAAACGGTTACAAGTTATTGGGCTAATAAGGTTGCCAATAATGGCCCCTACGATACCATTTACATCATTGCCATGACACAAAATAAAAAGATGGAACCAGCAGTAGAAAACAGCCTGGCGGATGTGCTTATTTCAAAGGGGCACAAGGTGGTTATGAACTCTCAGGTTTACCCACCCTCATTTTCGGCCGTGAAGCAACTGACCAGAGAGCAATTGGCCGAAACCATTTCCGGCACTGGAAGTGACGGCATTTTAACTTTGGCCGTGCTTGACACAAAAACCGAAACAAGCTATAATCCGGGAACGAGCTACGCTCCCATGAACTATGGCTATTACGGAAGTTATTACGGCTACTACAACCATTATTACCCAGTGGTTTATTCGCCCGGATATTATACCGAGAACAAAACCTATTACATCGAAACCAACTTTTTTGATGTCAAAACTGATGAGTTGATTTGGTCTATTCAATCGCAGGCATACAACCCCAAAAATTTTGATAGTATGTTCGAGGAATACACGCGAGTAATTTTGAATAAATTGCGTGAGGAGGGGATGATTAGGTAAGGGATTTGTGTGCAAATTAAAAAGCCTGATTACTGACGATTTAATTCATGGATATTTTTTTGGTAACTATCATCATCTTTTTCGCCTTCTTTATCCGTGCCACTTTTGGTTTTGGAGATGCTATGGTTGGGATGCCTCTGCTGGTGGTGATCATCGGTTTGCAAGCGGCTGTTCCTTTGATGGCGATGTTGGCACTGCTGATGGCTTTTATGATTCTGGCAAAAAACCGGCAGTATGTAAGTTTTAAAATGTCGTGGAAGCTGGTGGCCTCCTCCTTGGTAGGTGTGCCGCTGGGACTGTTTTATCTGAGTTACATAAACGAAGCACTTGTTAATATTTTGCTGGCCGTATTTATCATCACTTTTGCGTGCTTGCGTCTTTTGGATATACGATTGAAATTAAAAACACCACCCTTTGTTACCTACCTTGTAGGCTTTGTAAGTGGGATTTTGGGCGGAGCCTATAATATCAATGGGCCTCCGGTGATTATCTTGTTGTCGGCACAAAACTGGGCGGCGGCCAAATTCAGATCAACGCTGCAAGGCTATTTTTTCTTTACGGGTATGGGGATGGTTGCCGGACATATCGCCTGGGGAAATGTGAATGCTGAAGTTTTCCATTATTTCCTTTACGGGCTGCCGGCTCTGGTTCTTGCCTTTCTCCTTGGCGAGTTTTGGTTTGCGAAATTTAAGTCCGAAAAGTTTTATCGCTGGGTTTATGGTTTGATGATTTTGATTGGAGCAGGGCTGATAGTAAAAGTGATTGCCGCATAGCTTGTGCGATTTTTGATAGCCGAATGGTTTAATCGTTTTACTGCCTCCACATTATTTCCCTACTTTTGTGGCTTCAAAATAAAGCAAGAGGAAATTGATGAAATTAAAGAAGTTTACACCTGAATTGGCGCAGGGCATTAGTGAGGCCGGGTATGATACCGAAGCCAGAGCCGTGCAGGAGGAATGTATCCCCAAAATAAAATCCGGTGCCGACCTTACTATTATTGCTCCGGATGGCTCCGGCAAATCCACCACCCTTGTTATCGCACTGATGCAACAATTAAAGAGGGCTGTGGACGATGTGCCCAGAGCCATTGTTATGGTTGCCGACAACGAAAAAGCCCTGGCCTTGGAGGCCGTGTTTCAACTCTTGGGAAGATACACCGATTTGCGTATTTTTGCAGCCACTGACCAGGGTGCTGTGCAGGATCAAAAGGATTTGATTTATGTCGGGCTGGATATTTTGATTGGCACGCCAAGGCGAATTCATGAACTGGTAAGTATTTCCGGTATTTCTACCATGGGTCTCAAACACCTCATCGCTGACGATGCCGAATTAGTTTTTCAAAATCGTCATCACACTGTGCTGCACCGCATTGCGGGAAGTGTGCAAAAATTCCAGTATATCGTGTTTGCCAGCAGCTACAAGAAAAAGTATGAAACACCTGCCACCCAACTATTCAAGAAACCTACTCTTGTGAAAATAGAGGAAAATTTGTAGCCGGACGATTCAATATTTCCGAAAACGGTTTCATTATTAAAAGTTTTTGGGAATTTTTGAAAACTTTGATGAGATAGCGAATAGTATTAACCAGTAAAAAAAGACTAGCGCAAAAATCCACCTGGAGCTTCACCGCTAACATTGCGCCTCTCCCTGGTTTTTTTAATGATCTCAGCCTTTTCCTCATTGCTAAACAACGACCAATTGCCGGCTTCTTCACGGGTTCTTTGGCATCCAAAACAAATACCCTTACTGTCATGCTGACAAACTTTTATACATGGTGATTTTACTTCTTCCATAAAGTTTTTTTTTGAGATTCAACTGCCGTTTTTGTGTTGTATTTATTTCGTCCGAAACTGTATAGCCACGCCACCGCCGGGTGCTAAATCTAAGT
This sequence comes from uncultured Lentimicrobiaceae bacterium, assembly GCA_964523795.1. Taxonomy (GTDB): domain Bacteria; phylum Bacteroidota; class Bacteroidia; order Bacteroidales; family 4484-276; genus SABY01. Next base: position 12,319 of record CAZGAO010000035.1, read on the forward strand.
TTAGCGAGTCTGTGGCATCTACGTCCATCTTTTCGATTTCGTAAGCGGTGGGATTTTTTGCCCAATCGGCATCCTTGCCATCTTTGTAAATGATGGCAGTATATTCTGCTCCGCTATCCAAAAAATCGAGACTTATATTTAACTGCCTTGGGTTTTCGTCGGTAATGGCTCCCAAAAACCAATCATCGCCGCCACGTTCCTGGCGGGCAATGGCAACATAATCGCCTACTTCGCCGGCCAGCACCTTGGTTTGTTCCCAGTTTACCGCTACATCTCTTATAAATTGAAAGGCGGGGTGTCCTTCGTAATATTGCTTTAGGTCGGGCACCATTTGCACCGGGCTGTTTATTACCACGTATAATGCAAGCTGGTGCGCCAGGGTGGTGTTCACCTGATTATTTTCTTTGTGAGGTTTGAGGCTGATATTAAAAATACCGGGCGTAAAGTCGATGGGGCCACCCAACATACGCGTAAAAGCCACAATGGGCAAATGTTCGGGCGGATTGCCGCCATCGCTGGCCCAGGCGTTAAACTCCTGGCCACGCAGTCCTTCGCGGGCAATGGCGTTGGGGTAGGTGCGTCGGATGCCGGTGGCCTTGATAGGTTCGTGGGCATTGACGGCGATGTTGTATTTTGCTGCTGTTTCCAGCACTTTCCGGTAGTGGTTTACCATCCACTGCCCGTGATGATATTCGCCCTTGGGAATGATCTTTCCCACGTAACCGGTTTTTACGGCATGGATGCCCAGTGCGTGCATCAGTTTAAAAGCCGTGTCCAATTGCTGGTCGTAGGTGCGCACCGCAGCCGAGGTTTCGTGGTGCATTATTAGTTCCACGCCTTTTTCTTTTCCGTAGCGCACCACTTCCTGCAAGTCGTAGTCGGGGTAAGGGGTAACGAAATCGAAAACGCCCTCGCGGTCTTCAAAGCCAATCCAGTGTTCCCAGCCGGTGTTCCAGCCTTCGACCAAAATGCCGCCAATGTTATTTTCGGCAGCAAAATCAATCAGTTCTTTGGCGTATTCGGTGGTGGCACCATGCTTGCCGCTGGCCATATCCCAGCTCTTGGTACCCAGGTGCATATCCCACCAGATGCCCACATATTTCATGGGCGTAAACCACGAAATGTCGCCCAGCTTATTGGGCTCGTTCAGGTTAACTATCAAATCCGATTCGATCAATCCGGCGGCATCTTCCGATATTTGTATGGTACGCCACGGCGTGGCAAAGGGCAGCGCGCGTTTTACCTTGTATCCCAGGCGGTCGGATCCTACCAGCTCGCTTTCCATCATCAGGTTTTCAGGGTCAATTTTCAGGGTCATTCCTGCATAATCGGTCAGGTTGGCCTCGTGAAAAGACAGGTGAAGGCCATCGGCGATTCGCATGGTTACGGGAGTATTTACGGCATTTTCGGGGATATAGGTTTGTGCCAGGTTTACGTGATTGGCCTTGCTCAGGGCATCAATTTCGGTAAACTTGCTTGTGTTGTACAGGTGCTCGTAAATATCCCAGTCGCCGGGAATCCACCAGGTGGTGTGGTCGCCGGTGAGTTTAAACTGGCTGTGTTCGTCCATGATAATCAGCGTATCGGTGCCAGCCTGTTCGGGGAATTCAAATCGAAAAGCGAGGCCATCGTCAAAAACCCTGAAAATGAGGTTCATTTTTCTTCCTTTGCCTTTATTTTCGGCAAGGAAAAAACAGCTTTCGTTGTACTCGTTTTTTACCAGGCGTTTTTCGCCCCAGGGCATTTCCCAGTTTTCGTTTACCGATTTAGTTTCGATATTTTTTACTTCAAATCCCGAAATCATAGCCGGATAATCTTTGAAAGTAAAACCAAAATAAGAAGAATCGATCACGATTTTGTTATCGTATTTTACCAAATAGCCAGCCTGACCGGCAGGGTTCAAAAATACTTCCGTGCTTATCTTTTCGTTAGGCGAATTGAGCTTACCGAGAATCGTTGTTTGCTTGTTAGTACAACTGAAAATTCCAGCGATCGTCAGCAAAAGGAAGAGTGTTTTGTGTAAATGTTTCATCTGTAAAATGATTTAGCCTGAATAATTATCCATGAATTGCATCAATGAGCAAAGTTAATCAAGTTTTGATGATGCCAGGTCTGATATTTTGATGATATAAAAAATGCAGGCTCTTGATAGGATAAAGGGCTGTTTTTCAATGAAAAGATTTGCCCCGGTCAAAAAAGCAATTGAAATTATATTTTTGAATAAGCCAATAAAATGCGAAGTACATCCAGCCGATTTTATACTTTTGCAATAATTTATCACAAAATCTGAACGAAAATGCTTTTACGTATTCATCCCGAAACACCCAGCCAACGGCAGATCAAGCTCGTGGTTGAATGCCTGAATGATGGCGGTGTTGTAATTTCGCCCACCGACACGGTTTATGGCTTAACCTGCGATATTTTTAAATCGAAGGCCATCGAGCGTATTGCCCGCATTAAAGGCATTAAGCCCGACAAGGCTAATTTTTCGTTTTTGTGCTCCGACCTTAGCGAACTGTCCGACTATACCAAGCCTATCCCCAACGAGCTTTTTAAACTCATGCGGCGGCTCTTGCCCGGGCCATACACTTTCATCCTCGATGCCAACAACACAGTTCCAAAATACATCCAGAGCAAGAAAAAAAATGTGGGTATCCGTATCCCGGCCAACAATATCCCGATAGAAATTGTGAAGATTCTGGGGCATCCCATTATGTCCACCTCCATCCATGATGAGGACGATCTGCTGGAATACACCACAGACCCTGAGTTGATTTATGAGAAATACAAAAATCTGGTGGATATTGTAATCGATGGGGGCTTTGGTGGCAATATGGCCTCAACGGTGCTGGATTGTACCAGCGGAGAAATTGTTGTGGTACGCGAGGGCTTAGGCCCACTGGATGCTATCTAGTGTTCGTCTTTAAAGTAACATCTAGAAAAATATACGTTTTTAGATTGACGATTTTATATTTTTGATGTTGGTGATATTCAGTAAAATCTTAAATCCTTAATCGTCAATCTTAAATCAAAAAAATTAGGACAGGCACTATTAAGAATTTGTTCAATTTCTTGAATGGGCAAACATTCTTTTGTATTGATAATTATCATCCATACAGCGATTTAACAATTATGGCAGAGAGGCATGATAAATTAGTTTCAAATTTTTTATAAAAAAAACGTCCTGTGTATTTGGTATTTAAAAAATTGCGTGTACTTTTGCAGCCCGATTTGAAAAAAACGGATATTGATTCCGTAGCTCAGTTGGTAGAGCAACGGCCTTTTAAGCCGTGGGCCCTGGGTTCGAGCCCCAGCGGGATCACAACAAAAGCCTAACTTGTAATGAGTTAGGCTTTTTTGTTATTCAGGGTTTCACTCCAAGTGAAGCCCTGACTTCTTGAACTACTTGAAAGACAAGCCGTGAATCCACCCCATGTCCTCCATGCTCCTACATGAAAAGTTACTTACTGCCTCTGACTGTCGAGCGTCCGAAGTACCTCGAAACATCAAAAAAATGGCCGCTTGGAAAAATTAATCTTACCATATTTCAAAAAAAAATCCCCAATTTTGTCATAAACTCATCCCTGGATTGTTCTTATTATAAATCAGAATGAAGATAACGATGCTATTTGAAACGCTGTACGCGAAATATTATGAGCCGGTTTTTTGGTTTTGCTTCCGCTTTTCCAATCAGCGCGAAAGTGCCCTGGATATTACCCAGGAAACCTTTGTGCGCTTGTATGAGCGTATGAACGGCACGCCCGAGGCCATCGAAAATCCGCAGGCGTGGCTCTACAAAGTGGCCGGGAATCTTAGTCTGAATCACTTGAAAAATAGTTCGCGACACCGCGAAATTGAAAATACGCTCGATCACAGCAAGGTAGAAACAGCTACACCCGAAAATATTTTTATCCACAGCGAAAAGGTAAGCCGGGTAAAACGCTGCATCGAAAAGTTGAAGCCCAAAGAGAAAATGCTGATTTTGCTCTATCAGCAGGATTTGAGTTATCGCGAATTATCGGTGGCGGCTGGGATACCGGAAAAGTCGGTAGGAAAAACCCTATGGAGAATTATTCATAAATTATCAAAACAATTAGACGATGAAAACGGAAAATAGAGAAGTCCTCTTTTTAAAATATTTGGATGGCGAAATGACGGCAGGAGAAGCCGCTAATCTTGAAAAAATGCTGCTTGACGATCCGGAGCAAAAGCAGCTTTTTGAAGAAGTGAAAGAGAAACGCATGCAGGTGTTTGATGCCATGAAATCCGTTTATCCAGAAGCAGCAGTGGATATTCCGGAATTTGTGAACCCGGCAGCGAGGATTAAAACCAAGTCCCTGCGCCTTTCACGATGGTGGCGTTATGCCGCTGCCCTGGCTTTGCTGCTTACATTTTCGCTGGTTTATTACTTCACGGATTTAAGTAGCGGCAATCCGGCCGAAAGCGGAATTATCCGGGAAGAAATTTCCCAAAGTTCGTCCAATGAATTTGAAACGCTGAATTATTACATCAGCCCAAACCGCTGCTGGCACAATCGGCAGATGACAGGGAGTTTTACAGAAATCTAAATTATAAAATATAGAATTATGAAAACAAAAATCTTCATCATGTTCATGGCGCTTGTAGGCTTTTCGCTCGCAGCCATGGCACAGCCAAACAATTACAATGCAAAAACAGTAAAACTAATTCCCGAGACGGATTTCCTGCCACAGGCCGACTGGGGAGCCTTATTTTATGATGATTCGCAAAGCGATGATGCCTCGCGAATTGGCGTACTGAACGAGTTTGCCCTGGGCCCGCAGGAGCAAATCTTTGTTTGCAACCGAGGGAAATACTCGCTGAGCATCCTCGACAAAGAAGGGCGGATAGTAAAAACCTTTGGAAAACAAGGATACAAAAACGGCGAGTTTGTAAATAATCCGCGCTTAGAGGGCATTTTAAGCGACAAGCTGGTGGTGGTAAGCGATGCCCAGGGAAGGATTAACTTTTTCGACCTCCAGGGAAATTTCGTTAAGCTGATTACTATCGACTTTGTGCCCCGGGATATTTATCCCTTACAATCGGGAAATCTGATTGTGTGGGGAGGGGTTCCCATCCACGGAAACCGCTCGAAGGATGTGATTGCCGAGCTGGATTATGCTTCCAGGAAATACAGCATCATTTACGAAAACACAACATCAAATGCCCAGGCCAATATTATTATTATTCCACGCGGACAAGGCTTGGTTTCTTATGGTGCTCCTTACGCGCAGGGGCAAAAGATGGTGAGAGTTACCGCCGATGACCAGATAATTCTGGCCGACAACCAAAGCACTACCATCACCATTTTTAAGAAAGAAAACGGAAAATACCGCGAATCATCATTTCCCATCCAGGCCAATCGCATCATAATTAATCCCGAGGACAAGCAGGAGTTTTATGAAAACCTTAAAGAAAACCTTGTTGAAAACAAACTGGATGTGTCCTACGCCGAAAAAGCCCTGGCCGAAGGTTTTTATCCTGAATACCTGCCCTACTTTTACAATGTGTTAACGGATGCCCAAAACCAGGTCTTGTTCTTCATCTTTACCAACGAACAAGGCGAAGATTATGCCTTTGAGGCTTATTCGCCGGAGGGCAAATTATTAGGGAAATCCGAGTTTAAAATCGAGGGCTATGATTTGCTGGCGCAGAAGCAGCATTTCCGCTTTGCCAATGGTTTTCTTTATACCCTGGCTCTAAAGCACGGCGCAGCGCATCCCCTTCGGATTTTAAAATGCAGCTTGGAGGCGGAGTAGGTTTATCCGGCTTCCGGTAAATGTGGCTCGCAGCCGTTCACTTACGTGAAATTTTTGAGTGATTTCAATATTTCCTTTTCTACTCATTTTCCAGATGAAGCTATTCGGCTGTGTTACATGATCCTATGCTGTTGTTTGTCTTTATATTAATTCAAAACTTCTTTTTACTTTTATGAACTTATCTGCAACTATTCCGTTTGCTTTTTCTCTTTCAGGATAATCCTTCTGCAAAAATTCAATTATAGAATTATCTTTTAGTTTATCAATCAGTTCAGGATTTTCAACTATTTGTTTCGCAAAGTCAAAAGTCATTCCTATGTTTCTGTTTACCGTTTCTTTATTTGTCATTTGTTTAAATTTTTTAGGTATCTATTTTTGTAAAACTCCCATCGGTCTTTAAAATCTTGTTCAGCATAAGTCAATGCCATTTCGAGGCTGTCAAATTCTATTACTTGCTTGTCCTTGTCTCCATTTGGATGGATAACATCTCTATGAAAAAACCCGTGTGCACAATCATATCGAATAATTGCCACCCACTTCCCATCGATCAATGTCTCGTATTGAACAACAACATCAACGACTCTTCCATTTTCAACTGTGATGCGCATTCTTACTCGCTCAGTGCTGTATTTATCCAGATATTTTAAAAATTCTTTCTTTCCCAACGCTGTTAATTTTAACCTTCCGCAAATTTACAACATTTATTTCCAATCATGTAAATTATTTTGCTCAAATAAATGCAAGGTTAGAAACCCTCATTCGCTTTCCGGTATCCCGAGTATCTGCCCTACTTTTACAATGTGTTGACGGATGCCCAAAACGAAGTCTTGTTCTTTATCTTTACCAACGATCAAGGAGAAGATTATGCCTTTGAGGCTTATTCGCCCGAAGGCAAATTACTGGGGAAATCCGAGTTTAAAATTGAAGGCTATGATTTACTTTCGCAGATGCAGCATTTCCGCTTTGCCAATGGTTTTCTTTATACCCTGGCTCTAAAGCATGGCGCAGCGCATCCGCTTCGGATTTTAAAATGCAGGCTGGAGGCGGAGTGATTTTGATATTTAATAGTATGGTTCGGATAAATTTAACAGATTTCCATCATCCACAAACCTAAGGGAAGCATTCATGTCGATTAGAATTCTTACTATTGATTTTAGCTTGTTAATTATGGATGATTTCTTGCGTTTTCTTATGCTGATAATTTTTATGTGATTAAAGGATTTCTCATTTGCTTATTAATCATTTTATCAAAATCGCTTTCAAATAAACGGTCTTGAATTGGTTTGTAGCGGTCATATTCTTTTTCTGCAATTCTAAACTGCGTTGCTCTTTTTGAATTTACACGGTAGCCCACTGCAATAATGGCATCGAGGTTGTAAAATTTGGTAGGATTGTTTTGTGTTTTATAAGCAATAGCACCGTGTTGAGTGGGTAGTTCCAAAATGGAACACACCACTTTTTCATCCAATTCGCCACTTTCAAAAATGTTTTTTAGATGTTTTGTAATGGCAGGTCGTTGCACATCAAAAAGTTCGGCAATTTTTTTCTGTGGCATCCAAATGGTTTCGTTTTGCAAAAGCACATCTACCTTTACATCGCCGTTGGGGGTCTTGTAAAGTAAAAACTCACGGTTGGGTTTGTATTTTTCTAAATCCATATTTTCTGATATTCGTTTTGAGTTTAAAAATCAACTAAATAAAGCACCCCTATTTCCGGCAGCTGCCAGTCGGGCAGATATTCGGCTTTTATCTCGTCATAAATATTAATTTCTTTCAGCGCGTTTCCATCGCTGTCGAAAATACGACTCCAGGTATTTAAAGGCTCCCAAATGCAGGTTCCGTTTCCTCTGTTTTCGGGCAGCTCAAAAACCAAATTATTAACTTCGCGCTTAAATGCGCTATACTCCACCACATTAATATCTTTTTGATATCGCTGTAAAATATCCAACATGTTATTATTCAAATCATCCAAAGTACAATGCCATCGCGGGTAGTACGACAGGCCAATAATGTCGAATTCTACTCCACGGGCAATCATATTATCAAACCAAAAAACGGTTTCTTCATTCTGGCCACCCAGCGCCAGGTGCATCATCACTTTGCACGAAGTATCGATTTCCCGCACAGCACGTGTTCCGGCCTTTAGCAATTCGGCCAGTTGGTCCAGATTCGAGATGTGTCCTTCAGGCCAAACTATTCCATGGTTTATTTCGTTGCCAATCTGCACCATTTCAGGCATCGTTTCCTGTTCTTTTAGTTTTAGTAAGACTAACTTTGTGTACGTGTTTAGTCTTGTGCTTAGGTCATTAAATGATAGTTCCTGCCAGGCCTTTGGCTTAAATTGCTTTTGCGGGTCGGCCCATGTATCGCTGTAATGAAAATCGAGTAATAAGTTCAGGCCAGCCTTTTTTACTCTTCGTGCCATCATTAGCGTGCTATCCAGGCCACAAAATCCGCTGTTGGGCGAATAGCCCAATTCATTTTCAGGATTTACAAAGATGCGAAGCCGGATATAATTAAACCCATGATTTTTTAGAATTTCAATCGCATCTCCTTTAACGCTAATCGTAAAGGGTAGTGTGGCATCCATAATTTCCATTCCGGCACTGTCAACAGCACTAATCCTAAGTAAGGCCTCATCGTTTCCATCGGCAATCATGGTGGTTTTGTAGCTGGCAAATACCAGGGCAGCAGGTTTGCCGCTTGCCACCTGATACCAGGAAGCATAAGGATTGTTTGCTTTCTTTTTAGTTTCCCCTGAATCAATTGAACATCCCATTACGAAAAGTAAAAAGATGAGAGGGATAGAAAATTGATTTTTCATTTACTGTATTTTGTTTTTTACTTCTTGATAAGTTTATGACTACTCACATAATTATTTGACTTTAGCTCTAATAAATATACTCCTTTTTCAAGTTTTGAAATATCAATTTTATTTGTTGTTAATCTTAGTTTTAACATCGATTTCCCTGTTAAGCTATAAATGTTAATATCTAAGCCATCTTTAAACTCTTCCCCATCAAACATGATAAAGTTTTTTGCCGGATTTGGATATAGGTCAATTTTCTGATTGTTGCTGAACTCATCTATATCAATAATACATGCGGCTTCAATTTCTGTCTGACTATTGCATCCTAAAGCATTATCATAAATACTGACAATTGATGGTGAGTTTAAAAGGTAGTAACAAACATTTTCTATATTGCATCTGCTTAACGCATGATTCCAATAAATTGATAAATGGTTAATTGAACCCGCATCAATATTTTCTAAACCGTCCAAATTAGTTATCGCATCGTTACCAATAATTTGTATGGTTCCTCCGATAGTTGTTACTCCACTTAGTTTTGTTAGGCTTGTCAAACTATCGTTATGTATAATTTGCAACCATCCACCAATGTATGATAAATTTTCCAAGCCTGTTAAATCCAGCAGACTGTTACAACCCCAGACAGCAAAACTCTCATGTGCAGATTCAATTACAGTCAAACCATTCAAGCTTGTTATATCATCTCCGCTAATTATAACATATCCTTCAATTTCGGTACAATTTGGATAGTTAATTGCGAAACTATCAATCTGTGCCTGACTTGTGATTTCTATTCCATCCGGTAAACAAGATTGAGAAATCAGGATACCAGGTAGCCATAAAATGATAATTAGCGAATATAGTTTCATGATGAAGTTTGGTTTAATTAAACATAACGCACAACGTTTAAGCATTTTATCAAAAATTACCCCAAAGGTATTGAAAAAACTAAATTGGAAGGGGAAAAAGGGAATTTTTAGCAGGCTTGGCATTGGAGCAAAATTATAAAACTATTCCCGAACCCGAAAGAAACAGGTAGTCATAGTATGGCTTAAAGCTACAATAGTCATAGTATGGCTCTAAGCCATGCTATGACTAAATCAGGGATCAAAGCCATGCTATGACTAAATCAGGGATCAAAGCCATGCTATGACTAAATCAGCGTAGTCAGGGCTTGACTTGAAGTCAAACCCTGAATTCAATTATCTAAGCAGTCCCATCGTGGGCAGTACGGCGGATGATTTCATTTTGCAAGTCCTCGCCCAGATCGTTGAAGTAGTCGCTGTAGCCGGCAACGCGCACAATCAGATCGCGATATTTCTCGGGATGCTTTTGGGCATCTTTTAAGGTATCGGCCGAAACCACATTAAACTGGATGTGGTGTCCGTCCATGCGGAAATAGCTGCGCACCAGTTGCGACACCTTGGCGATGCTGTCGCTGCTTTCAAAAAACTCGGGCGTAAACTTTTGGTTGAGCAGCGTGCCACCCGTACGCAGATGGTCGAGCTTGGCGGCAGATTTAATAACGCCCGTGGGTCCGTTTTTATCTGCGCCCTGCACCGGCGAAATGCCCTCCGAAAGTGGCTCGCCCGCTTTGCGGCCATCAGGCAGCGCGTTGATAACACTGCCAAAATACACGTGGCAGGTGGTCGGCAACAGGTTTATCCTAAACCTGCCCCCGCGTGCTGTGGGTCGGTTGTTTACCGATTCGTAAAAAATTTCAAAAACCCGCTTGGCCTCCACATCGGCATAATCGTCGTCATTACCATATTTTGGCGTTTCGTAAATCAAGTTATAGCGCAGGTCTTCGTGACCGGTAAAATTGTTTTTTAAGGCTTCCAGGTAAGTTTCCATCGAAACGGTTTGCTTGTCGAAAACAAGATATTTCAAAGCACTAAGGCTGTCGGTGAGGCTACCCAGGCCCACGCCCTGGATGTAGCTGGTATTGTAGCGTGCACCTCCGGCGTTGTAGTCGCGGCCATTGGCCACACAGTCATCGATGATGAGCGAGAGGAAGGGAGCCGGCAGGTTTTGCGCGAAGAGTTTTTCGATAATGTTGTTGCCCTTAATTTTAATATCGGCAAAGTAATTTTCCTGTTTTTGGAAGGCAGCAATCACATCCTCAAAACTGGAAAAGTCAACCGGGTCGCCGGTTTTAGGGCCAATTTGTTTTCCGGTTTTTGGGTCGATGCCATTGTTCAGGGCAAGTTCCAGCATCTTGGCCAGGTTAAAATATCCGGTAAGGATGTAGGCCTCGGTACCAAAGGCTCCCGATTCCACGCAGCCGCTGGCTCCGCCATTGCGGGCATCTTCGATGGCCTTGCCCTGGCGCACCAGTTCCTGTATAATAGCATCGGTGTTAAAAATAGAAGGCTGGCCAAAGCCGGTCTTGGTAATTTTTACCGCCCGCTGAATAAAGCGATCCGGATTTTTCTTGCTCAACTGCACCATCGAGCTGGGCTGCAATAGGCGCATCTCTTCTATCACATCCAAAATAAGATAGCTCAGCTCATTCACCGCATCCGAGCCATCGCTTCTAAGCCCGCCCAGGTTGATCAGTGCGAAATCGGTGTAGGTGTTGCTTTCCAGTGCCGTTACGCCCACCTTAGGCGGGGCAGGGTGGTTGTTAAATTTAATCCAAAACGATTGCAGTAATTCCGTTGCCGATTCCGGACTCAGGGTGCCGGCAGCGATTTCTTTTTGGTAAAATGGATAAAGGTGCTGATCCAATCTGCCGGGGTTAAAGCTGTCCCAGGGATTCAATTCGGTGATAACACCCACGTGAATAAACCAATAATATTGCAGGGCTTCGTGGAAGCTCTCGGGTTTATGTGCCGGCACTTTCCGACATATTTCCGCCATTTTCAGCAACTCGTTTTTGCGCACTGCGTCTTGCTCTGCGGTGGCCAGTTCGTCTAATTTTGCCGCATGACGTTCGGCATACATAATGATGGCTTCGGCCACCAGGTGCATGGCTTTTAACTCTTCACGTTTTTCGAGCGCATCGGGGTCGGTATAAAAATCCAGCTTCTCAGTCGCCAGCCTGATGTCCCACTGGATGTCGCGCATTCCTTTTTTATAAATCTTATCACCAGCCACGGTATGACCGGGGGCACGCTGCTCCTGAAACTCGGTAAACATCCCTGCACCATAAGCTTCCAGCCAATTTTCGTCCATGTTGGCCATGATTTTTTCGCGATTGCTTTTGCCTGTCCAGAAGGGGATAATTACATCGCGATAAGCAGCCCGGGTTGCTTCATCGGACTTGAAAGAAACCTTGGGACGCGAATTGAGGATTTCGAGATCCTGCATCGAGTGGAGGCTAAGCTCAGGATAACTGGGCGTAGCCTTAGGCTCCGGACCGCGTTCGCCCACGATCAGCTCGCCGGGATTGATACAAATCTTTTTGTTTTTCAAGATATACTCAAAAGCCATGGCTCGCCTCACAGGAACTGAAACGCTCTGCGCAAGGTCGCTTTTATAAAATTCGGTTACCAGCAATGCCCGCTCGGCCGAAATCCGGTTGGTGGCATTCAGGCTGTCATTTCTAAGTTTTGTAATTCGTGTGTTCATCGCTATCATTGTGTTTGTGTGATCTTTATTTTTTAATATTTTGTAAAAACTATAATTATTCTGATTTACCCGCCGCCAGTGCGTTGGCTGGTTCTCCCCTCAAGGGGAGCTAGAGGGGTGCGTTGGCTGGTTCTCCCCTGAAGGGGAGTTAGAGGGGTGCGTGTTGGGGTTTTTTCATTTTACCTTTATCCCCCAATTTTTACTTCAAATCCGCTTTTCTCGAATATTTCCGCCATCGGGAGCAGGTCGCTTTTCTCCATATTTTTCAATCCGGCCAGCTTGTTTTCTTTGCCTAAGCGTTTGTATTTGCTGGCTGCCGTGGCATGAAAGGGCAAAAGATGCACCTCGTGTATTCCCCCGATTCCATTGATAATGCTAATGAATTTTACGGCATCCTCCCTGCTATCGTTAATTCCAGGGATGACCGGAATGCGAATGATAATCTCCTTCTTTAGTTCCACCAATAATTTTAGGTTTTCGAGAATCAGCGTAAGCTCAACACCGGTAAACTTCTGATGTTGATCGTTATTTGCATGTTTCAAGTCATACAGAAACAAATCAACATATTCCGCAACCGCCTTTATCGTTTCTGCCTTAGCGTAGCCGCAAGTATCCAGCGCGGTGTGGTAACCTCGTTCGTGGCAGGCTCGCAAAATTTCGATACAAAAATCGGCTTGCAGCAAAGGTTCTCCGCCACTGAGCGTAATCCCGCCACCCGATTCATCATAAAAAACTGCATCCTTGTCCAAAACTTCCATTACCTGAGCAAGGGTCATCCGCTTACCCAGCTCCTCCTTCTTTTCGTGCTGAAAACCATCGAGCAGAATTCTCTTTACATCTGTTTCTGATTTCACACACTGACTCTCCGGATTGTGACACCACCAACAGCGTAGCGGGCAACCTTTCAAAAACACCGTGGTACGAATTCCCGGGCCATCGTGCACGGCAAAACGCTTAATATCGAAAACCAAACCTTCCATAGCAGTAAAAAATTTTATTGATTAAAAACGAAAATACCGAATGGGTATTAAAAAAATTGATGGAAATAAAGAAGCGGGTAGGATGGGGGAGTATTAGTAAATCCAGCACTCGTAGAGGCCTTTTCCAAATCGATGATATAAAGAAAGATGGTAATTAGCGTGATTCATTGTACTTTGTTTGACGGCACAAATTTAAATAGGAATTTTTGATTTTGATGAATTAGACAAAAATATATTTTTTATTCTGTGGTCAGGGCTTCACTTAAAGTGAAACCCTGACTTGCAAATCCTTTTCGATTGAAAGTCACCCCGTGAATCTTGTCATGGCATAATGCCTACTTCATTAGTTCGCACAGCTGCCTGAAGTAATTCACGGAGTGACTAAGTAGTCCGATCTTTTATCATTTTCTGAACGAAAAACAAATACACCTGCCAAACTTCATTTTATTTTTTTAATATATTAAACATCAGTGTATTAATTTAATTAATCACTGGCGTTTTTTAATTCTTAACTTCAAATAGTTTTAATGAAAACATTTTCATTGATGCTTAGTCAGGAATAAGAGAAATATGAGTACTTAAGGAATAATAGAAATCTGGACTTAAGTAGGGCTTGCTGAAAAGCTCAAAATAATAATATTGCGCGGCTCTGCCGCTTTAAATGTAGTACCTGCTAAGCATGGTTGCGCATTAAGGATATTTGGAGGTGCAGCGCACCGTAACATTAAATGCAAGTGCTTTTGGATAATCGTACAAAAAAACCTTGCATCAAAGCACAATATTATTTATGCTATCAAATTAAAACCAAGTTGTTATAAATTTTTCAGCAGACCCTAAGTAGTGCTTGTCTTTAAAGTAACAGTTAGAAAAATATACGATTTGAGATTTAAGATTTAAGATGTTGGTGATATTCAACACAATCTAAAATCTCCAATCGTCCCGAAAAGTCAAAATTTTTAATTTTTATTTCTTTTCGAGGATGCACGAGCGTAGCTCGGCATTAATCATCAATCTTAAATCAAAAAAAGTTGACTTTATGGACAGACCCTAAGTAATGATAGGGTAGGATAGGAGGGCGATTGTCGAAATGTTAGGATAGCGGATAGGCCCATTAAATTAATGCAGCCACCCTTAACATTCATAAGTTACATTTGTAATAATACCGAAGTAACAAAAGTAAATCGACAATTTGATTCACATCCGTATCTGAATTAACAAAAGTAAATAAAAGAATGTACGTTAGATTTGTAATTCCTTGTGCAATTTTAATTAAAATTACCATTACCATATTTAAAATAAACTAAACCAGTATTTTAGGAATAATATCTACAAATGTAATTCAAGACTTTGGAATGATTATTAAATTAAATATCCGATCTCAATAATATTAATTAATTAGCAGATAATCAATGTTTAATTATACTTACTTGTAGTAATTGTTGATAACTTAACAAAAATAAATTGTGATTAGAAATGTAAATCAAAGTATTTTTGATCTTGATAAAATAAAATACACAAATGTAACTTTAGCTGTATTTACAAATGAAAAATCTAAGGGAAAGAATAGAATTGTTAATTTCGACAAAAGGCATGACGAATGCTGAATTTGCCGAAAGGATCGGCGTGCAGCCTTCCAATATTTCGCATGTGCTGTCAGGGCGTAATAATCCGAGTTTGGATTTGGTGAATAAGATCTTGGACAGTTTTAAGGAAGTCAGAACCGAATGGTTGCTTAAGGGCTCAGGCTCGATGACTGGAGGCGGATATAATTTGTTTGAAATGGAAGAGGCTGAAGTTGGTTCGACAAAAGATGGTGCCCCAAGTGCAAATATTTCGTCTGTAAGCCGGACTGAGGCAAAGGCTGAGAAAATAAGGCAAGCATCAGCTCTTAAGGATGATAAAAAGGAAGCTGACCCGATTGAAAAACAGGAGGATATGAAGGGAATTTTAAATTCGGCGGGAGCAGCCGAAAAAATAGCTAAAAATGCTCAGGAAAAGCCTGAGCACAAAAAGTCAAAAACCATCGAGAAGATCGTGATTTTCTATTTGGATAATACCTTCAAGGAATATTATCCCGAGAATTAGCCAGGAAATAAGCAAGTGCTTATGCTGCTATTCAGTGCTTAAAACCGCTCGAGCTTCGAGAAGAAGAAATCGCTTTCGATGGCGGCGTTTTCATCACTGTCAGAACCATGCACAGCGTTAGACTGGACATTGGTGCCAAATAAATTGCGCACTGTGCCTCGCTCGGCTTCGTCAGGATTGGTGGCTCCAATAAGCTTGCGGTAGCTATCCACGGCATTTTCTTTTTCAAGAATTGCAGCTACAATAGGTCCCGATGACATAAAGTTAACCAGCCCCTCGTAAAATGGCCGCTCCTTGTGAACTTCGTAAAATTTCTCCGCATGTTCGCGCGAAAGTTTCATCAATTTTATGGCTTCGATACGAAATCCGGCCTCACTTATTTTGGCCAGAATAGCTCCGGTGAAGCCTTTTTCAACCGCGTTGGGCTTTATCATTGTTAGCGTTTTATTGCCTTTCATGTGCATAGATTTAAATGAATATGGTGCAAAATTAGCATTATCAAATTTTTCAATCTGTATTTAACTTTTTTTATTATAATTTTGCAGCCTTTTTTAAAAATAACAAATCATTCTTAATCAACATATTAAATTTTGACAAAATCGGATTATAATACCATAAAAGACGCAATCGAAAGTTCGGGCCAAATCATTATAACTTCGCACTACAATCCTGATGGAGATGCAGTTGGTTCGGCCATGGCGATGTATCATACCCTAAAATCAGTTAACGCAAACATTGCTGTGGTGCTACCCAACCGGTTTCCTGATTACCTTCGATGGATTGAAGGTAGTGGTGATGTGCTTATTTTCGATCAACACGATGCCAAAGCCATGGCTAAGTTGTTCGATAGTGCGAGTTTGATTTTTTGTTTGGATTACAACGCACCTTCGCGTGTAGAGTCGATGGAGCAAACCCTAAGGGATGCTTCTGCCCGGAAGGTACTCATCGATCATCATCCCTACCCCGAAACCGATGCTTTTAATTATCTGCTCAGCGAAACCGCTGCATCATCCACTGCCGAACTGGTGTACGAGTTTTTGGAGAACATCGGCTTTAGTCCTCTGATAAACAAAGCGGCCGCCGAGAGCCTCTACACCGGCATTGTTACCGATACCGGCTCATTCAGCTTTTCGTGCAACAATCCAAAAACCTACCGCATTACCGCCGACCTGATAGACAAGGGCGTGGATGCCGAAAAAATTCATCGCCTGGTTTACGATAACTTTAGCGAGAGCAGGCTAAGGCTTTTGGGCTATGCTTTCGACCAAAAATTGATTGTACTGTCCGAATTCCGTACGGCGATTATCGCACTATCGCGAAGTGAATTGAACCGTTTTAATTTCAAATCTGGCGATACCGAGGGCATTGTAAATTTTCCGCTGTCGATAAAAGAAGTGAACGTCTCCATTTTGATCACCGAACGCGAGGGCATGTTGCGGCTTTCGTTCCGCTCCAAAGGCCAGTTTGCAGTTAATGATATTGCAAAAGATCATTTCGAGGGTGGGGGGCATACTAATGCAGCCGGTGGAAATTCGTACGAATCTATCGAGGCCACCATCAATAAGATTAAAGCACTTTTGCCGTTGTACAGGCACGCGCTTGATTATGAAATTCAATAAAATCCAAATTCACACTTTTCCCATTTTTGTGGCAGCATTGATTTTGATGGCAGCTTTCGCAAGTAGCTGCGATGATGCACCGAAAAATGGTCGGCCACCCTTGACAGATAGCGAGTTGGAGAAACCGTTGATTGAGGCCAACAAAAAAATTATTAAAACAGAGCGACAGCAAATCGATGATTACGTCAAACGCCATGGCTGGAAAATGAACGAAACAGGCACCGGTCTGCTTTACCAAATTTATAAGGCCGGAGATGGCGAAAAAGCTGCCGCAGGTAAGATTGCTCGATTGGAATATACCGTAAGTTTGCTTAATGGCGATCAAATATACTCATCCAAAGAATTGGGGGCAAAGACTTTTCGCATTGGCCGGGGCGGCGTGGAATCGGGATTAGAAGAAGGTATTTTATTGATGCGTGTAGGCGACCGTGCCAAATTAATTTTACCTTCGCACCTTGCTTTCGGGCTACTTGGCGATCAAAATAAAATATCAACCAAGACTACCCTTGTTTACGATCTTGAATTAATAGCTTTGAATTAAAATAAACTTTTAAAAATTGATTAGAATGATGAACAGAATGATGGGTCTAATGGCCTTTGTATTAAGTGTAACTTTGATAATTTCGTGCGATAGCCTGACTGGCGACAGCACAAGTTTTAAAACCACCGACAGCGGACTTAAATACCGCATGGTAACCGAAAATCCGGATGCTGATACAGTTGCAATGGGCGAGATCGTTTCGCTGGCAATGACTTATGAAACCTCAGATTCGGTTTTGTTTAATTCGGATGATATCCCCGATAAATTGATGCTGCTGCAATATCAGAAACCCGCTTATCCCGGCGATTTCTACGAAATGTTAGGGATGATGCACCTGGGCGACAGTGCCGTTTTTATGCAGGATGCTGAAGCCTTTTTCACTAAAACTGCCGGGGCACCAACAGTACCCCCCGAAATGCAAGGAAAAGAACTGACTTTTAAGGTGAAGCTGGTGAAGATACAAAACGAGCAAGAGCTACAAGAAGAGATGATGGCTAAGATGGAAATCGAAAAAACAGCCGAAACTGGAATAATTGAAGCTTACATTGCTGAAAATAATATTAATGTAGAACCTACCGAAAGTGGGCTTTACGTTATCGTTACCGAACAAGGAAGCGGCTCAAAACCCAACGAAGGCGACAGGGTCAAGGTACATTACACTGGCACATTGCTGGATGGTACCAAATTCGATTCATCGCACGACCGGGGAGAGCCTTATGAATTTCCGCTGGGAAAAAGGCAGGTAATCGCTGGTTGGGACGAAGGAATTGCCATGCTTAACGAAGGCAGCAAGGCCACGCTAATTATCCCTTCGAGCCTGGGCTACGGCGAAAGAGGATCAGGACGAATAATTACTCCCTTTAGCCCACTGAAGTTTGATGTGGAATTGGTTGAAATTGTAAAATAACAGAGCGAAAAAATCGTTTTGTTTTTTTTCATAGTGATTTTTCTCCCGGAAGCAGTGATGTTTGCGGGAGTTTTTTTTTGTTCCATTTTGTAATTTTTAATAGAAACCTTCCATGCGAACATTTGCACAAAAAGCCATCGACTTTCATCAACATTTGCAACTTACCCTTCCTGATGAGAACATTGAAGTACTCAATCCCTTTAAGCAGCCAGAGGTAATGCTGTTGGTAAGCCACTTTTTTGAGAAGTATTTTAACGACCAAAACCAACGTACTTTTTTGTTTGGTATCAATCCCGGCAGGTTTGGCGCGGGCATCACAGGAATATCTTTTACCGATCCTTTGAATTTGCAAAACAAGTGCGGAATTGCCAATAATTTTGTTAAAAAACAGGAGCTTTCCTCGCAGTTTATTTATCTCATTATTGATGCCTGGGGTGGCACTGAAGCCTTTTTCGCTAAATTTTTTTTGAGCGCAATATCCCCGCTGGGCTTTACAAAAAATGGCAAAAACCTGAATTATTACGATGAAAAGCCTTTGCAGAAAAGTCTGGAATCCTTTATTGAAAAAACCATCCACGAGCAAATTGAAATGGGTGCCAATCGAAAATGCGCCTTATGCATCGGCGGGGGAAAAAATTTCCAATTCTTCGATCAACTCAACAATTCGCTGAAATTGTTCGACCAGATTATCCCCCTCGACCATCCCCGTTTTGTGATGCAATATCGCCGCAAGGCCATCGATCAATATGTTAAAAAATATTTGGATGCTCTTAAATATTGTGAATCTCTCGGTGATAAGTAAACCATTTTTCGCCTATACATGTTTTGATGATTAAAATACTGATAGCATGGACAACTACGAAAAATCGCTCCACCGTAAATTAAAAAGAGACAGCCTGATTGGCATCGGGATAATAGTGCTGATCATGGCCATCTTTGCAGTAGTTGTTGTTTTGATCTAATGATTTCTTTCCATAGCTTATTGCATTAAAAACTTACCTCCTCCTACTTTAACCTTCCTATTTTTCCCATTCTGGCTAAATTTTTCCTTTCCAATTATCGCCCGCTTGCGCGATAAATTTCAAAAATCTTGTGCATTTTTTCCTTTTTTCGCTTCGTTCTCAATAATCTTTATACTTTTATCTCCTGATAAATGATTTGATAAATATTACATACTTATTTTTCACTAAAATTATTGACTATGAAAATTTCTATTGTTGGTACAGGATATGTCGGTTTGGTTACCGGAACCTGTTTTTCGGAAGTAGGTATCGATGTAACATGCGTTGACATTGATGTAAAAAAAATCGAGAATCTCAAAAAGGGCATTATCCCGATTTTTGAACCTGGTCTCGAACCAATGGTGCAGCGCAATGTAGAAAAAGGGCGGCTGCATTTTTCTACCGATCTGGCCTCTACTCTCGATGGCACCGATGTTATCTTTTCGGCGGTGGGCACTCCACCCGATGAAGATGGTAGTGCCGATTTAAAATACGTTCTGGATGTTGCCCGCGAGGTGGGCAAAAACATGAACGACTATGTGTTGATCGTTACCAAGAGCACGGTTCCGGTGGGCACGGCTGCTAAGGTAAAAAATGCGATTCAGGAAGAGCTGGACAAACGCGGTGTAAATATTCCCTTCGATGTGGCGTCCAATCCAGAATTTCTTAAAGAAGGTGCCGCAGTAGAAGATTTTTTGAAACCCGACAGAATTGTCGTGGGCGTGGAATCGGATAAAGCAGCAGCTATTTTGAACCGGCTTTATAAACCCTTTACCCTCAACGGACACCCGGTAATTTTTATGGATGTGCCCTCTGCCGAGATGACCAAATACGCCGCCAACGCCATGCTGGCCACTAAAATCAGCTTTATGAACGACATTGCCAACCTTTGCGAAATTATGGGTGCCAATGTAAACTGGGTGAGAAAGGGCATTGGCTCGGATTCGCGGATTGGCAAAAAATTCATCTATCCCGGTATTGGATATGGCGGCTCATGCTTCCCCAAAGATGTGAAGGCACTCATAAAAACTGCAAGCCAGAATGGCTACGAGCTACGGGTACTCAAATCTGTGGAGGATGTTAATGAGGATCAAAAATCAGTACTTTTCAATAAACTGTCGAAATATTTC
Source organism: uncultured Lentimicrobiaceae bacterium (assembly GCA_964523795.1). Taxonomy (GTDB): domain Bacteria; phylum Bacteroidota; class Bacteroidia; order Bacteroidales; family 4484-276; genus SABY01. The sequence goes on from CAZGAO010000035.1 coordinate 32,740, forward strand.
GATGGCAAGATTGAGGGCAAAACTGTGGCCATGTGGGGCTTGTCGTTTAAGCCACAAACCGACGACATGCGCGAAGCTCCGGCTCTGGTACTCATCGAAAAACTGATTGCTGCCGGTGTTAAAGTAAAAGCCTATGACCCCGTTGCAATGGAAGAAGCCGAACGCAGAATCGGCGATGTGATTGAATATGCCAAAGACCAATACGAGGCTCTGATTGATGCCGATGCCATACTCATTGTTACCGAATGGCCCGAGTTTAGGTTCCCGAATTTTAATGTAGTGAAAAAACTACTCAAAAATCCACTTATCTTCGATGGCCGCAACGTTTACGATGCATTAGAGATGAAAGAATTTGGCTTCGATTATTTCTGTATTGGCATTTAATAAATTAGCAATGAAGAAAAAAATATTGGTTACCGGCGGTGCGGGCTTTCTTGGCTCGCACCTATGCGAAAAATTGCTCAACGCGGGCAATGAAGTAATTTGCATGGACAACTATTTTACGGGGCAAAAGCAAAATGTGATTCATCTGATGGATAATCCCTTTTTCGAGCTTATCCGCCACGATGTAACCATGCCCTTTTTTATCGAGGTCGATCAAATTTACAATCTGGCCTGCCCGGCCTCGCCCATCCATTATCAGTACAATCCTATCAAAACCATCAAGACTTCGGTGATGGGCGCGATAAATATGCTGGGTTTGGCCAAGCGTATTAATGCTACTATCCTTCAGGCATCAACATCAGAAGTGTATGGCGACCCTGAGGTGCATCCGCAAACGGAAGAGTATTGGGGGCATGTGAACCCTATTGGAATCCGCGCTTGCTACGATGAGGGGAAACGTTGCGCCGAGGCACTTTTTGTAAACTATCACCGGCAGAACAAGGTGAAAATCAAAATTCAACGTATTTTCAATACATACGGGCCACGCATGCACCCCAACGATGGGCGCGTGGTTTCCAATTTTATTGTGCAGGCACTCAAGGGCAAGGATATTACCATTTATGGCGATGGCCAGCAAACCCGCAGTTTTTGCTATGTGGACGACTTGCTCGAAGGCATGGTGCGATTGATGAATTCGCGCGAAGATTTTATTGGGCCCGTGAATATTGGAAACCCCAACGAATTTACTATTAAAGAGCTGGCCGAGATGGTTATCGAGCTCACCGGCACTTCTTCAAAGATCATTTACGAGCCGCTGCCTGCCGATGATCCCATGCAGCGACAGCCAAATATTGATCTGGCAAAAAAAGAACTCGGCTGGGAACCAAAAATACAGTTGCGCGAAGGTCTGACCAACACCATCAATTATTTTAAATCCATCGACCTGAAAGATATTTAAGCTTATGACCAACATTTTAGTTACCGGTGCTAAGGGGCAACTGGGAACCACGATACAATTATTAGCTGCCGATTATCCGGATTATCAATTTTTGTTTACAGATATTGATGAACTGGATATCACAAAGCTGTCGGCGGTAGAAGACTTCGTTGACGAAAACCAGGTTTCAGTAATCATCAATGCTGCGGCCTACACTGCCGTGGATAAGGCCGAAGAAGAAGCCGAATTGGCAAACAAGATTAATGGCGAAGCCGTAGGCAATCTGGCCATGGGTGCAAAGGTTTCAGGAGCGATCCTGGTTCATGTTTCTACTGATTATGTTTTTGATGGCACGGCTCATCGCCCTATTAGCGAAAGCGAAGAGCCAAATCCAATTTCAGCATACTCACATTCTAAGCTCCTGGGCGAACAGCGTATGCTGGAGGTGGAAGGCCGTGGTGCTATCGTGCGCACCAGTTGGCTGTATTCCGAATTTGGAAATAATTTTGTGAAGTCGATGATAAAATACGGGCGCGAGCGCGATGAACTTCGGGTGGTTTACGATCAGGTAGGAACGCCCACCTACGCCGGAGACCTGGCACGGTTTATCTTGGATATACTCCCCCAATGGCAAAAATTGGAGAGCACCGAAATATTTCACTACTCCAACGAAGGGGTGGCCTCATGGTACGATTTTGCTCTGGCCATTCAAGAGTTTGCCGGCGTAAAATGCAGGGTAGTGCCCATCGAAAGCAAGGATTACCCCTTACCTGCCGCCCGGCCCTTTTACAGCCTGATGGCCAAGGACAAGGTGAAACGGATGTATGATGTAAAAATTCCACATTGGCGCGAAAGCCTAAAAAAGTGTGTGGATAAGCTGATGCACAGCTAAGCTGAAAAATATCATGCAAGTATTCTTGATGTCGAAATCGACCAATTATTGACTAAAATTATAAAAGAAGATGAGAAATAGTGTAACGAAAAAAAGAAACTACAAAATAACTACAGTGGAACAAGCAAAAGCCGTTTCACGTAATTTCTTAAAATCAATCGAGCTTGAAAAAGCAGTTGAATTTGGATTGCCTGAAGTAGATGATAGATATCACATTTGGAGAGTTCCTGTTAAATCAAAAAATAATGAAAGTATTGGCGAAATAGTAATTGATGCCATTTCGACCTTAATTAATGAAAAGAAAACTACAAATAAAGAAGTACTCGAATCAAGATTGCTTGGTAGAAAAAATGGAAAAGAAGCAGCGAAAAATGGAAATCCAATTCCAAAAATTTCAAATTTAAGAAACACAATTGGGCTTGGTGATTCAGAAATGTTACTGCAAGAAACGCCCAGCGAATCCATTGATTTAGTTTTCACATCACCACCCTATTATAATGCAAGGCCTGAATATTCTGAATATTTAAGTTACGAAGAATATCTTCTTAAAATCAAAAAAATAATTCACCAGACACACAGGGTTCTGAACGAAGGCAGGTTTTTTGTAATGAATATTTCTCCTGTTTTAATACGCCGAGCCAGTCGAAGTGAAGCATCGAGAAGAATTGCAGTTCCATTCGATTTTCATAGACTTTTTATTGAAGAAGGATTTGAATTTATTGATGATATTCACTGGGTCAAACCAGAAGGAGCAGGTTGGGCAACTGGTCGAGGCCGGAGGTTTGCAGCAGATAGAAATCCTTTACAGTACAAACCTGTGCCCGTAACTGAATATGTTTTAGTATATCGAAAAAAAACCGACAGGCTAATTGACTGGCACATTAGAAAACATCCCAACCAAGAATTAGTTGAAGAATCGAAAATTGATGATGGTTACGAAACAACCAATTTATGGAAAATCCATCCTTCGCATAATAAAAATCATCCGGCTGTATTTCCCTTAGAACTTGCAGAAAAAGTAATCCAATATTATTCGTTCAAAAAAGATGTAATACTTGACCCTTTTGCTGGCACAGGAACCACAGGTAAAGCAGCAATAAAAAATGGAAGAAGGTTTGTTTTATTTGAACAGGACGAAGAATATATGAAACTTATTAAGGATGATGTTTTCAATTGGCTTCAAAAAGATGCTGAAAAAATAAATTGGATAAACACTGAAGTGCCTATAAATAAACAACCATTTCTGAATTTTTAACGATGAATAAGAAAAAATTACTGTCGAGTCAAATTCCAGAAATTGGGAGGCGGCTTACAAAATTCACAGGGAAAGAACTTATTGACAGAGTTGGCAATGATGTAATAATTGAAGTAGTTACATCAATTTTATGTGGAGGCAATGTGAGGGCTTTGACTGAAGGATTAACGCAAAGAAGAATTCTAATATCTAATGCATCTTTATTTTTAACTTACCTGAAGGGTTCTAAGCTGTTTGCAAATTTTGAAACAAATTTGAATTCCATAGTTTTAAAGGAGCTCTTGGAAAATAAACTTAAAGCCGAAGATAAAGTTTTTCTACAATGGTTTATTGGTCTTACCGGGAAGAGTATTCAAAATGTTTTGAGAAGTAATCCTGACTTTGTTGAAAAGCATCTACAAGAATTTGATGAGAGATTAAAAGCAGCTTCAAAAGAATTAACAAAAGAATTTGGAGATATTTCAACAAATATTGTTGTAGAAAAAACCAATTATCTTTTAAAATGGCCCTCTCTCCTTCAAATATTTTATGCAATTGGAACACAAACTTTGGCCTTAAGAGGAAGTGAAAAATCCATGTATGGAAAAATGTTTGAAAAACTAATTTTGGGTTCTGTCTTATCTATTCTTGGATTTAAACAAATTGACCCAGCAAAAAGCAAACAATCAAAAATGGTGTTTTGGCTTTCTCAAAGAGAAAATAAACGTGAAAGTGATGCCACAATATTAGTAAAGCCTGGAATCGGTGCAAGGTTTGATTTAGGGTTTATTGGTCCTGGAAATAGCGAAATATCACTTGATAAAGTTTCAAGGTTTGAACGAGAAATGAATCATGGCAGGCAGTTACATTATATGTCCACAATAATATTAGTTGACAGGATTGGAGAAGGAAGCCGAATTGTTGAAATGGCGCAAGAAATTAATGGGACAATAATTCAAATGAGTATGACTTATTGGGTAAAAGAAGTAGTTCAAGTTTTAAATGAAAAGCTGGAATTCAAGCATCCACTTTTAAAAATGTCTCTAGATGAAAGCATTGATTATATTGAAAAAGCTATGGACAAAATTGATTTAAAAGTATTTATGATATAATCCATACCACAAAGACACACCCATTCCAAAGTCGCACAAGTCATCGTTACAACCAAAACTTTGTGAAAAGTGTGTCTGTTGCAACGCAGGACTTTAAGAAATTGCAGCAAATTTGAAAGTGAAGTACAATGAAATCCCGCACAAAACATAGCCAAACCGCTAATTATAATCCAATGAAAAAGAAAGAAGGCGCAGGATATTCCTGGCATCATTGGCTGTTTATGCTTTTGCTGATGGCTGTGCTGCCGCTCGTTTATACCGATGCGGTGCTCGATCCGGTGCTGGTTCCCCGTATGATTTTTCTGAGTATCGTTTTGATCCCGTGGCTTTTGTATCTACTATCTAAAGTCATCCATCAAAAAATAAATCTTGAAATTCTTAATTCTACGATTTTTAGGATATACCTCGGCTTTGTGCTATTGTCGGGAGTATCGATTATTAAATCTATCAATCCGGGTGATGGGATTTGGGAATGGATGAAGGCCTGTACTTTTTTCATTTTTTTCGTCTCCACGGTACTACTTTTTCAACAAGCCAAAAAACCAGAGACTACTATTTTTAGATTCATTGCTCTGTTCTCGGCAATTATACTTTTGCCGGGCATTTATCAGTTAGCCGAAATATTGCAACAAGGCACTTTTGACCATCAAAGTTCATATTTTATCACCTCGGTCTTTGCGCATCGCAATATTTTTGCTCAGGCACTTTTCTACACCGTCCCGCTACTTGGTATGCTTATTTATTTTAATAAAGGAATATGGCGTATCCTGGGGCTGATATTTTTAGTGCTTAGCCTGGCATTGATAACCATACTAATGGTAAAGTCGGTATGGCTGGCCTTGTTGGTTTCTGTACTTTTTACCATGCCGCTGCTGTTTATTTTCCGGAAAAAGCTGGGAATAGGGATTTCGCAATTAAAAAAAATATTGGTATTCATCTTCATTGCTGTGCTGATTGTAATTGCTTCGATAGCCATTTTTTCGCGCTTCAACACCACCGAAGTTTTCAAAAAGCAAGGTCAGGCTATGCAGGATTTCAGTTATGGTTCGGCTCTGGAGCGCATTCATCTGTGGGAGAAATCGCTCGAAATGTTTAAGGATAATCCCATTGTGGGCATAGGGCTGAGTAACTGGAAAATAGAGCTTCCCAACTATGGTACCAGCGATATGCGATCGGCTGAGGGTGAGATTATCTATCAACGTCCACACAACGATTTTTTATGGATTTTAGCTGAACGCGGAATCCTGACTTTGATATTCTACCTCCTAATTTTTGCAATTACTGCCTGGTATTTAATTCGCATCATTGCGAAATCCAAAAATCGCGATGATCAATATTTTGCCCTCTTCGCCTGGTTTTTCCTCGTGGGCTATGGCATTTTTGCGAGTATGAGTTTTCCGCTCGAACGCCCCATTTCTTCCGCCCTGCTTAACCTGGTTTTTGCTTTTGTGCTTATTAAATATCAGAAGATAGAATCCAAAAATCAAAAACCTAAGAAATCCATGATTGTCTTGTTTCTTACCCTGGGACTAATCATACTTATTGTTACCAGCTATATTGGCGTACAACGTTTCAAGGGCGAATATCACACCCGAAAAGGGCTGGTTTTGCGCGAGCAGCAAAAGTGGCAGCCCATGATTGATGAAATGCACCAGGCCTCTTCGTTTTTCTATACACTCGATCCTACATCAACCCCTGTAAAATGGTGCAGCGGCCTGGGATATTATAACTTAGGTGAGATGGATAGGGCTTTTGCTGATTTAAGCGATGCTTACCATGCCAATCCTTATCATATTCATGTGCTGAACAACCTGGCCACGATTTACGGAATACAAAAAAAGGATACCGAAGCCATCGAATTGTATAAAGAAGCCATGCGGATTTCCTCAGACTTTTCGGATGCCGCTGCCAATTTGAGTGTAATGTATTTCAACATCGGAAATAGCGATACGGCTTATCAAATTATTAGAAATAACAAGATTGTGGCTCAGCATGTGAACTACAAAACGATAACAGTTACCATTATTTATGATATTATCGAAAAAATGAAAACCAACATCGATGATCGGGATATGTTGATCGCCATCGATCGTATTAGAAACTCCAACGAATGGATGCTAAAAGTACACGAGCAATCCGTGCATGATGATGTGCCCCTGCGCAAACAAATTATTATCGAAACGGTTTATCTGATGTCAGCCATCGACCAAAGCATCGATAGCAGCCGGACTGATTACCTGAACAAAAAATATCTTGACCGGTTTAAAGAATTGAACTAAAGTAGTTTTTAAACTTTATTAATTTAGCGGGTTATTTTTAAAAAATTAATAAAACAATAGATTTATGGCTAATAAGCAGATTGAACCAGAAGTAATGGCAAGAGTAAATCAATGGCTCGAAGGCGATTACGATAGAGAAACAAAACAAACGATCCGGGATATGCTGGCATCAAAGCCGGACGAAATAACCGAATCATTTTATCGCGACCTGGAATTTGGTACCGGTGGACTGCGCGGTATCATTGGCGTGGGCACCAACCGGATGAACAAATATACCGTTGGGGCTGCTACGCAGGGTTTGGCTAACTATCTTAAAAAGGTGTATCCCAAAGAAAAACAGCTTTCGGCTGCAATAGCTTTCGATTGCCGCAACAAGAGCGATGAATTTGCGCAGGTTACCGCCGATGTGTTTTCGGCCAATGGTTTCAAGGTTTACCTTTTTGATGCCCTGCGCCCAACACCTGAACTTTCGTTTGCCATCAGGCATTTCAAGTGTCAAACCGGTGTAATGATTACCGCCTCGCACAACCCCAAAGAATACAACGGATACAAGGCCTACTGGAACGATGGCGCACAAATGATTCCGCCCCACGACAAAAACGTGATCGAGGAAGTAAAAAAGATAAAAGTTTCTGATGTTAAATTCAAGGGCATCAAATCAAATATCACCCTTATCGGCGAAGAAATTGATGAGCTTTACCTGAGCGAAATCGAAAAACTATCGGTATCACCCGGTTCTAACAAAAGGCAAGCGGAGCTTAAAATGGTTTATACACCCCTGCACGGCGCGGGTGTAAAACTGGTACCCGCCATCCTTGATCGCTTTGGCTTTGAAAATGTGTTTAAGGTTTATGCCCAGGATGTGAACGATGGTAATTTCCCCACCGTTATTTCGCCCAATCCCGAAGAACCCGCCGCCCTGAAAATGGCTATCGACAAAGCCCGTAAGGTGGATGCCGAGCTGGTAATGGCCACCGACCCTGATGGCGACCGCGTAGGTATTGCAGTAAAAAACCTGAAGGACGACATGGTGCTGCTCAACGGGAATCAAACAGCATCCATCCTGTTTTACTATCTGCTAAGTATGTGGCACAAAAAGGAAAAACTTACCGGTAACGAATACATCGTTAAAACCATTGTTACCTCGGAGCTACCTGCCGCCATTGCCAAAAAATATGGCGTGGAGTGTTTCGACTGCCTTACGGGATTTAAATGGATTGCTGATGTGATTCGTCAAAACGAAGGAAAGAAGACCTTTATCGTAGGTGGTGAGGAAAGCTACGGCTACATGATTGGCGATTTTGTACGCGATAAAGATGCAGTGGCTTCGTGTGCCTTGATTGCTGAGGTAGCTGCCTGGGCGGCCAATCAGCGCAAGTCGATATTCGAATTACTCATCGATATCTATCTCGAATTTGGTTTTTACAAAGAAAGTCTGCTTTCGGTAACTAAAAAAGGAAAGGCCGGAGCCGAGGAAATCCAGAAAATGATGGAAAACTTTCGCAGCAAGCCACCCCAAAAAATTGACGGCTCCAAGGTGATACAGATCAAGGATTACCTTACGGGTAAAGAAATGGATTTTGAAACTGGCAAGGAAAAAGATATCGACCTGCCCAAATCCAATGTACTCCAGTTTTTTACCGCCAATGGTACCAAAATAAGTATGAGGCCTTCGGGCACCGAGCCAAAGATAAAATTCTACTTTGGCGTAAAAGCCGAGTTGCCATCCAAAGAGCAGTTTGATGAAGTGGATGCCCGTTTGGGAAATAAAATTGAAGCCGTAATAAAAGATTTGAAATTACGATAATTCGTTAATGGTTATTTGTTAATCGTTATACGTTTTTTTAACGAAAAGTCATAGTATGGCTTAAAGCCATGCTATGACTTATTAAAAGGTTGTTGCGAATGGGCTTGACTTTATCTCCAACCCGGGCTAAGTCAGAACCAATTGGTAACTTCAATCTGCGGGTTGAGAAGCAGCCCACAAACTGCCAGAGAACCGGGTGAAAATGGAATTGCCAAAAACACAGTCAGGGCTTCACTCCAAGTGAAGCCCTGACTTTTTGGTAAACTTCGAACGTCAATAAAAACCTATCCCCCAAAAGTGTTTTGCAACTCCTCGCGAGTGGTTTTCTTGTAGTCGGCGGGGATGTCGAAGGTGTCTTTTTTGAGTTTATGTTTCTCAACTTCTATGGCTGTAAAAGTGATTTGCATGTCATTGCCCATTTCGGCATCAAATTCCAGCATCACTCCCTTCAGGTTTCTAAATTCAGCATTAGAAAAATTCATGTTATCGTGAACTTCAAGAGCATTGGCAAGCCATGCGGTGGCCACCACTGTGCTATCTTCCTTGCTTTTGGCAACTACCTTTTGGCACATATAGCCTGCAATTTCTTTTTCTTCGCCGGTGTATTCCAAATCCCTTTCCGGGCTTTCCATTAGCTCTTTTACAATATCCTCGGCCGAATCGGCCATGGCAAATTTTTGCCCCATCAAATCGAGCAAGGCTGTTTTGGTCTTCGCGTTTAAATCCTCGATAGAACTTTGCGAACCCATCTGGGTGTAAAGCTCCGTTTTGGTGAATCCATGGCCAATGTACAGGGTCATGGTTTTGGGGAGCATGGCCTGAGCCTGTTCGGGGATTTCACCCGAGTCGAAGGAGATTTTGTAAGTAATTTTACCGGTAAACTCCTTGCCTTTAGCCACTGTATTTAAGCTAAGAAAGACAAAAAGAAGTATCGAAAATGTTGCAATTGTAGTTTTCATAATGTTTATCATTTTAAAAATTAAAAATCCAAAATTAATTATTTAACCACTCTCATGCACTTATCCCAGCGGATTTTGCCATCGAAGAGGCCTTTATTTTTATCCAGCGAAAGCCAGACAAATACTGCTTTACCCACTACATGGTCGTTGGGTACAAAGCCCCAAAAGCGGGAGTCGGCCGAATTGTCGCGGTTGTCGCCCATCATCCAGTAGTAATCCTGTGCGAAAGTGTAAGTATTCACTTCCTCACCATTAATAAATATTTTACCGTCTTTTTCTTCCAGATTGTTGTTTTCGTAGGTGCCGATTATTTTTCGGTACAAGGCGATATTAGATGAATTCAAATTGACGGTATGTCCGGCTTTTGGAATCCATAGCGGGCCAAAGTTGTCCTTGTTCCAGGGATAATGCAAGGTGTCCTGCGGAAAAATGTCGGGGTTAGCACTGGTGCCATAATAGTTCAACGGCTCTACGCTGAAAATTTTGGGGTTGCGTGCAATTTTCTCGGCGGTGGCACTGTTGGTTTGCAGCACAAAGCGGTTGGGGCTGTTGGTGGCATAAGCCTCCTCGGCGCGGATGTCGTTGGCCTCGAAGAGGTCGGAGAGGCCTTTGCGCGACATGCCGCTAACGGTAACCACGTAGGCAAACTGCATGTTCTTGGGGTTGAAGGCTTGTTGCCCATTGATGTAAACCTGCTTGTCGATAATTTGCAAAGTATCTCCAGACACGGCCATACAACGCTTGATGTAGTTTTCGCGCTTATCCACCGGGCGTGCTACCACATCGAAATCGCGCCAAACTTTTTCGCGCCCCATACCTTTGCGATAGCGGTCGCCCTGACTTTGCACCAGGCTTCTTTCTTCCTGCCGCACATAGCCGTAATAATCCTGATTTTGATGCTGGAGTATCACCGTGTCGCCGCTGGGATAGTTGAACACCACGGCATCGTAGCGTTGCACATCACCAAACCCCGGAAAACGGTAATAGGGTAATTTTATCCATTCCACATAGCTTTTGGTAAATTGTGTCAGCGGCAGGGTATGATGCACAAAGGGGAAGGCCAAGGGAGTATTGGGAACTTTGGGGCCATAAGCCACCTTGCTTACAAACAAAAAATCGCCTACCAATAGCGAGCCTTCCATCGATGAAGTTGGGATGGTGTAAGCCTCAAAAATAAAGGTGCGGATAATGGTAGCCGCAACCACCGCAAAAATGATGGCATCGACCCACTCGCGTGCTGGCCCTTTCTTAATCTTTTCCCTTTGGTCGGGCGGGAGGTAGATTTCGGCTGCACTGATTCCCAGGTAAGGCATATAAGCAAAGGGAAATACCACGGCCAGGGCTTGTTCGCCAAGGCCATATTTGCCAAAGGCTTTGGCTGTTTCTACAATCATCAGGAAAACCATGAAGATGTTGATAAAAGGAACAAAGAGTAAAAGAAACCACCACAAGGGCTTGCCGTTTAGCTTGTTCCACTCCCAATAATTGAGCATGGGTATCAGGGCTTTCCAGAAGGTGATGCCGGCCTTTTTGAAAATGGGCATCACCAGGATGGGGAAAAACAGAAAAATCAGAATTAGAAAATCGAGTGTATTCATTATTAATGTATTAATTTACTTTAAAAGTTCACCTATAAAATCATTCATCGAAAATATGCCGGTTCTACCGATAAGCCAAATAGCAGCCATCAGGGCTCCACGAGCAAATCCCTCGCGGCTTATGGCCGTATGCGAAATCTCGATGATATCTTCGCTGGATTTGTAAGTAACATGGTGCGTGCCCGGCACATCGGCCTGGCGATGGGCAAGCACAAGCAGTTCATCTTCTGTTGTCGCATTATCAAGTACCCAGTTTTTTTTGCGATCCAGATTGTCGATAATTATTTCGGCCAGTTGTTTTGCCGTCCCGCTGGGTTTATCATTTTTTTGGAGATGATGGGTTTCATCGATATTAACCTTGTATTGCAACAAATTATTCATCATCCGGGCTAGGTATGAATTAAGTTTAAAAAACACATTCATACCCAAACTAAAGTTTGCTGCTTTGAGCAAGGCTTGTTTCTCCTCGAGGCAGATCTTACGAATCTCATCAAAATGCTCGTCCCAGGCCGTAGTGCCAGTAACAACGGGGATATTGTAGCGGAAGCAGTTTTTGATATTTTGCGGCGCAGCAGTGGGCGTGCTAAATTCGATGGCCGCATCAGCTTGCTGCACTTCCTCCTTGTATTTTTCCCAGTCGGCTTCTTTATCGATGATGGCTACAATTTCGTGGCCGTTGTCCAGGCACATAGCCTCGACAGCTTTTCCCATTTTTCCATATCCGATAATTGCAAATTTCATAGGCTCACCAAAAATTAAAATTTCATTCGTAAAGTAAGCCCTACCGAAGGCTCGGGGACAAAAATATTTTGGCTGCGCACCGGCTCGAAGCGCAGGCTAATTTCATCGCTCACATCAAAATTGTATAGATTGGCATCCACGCTGGCATCCACAATATTAAGGATATAGAGTAGGCCGGCAAGGATGTAATTCAGTTCCAGGTTGCGCCGGTAGTAATTTCGACCTTCCTGCAAACGGTTGGGGTCGGCATCGTATTTTCCTATATATTCATTACTCGGGTATGCGGCGGTATCGCCAGTGGCTACAATAGTGTAGGCATCTCTGAAAAGGCGGTATTCTTTGCCATTGGTATTGATAAAATAAATCAATGTGCCAAAACCGGCATAAATAATCGGAATTTTCCAGTACTTTTTATTGTAGGCTTGCCCCAGTCCAGGCAGGATGGCTGAGTAAATGGTCGCTCTTTTGGCGGAGTGCATATTTGTTGTATCTCGTGGTATTTTTACCACGGTTTCTGGCTGTTGGGAATAAGCAGCTTGACTTTGTGTTAAAACTACAACAAATATAATCAGCAGCACAATGGCCGAATATCCCTGTTTTTTTAGTTTATAAAAAACCGATGAAAAAGTACCCGATGATTTTGTTATCGACATTCAAAAGCTACAAACTATAATCGTGTGGAATTATTTCCTGAGCAGGCTTAAAATGCGTTCCATTTCGCCTTCGGATGAAAACTTGAAGGTGATGCTTCCCATCCCGCGGGCATTTCTTTTTATCTCGACCGGAGCCTCATAGTTTTGACTCAGGTCTTTTGACATGGTCTTGTATTTTTCGGGCATTGGGTTTCGGCGGCCAGGCTTATTTATTTGTTTTACTTTTTTCTCGATCTCCCTAACTGTCATACCATCTTCGGTAATTTCCTGCAGCAATTTCAATTGTGTGTTATGATCTTCGATATTCACAAAATTGCGTGCCTGGCTCATCGAAAGGATATTTTCGCGGATGGCCAACTGCACTTCGGCAGGCAGCTTTAGCAGGCGCAGATAGTTGGTGATGGTTGTGCGTTTTTTGCCTACACGCCGGCTCAATTCTTCCTGGGTAAGGCTGCACTCTTCGATAAGCCGCTGGTAGCTAATGGCTATCTCTACGGCGTTCAGGTCTTCGCGGTGGGTGTTTTCGATCAAAGCCAACTCGAGCATTTGCTCATCGTTGGCCACGCGAATGTAGCAGGGCACCTCGTCAAGTTCCACCATTTTGGCTGCCCGCAACCTGCGCTCGCCCGAAATAATCTGGTATTTGTCGTAGCCCAGTTTCCTAACGGTGATAGGCTGTATAACGCCTTGCTCGCGGATAGAATCGGCCAGTTCGTGGAGTGCTTCATCCTGAAAGTCTCTACGGGGTTGAAAAGGGTTGGCTTCGATTTTTGATACCTGTATATTGGCAATAGCTCCTACCACATAATTTCCCGAAATATCTTTAGAAGTGATATCGGTGTCGGGGCTTTGCAAAATGGCTTCGAGGCCTCTGCCCAGGGCACCTCTTTTATTTTTGTTTGTCATCGCTAAAGTCAATTTCGTAGTCGGGAGCATTCATTTGTGTCATGTTATTTTTTTGCAAAATCTCACGCGAGAGGTTCAGGTAGTTTACCGAGCCGGTGGATTGGGCATCGTGCATGATAATGGTTTCGCCAAAGCTGGGGGCCTCGCCCAGTTTGGTATTGCGGTGAACTATGGTATCGAAAACAATTTGTTGGAAATGCGTGCGCACCTCTTCAACCACTTGCTTGGCCAATCGCAAACGCGTGTCGTACATGGTAAGTAATATCCCTTCGATGTCCAGATTGTTGTTGAGCCGCGACTGGACGATCTTGATGGTGTTGAGCAATTTGCCCAAACCTTCCAGGGCAAAGTATTCGCATTGTACGGGAATAATTACCGAATCACTGGCGCACAGCGCGTTTACCGTTACCAAACCCAGTGATGGGGAGCAGTCGATAAGAATAAAATCGTATTCATCTTTTACCTTCTCTACCACTTTTTTCATCATCTGTTCGCGCTCGGGCATATTTATCATTTCAATCTCGGCACCCACCAGATCGATGTGGGCAGGTAGCAGAAAGAGGTTGGGCGTAGAGGTATTGATGATGGTTTTGTGTGGGTGAATGTCATCGATAATACATTCGTAGATGCTGGTTTGAATGTTTCGAGGGTCGTGCCCCAATCCCGAAGTGGCATTGGCCTGTGGATCGGCATCGATGATTAGTGTTTTGTATTCGAGAACAGCAAAGGCTGCACCCAGATTTATGGCCGTGGTAGTTTTGCCTACACCGCCTTTTTGATTGGCTATTGAAATTACTTTTCCCATGTATTATTGTTTCGAAATCGAGTGCAAAAATAAGACTTAATTAGCACAGCTGTTTTTTTTATTGTAAAAAGAAATCAACACACATAGTGCTGAAATGCGCCACACACCCCGTATTGAGAGGGGGGGGGAGGCTAAACGAAAAAAGCTGACCACAGGTCAGCTTTGTATTTTACGAGATACCAAGGTCTTATATTTTTTCGCTATCCTCGCCTTTTGTTTCCTCTTCATCGGTGTCTGTATCCTTATCGGCATCCAAGCCATCCGAAGTATCTTCATCTTTGCCAAGGTCTTCAAATTTTATTTCCGTAATTTCAGTTTCGGCGGCTTTTTCGCTGGCATCCTCTTTTTTAAAGCTGCTTTCTGTTATTCCATCACGCTCGTTGGCATTGGTAATAAAATCGATGGCACTACTAAAGCCCTCCATAAACTTTTCAAAGTCTTCACGGTACAAAAATATTTTGTGCTTTTCGTAAAAGAACTTACCGTTGTCGTTATTAAATTTTCTTTTGCTTTCGGTAATGGTCAGGTATTTTTCGCCGGCTCTGGTTTCTTTAACATCAAAAAAATAGGTCCGTTTTCCTGCGCGCACTACTTCCGAAAAGATGTCTTCCCGCTGCTGATTGTTATCGTACTCTTCCATTGTCTATCTTCGTTAATGTGATTGTTGAACGCAAAAATATGTATTTAAATTTTAACGGTGGTAAAAACGCTGCCTTTTTTTTCGTTCCCCAAATTTTCCATCGGCGGGCTTACAATTTCTGTGATTTTTATTTTCGATCAGTTAAGCATCATATCAGGCAAAAAAAGTGATACTTTTGCCAAATATTAATTTTAAACTTGTTCTTACCTATTATGCTAAGCAGAAGGCATTTAAGAATTAAAGCACTCCAGGCTCTTTACAGCTATTTTTTGGGCAATGATCTGGATTTGAGCATTGGCGAAAAAAACATGCTTAAAAGTACCAGCCGGATTTACGAATTGATAATTTGGCAAATTGGTTTTTTGTTGCAACTTTCAAAGTTTGCTGCGCTTAGAAGCGAAGAAAACAAAAAGAAATTTTATCCCACCGAAGAAGACCTCAATCCCAACACCAAATTTATTGATAACCTGTTTTTGAAAAAGATTGGTGAAAACAAGGATTTTATACGCAAATCGAACGCCTATAAAGTAGATTGGACCGATGAAACCGAAATGCTGCGAAAGGTTTACAATCAGATGCGCGAGAGCGAGAGCTATCAAAAATATATGGCCACTACTTCTCATACCTTTGATGAAGACAGGGAATTTGTGATTTGGATTTTTAAAATCCTGTTGGCCTATCAGGATTCCATTGATTATTTTTATGAAGAAAAAAATATTTTTTGGGCCAACGACCTCGAAATTGCAAACCCATTGGTACTGAAAGTGTTGAATAGTTTTAGGGCAAAAAAGGATGAATTTGATTTGATGCCCTCGCTTTATAATACCGATGGCAAGGAAGACCCTGACGAGGATCGGAAATTCCTGATCGAGCTTTATCACAAAACAATCCTTAAAGGCAACGAGTTTGAGGAAATTATCGAGCAGAAGGCCAAAAACTGGGAAGTAAACCGCATTGCGGCGATGGATATTATTTTGCTAAAGATGGCTCTTACCGAGCTAACGCAGTTTGACAGTATCCCTGTAAAAGTAACCCTTAATGAGTATATCGAACTATCCAAATATTACAGCACGCCAAAAAGCCGCGTGTTCATCAATGGCATCCTGGATAAGCTGATAACAGAAATGACAACAGAAAAATCGATTGTTAAAAAGGGTAGGGGACTGATGGAGTGATGGGTTGATGGAGTGATGGGTTGATGGAGTATTGGAGTAGTGTTGAGCGAAGGGACATCCTTGCCGTAGGAGGAATTAAGCGAAGTCCCGCGCGTGTGGAATCCCAACCATCATGGAAATCCTCGCCTTAGGAGGGAAAGTAGTGGCTAACACCGTGCGTATTCTTTGAGCGCGGTAATAAAATCATTTTTCTTTCGTACTGACACATCCACCTCATCGCCGTTTTCGAGCATCACACTTCCGCCTTTTCCTTTAACATAGCGATCGACGTATTTTAAATTGACCAGGTGCTTGGCGTGAATCCGTACAAAAAACTGATCGACGAGCATCTTCTCAAAAATGTTTAATGGTTTAGAGGCCACCAGCTTACGATCTTTGGTAAGGTAAAACTCAGTGTAGGTATCGTAGGCTTCCAGTCTAACGATGTCATCGATCAGGATAATGTTTAGCCCTTCGAGCGAGGGTACGATGATTTTCTTGTAGCGATGTTCCAGATTATCTTTGAGCACACTGAGGCGGGCACTGATACTACCTCTTATTTTCACCTCGTTGAAACGGCTGATGGCCTTGTGCAATTCGTTGTATTCGATAGGCTTTAGTAAATAGTTGATAAATAGCACAACATCGTTGACACTTTTAATCGTATCACAACATTG
>CAZGAO010000036.1:0-3584 GCA_964523795.1 uncultured Lentimicrobiaceae bacterium
CTGTTGAGCTATTTTGGCGTTGCTTCGCACAGTGCCTGGGAAAAACTTTATATCGAAAGTGTGCTTAAAGTGGCTGCCTACACTTCGTTGAAACATACCCACCAGCCACATGCTATCTCGGCCTGGCTGCGGCAGGGCGAATTGCAGGCCCGGCAAATTGAAGCCCCGGTTTTTGATTTAAAAAAACTAAAAAACAATATCCCGGTCATGCGCCAATTAATGATAATGAAGCCTGCCGACTTTTTTGTGCAATTGCAAAACGTGTGTTTGCAAGCTGGTGTAATATTGTTGTTTACCCCAAAACTTCCAAAAGTTCCTTTAAGTGGCTCTACACGCTGGCTCAACAATACACCACTTATCCAGTTAACGACACCTTACAAAAAAAACGACAACTTTTGGTTTACTTTTTTCCACGAATTGGGACACATTATTTTGCACGGCAAAAAATACATCTCGCTCGAAAATGTGAACTTTGCGGCTGCTGACCCCGAAAAGGAAGAGGAAGCAAACCAATTTGCCATGGCACAAACAGGATTAGGGAAAAATTTAGAACTAAGCACAAAATAATAATTCATCTTATCAATTATTCCCCCTCCGAAATCTCCCAGGATGCCAATAGGTTCTGAAATAATTATCACCGATACAAGCTGCTTAATTTTGCTATTCAAAAAATCAGAAAAACAAATTTTCGCTTTAGTGAAGCACTACTCGAAAGAATTATTAAAGATGCAGGTGAGTAGGATGATGAGAGTAGGATCCCATTAGATTTTCATCTTGTTAATTATTTCCGGCAGTATTGCCAAGCATGGAATTATGCACTGCGTTTAAACAGGATTCACGGGGTGACTTTCCATCAAAATAAAAATACCGAGAAAAATCAAAATACCTCCCCATACTTTTGCAAATAGTCCTATTTTTGCGCCTTTGCTGCATTTTGCACATCATGAAATGAAAGTCATAACAAGTATTTTTACGCATACTATATTACAAATACATAATTTTAATAAAAAGCTATGGGATTATTTCGCAGTCTTAGAGGTGAGTTAGTTGACATCATCGAATGGTTGGACGACTCCAACAACACGATCGTTTACCGTTTTGAGCGACACGACAACGAGATTAAAAACAATGCAAAGCTGGTGGTTCGCGAAGGACAAACAGCGGTGTTTATCAACGAAGGCAAGCTGGCCGACATTTTTACGCCCGGCACTTACACCCTCAACACCCAAAACCTCCCGATACTTTCTACCCTCAAGGGATGGAAATATGGTTTCGACAGCCCGTTCAAAGCGGAGGTTTACTTTGTAAGCACCCGCAATTTTACAGATCAAAAGTGGGGGACCAAAAACCCCATCACCCTTTCCGATCCCCGTTTTGGGATGCTCGAGATTCGTGCCTTCGGAACCTACGTGATGAGGGTTACAGAGGCGGATAAGTTTATCACCGAAATTGTAGGCACCGATGGCCACTTTACCACCGACGAAATTTCGGCACAGTTGCGCAGCATGGTGGTAACCCGTTTTACCGATGCGGTGGGCGAATCGGAACTGCCCGTGGAGAAGTTTGCCGCCAACGCCAACGAGTTGTCACAGCTTACCAAAGACATTATGCAAAAAGAGTTTAATGCTTATGGTATTGAACTCACCAAATTCCTCATCGAAAACATCTCGATGCCAGAGGAAGTTAAAAAGGAAATTTTCGAACTCAGCCGCCTGGAGCGTGTTGACCTCGACAAGCTGGCCAAAATGAAGGCCGCCAAAGCCATGGAGGTTGCAGCTGGCAACGAAAGTGGTACGGCAGGAGCCGGAATGGGCATGGGCATGGGCTTTGCTATGGCCAACCAAATGGGTCAATCGTTTACCCAGCAATCGCAGCCACAACAGCCCGCACAACAAGCTCCCTCCTCAGCACCTCCGCCTCCACCCATGCCGCCGGCACTGGCCTTTCATGTGGTGATAAACGGGCAGCAAATGGGACCTTACGACATGAATACCCTCGCGCAAATGGTCAGTCAAAATCAAATTACCAAACAATCGTTGGTGTGGCGGCAGGGAATGGCCAACTGGACTGCTGTTGACCAGGTTTCGGAATTAAACAATTTATTTGGAGCAGTACCTCCTCCATTACCACCCCAATAATTTTTATTAAAAAATGAAAGAATCAGAAAACACAGTACAAAAAGAAGCACCCAACACTTTTGGCTGCATCAACTGCGGCGCAGATTTGAAGTTTAAACCGGGCACCACCAGTCTTACTTGCGAATATTGCGGAGCGAAAAACGAAATACCCGTTTTGGATACGGAAATCGAAGAACTGGATTTTCATGAATACCTCCGAAAGCAAAGTACCGAAGAAAAGACGGTTGAAGTACAATTGGTAAAATGCGAAGGCTGTGGGTCAGAGTGTACCCTGGAGCCTAACATCACTTCTTCCTCATGCCCTTTTTGCACCACCCCGCTTATTGCGAGTTCGGCGCAATCAGTCAGCATTATTCAGCCCAAAAGCATGCTCCCTTTCAAGGTGGAAAAACAAGAAGCCATTACCGCTTTTCGGAAATGGATTAAGAAATTGTGGTTTGCACCCAATGCGCTAAAAAAAGCAGCTTTATCTTTTGAGCATTTCAAGGGAATCTATCTCCCGTTTTGGACTTATGACTCCGACACAAACACGCAATATGTCGGGCAGCGCGGCGAGCATTATTATGTTAGCGAAAGTTATACCGAAGAAGTGGATGGTAAATCGGTAACAAAATCGCGAGAGGTACAAAAAACCCGTTGGTATTCAGCATCAGGAACTGTAAACGAAGCCTTTGATGATGTCTTGATTCCGGCTTCAGAATCGCTGCCCAAGAAAAAGTTGCGCGATTTAGAGCCTTGGGATCTGGAAAACCTGGTTCCCTTTGATCCCAAATTCCTCAGTGGTTTTATCTCCGAAAAATATCAGGTGAACCTGGAACAGGGCTTTGGCAAAGCCAAAAAGATAATGGATGAGCTTATCGAACGAGCCGTACGAAATCATATTGGCGGCGATGAACAACGCATTTACAGCTCGAAAACAGATTTTGCCTCCATCACTTTCAAGCATATTTTGCTACCGGTTTATGCCAGTGCCTACAAATTCAAGGGCAAGGTATTCCAGTTTATGGTGAATGCCCGTACAGGCGAAATACAGGGCGAACGCCCGTGGAGTAAATGGAAAATTGCGCTAAGCATTATTGGTGTTTTGATACTAATTGGCGGAGGCTATCTGCTTTATAAATACCTATCTGCCTAAGGATAATAACAATTCATATTATGAAAAAAATGGCTGCAAATACTTGTGGCCATTTTTTTTAGCTTGTTTACCGCTTGAGCTTTCACCAATACATCATGATATTACAAATACAAAAGCTGTCTGGCAGCACTCATGTTTCAATGATTTTTTCATTATTCAGTGTTCGATATTTAATCGAAACGTATTTTGTTTAGACGCGAAGCATAAATAAAGTCCGCAGGCGCGATGCATTATTAAATCCCACAGACGCGATGTGTTATTAAATCCCACAGACGCGATGTGTTATTAAATCCCACAGACGCGATGTGTTA
>CAZGAO010000036.1:3684-48783 GCA_964523795.1 uncultured Lentimicrobiaceae bacterium
TTAAATCCCACAGGCGCGATGTGTTATTAAATCCCACAGACGCGATGCATCGCGTCTCTACCAATCGAAAAAATCTTTCTTTTAGCAAACTTATTGCCCGAATGATGCCAGGGCAAACAAACTCGTAAATCTGCCTCTAGCTCGGTTTTACTAAAGCGAACCTGTTTTTTTTGGAATCGGATTTTTTAACCAAAAAAAGGATATAGTATGAATATACTCAGAATTAAGAATGTGGCTATGCACAAAATGTGTTTTTATTCTCTTGTTTTTATTATAGTTTTAAATACCTATAGCATACCAGCAATCCCGCAGACAAATCTACAAAACACCTACCAACACAAGCTCGTTAAATTGATTGCAAAATAGACAAAGGTGGTGCATATATAATAGAAAACAAAAATGACTTAACTGGATTATGTCAAAATTATGTTTCGGCAAATATCAATATTGATCAAGATATTTTAATCGGAATGATTGAATCTGTTGGCGGATGTAAAAATCCAAAAACCAATATTGAGGTATTACTGAATGTAGAATTAAAAACAATAGATTGCATAATTACTATAGAACGCTTTGGAGCATGCAGACGGTTGTTTCCTGTAATGATCTGGTTTACTTTAAAGAAACCAAATGATAAACATGTTATAAACGTTAGTATTAATAAAATAAGTAGCAATTAATATTGTAGTAGCAAGTTTATGATTAGTCAGCATTCAATATTTGTTAGTCGTCCCGAAAAATAGAAAAATTCAATTCCCGCCTGCGGCGAGGATGTCTCCGAAAAAACGGGGCAGGTAGCTTCACTCCACATTCCGCCGTTTCAATCATTCAGCCGTTTCAGATGTTTCAGTCTTTCTTCCCTCCACAAATCAATCTTCCCATCCAGTTGCACAGCTATCACGGTGATATGCTCTTCAAGCAAAGATTCGGGGATATCGATGTAAACGATGCCGGGTTTTTCGCTCCAGTACGATTTCATCTTAATATTCCATTCCAGCTTGGTGCCGATGCCAACTACCCTGATGCGGTTGATTTTATTTTTCAGGCCTTTAAGGGCAATGGGGCCGTTTGGCCGACCATCCACAAAAAGAAACAACGTGGTGCTATCGGCTGATAATGTGGTGGAACCCGAAAAATAGTTTTTGTCGATACCGGCGCGGCTGCCATAAATTGCTTCGCTGTTTTTGTTTGTCCAGCGGCCGAGTTCTTTTAAAATGTCAATCTGTTCATCAGGAATACTGCCATCCGCTTTGGGGCCAATGTCGAGCAAGAGGTTACCGCCCTTGCTTATTACATCGGCAAAAATTTGGACGATCTGCCCTGCGCTTTTGTAATTGCGATCGTTGTGCTGAAAGCCCCAGGAGTCGTTCATGGTCATGCACAATTCCCAATATTTATCCTTGGGCTTAAATACGGGTACGCCTTGCTCAGGGGTGGCGTAGTCGCCATAATCGGCCAGTCGGGAGTTGACGATGGTGGCGGGATTATTTGCTATCAACAAGTCCTTTATTTTGGCAGCCTTCCAAGCCTCGGTACTTTGCTCCCAGTCGCCATCAAACCACCACAGGTCGGGATTGTATTGGGTGGCGATTTCGTTGATTTGATTAAAATTGAATTCGGTAAACTGCTTCCACCGGATTGAATCATTTTCGTAGCGCATTTTTTCGCGGGTAAAGATTGGGTAATCCGGGTGCGACCAATCGAGCAGCGAATAATAAATCCCGACTTTGATATCCTTCTTGCGCAGTTGCTTTTCCAGCGGGGCAATCAAATCCCTGCCGGCAGGCGTTCGATCCACGACATTCACATCGCTGAATTTTGAATCCCACAAAGCCACCCCATCGTGGTGCTTGCTGGTGAGCACGGCATACTTTGCTCCACTTTCAGCAATTAGCTCGGCCCAATAGGCGGGGTCGTAATTGGAGGCGGTGAAGCCATCGAGCTGTTTCATATAATCCTCGTGCGAAATATAGCCGTTAAAAAACGACCACGACTCGTCGATGCCATCTACGGCATAAATGCCCCAGTGAATAAAAATTCCCAGCCTGGCATCTTCGAACCACTGCATTTTATCCTGACTAAAAAGCGTGGCCTGACAGCCAAACAGCGCAAAAAGGATTACCAAAAGAATCTGTCTTTTTTTCATCATTATTTTTAAGATTTGGCGGGGTGGCTGATTTTTTGAGCACCTGAAAAAAATGCGATTTCATTCAATTTAATTTTGAACGAAACAGAATCATTTTAAACTCATCAACACTAATCACATTAATTTTAGGGAAACCTATGTCTCTCAAAACATTAAAATGTTTATCGTTAGTTACGAGATAATCAGCATTTGAAGCTATAGCACAATCAACAAATTTATTATCATCATTATCTTTGTCGATAAGTTGCCAATGATAATATGGAGTAACTAAACGGACATTTGGAAAAAACAATAAAAAATCTAATTTGGTTTCTGTGTTAATCAATCCATATCGTTGGCTGACGACTTCTAAATATTCGGTTAAAATTTCATTACTCACTGCTAATTCATACTTACCGTCTATCAGCGTTTCAAAAACCCAATAATATTTAAGATGAGAAACTAATGAAACTAAAAACACATTGGTGTCCAACACAACTTTCAACATCTTTACTGATTTTCTTCATTTAACCATTTATCAAGGTCACTATCTGTAACACCTTTCTTCTTTGCTTGAAGACTTACATTATCAATTAATTTTTTGGCAAAATAATTTCCCAGGAGATTCTTTACCTCCAGTAAATCTTTATTGCTCGGATTAAATGAATAAACCTTTAATAATTCCAATTGTAAACTTGTAAGTGGTGTGCTTGGGTTGGTTTGCATAATACTTTTGATTGTAAAACAGACAAATCATTTAACTAAAACTTTTTCAAAACTAATATATATTATTAATATTGCACTTTGTCTCGCTGATTTGAACAATTTGGCAGGAAAAACATTTTTAAACTAATAGTATTTAGAGAGGTCGGGACTGGTGTTCCAGTTGGTCTTCAAAACCAATGACAGACGGATAAAACCGGCTGTGGCAGGTTCGATCCCTGCTCTCTCTGCCAATTTATTGCCGGAGAACGATTCTATTAAAGCCCTTGCGCAGACTAAGTACTGACCGGGCTTTTTTATTTTTTGTACGGCAAAAGCGTACTTTAAAACACAAAGACATCATGCCCACACAGGATGAACTTAGAAAATTGCCCGGCGTTGACCGGCTGCTTCAGGAGCCGGAAATCATCGCCTTGCTTGCGCAGACCTCACCCGAAATCGTAAGCACATTTATCCGGCACAGCCTCGACAATTTTCGGCGCAAAGCACTTGCGGGGAAAGCTATCCCCAATCGCGGGGAAATCATCGCTGATGTGCGCAATCAAATTGTACAGCTTAGCACCAAGAGCCTTCGTTCCGTTATCAATGCCAGCGGAATTGTCATCCACACCAACCTGGGGCGCGCTCCCTTTGGCGAAAAATTACTCGGGCAGGTTAATGAAGTGCTGGCGGGATATAGCAATCTGGAGTTTGATTTGCAATCGGCTATCCGCGGATCGCGCTACACCCACGTTACGCATCTGCTGCGCTACCTCACCGGAGCCGAAGATGTGCTGGTGGTAAACAACAATGCTGCCGCCATAATGCTGGTTTTGCGCACCTTTGCCAAGGATCGCGAGGTAATTGTTTCGCGCGGTGAGTTGATCGAGATAGGCGGTTCTTTTCGGATGCCCGACATTATGCGAGCCTCCGATTGCAAGATGGTGGAAGTGGGCACAACCAACAAAACCAAAATCGGGGATTATGCAAATGCCCTCAGCGAGCAAACGGCCATGTTGCTCAAGGTGCATCCGTCCAATTACAGCATCCAGGGCTTTACCAAAGAAGCAAGCCTGACAGAGCTGGTTGAGCTGGGAAACAAAAAAAACGTGCCTGCGGTTTACGATATGGGCTCGGGGCTTTTGCGCCAGGCCAATATTCCCTTTCTTGCCGACGAACCCGATGTACGATCGACCCTGGCTACCGGCATCGATCTGGTAACCTTTAGTGGCGACAAGCTTTTGGGTGGTCCCCAGGCCGGAATAATTGCAGGGAAAAAAGCGATGATCGAAAAGCTAAAAAAAGAACCCCTGACCCGCGCCCTGCGGGTAGGCAAAGAAACCCTGGCCATGCTCGAAACCATTGCCCTGGCCTATCTTGACGAAGAAAAGCTGATCGAGCTAAGTCCGGTTTTTCAAATGATGACTGCCAGGGAAAATGCCTTGAAGGAGAAGGCCGAAAAACTAAAGCTGCTTCTAGTGGATGCAAATATTTTATCCACCATTATCAGCAGCGAAGGACAAGCCGGCGGCGGCTCCCTGCCCGGAAAGTTTATAAACAGCTTTGCTGTGCAAATTCAATTTAAAAATATCAGCCGCAACAAAGGCATCGAATGGGCCGAAACACTTTTTAGGCATCTGCTTTTACAGGAAAAACCCTTATTAGGCGTGATGCGAAAAGGGAAATTAATATTTGATGTGCTTACTATACCTGAGCATCAAATACCACAAACCGCCCAGCTTATTATTCAATCGTACAAAACTATTGTTGGCCATGACTAAAAACCTGATTATGGGTACTGCGGGTCATGTGGATCATGGCAAAACCGCGCTCATCAACGCACTTACCGGCATTGACTGCGATACACACAAGGCCGAAAAAGAACGGGGCATCACCATCAACCTGGGCTTTGCCCATCTGGAGATGGAGTCGGGCGTTTCGCTGGGAGTTGTGGATGTACCCGGCCACAAGGATTTTATACGCACCATGGTGGCCGGGGCTTACGGTATCGACTTTGTGCTGCTGGTGGTTGCCGCCGATAGCGGCATTATGCCGCAAACACGCGAGCATTTCAACATCATGCGCATGTTGGGTATTAATCGTGGTATTATTGCTCTGAACAAAGCCGATTTGGTGGACGAAGAAATGCTGGAGCTGGCCAAGCTTGAGCTAATGGAATACCTCGAAGGCAGCCCCATGGAAAATGCGCCCATCGTGGCAGTGTCGGCATTGACAGGTTTGGGGATGGATGATTTGAAAAATGAAATCGATATCCTTGCCCGACAAATTCCCGAAAAGTCACATATCCAGGAGTTCAGGCTTTTTGTGGATCGTATTTTCAACGTGAAAGGGCAGGGCATTGTGGTAACTGGCTCGGTACTTGGCGGCCAGGTGCTATCGGGACAGGAATTGTTTTTGTTGCCGGGCAACAAGTCCAAAGTGCGAATTAAATCCATACAACGGCACGGCATGGCTGTCGAATCCGTTGCCGCCGGCGATCGGGCGGCATTAAATCTGGCGGGATTGAAATACGATGACTTTGAGCGAGGGATGATTCTATCCGACCGCCAACTCGAAGAAACTTCGCTGGTGGATGCCCGTCTTGAATTATTTGATGTAAAAGCCCGGTTGAAACTTTGGAGCCACATCATTTTTTATACCGGTACCTTTGCCACCAAAGCGCGGGTACATTTGTTAACCGAGGATAAACTGGCAGGAAACGAGGCCGCCGTAGTTCAGATTCATATCGAAAAACCAGCCATATTGCTCAATGGTGATAAATTTATCATTCGCAATTCTTCCAACGACCTTAGCCTGGGCGGAGGAACCATACTGGACGTTAATCCGCTGCACCATCGCCGCAAAACAAAAGTGCTAAAGCAAAACATGGAAGTACTGGCCACAGCCATTTTAAACCAGGAAAACCGCTTTCAATTGATGATGCTCGAAATGGAGAAAGCAGCAAGACCTTTGAAAATTGAAACTCTGGCCGCCAGTATTAACCAAGCTGCTGAAGCCATCGAGGATACCGTAAACGAAAATGCCGGCAGCTTGCATATTATCGAAACCGGCGATGGCAAATACCTCGTTAGCCACAACCATAAGGATAAAATGGCGGGGCGGATTGTGGAAGATCTCCGGACTTATCATAGCCAAAACAAACTCTTTGCACGCGGCCTTGACAGCAAAGAGCTTAGTGGAAAACTGGCCATCAATTCTTCCGCAGAATCCGAACTTCTGACCCAGGTATTGAATGACTTGCTTGCTAAAAAGAAAATAAAGGCTGTGGGTAAAACCTTTGCCCTAAAAAGCCATGAGGTGAAACCAGACAAAAAAATGCAGGAACAAATCAACTGGCTAGAGCATCTTGTGGAGGGCAATGGCCTGCAACGCCTCACCCTGGACGAGATTGAAAAAAAAGCCCAAAACGAGGGCATCCGCCGTGGCATGCTTAAGATGCTGCTTCAATTTATGGCTGGCCAAAACATGCTGCATTTCGATGGTGAGGATGTTCTGGCGGCTTTGGCAGTAGATAAGGTGCGCAGGCAACTATTAAAACAGTTGGCCGGAAAACCTAAAGGTATCAACGAAAAGGAGTTCCGCGAACTGATAAACGCCCCAAAAAAGACCGTTCAGGTGCTGATTGCTATTTTTATAAAAGAAGAAATTATCTCTAAAGAAACCTTTTATTTGCACCTCACCGAAAAGGGAAGGTTGCTGTAGTCATAGTATGGCTCAAAGCCATGCTATGATTAATTCGCAGACGCACGATAGGGGCATACGATGCAGACGCACGTCAGTGCGTCTCTGCATTCCGCTCACTTCTTCTTTTTCCCCGTAAGCCCGTACTTTTCAATTTTCTTGTTCAGGGTAGGGCGGGTGATCTGCAATATCCGCGAGGCCTCCATCTTGCTCCAGTCCACGGCATCCAGCACTTTTTTGATGTGTACTTTTTCGATTTCAGGTAACGATTTCAGATAACTGGTTTCGTTGAAGGAATCAATAATTTCTACTTTACCAGGTGTAGGAATATTTTTTTTCTCGAGCACATCTCCGTGGGTTAAAAACATGGCTTGGGTAATGGTGTTCTCGAGTTCCTGGAGGTTGCCAGGCCAGTGGTATTTTTGCAGCATCTCCATTACACCGCGTTCCACTTTTACTACATGTCTGTTATATTTACGATTGAGTCGTATAAGCAAAGCGCGCACCAGTTCAGGGATATCATCTTTGCGATCGCGCAGAGGCGGCAAGATGATGGCAAACATTTTCAACAGGAAATACAGCTCTTTCGAGAACTTGCTTTCGGCTATCATCTCCTCGATGTTTTTGTCGGTGGCCACAACAAATCGTGCTTTGAGCGGCACAAGATTTTGACCTCCACTTTTTTCAAAGCCCTCGTTTTTAAATGCCCAGAGCAATTTATCCTGAACAAGAAGGGGCATTTCGGCAACATCATCAATAAATATCGTTCCTGCACCGGCCATTTCGAGTTTGCCAATTTTTTCGATACCCGAATTTACATCCACATAACCAAAGAGTTCTTGTTCGGGTTCCTGTGTCTTATTGCAATATACGGTAACAAAAGGATGATCGCGCCCGATGCCACTATAATGAATAAGCCTTGCGAGTTGCTCTTTGCCGGTACCCATTTCGCCCAGAAGCACTACGTTGATATTGTTGAGCGATATGCGTCCAATATTTTTAAATATCTCGCGCATGATGGTCGATTTGCCGGCGGGCAGGTTTTCTTCTATTTCCTTACGGGCTTCAGGAGCAATAATCTGTTTCAGGCTTTTACTGTGTGCCGAGGCTTTTACGCCGTTCTTGATAGCTTCGAGCAATTCCTGGTTTTTCACTGGTTTTTCGATATAGTCGTAAGCACCGGCCTGTATGGCTTTGATGGTTAGCTCCACATCACCGTAGCCTGTAAGCATAATAACAGGCAACCCTGGCTGGGTATGAGCGATATGCTCGACAACTTCCAGACCCGACAGACCGGGCATTTTGTAATCGGTGATGACCAATTCCAGCTTCTCGCTCTTTACTATATTAAGCCCTGACTCTCCATCTACAGCTTCAAAAACCCGGTATCCGGCCTTTTGTAAAACCGATTTCACAACCTTTCTGATGAAATCATCATCATCAATGATCAATATCGCATCCATAAATCTTAAATATTATTTTACAAACAGGAAATTTATTTTACAATCCTGCCCGCAAATTTCGTAAAAAAATAACACTTTTAAGGAATATAGGAATTAATAATTGCAATGCAGATAAAATCCTCCCGGATATTAGCAGTCTGGCTCAAACGATTTAATGGCCGACAGGCTTGTAAGCCGATTTTTTCAATATCTCCTGAGCATCCTTTTCTTCGATTAACTGGCTGAGTGATATCTGAGGATTGCGATCCATATAAGCGCGCACGATTTGCCATCCCAGCCATTCGCCAATACGTGCCGGCGAATCGGCCGAGAATTCGGAGGTGAAAGGCCCATCGGTAAAAAACTTGCGGGTGATTTGGGTGTTCGATGAATACAAAAGCTCATTTTCGATAACGAAGGCCCAGATGTTTTTTTCGTTAGCTTTGCACCATTCCATCTTTTCGGGACTATAGCCTATTTTGACAGGATCAGCAGTTTGCGGCATCATGGCATCCAGAAAATACAAATGCTTGCCCCTGTTTATCATCAGTTGTAAAAAGTCTTTACCCGGTTTTTCCATAAAATGATAGTAATACAACTCGTACATGGCATCGCGCGCAACGTGTTCGCGATTCATATTTTGGATTTTGTAAAGCGGGATGCGCATTTTACGATATTCATCTAATTGGCCCAGATACATGTCGAGGGCAATAATCATATCATCGTTAAAAAACTGAACCGGCATCTCGTAGAGCAAACCCGAAACGTAAGAAAAAACATCGGGGATAGGCTTGTTGGGGAAATAATATTTGAAATATCGGAAAGCATCGGTGAGCTGATCTTCCAAAAAATCGAGATGAGGATAGATGGCCATCACGCTGTCGAAGAGCATCCGGTTGAGGGGATTGCTAACGAAGCGGTGCAACTGGATAATATGGAGGGTATCGTCGAGGTCGGCACCGAGGAAGGCCGGATAGTCAGGGGCGATTTTTTTTAATTGCGATTGTAAGGAATCAGGATTGATCAAAAAAAGGGCTTTTTCGTAACGCATAATTTCTACCACAGGGATTTCGATTTCACCGGTATCTACTTTGAGATTGCGCTGCGAGCCGGTATTACAACTCCAGAGCAAGGGAAGGATTAGAGAAAATAAAATGACCTTTTTCATTGGATAAATGTCCCGAATTTAATTAAAAATTATTGCCACGCCTGTCCGCCCTTTTTGGCGGAAATGCACGAATAAAACTTATAGAAATACCAAAACCTTTACGCCCTATGCCATGCCTGTCCCGACTTTTTTGGGAAGCGTAGGAATTTATTTCATTTTCGCCAACGGTAAGGCTTAAAAAAAAGTGTCAACACGCTTGGGTATTGACACTTTTTGGATACGCAAAATAAATTGCTTTAGTATTTTTTTAGATAATTTTCCAGCCCAGCGATACGGCAAAAATGTTGCTTTTGGAATAAAAATCGAAATTCTCGATTTTTGGAATTACCTCGTTAAGCCCCATCTGGTAACGTACATCGAGGGTAAACATCAAGATATCGACACCCACGCCAGCATTAAAGCCCCATACCAAATCCTTGAAGTCATCGAGGTCAGTATCCTTAATGGGTCCGACTAGGCCGGCACTGCTGGTTGTTTTAACGGAGGAGTTGGTAACAATCGAAGCCGAAGGGCCAGCCATAATCCGAATATTGCCAACACCGAGATTTATGATACGCCATCCCACCAGCACCGGAATCTCGATGGTTTTCAACTCTATTTCCTGCTTAATGGGATTCAGATTGTTGACATCCACGGTTTCAAAAACTCCACCACGGGTCAGCCAGTTTACCTCGGGCTGGAGATAAATCTTTTTGCCCAGGCGAACAAAGACTCCAAAATTGAAGGAGGTAGATAAGTCGGCCTTAATTGAATCGGCATCATCGGTAAGTTTTGAGGTATTAAAACCGACTTTTGGTCCCAGCGAAATTTGGCTAAAAGCGAAACTTGCCGCCATCATAATAGCAATTAGCAATGTTATCTTTTTCATCATTAACGAATTTAGGTTATTTAAATATTTGTACAAAAATAGCAAAGAAATGCAATGGCAAAGAAAAAAAATTGCTTTGGTTTTTTCAATACCACAAAGCTACGATAGATTAGTTTAACTATTTTTGCCCAAATTCAAAAACACACATTTAAGACTCATCATAAACAAAAATTGAATTATGAAAAAAATGCTTGTCCCCTTCGTTATTTGTATGTTGATGCTATCAAGCCTGAGCCAGGCACAGGTAAAACCCTTTCGTTTTGGTCTGAAAGTAGCCCCCAACATGGGTTGGATTTCGCCCGACAGCGATGGCTATGAGAAAAAAGGTTCGGAAGTAGGATTTTCCTGGGGCTTTATCAGCGACTTTGCCATCACCGAAAATTACTACGTTGGCACCGGCTTCAATATCTGCTACCTCAACGGTAAATATGCCTATCCCCATTTGCAATCAATTCCCGATCCGGCCAATGATACTTTATTTATCGATCACACCGGAACCATGACCAGCAAAACCAAATTGCAATACATCGTGCTGCCGCTGACTTTGAAAATGAAAACCAACAAATTTGATAAACTTCAGGCTTTTGGCCAAATTGGTTTTTCGCTGGGATTTAATATCAAAGCCAAGGCTGAGGAGAGTTTTTCGTACGAGGTGGGCGGCAAGTACATGAGCAACGATGATGAGCGCGACATTTCCGATGACCTTACGCTGCTCAGAGGATCCTTACTGCTGGGCGGTGGCATCGAATACTACATCGACAATTCTACCTCCATCCTGGTGGGCATTACCTACAGCAACGGCATCTCCAATATCCTGAAAGGCTACAATACCGCCGAGCCGGGAATAAAACAAAAAGCCACAGCCAATTATATCGAACTCAACGTGGGGGTAATTTTTTAAAGTAGTAAAGGATGAAGATAGCACTCGCACAGGTAAATTATCACATCGGGAATTTCGAATATAATCTTGAAAAAATTATAGCTAAGATTGATCAGGCAAAGGGGGAGGCTGTGGATTTGATTGTTTTTGCCGAGCTGGCCGTTTCGGGTTATCCTCCCCGCGATTTTTTGGAATTTGATGATTTTATCGATCAATGTGAAAATGCTGTGCAAGCCATCGCCACCCATTGCCTGGGAATCGCTGCCATTGTAGGTGCTCCGCTTAAGAATACTGAATTTGAGGGTAAAGATTTATACAATGCTGCCTACCTTCTCGAAGATGGTAAGGTGAAAGACATCCGCCGAAAGACCCTCCTGCCCAATTATGATATCTTTGACGAGTACCGCTATTTTGAGCCAAACCGTGATTTTGAGATTGTTGAAGTTAAGGGCAAAAAAATTGCTTTGACGATATGCGAAGATTTGTGGAATGTGGGCAATAATCCACTCTACACCATCAATCCCATGCAGGAAATGATGGGACAGGAGCCTGAGATGATTATCAATATTGCTGCTTCTCCTTTTAATTATAACCAGCATAAAAGCCGCGCTAAAATCCTGCAGGAAAATGCCCGCAAATATCATTTGCCCTTGTTTTATGTAAATCATGTGGGTGCCCAAACAGAGCTGCTTTTCGATGGGGGTTCGATGGTGCTGGATAAGCAGGGTGAAATCATCTATGAGTTAAAATATTTCGAGGAGGATTATCAGATATTTGACACCGAAAGTCTGGAAACAAATTCGGGCAAGCGCCCGATAGATTGTTATCCTAAGGATTTTGCAAAGATTGCTCTGATACATGACGCGCTGGTGATGGGCGTAAAAAATTATTTTGAAAAGCTGGGCTTCGATCGCGCCATCCTGGGGCTTTCGGGTGGCATCGATTCGGCGGTAACGCTGGCCATTGCAGCCAAAGCTTTGGGCAGCGAAAATGTACTTTCGGTGCTGATGCCTTCGCAGTTTTCTTCGGAGCACTCGGTGGCCGATTCCTTGCAGTTGGTCAATAATCTAAGTTCGCCGCATCATACCATTACTATCCAGGATATTTACGAGCGTTTTGATTTGAAGCTGCAAGCATATTTCGAGGGTTTGCCCTTTGGTATTGCCGAAGAAAATATGCAGGCACGCATCCGTGGGGTTTTGCTGATGGCTCTCTCAAACAAATTTACTTATATTCTACTCAATACGTCCAACAAAAGCGAAGCCGCCGTAGGTTACGGAACGTTGTATGGCGATATGAACGGAGGCCTTTCGGTGCTGGGCGACGTGTATAAAACCGATGTTTTTGCCTTAGCCAGATACATCAATCGCGATGGGGAAATAATCCCGGAAAACATCATCACCAAGCCGCCTTCGGCTGAGTTGCGCCCTGACCAGAAAGATTCGGACTCACTGCCCGAGTACGATATCCTCGATGAAATCCTTTTTCAATACATCGAAAAACGCCAGGGACCGAAAGAACTCATCAGGATGGGTTTTGATGAAATGGTGGTGCGCAGGATTTTGCGCCTGGTCAACATCAGCGAATACAAACGCTACCAAACGCCGCCCATCTTGCGCGTGTCGCCCAAGGCTTTTGGCATGGGACGTAGGATGCCCATCGTAGCGAAATATCTCTCCTAAGGTAATTTTACCAAAGTACTATCTGCCCAAAATATTTTGGCTTGCTCTAGCTAGTGTCTGTCCATAAAGTCAATGCTTTGAATTGCCCCGGGTTTTAACCCGGGGAAAAATGAGCTTGCCAATAGCCCCCGCAATTTCGCAACGCCGCAGGCGTTGCGAAATTGCGGGGTTTTTCATCTTCCCAATTTAAACCCTGCCCTAAAGGACAGGGCAATTCATAATTCAAATAACGTACTAAAAAGACAGGCACTAGCTAGGGCTTGCTGAAAAACTCAAAATGACAATATTTCGGTGCACTGCACCTTACGACATCCGTACATCTTTTTTCTACAAATGCCGATTAGAAATCGAGCATGCACGCCCGTTGGGCGGCATATTGCGCGGCTCTGCCGCTTTGAATGTATTACTTACCAAGTATGATCGAACCACAAGGAAATTTGTAGGTGCAGCCTGCCCGCATAACGCATTCAGGCGGGCGCACCGCAATATTAAACGCAAGGTTTTGTGAATAATCGTACAAAAAACCGTGCATTTAGATACAACATTATTTTTGTAATAGAATAAATAACAAGTTGTTACGAATTTATCAGCAGGCCCTAGCTAGAGCGTGTCTGTCCATAAAGTCGACTTTTTTTGATTTAATCCTGACTTAAAGCCATGAGTTTTTAAAAACCCTATTCAGGATTCACCACCTGCCCGATAAAGAGCAGCGTATTGGTGGTTTGCTCACGGATGGCAAATACAAAAGGCTTGTCGATGATAAACTGTGGTGGTATATCGCCCACTGAGGTAAGGGTAACGCCAATGGTGGTAACGGCAGCAGCCTCGGTTCCTTCCTCGTTCACTTCCACAAAAGTATCTTGCTTTACAAAACTCACAAAAAGACTTTCATCCGAGATTTTGGAAAGGTTGGCAAGCATCGGCTCAAAGGCATCAGTCATCCCCAGGGTTTTTAACTGATCGTTCAATTGCTTCTCGTAGGCGAAGGTAAATTTTGGAAGCGACACGTCAATATCCGTTTGGATTATTTCCTCATCCATAGCCGTGGTGATACTATCCCAGGTTTCGGGCGTGGCACTTTGAATAAAAGCGTTTAGCCCGGCATTGGGAACAACAATAATCATCGAGAAGTTTTTGCGGCCATAAAACAATTCGATAGCCTTGAAGTCATCACTGTAAATACCTTTTGCAGGAATAGAACCGTGCATGGTGGGGATATTTATCACACTGCTATTATCGAGCGTAAAGTGCGAGTTGTGGGTATTTTCGGTTTTAAACTTTTCGATCCAGCTACCTTTAAAATATAAGGCATTCATCAAAAACATCACGGCATCTTCAGGAATTTGATCAATAACGTGGGTGATTTTCCCATGGGTATTATCGCTGGCCCACTGGTTGATCTTTTGCGGTGCCATCGGCGATTCAAAATCCAGTGCCTCGATGTGGGCATCAAAATTCGTTTGCATACTTTGGAGGTAGCTCTTGTGGAAGCTATAATTGTTGCGATACCACACCGCATTGGCCAGGGCAAGTTGCGTGCTTGGGTCGGCGGCCAAAAGCTGCTGCACCAGCGAATTGTAGGCTGTATTAATTTCATTGGTGCTAAGGCCGTCAAAGCCCAGCATGTCGCGAATCTGATTGTAGGTTTCTGCATCGCAGCCGTTTAATAAAATGGTAAGCGCAACTGAGGCCGAAAGTGGCGAAATCATAAGGTTTGTTTCCTGGTCATCCAGGGCTACCGCTTTAAAAAGTTGGATACCAAACTGGTTACTTTTGGTAATGACCCCGGCGGCTTTTTCGCTAAGATGGATTTGGGTGGGTTCTTGTATTGGATCATTTTTGCTTTTGCTGCACGCGGTGATTGAAAATAGCAGGGTGATGACAAAGAATACATTAATCGGTTTCATAATTTTAAATATTTAATGATGCTGAATTTTGATGGCGACATATCTTACAAAAAAAATGCCTGATATTGTGCCAGGAAATATTTCGGTGCTCCGCACCTTACATGGAATCTTGGGGGAATATTATTAATATGCGTTTTTCAACAAGCCTAAAGTAGTGTCTGTCCATAGAGTCGATGCTGTGAATTGCCCTGGGTTTTAACCCGGGGAAAAATGTGCTTGGCCTTACCCACCCCTCGATTTTGCCACGCCACTGGCGTGGCGAAATCGAGGGGTGTTTTCCTGTTAGCCATCAAATTCTCGCCCTAAAGGGCAAGGCAATTCATAATTTAAATAACTTAATAAAAAGACAAGCCGTAAGTACTAAAAACATCTTATCCATTAAAAACAAAACTACTTCATCCGAATGATAATCATCCTTGAGGCATCGAAGGATAAATCGCCGGGAAGGTTATTGAAACCCAAAGCTTCGATGGAGGCAGCTTCCACACCCTGCGAAATGAGATAGGAACGAATGGCCTTGGCTCGTGCCTTGGACAAATAGTTGTTGTATTCGGTTGGGGCACTGTTGTCGGGCATGCCATAAATCACAAACTGCTCGGCCGAATAGCTTTTCATGGTCAGAGCGACACTATTTAATCCTGCATTGGCTTCGGCCTGGACGATTGCGCTATTTTTGTTGAAACGAACTTGCCAAAGGAAGTTCTTGGTTTTTTGCTCGAAGCCCTGTCTGGGCGGGGTAACAGCCAATTGCTTTTGATCGTGGGAGGTGTAAGTCTCGTCAACGGGTACCACCACCGGCACTTCATCTGATGGAGGCTCCACCTTTGTTTCCTGTGTGTTTTCCCAGGATCTGACCTGTTCTTGTACTTGATCCTGTTGTTGTTGGGTTGTTTCTTCTTCAGGAACGATGACCTCGATATAAGTTTCCATACTGGGCTGCTGTGATGATGGCCAGTCGGAACGGCGCAAGGAATCGGGGCAGCCGTTAAACTTGGCCAGACCAGCCTGGCATGGACACAGGTCGAATTTGTCGGGCACCCCATCGCGGTCGTAATCAGGGCAGCCCTGAGCCGGAGGCCAGCCATGTTCGGTCGGACATTTGTCGAGACTGTCAACCACGCCATCGTAATCGTAATCGGGACAGCCCTGGTGTTTCTCCAGGCCAAATATTTTCGGGCAGGCATCGTAACGGTCGGGAATTCTGTCGCGGTCTTTATCGATCATATCACCAAAACGAACCACCACGCCGATGGATAAATGCAGATAATCATCGAAATCAAAAACATATTCATACGAAGTCTGGATATTTAAACCAAAATATTCGAATGGCCACACGTTAAAGCCAATGCCAACAGGAATGCCCGGGTAAAATTGCGAATTGATACGCGACAAACTCAGTCCGGAATATAGGTAGGGATCGATAAAAAAAGTCTCCTTCAGGATTTTTCCATTGGCAAAATTGTAAGCTGCCTGCAGGCCGATTTTATAATAGTTTGTGTTATTAATGGTATCCTGCAAAGGGATTTGATTGAGCCGATTTGTATTTAAGGTATTGCTTGCTATAATGATCTCGGCGCGGAGGCAGGGTTTTATCATTCGCCCCAGCTTAACCATCGTGGGTGCTTTCAGCCCCATCCAATCGGGGCTGGTAAACTTTTCGGGAAAGGGACGATGGGCAGCCCCAAAATCAGTAAAGCTAACGCCGCCTTCAACCAGCCAGGGATGGTAAATGCTCTGCGCCCTGGCAGCAGATACCACAAACAAAAAAATAAGGCTTATGTAATAGGCGCGTTTCACGGATTAAAAAATTAAGAAAGGCTTAGTAAAAGTAATTTTGTACAAATCGAAAAAAGTCAAAAAATTTATAATTAAAAACGCACTAAATAGTGTCTGTCCATAAAGTCGCAGTTTTTGAATTGCCCTGGGTTTTAACCCAGGGAAAAATGAATGTGAAGATGTCCGCCCCGCGATTACGCCACGCCGCAGGCGTGGCGTAATCGCGGGGTTTTTCCTCTTCCCAATTTAATCCCCGCCCTAAAGGGCGAGGCAATTCATAATTCAAATAACTTACTAAAAAGACGGACACTAAAAAGACAACCCGTCATTGATTGAGCAAAGTAATGCAAAAATAATGATATGCCAAAAAAAAACGGACACTCCTGCCGGGGCAAGGGTGTCCGTTGTTTCGATTTTGCACGGGGTGCTTTCTACATTTCGAGGTTGATGGCTTCCACCGATTTTACCTCGGGGATGGCTTTTTTCATGGCCGTTTCAACGCCGTTTTTAAGGGTCATTGTGCTGTAAGGGCATGAACCGCAGGCTCCCAGCAATTTTACGTTTACCACATTATCATCGGTATATTCGACAAACTCGATATCGCCGCCATCCTGTTGCAGGTAGGGGCGTATCTGGGCTATTACATTCTGTACTTTCTTGGTGATTTCTTCTTTGACTTGTTCCATAATCTTAAATTATTAGCTTGCAAAAATACTAAACCTTAGGCAAAGGGCGATGTTTTCTTAGCTTCGAGTTGCGAAATAAGATTTTGTGCCAGTGCGTCAAAGGCTTTTGAAATGGGGTTTTCGTTGGATTCGAGAGCTACGGGTTTTCCGCTGTCGCCCGATTCGCAAATACCTTGTACCAGAGGTATTTCACCCAGGAAGGGAACCTTCGATTCTTCGGCCAGTTTTTTTCCACCTTCGCGGCCAAAGATATAATACTTGTTGTCGGGCAGCTCCGCAGGCGTGAAGTACGACATGTTTTCGATAAGCCCCAAAATGGGCACATTAATCTTTTCGGAATTGAACATGCTGAATGCCTTGCGGGCATCGGCCAGGGCTACGTTTTGCGGCGTGCTAACGATGGCCACGCCCGACACTTTCGCTTCCTGAACAATGGTAAGATGGATATCGCCGGTTCCGGGAGGCAGATCCACAACCAAATAATCCAGTTTACCCCAGTCGGTATCGCGTAGCAATTGGTTTAGCGCGTTGGAGGCCATAGGGCCGCGCCATAGCAGAGCCTGGTTTTGATCTACAAAAAAGCCAATCGAGAGTATCTTCAGGCCAAATTTTTCAGCAGGTATAATTACATCACGGCCATTGCGCTTTTCGGCCAGCGGCTTGGCATCGGTAAGTCCAAACATCATGGGGATGGAAGGGCCGTAAATGTCGGCATCCAAAATCCCAACTTTGGCTCCGGTTTTCGAGAGGGCTACGGCAAGGTTGGCCGAAACGGTAGATTTCCCTACGCCGCCTTTTCCTGATGCCACGGCTATAATATGTCTGATGTCGCGGAGGGCATCCTCGGTCTTGGCTTTCAGGGTAATATTTCCTGCCACTTTTGCATCATCGCCCAGGTTCCGTTTCAGAGCATCCACACAGGCCTGCTCAACGATAGCCGCGTTTTTGTCGTTAGGCTCAGGAAAGAGCAGGGTAAAACTTATTTTTTTCCCCACAATCTCGATGTGATCCACCATTTCGAGGGCAACGATATTATCGCTCTTCGGAAAGTAGATCACCTCTTTGAGGGCTTCTATAATCTGCTGTTTTGAATAGGTCATTGTTTATAATTTAAAATGCAATAATTTTAAAATGCGGCCAAAATTACTAAAAACGCCGGGCTTGAAAATCGTGTTGGAAAATGCAAGGGCTGGGGTTGGTGGCTATCAATGCAAAAACCCACAGCAACAAAGGGTGCTGTGGGTTTTTGTCCAGGCCTTTGAAAAGGGTTTATTTATCGTTGAGCTTTTGGAGGTTTTCCAGGCCATCGATGTTCATCGACTTGGATAACTTGCCTATCGATTTCAAATCGATATTGCCTTTGATGCTGATAAAGCCGGCTTCGTCGGGCTGATTGATGAGCAGAAGCAATTCTTTGATGTTTTTGCCATCTTTGAGAATCATAAATTTAACGATCTCGTTATCCTCTTTCACCGTCATTAGCTCGGTAAAATTATTCAGCTTCACGCCGTTTAGCTCATTTTTAAATTTATTGAACACGGTGCGATCAGTCGAGTCGCTAACATCGCACATCAGGATACGCACGTGCTCCAGGCCATTCACCACCTTATTGATTTCGGCTACTTCGGCATCATCGGATTCTTGCGAGATTTCGGCAAATAAGCTGAACAGCTCCTTGCTGATGTGTACAGTGGTAAAGCCATCCTGCGAGCCATACTCATCAAAGAGTTTGTCGGTGGGGCTGCTTTGTGCCCATGTGGGTGCTGACATTAATAGAAAGGCCAGCATTGCAATTGATACCATTATTTTCTTCATCATTGTAAAATATTAAGGTTTAACTACTATTGAGAATTTTGATAATTTCGTGATTTGGTCAACACCCTTATCCATTTTTTTCATCTGCTTATTTACGGTATTGATCCCCGTATTCATTTTCGTTAACTCATTCAAGGCGCGGGTGCTTTGTTCCAGCTTTTCAATATTATTCAGCGGGTCGGTGCCCTGGGTATATTTTTCGGAGATGTAGGCCAAAGCCATTTTGGTTTGTTGATAGGCCTGCCTGGCTTCCTCCTGTCTTTGCAAAGTTTCGGCCTGCTGATTTTTGATCCTCCCTTGTTGCAGCTCGAAGAC
This sequence comes from uncultured Lentimicrobiaceae bacterium, assembly GCA_964523795.1. Classification (GTDB taxonomy): domain Bacteria; phylum Bacteroidota; class Bacteroidia; order Bacteroidales; family 4484-276; genus SABY01. The sequence continues at coordinate 22,753 of CAZGAO010000036.1, forward strand.
AAGGCTGAAAATAAGGATTAAACTTGCGGCGATTCCTGAAGCCCAGGTCCAAAAAGTCCGGTTTTTGTAAAACGGAATCGTGCCTTGGGCATCGAGTTTTTCCAGGATTTTATCTTCCAGCTTTTCATCGGCTACCACCTGCTGTTCGGTTTTGTAAAAAGTAAAGAGCGGGGCATAATGCTTCAGATCCGAATCAATATCTCCCGAAGCAAAATATTTTTTAAGCACTTGCTCTTCGCTAAGCGAAGTTTCGCCGGCTTCGTATTTTTCGATCAGTATTTTAATTGCTGTGGTATTCATAATTGTGCATTTTAATCATCGCTTCCCGCACTGTTTTTCGGGCGCGTGATAGGTTTACTCTAATCGCGTTCACCTGCATATTCAAAATTTCGGCCATCTCATCGTATTCCATTTCTTCCACATCGCGCAACTGGATGATGGTTCGTTGCAGCTCGGGCAAGGTGGCTATGGTCTGCCGTACCCTCGCCATTTCATCGCTCGCCTCGGCCATTCGTTCGGGGCTGCGGTGGTCGATGGGCTCGTGCCCTGGCATGAGTTCGCTGTTTTGGTAGCCCTTGGACTTCACCTTGTCGAGGCACAAATTGCGGCACACCACCATGGCAAAGGCTTCGATGTTTTGGTATTGTGCAATGGATTCTCGTTTTGTCCATAGTTTTACAAAAACATCCTGCACCATATCCTCAGCATCATCCGCATTGAGGATTCTCCGGGCCAGCCGGTACAATTTATCCTTCATGGGCAATATCCTGCCAACAAACGCTTGCTTTGTCATTGTGTGTGAAAGACGATAATTTGATGATTTCATTACAAAAGTACATCTAAAAATTTGTATAGGGCAAAAAATATCGCTCTAACTAATTGTTTTTCAACGCATATTATATTTATTGATTCTAAATTTAATGGCATTCATTTTTAATTATTTTTGCACGCATTAACATTTTGAAACATTAAGTGAACTAATAAGAAAATTATTCATCAAAAACTACAATTATGTTTAAAGGACATCCGAAAGGATTGATTGCAGCGGCACTTGCAAATATGGGTGAACGCTTTGGGTTTTATACAATGATGGCCATCCTGTCGTTGTTTATTGTGTCAAAATTCGGGCTGGATGTAACTACTACAGGCTACATTTATGCTACGTTTTATGCCCTGATTTACATTTTGTCATTGGTAGGTGGTATTATTGCCGACAAGACCAAGAATTTTAAAGGAACCATTATGGTGGGTTTAGTAGTGATGTCACTGGGTTATTTAATCATGGCCATTCCAACGCCTACACCAGTTCCTAACATGTCACTTTATCTCACGATTACTTTGGTTGGATTATTTGTAATTGCATTTGGTAACGGTTTGTTCAAGGGCAACTTGCAGGCGATGGTTGGCCAGATGTACGACCAGGGTGATTATAGTGATGATAAAAGAGGTGCCGGTTTCCAGATTTTTTATATGTTTATCAATGTGGGTGCTGTGGTAGCTCCTTTTATAGCCCCCGGAATCAGAACATGGTGGTTAAAACAACATGATTTTCTTTATAATGCTGATCTTCCTGCACTTTGTCATGCACAGCTTAATGGTACTATTACTCCTGATTCAGTCGAGAAACTTCAGTTGTGGGCCAACAATGCTACAATAAGCGGAACACAGACTGACCTTACTGCTTTTGCAAATAATTATCTGAATGTGTTTACCGAAGGTTTTCATTATGCCTTTGGTATTGCAATTATTGCGATGGCTATTTCATTTGTAATTTACATGTACAACAAAAGCCGTTTCCCGGATCCGGGTACAGTTGTAGTTAAAAAAGATAATAAAGGAAATAGCATTAAGGAAGTAAAAATGGATATAAAAGAAGTCCGTCAACGCATTTACGCATTGTTAGCTGTGTATGGTGTGGTAATTTTCTTCTGGTTCTCCTTCCATCAAAATGGTTTAACACTTACTTTCTTTGCACGCGATTACACCAACCTAAGTTTTATGGGTATTAATTTATCCGTGGAATCATTCCAGGCCATGAACCCATTCTTTGTAGTATTCCTAACTCCTTTGGTTGTTGCGCTCTTTGGTTGGCTAAAGAGTAAAGGTATCGAACCATCCACACCCAAAAAGATTGCCATTGGTATGTTTATCGCTGCATCAGCTTATGTTTTGATGTCGTTTGGCTCGCTGGGACTGCCCCTGTATTCCGATATTAATCCTAACGAAGGAGGTACGCCACTGGATGATGTTCAAAAAGTAACGCCACTCTTGCTCCTGGGGACCTATTTTATACTTACCGTTGCCGAATTGTTTATCAGCCCATTGGGAATAGCCTTTGTTTCCAAAGTTGCTCCACCACATCTCCAGGGTCTTATGCAGGGCGGTTGGCTTGGTGCCACAGCTCTGGGTAACCAGTTATTATTTTTTGGTGCCATTTTTTATACTACTATTCCTTTGTGGATAACGTGGGGTGTATTTGTGGGTGTTTGTTTAATTTCGATGACTATGATGCTCTTTATGCTCAAATGGCTTGAAAGAGTATCTGCGAAATAATTAATTTTTCGCAAATAATAGTCAGGGCTTGACTTGACACATTAAAGTTAAGTCAACCCTTACATTCAAATTAGTGTCCGTCCCTAAAGTAATATTTATAAGAATATGAGATTTAAGATTAACGATTTTAGATTTAAGATGTAGGTGATATTCAAGCCAATCTAAAATCTCCGATCTTTAATCATCAATCTAAAATCAAAAAAAGCCGGCACTTATGAATAGCCCCGGGTTTTAACCCGGGGAAAATGAGCTTGGCCTTACATCCCCCGCGATTCCGCAACGCCGCAGGCGTTGCGGAATCGCGGGGGTTTTTCATCCTTTCAATTCAATCCCTGCCCTAAAGGACAGGGCTATTCATATTTCATACAACGACTAAAAAGACGGACACTAATTAGTCAAACCCTGGCTTGCAATTCTAAACGGAGAAAATAATTCGAAAGAAAGGCTGCCTGAGTGCAGCCTTTCTTATTTTTGCCCCATGAAATACCCCTGGAATCACGATCGCCCCTTTAACGCCTACGCCCAATATTTTGAGCGTGAATTTGGCGGGCGCGTGCAAAAGGTTACCATCGATGCGGGTTTCACCTGCCCCAATCGCGATGGCACCAAAGGTCGCGGGGGTTGTACCTACTGCAACAACGATGCTTTTAGCCCCTCGTATTGCTCACCCGAAAAATCCATAAAGCTACAAATCGAAGAAGGCATCCAATTTCACAAAAACCGCTACCGCCGTGCCGATAAATTCCTGGCTTACTTTCAGGCTTTTTCAAACACCTACGACAGCATCGAAAATCTAAAACGTAGATACGACCAGGCCTTGGAAGTAGAAAATGTGGTCGGCCTGGTTATCGGCACCCGGCCTGATTGTATCGATGAAGAGAAGTTGCGCTACTTTGCTGACATCGCCAAAAGCCATTATGTGATTATCGAATACGGCCTGGAATCGTGCTACGATGAAACGCTTGTAAAAATAAACCGGGGACATACTTTTCAGGAATCTGTGGATGTCCTGGAACTTACGGCTTCTTTTGGCTTAAAAACCGGTGCCCACATCATCTTCGGCTTGCCTGGCGAAACACAGCAAATGATGATTGATGAAGCCGCCATCTTATCCGAATTGCCTTTGAATACCTTAAAAATACACCAGCTTCAAATTGTAAGAGGCACCCAAATGGCCAGGGATTTCCAGGATGAACCGGATCAATTTACATTTTTTGCTTTGGACGATTACATCGATCTGGTCATCGAATTTCTCGAAAAACTTTCTCCGAAAATTGTGCTCGAACGATTTGCAGGCGAAGTACCTCCGCGCTTTTTGGCTGGCCCCAACTGGGGAACTATTCGCTATGATCAGGTTTTGCAAAAAATTGAAAAATCTCTTATAATTCAAAATAGCTACCAGGGAATCGCGTTAAGCGAAATAACCAATCATTAAAAAAATGATGTGTATGAACGAAAATATTAACTTTGCACCACGAATAAATAACTAAAGTCTTATTTCAAACTTAATTAATTAATTATTATGCTTAGAAAATTACAATTGATCATGCTCTTTGTAGCTATTTCGATGGCTACTTTTGCACAAGACTGGATCGCAGTAAGCTCCGACCTGCCCACAGGGCAAGGTATCGGACAAATCTCGGTCGGAATGGAAGACAGCGATGCCCTTTGGGCAGCAGCTATTGATGCTACCGGAGCCATTATCGATGGGTTTACTCACTCGAGCGATGGCGGACAAACCTGGACAGCAGGAACCTTTAATGCAGGCACAGGTCTTTCGATGGTTTTCGCCATTGATGCCAACACCTGCTGGGCTATTTTTAATACGGGTGCCGACCAGGGTATTTACAAAACTACCGATGGTGGCACAAGTTGGGCAAAACAAGGCACTGCTTACGGTGCTTCATCATTTGCTAACGTAGTCCACTTTTTTGATGCCAACAACGGCTTCGCCCAGGGCGACCCCCTTGATGGTTATTACGAACTGTACACCACCAACGATGGCGGTGCCACTTGGAACAGAGTTCCCGAGGCCAATATTCCAGTGCCCACCGCTGGCGAATATGGAATTACCGGCAACTACTCAGCCGTTGGAAACAGTATTTGGTATGGAACCAACCAGGGTCGCGTATTCTACTCCTCCGACATGGGAATGACCTGGGGAACTACCCCTACCAACTTTCTTGTTACCGATGTGGTTCAGCCGCTGTTCAAAAGCGAAACCGTAGGTATTGCTTTCCGTTCGTACCTGGATATGGGTTTTGAACCCGAATTGGGCGTTACTACCGATGGTGGTGCTACCTGGACATCAGTTATGGTTAATGGCAATATGTATGCCCGCTGGTTCGACTTTATTCCCGGAACTACTTCTACATGGGTGGGAAGCTCCTCCGAGCCTACCTTCGAAGGTATTGGCTTTTCGATTGATGATGGTGCTACCTGGAACGACCTTACCGCTGGTGTTCCCGTACAAGCTCCCGAGTTTCTGGACAACCAAACCGGTTGGGCCGGAACATGGTCTGATGGTGGCAGTGCCGGAATCCTTATCTACAACGGCGACCCCATTGGCGGTGGCTCAGGTGCTGAAATCACCGAAGATTTTGAAAGCTACACAGCAGGTGGGAAACTCGTTGAGCAAGCACTTGCCCAAGGCATCACACATTGGACATGCTGGAGTGGCGATGGTGGAGCCGGTGGTGATGAAGATGCTACCGTTTCGACCGAGCAAGCCTTTACCGGCAGCAATTCGGTTATGACCGATGGCCTCAACGACTATGTTATGCTTTTTGGCGATAAGACAGCCGGAAAATATTCCGTTGACTTTTACATGTATATCCCTTCAGGTTTTGTAGGTTATTACAACATTCTCCAGGCATGGGCTCCCGGTGGAACCGGTGCTACCTGGGGACTGGAAGTTTATTTCAACCCTGGTGGAATTGCTGAGCTTACCGCTGCCAGCACTACGCCTTACGAAACTTTTAACTATGCTTATGATACCTGGCTCCATATCGAAAATATCATCAATCTGAATACTGATGAGGCTATGCTTATGGTTGACGGTACCGAGATAGCTACCTGGGAATGGAGCCTTGGCGCATCAGGCGGTGGACTGAACCAACTGGCTGCTATGGATATCTATGCTGCATCAACCAATGGCACACCCAAATTCTTTATGGATGACATCCAGGTTATCGAACTGGAGCCTCCGGTAGGCCCATCCAATATTTCAGTAATGCCTGCTATGTTTGATGTATCACTGGATGCTGGCACTTCGAGTACCGAAACTTTGAGCATTACCAATACTGGTATTGCAAAACTGGTTTGGGATGCCTTCCCCAACTTCTCGATGAATGCTGTGGATGCCACAGGAAGTCAGATTGCCCCCAACTACAAATCAGTTGAGATTCCTGATGTTCAAATGACCGAAGGAACACGTCTTCCTAATCCTGACAACAGTGATGATATGGTTACGCTCAACTATGATGGCGACAACGCTAGCGCTGTTGGCCTGACCAGTGGTGGTACTATTCAGTTCGGAGCCATGTTCCCAACTGCTATGACCAATGCTTATATCAATATGGAAATAAACGAAGTACAGGTTTATGTTAACGATATCGTAACCGCCTCCAAAGTTTATGTTTACGGACATGGTTCCGAGGATAGCCCCGGTGCAATTTTGCATGAGCAAACTTTTGTTGCTACCATTGGCTGGAACAACATTACCCTTACAAGCCCTGTTGAGATTAGCGGTGGCGATATCTGGGTTACCTGCGAAGTTACCCACGATGAAGCATTATTCCCCGCAGGAAATGATGCAGGCCCCCATGTTACTAATGGTGACTGGTTTAAATCTGGTGCCTCATGGGTTCCCATGCACGTAGCCAACCCTGCTCTGGATGCCAACTGGAACATTCGCGCACTGGCCGAAGGCGACCCCATGGATGGATGGATTATGCTGAACCCCAACAGTGGCGAAGCTCTGGCCAACGAAACCAACGAGATTGAAGTTACTTTTGATGCCAGCAATCTTACTGCAGGCACTTACACAGCCAATATCGTTATCAACAGCAACGACCCGGATATGCCTGTTACCATGGTTCCTGTAAGCCTCGAAGTTACCGGTAGTGGCAACTTCCCAATCATCAATGTAGATCCGATGTCATTGGAATTTGCGCTTGGTTATAACGACCAGGATACAAAGGATTTGAATGTTTCAAACAACGGTACTGCTAACCTTAACGTTAACATGAGTATCACTTATGGAGAAGGCGCGCTTGCACCAGTTTCAACTCCAGGTGAAGCGTATGTTAATGTTATTAGCCCTGATCAGCTAAGCCTTGCCAACACTGCGAATCCTACCCCATCGCCCAATGTTACCGATGATGAAGTAATTCGTTACGATGATGGCATCAACAACGATGCTATTGGCCTAACCGCTGGTGGTACTTTCCAGGCATCAGCATACTGGCCTGCTTCAACTATGGGTCAATATGCAGGTATGGAACTTACATCCATCGAAATTTACATCAACGATGCCCCCACATCCGCTATCATGAAAATATACGACCAGGGTAGTACTACCGTTCCGGGGGCATTGCTGCACGAGCAAACCCTTAGCGTTAATGCGCTGATGTGGAATACCATCGATCTGTCAAGTCCCGTTGCCATTAGCGGCAACGATATCTGGATTGGCTACGAAGTTACCCACGATGTAGGCGTATATGCTCCTGGTACCGATGCTGGTCCCGCTGTAGCCGGATTTGGCGATATGATTTCGCTGGATGGCATTGCCTTTGAGCCAATGTCTGCCTTAGGCCTCAACTACAACTGGAATATTGCTGCTACCCTTAGCGGTAACCCAATGGTTGAGTGGCTGAGCATCAGCCCAATGACGGGCATGGTAACTCCTGGCAACATGCTTACTTTTGATGTTACTGCTGATTCGGAACCCTTTGGTGGTCCCGTAGATGAGATGTATTATGCTTCTATCTGGGTTGCATCCAACGATCCCGCTACCCCAATGCTTGAAGTGCCTGTAGAGCTTTTGTTCCCGACAGGTATGAGAGATGTTTACAGCGATGCTTACATTATGATGTTCCCCAACCCTGCAAACAATATGGTTACAATTTCGACCAACTATACCATGAGCAGTGTTAAAGTTGTTAATCAACTGGGTCAGGAAGTACTGGAGCAAACACCAAACAGCAAAACAGTAAACGTAAATACTGGCCAACTCCAGGCAGGTATTTATTTTGTTAAGATCATCTCCGAAGCCGGAGAATCGACACAAAAGCTGATTGTTGAATAATAAACGTATTATTTGATCATTCTAAAAAGTCCCGGTATTTTTTGCCGGGACTTTTTTTATGTAGAATTAAGAATTAAAAATGAAAGACCAGGACTCCTTTTTCGATCGTGTTTTTGAGCTGGTAAAGCAAATTCCTTATGGACGGGTAAGCAGCTATGGTGCAATTGCCGAATATCTGGGCATCAAAGGCTCGGCACGCATGGTGGGCTGGGCTATGAATGCCTCGCACAGTCGCCCCGAAAATATCCCGGCGCACAGGGTGGTCAATCGTCAGGGTATGCTCACCGGCAAAAACCATTTCGGTGGTCCCGAGGTGATGCAGCAGCTACTGGAAAGCGAAGGGATTGAAGTGGTGAATGATAAGATTGTTAATTTTGAAAAGTTATTTTGGAATCCGATGCAAAAGATTGAAAATAAAAAAACCAATGATAGTAATCGATGATAAAACAGTTTCGGACGATTTGAAGAACATCAAATTCGTGTGCAACATACAAAAGTGTAAGGGTGCCTGCTGCGTGGAAGGCGATGCCGGCGCACCGCTTAGCGAAGAAGAAATAAGCCTGCTCGAAGACTGCGTGGATGAGGTAAGGCCATACATGACCAAGGCCGGCCTTGAGGTGATCGATCAGATGGGCGTTTTTGAATACGACATGGCCGGGCAGTTTGTAACGCCACTGGTGGATGGCCGCGAATGTGCCTTTGCTAATTTTACGGATGGCATAGCCTGGTGCGCCATCGAGAAGGCCTGGATGGAGAAAAAAAGCACTTTCCGCAAACCGGTGTCCTGTCATCTTTATCCGGTGCGAATTACCGCCTACAAGGATTATGATGCCGTGAACTACCACGAATGGGAGATTTGCAAACCTGCGCTGGTGCATGGCCGCCGCGAGGGTGTCCCGCTCTATCAGTTTCTTAAAGATGCCTTGATACGCCAATACGGCGAAGCCTGGTACAAGGACTTGGTGAAAGAAATTGAGAAGAAGTGAATCATCAGGTCTGAAATAAATTAGTGTGGTGATTCATCATTTCGTTAATGTTGTTTTTTCATTATTTTTGTAATTCAATTAATTGTTGTGAACTTTAATCATAAATAACAATCGCAGATGCAAATCTCAGAAGTGAAACTTGAATTATTCAGATACATTGATAAGCTGGAAAAGAATAAGCTCTTTCAAATCTATCAGCATTTGATACTTGAAAATTCTGAAACGGATTTTTGGGACACTTTAAACGACTGGCAAAAAAAGGACATCGAAGCCGGATTGGATGATTTGAAAAAAGGAAAAAAAAGAAAATTTGATGAAGTATTATCAAAGCTCGATTTTAAGGAAGGGAGTCAGACGTTGCTTCATCACAAAACATAATGCGATGTATTATATCGTGTTAAGAAATGAGGTTGAAATAATAACCATTCACGACACAAGAAGTAATCCTGCATCTTTGAAATATTAAATAATTATGGCAAATCAACGAAAACAATCCAACAAGAAAAAGCCCCGCCTGGGACGCAAAGCTCTCATGGCCGGCATACACAGCTATTTTGCCGAAAATCCCTTTTCATCCTACAACTACAAGCAGATTGCCCACGTAGTAGGAGCGCGCGATGTGGCGGCCAAAAATATGGTGAAGGACATTTTGAAAGAACTCTCGAACAAGGGCGAGCTAAACGAATACCGCCGGGGTAAATATAAAATCAACCCCGACCAGTTGCACGGGCAAACCCTGGGCAAAAGCGACATTACCGGGCGCGTGGATATGAAACAAACCGGCAAGGCTTATGTGATTTCGGACGAGCTGGGCGATGATGTTTTTATCGGATCCAACCACACCGGCCATGCCCTGCATGGCGACATCGTAAAAGTGCAGCTTTTTCCCAAGCGCAAGGGGCACAAGATGGAAGGCGAAATAGTGGAAATCGTCAACAGAGCCAAAACCCGCTTTGTAGGAACCATCGACAAGTCGGCCCGATTTGCCTTTCTGATCGCCGACAGCAACACCATGCCTGTGGATATTTTTATCCCGCTCACCGATTTGAACGGTGCTAAAAACGGGGAAAAGGTAGTGGTGAAAATGACCGAGTGGCCCGCCCATGCCAACAATCCTTTTGGCGCAGTAGAAAAGGTGCTGGGTCGCCCGGGCGATAATGAGGTGGAGATGCAAGCCATCCTCGCCGAGCATGACTTCCCCTTGGACTTTCCGGCGAAAGCCGAAAAAGAGGCCGAACGAATCAATATTAAAATCACCAATGCTGAACTGAAAAACCGGAAAGACTTCCGGGGAACACCCACTTTCACCATCGACCCTGCCGATGCCAAAGATTTTGATGATGCCATTTCGTATCGTAAGCTTACCAACGGAAACCATGAGGTGGGCGTGCATATCGCCGATGTGTCGCACTATGTAAAACCGGGTGGTGCCATCGATCAGGAAGCCTACGAGCGCGGCACCTCCATCTATCTCGTTGACCGCGTTATTCCGATGCTGCCCGAAAAGCTCTCTAACAATGTTTGCTCCCTGCGCCCCCGTGAAGATAAACTCTGCTTCTCGGCGGTGTTTGAGTTGGATGATAACGCAAAAGTGATCGATGAATGGTTTGGCAAAACCATTATCAACAGCGATCAACGCTTTGCCTACGAAGAAGCACAGAAAATTATTGAGGGCAAAGACGGCCCCCTGCAAAACGAAATCATGGCCACGCACCAGTTGGCCGAAAAACTCAAGCACGAACGTTTTAAAAAAGGAGCCATCAACTTCCACAGCGAGGAAGTCAAGTTTATCCTCGACGAAAAAGGCAAACCCATCGACACCTATGTGAAAGTGCAAAAAGAAGCCAACTGGATGATCGAGGATTTTATGCTGCTGGCCAATCGGCGAGTTGCCGAGCGCATTGGGCGACAGCGCGGCAAAACCCCGCCCAAGACTTTTGTGTATCGCATCCACGATGAGCCTTCGCCCGAAAAGCTGAATAAGTTTACCGAATTTGTTAGCAAGCTGGGGTATAAACTAAAAATGTCGTCCGACCGGAGCCTGGCCAAATCCTTCAACGAACTCTTCGACCAGGTGCATGGCAAGGGCGAGGAAAATCTGGTGGAAACGCTGGCCGTGCGCACTATGGCCAAGGCCGTATATTCCACCCACAACATCGGGCACTATGGCCTGGCTTTTAAATATTACACCCACTTTACCTCGCCCATCCGCCGCTATCCCGACCTGATGGTGCATCGCCTGCTCGAACGCTATTTCGACAAGCAGCCCTCGGCGAGCGAAGCCGAATATGAAGAAAAATGCAAGCACAGCTCCGAAATGGAACGCAAGGCTGTGGAAGCCGAACGGGCTTCGATCAAATACAAGCAGGCCGAATTTATGGCCGACAAAATTGGTGAGAGCTTCGATGGACTTATTTCAGGAGTTTCAAAATACGGGATTTTTGTGGAAGTAAAACAAAACAAATGCGAGGGCATGGTGAGGCTGCGCGATTTGGATGATGATTTTTACTACCTGGACGAAGACAACTACAAGGTAATCGGGCATCGTAATGGCCACGAGTTTAAACTGGGCGATCCTATTCGTATTAAGGTAAAACATATCGACATCCGCAAAAAGCACCTCGACTTCGAGCTGGCCTAAACGAGAGTGTTTCTTCTTCGCTAAATCATCTTTTGAATCCAAATTTCTGCAATCTACAAAACGTATAAACCAGATCCATCCGTTGCAGAAGCGAGCAAGTCTGTGATATTGGCGGCCAGCCAAAAATATGCCCACAAGCTAAGAAAGCAGATTGATTGGGTAGTTTCTCAAAACTAACTAATGCTATCAACAGGCTGGTAAAGCCATACAAGCCTATACATTCTATCTTGAAAATTATCAGGATAAAATGGATTCCACTGATTTTTGATTAATGATTAATTAAATCAAAGGTATTAACATTTTTATACAAGCGAATCCATTTTCCTAGCCCTGCTTTTGTCTATATTTTTGTGAAACCTTAGTTGTTTAACTAAATACATTGATAAACTAAATCTTTAATTCAAATCAAAATTTAAACGTATGAAGAAAATTAATCTACTATTATTGAGCCTGCTTATGCTTGGAACAGTGATGGCTCAAAACAATGCTGAAAGATGCGAAAATGCTAATAACAAAGCCGTTGCAGGAGTCAAGGCAATGTGGGATGTGGTTTGGACTTTCCCCGCAAATGCAGGCGGCCAGCCCGGCATCGAGACCGATGGAAATCACATCTATTGTCCCGCATGGGCCTCCGATACCATTATCCGTTATGATATGGATGGTGGTAATGCTACTAATTTTACGATTGCCGGCGTTTCAAATTTACGCGACCTGGCTTATGACGGAACCTACTTTTATGGGGCAGCATCCGATTTGAATCTTAAGGTAATGGATCTTGAAAACGAAACATTGATTAATACTATCACTGCTAGTTGTACAGGTGTTACCGGGATTCGACATATTGCTTACGACCCAAATTTAAATGGTGGAGATGGCGGTTTTTGGATTGGCAACTGGGCTGAGTTGGGAGCCATCGACATGGACGGAAACGAGTTACTTCCAAACCAGGGAAACGAAAGTTGCTACGGCTCAGCGTATGACGACAGCGATCCGGAAAATCCTGTGCTGTGGATCTTCCAACAAACCGGTGCTGAACTGGTAACTTTTCAACAATTTGATATCAATACTTTAAGCTATACCGGTGTTGCACACGAAGCCAGCGATATTCCAGGCTTCGAAACGGGGAGCCTGGCAGGAGGTGCATGTACCTGGGATGACCCTGAAACCGGTAAAAAACTGCTGATTGGAAACATCCAACAAACACCAAACTTAATTTTCGCTTACGAACTTTCAGAAGGATCGGGAAGTCCTTGCTACAATTTCGATGATTTAACTGTGGATGGCTATGTTGCAGAACAATTAGGTGGAAGCTGGACAACCTGGAATGGAACCCCCGGCGGTGCTGATGACGCATTTGTGAGCGACATGTACTCCAACAGCCCCAACAACTCTTTTGTAGTAAACAGTCCCGACATCGACCTGATATTTGAACTTGCAGATGAAGCACTCGAAACAGGTGCCTGGCTATATTCCAATTATATTTATGTCCCCAGTGGTTATTCCGGCTATTTCAATGTGCAGTCAAATCCCGTTCCCGGCGCAGAGTGGGTGATCGAACTCTATTTTAACGAAGATGGCACCGGGTATTTTGAAAATGGAAGCACAGATACTTATGTATTTACCCAGGATACCTGGATTTTAGTTGAGATCAATTTCGACCTTGACAGCGATCTTGCTCAGGTATTTTTTGATGGGACTTTGATTACTCAATTTGAAAATACCTTCCCAATTGGTGGTATCGACTATTATGGCCAGGAAACAGGGGGAATTCCCGGGGCTTATTATGATGATGTGTGTTTTGGTGAAGGCACTCCCATTTCTAATGATGATTGCTACAATTTTGACGACCTGGATCCAGGTGAATTTTTGGCTCTGCAACTGGGAGGAATGTGGACTACTTGGAGCGACACCCCGGGTGGCGACGATGACTCCTTTGTAAGCAACGATCAATCCAATAGCCCTGACAACTCATTTGTTATCTTCGAGAATATTGCTGACGTAGTATTTAAATTAGCCGAAGAACCCATCGAAACAGGGGCATGGCTTTATTCGCATTATATCTACATTGCAGCAGGCGCAACCGGCTATTTTAATGTACAATCGTCCCCGGTACCTGGCGAAGAATGGGTAATCGAACTCTATTTCGATGACGATAGCACCGGATATTTTGAGGGGGGAAGTTTAGAAACTTTCAACTATAGCCCCGAAACATGGATACTTGTCGAAATAAACTTCGACCTGGATTCGGACCTTGCCCAGGTATTTTTCGATGGTAATTTGATGACAGAATTTGCCAGTGAATTTACTATTGGTGGTGTCAACTATTATGGTGATGATGGCAATGGCCCTCCTGAGGCTTATTACGATGATGTATGCTTTGGTGAGGGTGCCCCCATTTCTCCTGCTGGTTGTTATAACTTCGACGACCTGGATCCAGGCGAATTTTTGGCTCTGCAACTTGGTGGAATGTGGACCACATGGAGTGGTAATCCACCTGATGGTGATGGCTTCGTAAGCAATGATCAACACTATAGCCCTAATAACTCATTTGTTATATGGGAAAATATTAATGACGTAGTATTTAAATTAGCCGAAGAACCCATCGAAACAGGGGCATGGCTGTATTCGCATTATATTTACATTGCAGCAGGTGCAACCGGGTATTTCAATGTACAATCGTCCCCGGTACCTGGCGAGGAATGGGTTATTGAATTATTTTTTGATGACGATGGCACCGGATATTTTGAAGGGGGAAGTACCGAAACTTTCACCTATAGCCCTGAAACATGGATATTTGTCGAAATTAACTTCGACCTGGATACAGATCGTGCTGAGGTTTATTTTGATGGCAATTTGATGACAGAATTTGCCAATGAATTTACCATCGGAGGCATCAACTATTATGGTGATGATGACAATGGTCCACCAGAAGCTTATTACGATGATGTGTGTTTTGGAACAGGCTGGGGCATACCCGTTGGCATCGAAGATATTTCATCTAATGATAACAACTTAGCTATTTTTCCAAATCCGGCAAAAAGTGTCGTGCATATCAGCAATTCAGTAGGTATCCAAAAAATCCAATTAGTAAACATGGCTGGCCAGCTTGTACTCGAACAACATAGCTCAGGTCAAAACACTGACATCAATACTTCGGTATTTGAATCAGGAATTTATTTTGTAAAAGTCTTCTCTCATAATAACGTTATTACCAGGAAACTGGTGATTGAATAGATTTTAGTTTAGTAAATTAGTATTTTTAGCTCCGGTTCGTTGATTAACGGATCGGAGCTTTTTATTGTCCTGGAATTATTACTAATTTTGGCCGATGTTAGCAAAATGGACTTCGGTAGATGCCTCCTCAAGTTTAAAAGCCCTGGTTTGCATGCTTTTACTTGTCGTTTTTTTTGCCGGATGTTCAGATAACAAACTTGACTCCTCGAAGGCACGAATAACTACCCATCAAATTGACAGCCTTAACATGCTGATTGCAGAGCATGAAAAAACGGAGGCCGAAGATTTAAAACAAACTGATAGTTTATTTAACCTTTCGCTGGCCCTGGGTTATGAAAAAGGCACAGCCGAATCGGCTAGTCAAAAGATACGGCTTCTGCGCAAAGCATACCAATATGATATTGCCTTGCAATTTGTTGCAGAAATATTGGAATTGCCTGACGAATTTAAAGACCCCTACAACCAGGTAGTGGTAAGCGAGGAAGTTGGCTTACTGTATTACGATCTTGATAATTTCGACCAGGCTTACTATTATTTAACTAAAGCATTGGCTTATTATGAGGAAAACAAAAACCAAAAAAAAGAATCCTATATTTTATCACGAATTGGCTTAATGTTTTCGGATAACGATAATAAAAAATCCAGGGAGTACCTACAAAAATCCCTGGAAATCTCCACCGAGATCAAAGATAGTATCGGGATTGCCCGCGAGTTGAACAACATAGGGCTTAACTATAAGTACAGGAACAACCTGGACAGTGCGAGGTACTATCTTACAAAAGCTTTACTGATAAACGAAAAAATTCAGAATTGGGATTATTATCAGAAAAACCTGGCGAATCTTGCACATATCGAAAAAAGCGAAAAAAACTTTTCCAAATCTGAAAGGCTATACCAGCAACTAATGCTTGTGCTGGATTCGGCCAATAATCAAAAAATGTATGCAAATATCATGTTGCATATAGGCGACTTGTATCTAAATATGGAACTATTTGAAAAAGCGATTCCCTATTTCGCCAAAGCAATTGTTCTGGGCGAAAAACACCATTGGCTCGACATCCAGTTATATGGAAACAAAGGGCTATACCTCTGCAATAAGAATCTGGGTAATGTAACAGAAGCAATGGAGCACCTTGAGATTTTTACAAATTATAAGGACAGCTTGAATATTCGGCAAAACTTCCAGGAGCTGGCACTACTTGAGCTTAAATTTAAAAACGACCAGCTTTCGCAGGAAAAATTGTGGAAACAACAAAAACAAAAATACATCTTGTATTTTCTAATGGTGCTGTTGTTGGTGTTTATCATCCTACTTTTTCAATTATTCAGAAAACAAAAATTCAAGATTGCCAAAGAAAAGCTGGAACGAAAAGTCCTGCAAAACGAACTGGAAGGCAAAGAACGCGAGCTGACTTCGTTTGTATTAAATATGATAAGGCTTAATGAGAAGAAGTTAGAAATCGTTGAATATTTGAAACACGAGCGGCCCCGGCTTAAAAAAGAAAACCATGAAGTAATCGACACCGCCATTCACAAGCTGGAATACGACCAGGATGCCCGTACCTGGGAGGAGTTTGAAATCCGGTTTAACCAGGTGAATAGTGATTTTTACCAAAAACTCTCCACACGTTTTCCGGATTTATCCAACAACGAAAAAAAACTTTGTGCATTTCTGCAAATGAATATGACCACCAAGGAAATTTCGATTATTACCAGACAAAATCCCCCATCCATCGATAAGGCAAGGTACCGATTAAGGAAAAAATTAGACCTGCAAAACCCGAATACCTCCCTTACACAGTTTCTTTCTGAACTTTAGGCTTTTACCTCTCAATGTCCATATAAAGTCCAAATCCAAAAAGCGGATAAAGCAAAATTTGTCCGGGTAAAAAATTTGGCCAATCTCCCTCCCAAGCTGATCTTTGTTGCAATTACGCTAACAATGAGAAAAATTAAAGAAAAAAAGGAATTACCATTCAATGAAGCCGGGCAAACTACTACTGAGGCTTTTGATAAGGAGGACTTTACAGACAGGCTTAAATTAGAAAATATGATACTACATAAAGTGCTCGCAAACATGAAAAAGGGAAATCCGAAGAAATAACATTTTCAAACTATCAGCAGAAATATTTTTAATCAAAATTTTAATATTCAAAATCTTAAGTTATGAAAAAAGTTTACAAAACATTAGGCCTGCTTTCATTTTTCATGATGGTAGCCGCATTAATTTCATCTGCACAAAATGTTACCAGAAACATGGTAATAGTAGAAGAGTTTACCGGCGCCTGGTGTGTTAACTGTCCGGGTGCAGCCATGGGAATTGAAGACCTTTTGGCTAACGACTGGCCTGTTGGAGCCATTGCTTATCATAATAACGACAATTATGAAACAGAAGAGGCTCTTGCCCGCGATGCTTATTATGAGATTTGGGGATATCCAACAACAATTTTCGATGGCGTACTTAGCGAGATAGGTGGCAGTCCCAACTATAGTGACTATGAAAGTTTCTGGCCACTTGTCGAACAGCGAATGAATGTATTAACACCTATCACCATTGAACTGGAAAATGCAAATTATAACGGAACCACATTTACAGCAAATGTTGTAATGGAATCGGTTGGCGCTGTTACGGCAACAAATTTAAGATTATATGCGGCTATTACCGAATCGCAGATAGTAGAGGCCTGGCAAAATCAATACTATTTCATGGAAGTTGAACGGGATATGTTTAATGGATCGGAGGGTACGTCTGTTGATCTTGTGAATAACACAAGCCAAACTGTTTCTATCGTATTTACCGTTGACCCCTCGTGGGAAGCTGCAAATTGTGAGGTGGTAGTGTTTGTGCAGGATACCACTACAAAGGAGATTTTTAATGGTAATAAGCAACATGTTCTCTTTCTTGAACCTGCAAGTAATTTAACGGTTGAAGTAAACGGATCTACCGCTTCATTAAACTGGGATACGCCGGAATCTGTTCAAGGCTTCAACATCTACAGGAACTATGAATTTCTGGAATATACAACAGAAGCAACTTATGAGGATGCGGGTCTTGAAGATGGTGAGTACATGTATTATGTAAGAGCCGTTTATGATGAAGGGGCATCAGGGTGGTCAAATCATGTAACTGTGAACGTGGGCAATTTTTTGTGTGTACCGGTTTATGGAGACGGCTGCGTGTATTCAACTGATATTAATGATTTCATTTTAAATGAAATTGAAAATACCAATTCAGGTTGTGGGAACTTAAATGGGACTGGCTGGAGTCAGTACTTTGAAATGGGGCCTGCGAATGTTGAAGCTGGCGAGACCTATAACCTCACTGTCTCGACCGAGTCTATTTACGATGATGAATACTTTACAGTGTGGGTTGACTGGAATGATAATCTGGAATTTGAAGAATCTGAGAAGGTGGTTCAGGGTATTATGGCCTTTGCAGACATACTTTATAATTTTGATTTTGCTGTACCGGAAGATGCTCCTGAGGGTGTTCATTTTTTGAGAATGCGGTCTCAATATCATGAAGTTGTTTTGGATCCATGTGCCAACTATTCAAATGGAGAAGCCGAAGATTATTTAATCCATGTGGGTGAAATCCTATTTCCCCCTCCTACCAATTTAGCGGCTGAAGTAATAGAGGCTGACGTAAATCTAAATTGGGATGCCCCGAATGTTACATTACTGGGCTATAATGTTTACCGCGATGGTGATTTTATCGATTTTACCGAAGAATCATCTTATAGTGATTTGGGTTTGGCAGGAACCTACACATATTACGTAAAAGCACTTTATGACGATGGCGAATCCAGAGCATCCAATTATGTAACAGTAAGTGCAGGTAATTTTTTGTGTTCACCATCTTATACCCAGGGTTGTGGTGGAGGTGATGGTTTTACCGATTTTGCCCTGAATGAAATTCAAAACAATGGTTCTGGATGTGCAGACCTAAATGCAGTGGGGTGGAGTCAGTATCTGGATATGGGTCCTGCCATTATTGAAGTAGGCCAAACTTATACTGTGTCGATGGCAACGGGATATGAAAACAACAACGCATCAGTATGGATTGATTGGAATGATAACTGGACATTTGAGCCTGAGGAAATGGTTATCAATAACTTTAACTTTACGTTAGCAGGTCAAATTTATAATGTTGATTTTGAAGTTCCCGATAATGCTTCTGTTGGATTGCATTTTATGCGCGCAAGGGCTGTCTTTAGTATTCCATGTAACGACCCGTGCATTGAATACACTTTTGGAGAAGCAGAAGATTATTTGGTTCAGGTGGTGCCTACAATTGGTATTGAAGAGTTCTTAAACGAAAATATTCAGATGTATCCAAATCCCACACATGGTATTGTTTACATCGAATCAGAAAATGCAATGAGGGGGGTAAATATTTACAATATGACCGGACAATTGGTATTTGAGCAAAACATTTCAGCTAACAAAATACAGGTTAAAACTACTGATTTTCTGCCGGGCTTTTATTTTGTAAAAGTTCTCTTCTCAAATCAAATCATTACCCGGAAACTGGTGATCGAATAAATTTAGTTTAGCTTAGTCAGGGCTTGACTTAAAGTCAAACCCTGACTTCTTTAAAATGGGAAAAATAAAAGATAAAAAGAATCAGTGGCAATGACATTCACAAACAATAGAAGTATCAATTTTTTATTCACAAACTAAACATTAAAAATTATGAGAACAATTTACGTCTTTTTAGTAGGTATGCTTATGCTTTTTAGTATAAACCTGAAAGCCCAGTTACCCGATGGTTCCATAGGCCCCGACTGGGTTGCCACGGATATTGACGGCGTTGAGCACCACCTTTACGATTATCTGGATGAGGGTAAGGTAGTGATTATCGATTTTTTCACCACCTGGTGCGCCCCATGCTGGGAATACCACAACAATGGAACACTGGATGAAATGTGGGAACTCTATGGCCCCGATGGCACCAATGAGGTGATGATTTTTCAGATCGAACAAGATAATGAAACCGGGATGGAAGAACTTCTCGGGGGAGCCGGTTCGCAAGGCAACTGGATTGAGGGTGTTCCGTTTCCAACAATTAACGATGCCCCCAACCCCAACAACCCTCCTTATGGAACAATCTGTGCCGATCTTTATGAAATAACTTACATCCCTACAATTTATATTATTTGCCCTTCGAGGATATGTAACGAAGACCACTGGGAGGATGATTACATGAATGCCGCAGAATTGTACGCATTTATGGGAGATTGCCCGCAAGCAACAGAGCAAATTGATGTTGCTTTACTAAATTATGAAGGAGCAGTTAGTTATTGCGATGGACAGCTTAATAGTGCAGGAGTAGTAATTCAAAACCTTAGCCTACAGGGTAATCTTACGCAGGCGACTGTAAATGCTATACTTGACGGAAATGTTATTGCTACAGTTGCGTATTCGGGCGATCTTCCATTGTATGCATTAGAAACTGTTTTATTCGAATCGATAACAAATTTGCCTGATACGGCCAGTTTAACTTTCCAGATTGTTGTAGAGGGTGATACATATTTAGAAAATAATGAAATAGAAGTAGATGTAACTCAAACCGCGATTGAAGCTCCCTTGACTTTCACCATTGAAGTGCAACCTGACAACTATCCTACTGAAGTTAGTTTTGAATTGCTGGATGAAAACGGAAACCTGCTTTATGAAATTGCAGAAGGTTCGCTTACGACTTCAGATTTGCATACTTTTGAAATTACAATTGATGAGCCTGCGTGTATTACATGGAATATTCATGATGTTTTTGGTGATGGTATTTGCTGCGATTATGGTGATGGATACCTGCGCTTAATAAATACCGAAACCAGCGAGGAGATTTTGTACGTCAACGGTGAATATGGAAGCGGCATCACTGAATTGTTTGCAGCACTTAATCCTGGTGTGGGTATTTCGGAAAGTATTGATGCCCATAATATCCAGGTTTATCCCAATCCGGCCAAAGATTTGGTTTACATTACTTCGGATATAAAAATTCAGCACATCGAATTGCTTTCCCAGGATGGCCGAATTGCAAAAGAATTTAATGCAAATTCCGTAGCGGTTAATCTCAATATTTCGGATGTAGCCCCAGGTGTTTATTACTTAAAAATTGTTTCATCCAATCATGTTACTGCCAAAAAACTGGTAATTGAATAAATAAGTTCTACTACATTTTTTGTGGAAAGAAATATACTTTGAGTTAGGCAGGTGATATTTTCCACAAAAAAATACTGCTGTAATCCTAATAAACTTTAGTGCAGTAATTTGTGTTTGCCCCGATTCGTCCCGCCAAACCGGCGGGATGGATCGGGGCTTTTTTTTGTAGGCTATCCAGAAATGTGTTTTCAAATCTTTACTATTTATCATAGCTGTAATTTTCATTTCAATATCTTTGCGCTGAGATATTCGTTTGATTTGAATAATAAAACGCTTAAAATTCTTCTGATTTGCCTGTTCGGTTTGTTGTTCCTGGATTCTTTTTCCCAGGAAAATTCCAATATCGATAGCCTCAACAAAGCTTACTATCACGCAAGTAGCCCCCAAATAAAAATCGACATCTTAGTTGAACTCACCGATTTACTATCATCTTCCGATCCTGATAAAGCCCTCGATTATGCCAATCAAACGTTCGAATTGGCTGATAAAAATAATTTGCTAAAAAGTAAACTGAGGGCTTACCTTCAGTTGGGCGATATTTATTGGAACAAATCCAATTACCGGGTATCATTGGAAATGGGACAAAATGCTAAAGACCTGGCTTCTGATTTGAACATGGATAAGGAATATGCTAAATCTCTTGCGCTGTTATCACTCAATTTTTCTAACCTCGGCGACTTTAAAAAAAGTGCGGATTTTAATTTTCAGGCCTTGAGGATTTTTGAAGAGCTGGATGATATGGATGGGATTAGCAAGGTTTATAATCGTATTGGCTCAGATTATTTCCTTCAGGAAAACTTTAACAAAGCTCTTGAATATTATTCGCAATCATTGAATATAGCAAGAGAAAACAAAGATTTGGAAGGCATTTCACGAGGCCTGAACAACATGGCAATCGTTTATGCAGAAATGGGTGAGTATAGATATGTTAAATCAAATTTGAAAGAATCCATCGAAATAAATAAAATACTTGACCGCCCAATATGGGAAGGAATTAATTATTCAAACCTCGGTACCGTTTACAGGATGGAGGAAAGTTTTGACACATCCTATTACTACCTTCATAAGGCCGAAACTATTTTAACCGCATTGAACAGTCTCTCCAACCTAGCTAATGCGTATCACGGCTTGTCGTTGTATTATTTTGATTTGGGAAACATGGATAGTAGTTTGCATTATGCAAAGCAGACCTACATTATAGGCCAGGAGAATAATCTAAAGGTTTTGGTTTTTAATGCTGTAAAACAGCAACGCCAAATATACCAGGCACAAAATGATTTCGAAGATGCTTTAAAGTTCAGTTTGATCGAACTCCAGTTAAAGGATAGCCTGGATATAAATAATACCCTGGCGAAAATTTCGCAACTGGAATTGCTTTATGAATTTGACAAACACGAGCAGGAAATCAAATTAATTCAGCAGCGGCGTGAATATGTATTAATTATTGCCGGAACCGCTATCGTTTTTATGCTATTAACCCTGGTGATAATTATCGTTACCCGAAATCGCATAAAAGCGAAAAATGAACAGATCGAACGCCGCCGCCTTAATCTGGAATTGGAAATGCGGAATAGAGAACTTGCCGCCAATGTGATGAGCCTGATTAGGAAAAATGAAATATTATCGGGGATGGGCGATAAATTAATGAAAATACAAAATGAAGCTGTAAAAGAAGAAACAAAATCTGCCATCGAAAAAATTGCCAACGAATTACAGCATACTACCGATAAAGAAATTTGGAATGAGTTTGACACCCGGTTTAAACAGGTGCATGGTGATTTTTATAACACGCTCCTTGAGCAGTTTCCTGATTTATCGCCCAATGAACAAAAACTTTGCGCCTTCCTCCGTTTAAATATGACCACCAAAGAAGTTTCTGAATTAACAGGTCAACGAACACATACCATCGAGATAGCAAGAACTCGCCTGCGCAAAAAACTTGGACTTGCCAATACCAAGACCAACCTGGTTACCTTCCTTTCGCAAATTTAGCACCCCCTAGCTCAAAATATTTCTTTCCCGTTTTGTCTTAGTATTATATTTCAAATTTATCCATGTATCACATTTCCATTATCTTACTTGTAGGAGTATTGGTTTTGTAATAGTGATAAATCACCGGATTATTGGTTTTGTATGAGTTGAAAAATTGCTTAGAGGATTTTCCATATTTAGTTTTGCAATTCAATTTTGAACTACTAAAAATGGCAGGCAGGAAAATAAATAAGGCATTATCAAAAAAGACTTCCGGGAAAAATTCAGAAGGGGGCGATTTAATTCGATTTATCGAAAAGAAGAAAATTCAAAATGAAGCGCTAAGAAAAATCATGATTAAACTAAACGGCGATGAAAATCTCACAGCTAATAAATAACATATTCATTAACCTAACTTAAGTATTATGACAAAACGCACACTACAATTATTGTTGCTTAGCTTTATGCTAATACCAGCGATGTTAACTTTTGCACAAACCGAAATTTTATCAGAAGATTTTTCGGATGAACTAATGCCACCAACAGGATGGACGGCTGATGTTGGGACAGGGAGCCTGCAAATAAATGATGGTACTCATGCAGGTGGAGAAGCACCTCAGGGTTATATTAATGGTTGGCCACAAGCAGTGGGCACCACAAGGTTGATAAGCCCTGTATTCGATGTTTCTGCTTATTCCACATTAGAGTTAGATATTAAATACTCTGTGAATGGTGCAACTTTTGGTAATTTTTCACTTAAAGTTGAAACAACCAGTGATGGAGGAACTACCTGGAATGAAGTATGGTCTGTTACTCCAACAACATATATTTGGGGGGCTAGTGAAACAATACCAATTACGAATGGTGATTTTGGTTCTGCTAATTTCCAGTTTAGTTATACTTATGTAGCAACTGACATACAAGCAATTTACCATTCTTACTTCGATGATTTCGTGTTGAGAGGTACCGAGATTGTACCGGTTGCTTATGAACTTCCATTTACCGAAGATTTTACTGAGGGAGCTTGTCCTGCAGCAGATTGGACTGTTACCCCAGATGGAACTACACACTGGCAATTAGGTTCAGGAAACTATGCAGGTGGTACAGCTCCAGAAGGCTATTTTAGTGGCTGGCCCTATGAAGCAGGAACTTTTAGGATGATATCTCCTGTAATAACTACTTCTGGTTATGAAAGTCTGTTACTGGAGTTTAAACATAAATGTCAGGGAGCTAATAATACTGATTATTCATTTAAAATAGAAACTACTAGTGATGGTGGAACAACTTGGAATGAGGCGTTTTCTGTAACTCCCAACGGAAGTTGGCCATCTGCAATAGACGAAAGTATTGCCATTGAGAATGCTGATGTTGGATCTGATAATTTCCAGTTTTGCCTCTCTTATGTGTCAACTACCACAAATGGAGTTTACCATTATAATTTCGATGATATTTCATTAACTGGTACCGAAGCACCCACCGGATATCCCCTTCCATTTACCGAAGATTTTACGGATGGCGTATTCCCGCCTTCCGACTGGGAGATTTCCCCTGAGGGAACAACAAACTGGCAATTAGGTACCGGAAACTATGCAGGTGGAACAGCTCCTGAGGGCTACTATTATGGCTGGCCACAACTTAACGGAACTACCAGGTTGATATCTCCTGTAATTACTACCGCCGGCTATGAAAGCCTGTTGCTGGAGTTTAGACATAAATCACAGGGTGCTGGTAATCCTGATTATTCATGGAAAATAGAAACCACAAGTGATGGTGGAACAACCTGGAATGAGGTGTTTTCTGTAACTCCCAACGGAAGTTGGCCATCTGCAATAGAAGAAAGTATTGCCATTGAGAATGCTGATGTTGGATCTGATAATTTCCAGTTTTGCCTCTCTTATGTGTCAACTACCACAAATGGAGTTTACCATTATAATTTCGATGATATTTCATTAACTGGTACCGAAGCACCCACCGGATATCCCCTTCCATTTACCGAAGATTTTACGGATGGCGTATTCCCGCCTTCCGACTGGGAGATTTCCCCTGAGGGAACAACAAACTGGCAATTAGGTACCGGAAACTATGCAGGTGGAACAGCTCCTGAGGGCTACTATTATGGCTGGCCACAACTTAACGGAACTACCAGGTTGATATCTCCTGTAATTACTACCGCCGGCTATGAAAGCCTGTTGCTGGAGTTTAGACATAAATCACAGGGTGCTGGTAATCCTGATTATTCATGGAAAATAGAAACCACAAGTGATGGTGGAACAACCTGGAATGAGGTGTTTTCTGTAACTCCCAACGGAAGTTGGCCATCTGCAATAGAAGAAAGTATTGCCATTGAGAATGCTGATGTTGGATCTGATAATTTCCAGTTTTGCCTCTCTTATGTGTCAACTACCACAAATGGAGTTTACCATTATAATTTCGATGATTTTGAGTTGAAAGAACCTGCAGCAGCCACATATACTGTAACTTACACAGTTGAAGACAGCGAAGGCAACCCAATCGAAGGCGCTGAAGTTGCTATGGAAGATTATGATACCATGACTACAGATGCTTTAGGACAAGCTGTATTTGAAGAGATAGAACCAGGTGAATATACCTATGATGTTACTGCTGTTGATTTCGGGGCAGGAGCAGGTTCAGTTAGTGTAACTGACGCTAATGTTGAAGAGACTGTTGTATTAGATGCTATACTATATTATACAGCTACATTTAATGTAAGCGATGGAGTAGATCCTATTGTAGGCGCAACAATAAGCATTAACGAAGAAGAGCTTACTACTGATGCTTCAGGTTTGGCAACCATCGATTTAGCCGATGGTGATTATCCTTACACTGTATCAAAAGAAGATTATTTTGATGGTACAGGTACTGTTACAGTAGCTGGTGCTGCTGTGGAAGAATCTGTTGTATTAGAAGCTATGGTGTACTATTCTGTTACATTTAATGTAAGCGATGGAGTTGACCCTATTGAAGGCGCAACAGTAAGTATTGATGATAAGCAACAAACTACCAATGCTTCCGGACAAGCTATTATTTCAGGTATTATACCCGGAGACTTTGATTATACTGTTTTTGCTGCTGGTTTTGTGCCAGAATCTGGATCAGGTACAATAGTAGATGCAGATGTGGTAGTAGATGTAACAATGGGAGCGGCAACAGTA
>CAZGAO010000037.1:0-48708 GCA_964523795.1 uncultured Lentimicrobiaceae bacterium
CAATGTTGTGATACGATTAAAAGTGTCAACGATGTTGTGCTATTTATCAACTATTCTTTAAAAACTATTTCCTACGATTTTGATGACAACTGCCTCCAGGCTTTAAAGTTGTAGTTTTTATTTTATCCCATAAAAGGATAATCGGTGTAGCCTTTTTCACCGCCGTGGTAAAAAGTTTCCTTGTCAGGCTCTGCTAGCGGTGCGCCAGCTTTCATTAGTTCAACAAGGTCGGGATTGGAAATAAAGGGTTTTCCAAAAACAATCAAATCGGCTTCATTATTTTCAAGCATCCGTTCGCCGCTTTCGCGGGAATGACCACCACACGAGAGGAGGATTCCCTTGTATATTTTACGGTAAAAAGGAACGATGCTTTTTTCGGGCTGTTCCAATCGCTCCTGCGGGCTCATCATCTCACTTAAATGCAGATAGGCCAAATTATAATCGTTGAGTTTTTGGATAATATATCCAAAGGTTTCTTCCGGCTTCGAATCCATCAAACCAGGGCGATAACCTTGTGGCGAAAGTCTCAGCCCCACTTTTTCGGCTGGGACATATTTCAGGATTTCCTCGATAATCATAAATAAAAACCGCGAACGATTTTCGATGGAGCCGCCAAATTCGTCCGTCCGCTGATTGGTGGCATCCATGATAAACTGGTCGATGATATAGGCGTGCGCACCATGAATCTCCACACCGTCGAAGCCGGCAACGATGGCCATGCGTGCAGCCCTTTCGAAATCGGAAATGGTTTGGTGAATTTCTTCAATGGTCATCGCCCGGGGAATTTCAAAATCGAGCCTGCCTTCGGGAGTGAGTACTTGGCCGGGGGGTCTCACTTCCGAAGCAGCCATCGGCAATTTGTTTCCCGGTTGCAATAGTCGGTGCGAAAAAGACCCTACATGCCACAATTGTAAAAATATTTTTCCGCCAGCATCATGCACCGCTCCGGTAACTTTTTTCCAGCCTTCGATTTGAACATCGGTGTAACAGCCCGGCGAACCGGTGTAGCCATAGGCCTCGGGCGAAATCTGGCTGCCTTCCGAAATAAGCAAACCGGCCGAAGCCCGCTGAACATAATATTCGGCTATCAAATCGTTGGCAGCAAGTTCGGGTTCGATGGCACGGCGGCGGGTAAGCGGAGCCATAACGATGCGGTTGGTAAGGCTGGTCTCCTTTAAATCATATTTATCGAATAGCATAAGTTCTTCTGTTTTGATAGCATTAACAAGCCGATTGCATCATAGTTTAAATCATCGCAAAATTCATGTTAAAAAATCACGACATAGGAAAGTAGTGAAGAATTTATTGAAATCAATCTTTATTTTCAGTTTAACGTGTATTATCTAAAACAAATACTCTTTTTTTGTCCAAAATAATGCACGTTATGAATCCACGTAAAACAATACTGCTTCCGCAAACGCAAAAAATATCCACCTAAGAATATTGGTTTGTAAAAAGCATAGCCATAAATCTTGTATTTTCGCATCATCGCAGATATTACGCATTCCTTTATCTTGCGCAATAAATTAAAATGACAGACTATAAATGCAAGGAAAACAGCTTAGAAAATTAGAAGCCGAACTGTGGAGGGCAGCCGACCAACTGAGGGCAAACAGTAAACTTACTGCCTCGGAATATTCGATGCCGGTGCTGGGATTGATATTTTTGCGGCATGCCTACAACCGGTTTAGGAAAGTTAAAAAAGAAGTAGAGAAAATCCTGCCTTCGCATCCGCAAAGGGGTAAACGCGCCTTAACCAAAAAGGATTTTGAAGAACAAAGCTCGATGTTCCTGCCCGATAAGGCACAATTCGACTACCTGGTTTCGCTGCCCGAAAGTGCCGACATTGGCCAGGCCATCGACCAGGCCATGAAACTAATCGAGGACGAATACGACAATCTGAAAGGCGTACTACCCAAAAACTATTCGATTTTTAGCAAAGACCTGCTGCGCGAGCTGCTCCGGATTTTTAATAAGGAGGTACTGCAAAAAGCCGGGGGCGACCTGTTCGGGAAGATTTACGAGTACTTCCTCAATAAATTTGCGATGACCGGAGCCCAGGAAGGCGGCGAATTTTTTACACCCATGAGCCTGGTGCAAACCATCGTAAACGTAATCGAACCCGACCACGGCATCGTGTTCGATCCGGCCTGCGGAAGTGCGGGCATGTTTGTCCAAACGGGTTATTTTATCGAAAGCGAAGGCCTGAAACCTGCCGAGAAAGTTACCTTCTACGGTCAGGAAAAAGCGGAGGTGAATACCCGCCTGGCAAAGATGAACCTAACCGTGCATGGCCTCGAAGGAAATATACAGGAGGGAAATACTTTTTACGAAGACAAGCATAAACTCTTGGGTGGTGCCGACTTTGTAATGGCCAATCCGCCCTTTAACGTGGACGGCGTGGACAAGGCCAAGGATGTGGTGAAAAAAGACCCGCGCCTGATGCTGGAGGGCAAAGTAAATCTGCCCAAAAACGACAATGCCAATTATTTGTGGATTCAGTATTTTTATAATTATTTGACACAGGGCGGACGGGCAGGATTTGTGATGGCCTCCTCGGCGAGCGATGCCGGGCACAGCGAAAAAGACATTCGCGAAAAACTGGTTAAAACCGGTGCGGTGGACGTGATGATGGCCATTGGCAACAACTTTTTTTATACCCGCTCGCTGCCCTGTACCCTTTGGTTTTTCGACCGCGCTAAAGAGCATGACACCGAAAGAAAGGACAAGGTGCTGATGCTCGATGCCCGAAAAATTTACCGCAAGGTAACCAGCAAGGTCAACGACTTTAGCCCCGAGCAACTGCAAAACCTTATTTGCATTGTAAACCTCTACCGTGGCAATACCACAAAGTTTGAAAGCACCCTAAAAGATTATTTGCAAATGGCTGCCGAACTGGCCCGGGAAACTGCCCAAGCCACCACCGAACTGCAAAAGCAATTGCATAAAGTAGTTAAAACCATCAGCGATTTTGCTGCCCAATACGCCAGCGAAAATAAAGAAGCAAGCTCGTTTGTGAACTCCTTAAACCTCGACGATTATCAGGAAATTATAAACCAGCAAACCACACTGATCGAAACCATAAATAAAAATCAGGGCAATCAATTTATCACCGAGATTACTGCGCTGACTAAAGCCATTCGCAAGCCGCAGGATAAACTCATCAAACAAGTGCTGGATGCCATAGCCACAGCCACAAAAGAATATCAACTCAACAAAAACAAAGACTGGAAAGCACTGAATTTACAGGCGCAATGCCTTGCGCCGCTCAAAGCCTTGCAACAGCAATTGAGCGGAAACCCCGATGAGGAAGAATCCGGCCTGCTGCACCAATGCGAATATTTTTACAAGCAAGCCCACTGGCTCACCAGCCGTTTCCCCGATGGTGTGTATGCCAACGTGGAAGGCTTGTGCAAAGTAGTAAACCAAAAAGAAATCGAAAGCAAAGACTGGAGTTTATCTCCTGGCCGCTATGTGGGCGTGAGTGTGAGCGAAGACGAAGACTTTGATTTCGAGGAAAGATTAAACGAAATTCATATTGAGCTCGAAGGTTTGAATGAGGAGGCTACTGAATTAGCGAAAACCATTTTTGATAATTTTAAACAATTGAATTTATAGCAGCCAATAAAAAACATGGATACCAAACACGTAGAAAATAAAATACACTTCATCCGTAGTGAACAGGTGATGCTGGATAACGATTTGGCAGCACTGTATGAAACGGAAACAAAATTCATTAACCGTGCGGTTAAGAGAAATTTGACTCGCTTTCCGGAAGGTTTTACCTTTCAACTTTCCCAAAATGAATGCGTAGATTTCCAGTCGCAAATTGCGACCTCAAATACTGAGAACTTGAGGTTCCAGATTGGAACCTCAAGTTCTCACGGTGGAAGACGAACATTGCCTTACGTTTTTACCGAACAGGGAGTAGCCATGCTTTCTGCTGTTTTATCTACAGACACAGCCGTAAAAGTTAGCATCCAAATCATGCGAGCCTTTGTGGCTACACGCAAATTCCTGTTGCAAAATGCCTCCGTTTTCCAGCGGCTCGGCCAATTGGAAATCAAACAACTGCATACCGATGAAAAATTAAATCAGGTTTTTAGGGCTTTGGAGGCCAAACAACCACAAGCCGACAAAGGTGTGTTTTTTGAAGGGCAGATTTTTGATGCTTACATCCTGATAGCCGATTTGATAAAAAAGCAAGCAACGAAATTATTTTGATCGATAACTTTGTGGACGAAAGCATACTCACCCTGCTCAGTAAGCGTAAACCAAAAGTGGCAGCCACCATTTATACCAAAAACATTAGCAACAGCTTAAAACTTGATATGGAGAAACACAATGCTCAATATCCGCCCATAACACTAAAAACCTTTGCCCAAAGCCACGACCGCTTTTTGCTGATCGACCAAAAGGAACTTTACCACATTGGCGCATCGCTCAAAGACCTGGGCAAAAAATGGTTTGCTTTTTCGAGAATGGACAGCCTGGCAGGGCAAATTTTGCAAAATTTAAAAAAGTTGGAGAAATAACGTGGGAGAATGATATTATGAAATCACAAGAACAAAAAGTAAAAGAAGAAGTAAAAAAATTGGCCCGCCAACAAACGGAGCTTTTGCATGATGCCTACAAGGCATACCTGCCGCTGGTCGAAAACATGTTGGCCACGCAAACCACCGATGTAAAGCGAATTGAGGAATTGCTCGATTCGATGCTTAGCTTTTGTTTCGACCACAAAATGCTCTTGCTCTACCGCAGGCTGTGCCGCCACCTGTTCGGTCTCAACCCGAAAACCGCCGCCTGGCACATCACCGCCTACCGCGAAATGTGGGACGAGGAAGGAAAAATGTTTGGGAATAATAAAGCGGGGAATTTATGAAGTGGGAATATGTAAATCTTGGAGAGATTGCAGAATTTAAGAATGGTTTGAATTTTAGTAGAGACCAATATGGACAAGGCGTTAAATATATTTCGGTTGCAGATTTTCAAGACAATTTTTCAGCTAAAACGGATGAATTGTCTGAATTAAAAGAAGACTTTATAAATCCAAGTTATTATTTAAAAGGTAGTGATATCCTTTTTGTTCGTTCAAATGGTAATAAAGAATTGGTTGGGAGAAACCTATTCATAGCGGAAACTATTGAACAAATAACATTTTCTGGTTTCTGCATTAGAGCAAGATTTACTGACGAGAGTGTTTTACCAAAATTCTATGCGTATTTATTTAAGTCAAAGTTTTTTAGAAATACTTTATCAACAAATGCAGGTGGGACTAATATCAATAACTTAAATCAGAAAATACTATCAAATCTAAATATTCCCAAACCCCCTCTCCCCACCCAACGCCGCATCGCCGCCATTTTATCGGCTTACGATGATTTGATCGAAAATAATTTGAAAAGGATAAAGCTGCTGGAGGAGAAGGCGTTTGCAAGTTATAAGTTAATCGTTAATAGTGAAAAGTTGGAGGAGTTTACGATTGAAGAATTATCAAATGTTGTAATGGGACAAAGTCCAACTTCTGATACTTATACTGATGAGAAAGAAGAAAATTTGCCATTTCATCAAGGGGTTACAAACTTCACAAATTACTTTGTTGAAAATAGAATTTATTGCAAAGCTCCAATAAAAATTGCTGAGGTTGGTGATATTTTATTTTCAGTGAGAGCACCAGTCGGAAGAATAAATTTTACAAATGAAAAGATTTGTATTGGTCGTGGCTTGTGTGCTTTTAGAAGTAAAAATGGATTTCAAAACTATTTCTACCACCAACTTAAAGAATTCTTTTTCACAGAAGATGTAATTGGTAATGGTGCAATTTTTAATGCAGTTACAAAAGTCGAATTGATGAAAGTTAAATTAAAAACACCAAATGAAAAAGTTCAAAGAGAATTTGAAACGGAAGCTCAAAATATTTACAACTTGATATTGAATCATTCAAAACAAAACACCCGCCTGCGTGAGGCGCGGGATATTTTATTGCCCAAATTGATGAATGGGAAAATAAAAATGTAAACGATGAAAAAGAAAAAACTACAAATCCGCAATAGTACAGCCGAGTTTTTGATTTTTACAAATCAATTAGGCGAAAGCAGTATTGAAGTTAGGTATGAACAAGAAACTATCTGGCTTTCACAAAAAATGATGGCAATCCTTTTTGGTTGCAGCACTGATAATATCTCGCTTCACCTCAAAAATATTTTTAAAGAAGGCGAACTGAATGAAAAATCAGTATCCGAGGATTTCTCGGTAACTGCCACCGATGGGAAAACTTATAAAACAAAACACTATAGTTTAGACGCGATTATTGCTTGCGGCTACCGTATCAATTCATTAAAGGCAACGCAATTCAGGCAATGGGCTACCTCGGTTTTAAGAGAATTTGCTATCAGGGGCTATCTATTGGATAAAGAACGATTAAAAAACGGAGCATTTTTAAGCCAGGAATATTTTGATTCACTGCTTGCTGAGATTAGAGAAATACGGGCAAGCGAACGTAGATTTTATCAAAAAATAACCGATATTTATGCTACTGCACTCGATTACAATTCGGAGGCAGAATTTACCAAGAAATTCTTTGCTGTGGTTCAAAACAAACTTCATTTTGCCATTCACGGCAATACTGCCGCTGAATTAATTGTAAACCGCGCCAGCAGTGAAAAAGAAAATATGGGTTTAACTACCTGGAAAAATTCCCCCACAGGAAAAATCATTAAAACAGATGTATCGGTTGCGAAAAATTATCTTAACGAAAAGGAATTAAAAAATCTTGACCGCTTTGTCACCATGTATTTAGATTATGCCGAAACACAAGCAGAGAATAATATACCAATGACAATGAATGATTGGGCTGCAAGGCTTAACGCTTTTTTACAATTCAACCAAAAAGAACTACTAAATGATTTGGGCAAGGTATCGCGGGCAATTGCCAAAGCATTTGCCGAGAGCGAATTTGAAAAATACCGGATTGTGCAGGATAAACTTTTTGAAAGCGATTTTGACAAAGCAATTAAAAAACTAAAGGATAAGTCATGACCCTGGAATATTCAGAAGATAATTTGATAGAACAAACCGCCATCGATTTATTTCATAATCAGCTGGGCTGGAATACGGCTGTGGCTTTTAATAAAGAAACCTTTGGCGAAGGCTCCACCCTGGGGCACCTCAACAAAACACCCGCCTGCGCGAGGCACGGGATATTTTATTGCCCAAACTGTTGAATGGAAAAATAGAAGTGTGATAGATATGACAAAGAACAAAAAGATTACTGTAAAAGGAACGGCTATAACCGTTTTTGTGCAAAACGAGACGGATTTCATCAGTCTTACAGATATGACGGGCAGCTTTAAAGAAGGTAGCGGTTTGATAGGTAAATGGATTACAAACAAAAACACACTGGAGTACCTCGGGATCTGGGAAAAAATAAACAACCAGAATTTTAATTACCCCGAATTCGGGGTAATTGAAAAGGAAGCCGGTGTAAACAGATTTATTATGTCAGTAGGTCAGTGGATTGAGAGAACACGGGCAAAGGGTATGGTGGTAAAAGCCGGCAGATACGGGGGAACTTATGCACACAAAGATATAGCCTTTCATTTTGCCATGTGGCTAAGCCCCGAGTTTCAGATATACTTGATAAATGAATTCCAACGACTAAAAGAAGATGAAAACAACCGTTTAAAGCTGGAATGGAATCTCCAGCGCACCTTAGCTAAAGTAAACTATCGCATTCATACTGATGCTATCAAAGAAACCCTGATTCCTGAAACACTTTCTAAAGAGAAAATAAACTTTGTGTATGCCGATGAAGCTGATACCTTGAATGTAGCTTTGTTTGGTATCACTGCCAAACAGTGGCGGGACACCAACCCTAAAACCGATGACAATATTCGGGATGCTGCTACCTTAGAACAATTGGTGGTACTGAGCAATATGGAAAGCATTAATGCTGTGTTGATTCGTCAGGGTTTATCGCAAAGTGAACGAATGATACAATTGAATCTAATAGCAATCACACAAATGAAATCGCTCTTGGGGAATATTAATTTAAAGAAACTGAAATAATGACCCGGGAATACTCCGAAGATAATTTGATAGAACAAACCGCCATTGATTTATTCCTCCATCAATTGGGGTGGGATACCCTGTTGGCTTTTAATAAGGAAAACTTTGGCGAGGGCTCCACCCTGGGCAGGCTCAACAAAAAAGAAGTGGTGCTGAAAAGGGTTTTCTTTGAAAAAATTAAACAACTCAACCCCGGCTTGCCCGAACAGGCCTACCGGCAGGCCTACGAAAAACTGACCGAAGAAATCATAACCAAATCCCTGGGCGAAATAA
Organism: uncultured Lentimicrobiaceae bacterium; assembly: GCA_964523795.1. Taxonomy (GTDB): domain Bacteria; phylum Bacteroidota; class Bacteroidia; order Bacteroidales; family 4484-276; genus SABY01. Next base: position 8,341 of record CAZGAO010000037.1, read on the forward strand.
ATTTCGAAAAGCATCATCTATTAAGAAATGGTATTCCCGTTGATTTTATCAACGAAAAAGGTGAGCAGGTAAAAAATAAAACGCTCAGGGTTTTCGATTTTGAAATCGCCGACAACAATAACTTTCTGGCCGTGCGCCAACTGTGGATTCAGGGCAGGAGCAATCGCGAACGCCGTCCCGATATTATCGGCTTTGTAAATGGTGTTCCCCTTTTGTTTATCGAACTCAAAGCCGCCCACCGCAAACTGGAAAATGCCTACAACGACAATTTTACCGACTACAAGGATGTGATTCCCCGGCTGTTTTACTACAACGCTTTTGTGGTGTTGAGCAATGGCATCGAAAGTGGCATCGGCAGCGTTACCGCCAGGTATCAGCACTTCCACGAGTGGAAACGCATAAGCGAAGAAGACGAGGGCATTGTGGCTCTCGACCGCATTATTGTGGGCGTTTGCGAAAAGAACCGCTTTTTGGATTTGTTCGAAAACTTTATTTTGTTTGATAATTCATTGGGCGGGATTGTAAAAATTATTGCCCGCAACCACCAGTTCATCGGTGTAAACAAGGCCATCGCTAACATCAGGCTCAAAGACCAACTTTATAAATCGGGAAAGATAAGCCTGGAAGAAAAGCAAAAGCTCGGCGTGTTTTGGCATACCCAGGGCAGCGGCAAATCGTATTCGATGGTTTTCTTTGGCCAGAAAATACATCGCAAGTTCACGGGCAGCTTTACCTTTTTGATTGTTACCGACCGCAACGAACTCGACACACAAATTTATGAAACTTTTGGCGGCGTAGGTGCTGTACCCCGGATTAAGGCCGGATCCAAAGAATCGTTGAAGGCTAACAGCGGAAAACATTTGAAAGCCCTGCTGGGTTCCGAACACCGCTATTTGTTTACGCTGATTCATAAATTTAATTTTGAAGAAGAAATAACCCGGCGCGATAACATCATCGTAATTTCGGACGAAGCCCACCGCACGCAAGGCGGCAATTTGGCCATGAACCTGCGCAACGCTTTGCCCAACGCTTCATTTATCGGTTTTACCGGCACCCCACTTTTCAAAGATGACGAAATCACCCGGAGGATTTTTGGCGATTACGTTTCGCGCTACGATTTTAAACGAAGTGTGGACGACGGCGCAACCGTTCCGCTTTACTACGAAAACCGAGGCGAATATCTGGGCTTGAAAAATCCTGTCATCAACGAGCAAATCAGGACCTTGATAGATGCCGAAAGCGAAGACCTGGACAGCGACCAGCGCAGCCGTGTTGAGCAGCTCTTTGCCCGCGAATACCCAATACTTACGGCCACCAAAAGATTGGATGCCATTGCCAAAGATGCCGTGTGGCATTTTTGCAACCGGGGTTATAAAGGCAAAGGCATGTTTATAGCCCTGGATAAACTTACCGCCGTGCGCATGTACGATTTAATTAGCCATCATTGGAAACTTACCGTTGAGCAATTAGAAAAAGAACTTGCCAAGGGCAAATATGGCGACCAGGAATTGTTGGCCAAAGGCCGGGAGCTGCAATGGATAAAAGAAACCGAGATTTGTGTGGTGTTGAGTTCGGAGCAAAACGAGATACAGAAATTTGGGCAGTGGGATTTGGACATCGAGCCGCACCGCGAAAAAATGAATACCCAGGATCTCGAAACCAGGTTTAAGGCCGAGGACGACCCCTTTCGTTTTGTTATTGTTTGCGCTATGTGGATTACAGGTTTTGACGTGCCCACGCTTTCCACCCTCTACCTCGACAAGCCCCTAAAATCGCGTACCCTGATGCAAGCCATCGCACGGGCCAACCGCATTAGCGAAGGCAAAAACAATGGTTTGATAGTGGATTATATCGAAACCTACACCGCCTTGCTGGATGCCCTCGCTATTTATGGCACAGGCGGCGAAGATGGTGATGGCGAAAAACCCGAACCACCGGTAAAACCAAAAGAAGTTTTGACTGTGCAGTTGGAGGAAGCCCTTGAAGCAACGGAAACATTTTTGCAAGACGAGGTAAACTTCGATTTGCAGAAATTAATAAAGGCCGAAGGTTTATACAAATTGCTGGCCATCGAAAAGGGCGTGGACGCGGTTTACACCAACGATGAAACCAAGCGGAAGTTCCAGGTTTTGGCACGCGAGGTTTTTAAAAAATACAAGGCTCTGCAGCCCGACAAAGCCCTGAATCAGTATGCGCCCCGAAAAAATGCAGTCGATGTAATTTACACCGCCATCGAAGATAATGTGGTGAGTGCCGATGTGTCGGAAATAATGAGGAAAATCCAAGGGATTGTTGATGAATCTATCCAAAATATGGTGGCAGAACCAAGCCTAAACGAGGAAAAAATCATCAAGCTTAGCAGCTTGAATTTTGAACTACTCGAGCAATACTTTTTAAAAACTAAAAACAAAAACACGTTGCTGCAATCGCTCAAAGACAAGATTGAAAAGCAATTGAAACAGATGGTGGTAAAAAACCCGTTGACCGTGGATTATTACAAACGCTACCAGGAAATTATCGACGAATACAACCGGGGCAAGGACGAGGTGGTGATAAAGGAAACCTTTAGGAAACTTATCGAATTGGTGAACTCCTACTCCGAGGAAGAAGCCGACACCAGGCGCGAAGGGCTGACGGACGAGCAGAAGGCGATTTTTGACATTTTGCGGCAGGGCAAAAAGCTGGAAGAAAAGGAAAAGAAAGACATTAAGAAAATATCGATCGAACTACTTGATGAGCTGAAAAAGGAAAAATTGAGGGTGGACCGGTGGAGTGATAAATCGGTAACAGCAGCGGCGGTTTTCAACTATGTTAGCAAAACGCTTTTTGAAGTATTGCCTTATCCGAGCTACACAAGCGATGATATTGACGTGCGCACCAATTTGGTGTACGAGCATTTAAAGCACCAGTATTTTGGTGGGGGTCAGAGTATTTACGGGCGGTATTAGCCGGAGAAAAATTAGGCAACATACATCCGAAGTTCTATTGGAAGAGTTTTTAAAACCAATGCAAATAATGCGTTTTAGATGCGAAAACGTCCACCGATTATTTCCAGTAGTTTTCGTTTTTTGATGGGTTTGGCAATATAATCATCACATCCGGCCTGGATGCTTTTTTCGCGGTCACCGGTTTGCGCATAAGCTGTTTGAGCCAAAATAAATACCTCTTTGTTAAATTCACGTATTCTGCGTGTGGCTTCGTATCCGTTAATTTCGGGAATTTTTATATCCATCAGCACGATGTCGATGTCAGGATTATCGTGGCACATTTCTACGGCCTCAATACCCGTTTTTGCAACAAATAATTCTTTTACGTAGTCTTCAAGAATAATACTCAAATAAGTAATCACATATTCTTCATCGTCAACAAGAAGTACCTTGAATCGTTTTTCGGCAGATTGCTGGAAATTTGACGGCTTTGTATCTACAATAATATTCGGCAGGGTTTTAACACCATTAGCATTTTGGGGAAGGGTAAAAGAAAATTTTGAACCAAGGCCTTCTTGGCTTTCCACCCATATTTCCCCACCCAGCATTTCGATGTACGCTTTTGAAATAGCCAGACCCAGACCTGAGCCCTGGAAAGCGTGCTTATCTTCAATGTCGGCCTGAACAAAGCGATCGAATATTGCTTTTTGTCTCTCAATAGAAATCCCAATGCCAGTATCTCTCACAAAGAATTCCACCATAGTTTGCTCGTTATATTCACTTAGCGAACAAGCAAATTCGATATGCCCTGTGTGAGTAAATTTAATGGCGTTTTTGATGAGATTGGTGAGTATCGAGTTTAGTTTTTCCTTGTCCGATTTAATGATGAATTGTTGATCGGGCAACTTGCCCATTATCGAAAGGTGAATATGTTTTTTTTCAGCCTCGGGTCGGAAAAACTCTAATAGCTCATCCAACTGTTCGTTCAAATTAATATCAGAAACTGAAACGTTCACCTGCTCTGATTCAATTTTGGAAATATCGATGATGTCGTTAATGGTGTCCAACATGCGGTCGCCACTTTTTTCGATAACACTGATGTATTTTTGTTGATTTTCACCCGAAAGCCCCGGCTCTTTTAACAGGCTTGTAAAACCCAGAATCCCATTCATGGGTGTGCGTATTTCGTGGCTCATATTAGCAAGAAAAGCAGATTTTAAACGGTCGCTTTCTTCGGCTTTTTCTTTGGCAAGAACCAATTCAGCTTCCACCCGCTTGCTTTCAGTAATATCGTGGTGAACGCTTAATCCATAGATCTTCCCCTTGAATTCAATTTTTGAGCCATTCATTGCCACGATAAACTGAGTTCCATCCTTTGAATTAAAAACAAATTCCGTGTGACTGGTTTTTATTTTATTGCCTTGTACTTTTTTGATTTCATCGAGTGCAATTTGTCTTGATTCTGGGGTCATAAAATCCAGCAAACTTTTACCAATTACCTCAGCTTTGTTTTGAAAGCCAAGTTTAGATAGCATAATATCATTCAAATCTACCAAAACTCCATTATGCGTAAGGGTAACTCCTTCTTTTAGTTCGTTGAATAAGGTTCTGAATTTAATCTCATTTTCTTCCGCTTCTTCTTTAGCCGCGATCAACTTCACTTCCACATGCTTGCGTTCGGTGATATCGATGTGGGTCCCAACTATTCTGATGGCTTTGCCGGCTTCATCAAAAACAGCATCAGCACGTGATAGTATGTCCACCCAATGCCCGTCCTTATGCTTCATTTTGAATTCCATCTCAAAGCGATCCTTTTTTTTATTAATCACCTCAGTCAGCATCTTCCACGATCTTTTCACATCCTTGGGGTGGGTAAATTTTTCCCACACCGAAAAATCATTGGGCAATTCATTGTTTTTGTAACCCAATATTTTTTTCCAATTTGGCGAATAGTAAATTTCATTTGTAAGCAAATTCCAGTCAAACAAACCATCTTTGGATGCCTTCATGGCAAGATCGTACCTTTGCTCACTGATAAATAATGCCTTCTCAGCTTGCATGTGCCGGGTAATATCGGTGATAACGCCGGTTATCTTTACAGCCCTACCCTGGGCATCTCTTTCAGCTTCGGCAATCGAATGAATCGTTTTTCGTATCCCTGTATCATAAGTGATGATATCAAAAACCAAATCGTATTTCCTATCTTGTTCTATCAGATCTACCAAAGCCTGGTGCACCCTTTCTCTTTCGGGGATGCAACTTTCCACCATCTCGGTAGTAAAATCTATGCTATCCGGATGGAAGCCGTAAATTTTTTTCGCCTCATCCGATGCCCAAAAATTGGTGGTGGCAGGCGAATATTCCCAGTTGCCCACTTGTCCCATCGACTGCGCTTTTTTGTAGCGTTTTTGATTTTCAAGCAGCGCTTCTTCCACTTGGGTTTTCTCGGTGATATCCCAATTAACTCCAATTACTCTTTCCGGGGCATCCTCTGCGTTAGAAATTACCAGTGCATGAGCTTCGATGAAACGAATTTGACCATCAGGCCAGACCACACGAAATTGGCTGTGAAATTCTGCCTTGCCAGCAATAGCATCCTGGAATTCTGCATCAGTTTTGATGATGTCATCAGGGTGTACTCCACTTTTCCAGGCTTCATAAGCACCACCAAAATCTTTTGATTGAATGCCGTAAAGTTCAAACATTCGTTTATCCCAGATCAGATTATTGTTCCTGAGATCAAGATCCCAAATACCAATACGAGCCGAATCTTTCGAGAGCTGAAGTCTTTGGATCATTGTCCTTAATTCTTCTTCAGTCTTTTTGCATTCAAGATGAACCTGGTTTTCTTCCATACTCTGGGTAAGTTTCGCGTTTTTATTGTAAGTGGATTTTTTATCCATATTTAAATAGTTGCGCTGGTATGCGATAATTCTAAAACATAAGTCAAACGTAAGTCAGAATCAGATACTTTAATTTAAAGTAACTTGTAAAATCATCGACCAAAAATAACATATTTATTTACACTCGTGAGAAACTGGTTTTTGATTAACCAGCATTCTTCCTTGCGTTAAGAAGCCAATGAGAGTACAATTATCATTTACAGGATTGCTGATTTTGATAACGAAAATGATAATTCTAAAAAGTAAAGTTGCACTTTGGTGAAACATTTATGTATTTTTGCTTTGTGGAATCACCAAAAAAATATAGAACAGCGATGAAAACAAATAACACTATGACCCTTGATGAATTCAAGGATAAGCATTACGGCATAAAAGGAAGCAAACCGAGAGACGAACTTGATAGTGGGTATGAAAACTTTAAGATTGGAGCTTTACTGCATGAGGCACGACTTGAAAAGGGAATGACCCAGGCAGAATTAGCAGAAAAAGCAGGCACAACAAAATCGTACATTTCAAAAATCGAAAATAATATCAAAGAAGTCAGACTTTCAACTTTACAAAAAATTGTTCAATCAGGATTGGGAGGGCAACTTGACCTTTCGATTAGATTATAAGAATAAGGCTAAAGGAATGTTATGAATTAGCTTGATCTTGTTTCGGTATCAATGACATGATTTTGCAAGCGTCTGTATTCAGGAGATTCCTCACTTCGTTACCAATGACATGACCGATGCGAGCGAGGGGGAGGTGAAGCGGAGTATTAACGGGAGAAATCTTTCAAGCCAGGAAGAAATCCTTTGTATTGAGTCAGATTATTTCATATCAAATACTCATCAGCTATCTTCACAATAATACGCTGCATAGTAAAAGACAAATTCCACCTTCTCTAAAAAATACTAATTAGCCTCTGCCATCCTTGCATTATGCAAGCGAAAAAAAAAGGATGCCCGGCTAAGTCAAAAAATCTTAATTTCGCCCCGCATTTTTTTATGGCATCAAAAACAACGATTGATGAAGAATTTTAACAAACTCAACACCCTTATCGGATGGGGTGTTTGGCTTATTGCCACCCTGATTTACTTTATGACCGTCGAGCCTACCGCAAGCTGGTGGGACTGTGGCGAATACATTGCAACGGCTTACAAACTGCAGGTAGGACACCCGCCGGGAGCACCGTTTTTTCAACTGGTAGGCCGCATTTTTTCGCTCTTTGCCGCTGGCGATCTCAGCAAGGTTGCCCTGATGATTAACGCGATGTCGGCACTATCGAGCAGTTTCACGATATTATTTTTGTTTTGGACCATCACCATCCTTGCCCGCAAGGCAGCCTTGCTGGGCGGCAAAATGACCAGCTCGCGCATGATAGCCATTTTTGGCAGTGGAGCAGTGGGAGCCCTGGCTTACGCCGTTAGCGATTCGTTTTGGTTTTCGGCTGTTGAGGGTGAAGTGTATGCGATGTCGTCTTTTTTCACGGCCTTTGTTTTTTGGGCCATCCTGAAATGGGAAGCCGTGGCCGACCAGCCGCACTCTTCGCGCTGGCTGATCCTAATTGCCTACATGGTGGGTCTTTCCATCGGGGTACACATGCTCAACCTCCTGGCCATACCGGCCATCACCTTTGTTTATTATTTCAAAAAATACAAACCCAGCACCCAGGGAATGTTTGTTACCCTCGGGGTTTCATTTTTAATTTTGGCCTTCGTTATGTTTGGCGTTGTGCCCGAGGTAGTAAGCCTTTTTGCGCACTCTGAAATAATGTTTGTAAATTCCTTTGGTTTGCCCTTCAATTCGGGCACTATGTTCCTGGCCTTACTTGTAATTGCCACCCTTTATTTTGCCATCAGGGCAACGCACAATGGCAAAGCCATCGAAAAAAAAGCCGCCATTGCGCTGCTATCAGTTTTGTACCTGCTTATCCTTACCGAAAGCGGATCGTTTGGCAGTTTAATGCTTCGTCTGCTTATCGGTATCGGTGTTGGCGCATTGATTTACATTTTCAGAGCACGGCAAGGGCAGCTCAACACCATTACCTTAGGGCTTACCTTTTTGCTGATCGGCTACTCCACATTTTTGCTTATTGTAATTCGTTCAAATACCAATACACCCATCAACGAAAATGCGCCCAAGGATGCCGTTAGTTTGCTTTCGTACCTCAACCGTGAGCAATACGGCGACTGGCCTATTCTTTACGGACAGTATTACAACTCACCCGTAAAAGAATATGCCGATGGCAATCCGGTATATCTGCGCGATGATGAAAAGGGAGAATATGTGGTTGCTGATTCGCGCGAATCAGTGATTCCTGTTTACGATTCTGAATTCACTACGCTTTTTCCGCGCATGTGGAGTAGTCAAAAATCGATACACGTCCGCGAATACAAAGAATGGGGTAAGGTAAAAGGGGTGGCCAAAAGGCACACCAACCGCAGTGGTGAGGTAGAAACCATTGTGAAACCCACCTTTGGTGAAAACCTCCGGTACTTCTTCCGTTATCAGGTTGGATTTATGTACTTCCGCTATTTTATGTGGAACTTCGCCGGAAGGCAAAATGATATTCAGGGGCATGGCGAAATAGAAAACGGAAACTGGATAACGAGTATCGAAGCTGTGGATGCCGGCAGGCTGGGTAGCCAGGATAACTTGCCGCCCTCGCGGCAAAACCGCGCCAACAACAAATTATACATGCTGCCGCTGCTGCTTGGCCTCGGGGGTTTATTTTTCCAACTTAACCGCGATTACAAAAATACCATCGTGGTAGGACTTCTGTTTTTGCTAACCGGTGCAGCCATTTTGGTTTACCTCAATCAGTATCCATACCAGCCCCGCGAACGCGACTACGCCTACGCCGGCTCTACCTATGCTTTTGCAATTTGGATAGGGCTGGGTGTGTTGGCACTTTATAATATTTTTAACCGCTTTATCAATCCAAAAATAGCGGCAATACTGGTTAGCGGAGTGGCTTTGGTTTTGGTTCCCGGAATTATGGCCAAAGAAGGTTGGGACGACCACGATAGAAGCGACAAATATGCTGCCCGCGAATTTGCACGCAACTATCTGGAATCGTGCGAACCTAACGCCATCCTTTTTACCAACGGTGATAACGACACTTTCCCCTTGTGGTACATCCAGGAGGTGGAAGGCGTGCGTACCGATGTGCGCGTGGTGAACTATATGCTTGCCTCGGGCGAGTGGTATATCCACCAGATGATGCGCAAGATATATGATTCCGAAAAACTCCCCTTTACCCTTGGTTATGCCGACTACGAAAAAGGCTCGAATAATTATGTGCCCGTGGTGGAGCTGGAAGGAATTAAAGGGAGACAGGAATTGAAGGATGTCGTGGATTTTATTGCCAGTGATAACGCACGTACCAAGTGGGACTTTGGCACCGGTGAGAAACTTAATTTTATCCCCACCAAAAGCATGAAAATTACCGTTGACAAAGAGGAGATCATCAAAAAGGGATTGGTGCCCAAAGATATGGAGGATAAGATAGTGTCGGAGATTAACTGGCAGATTAAACAAAATTATCTGTATAAAAATGATCTTATGCTTATCGATCTGGTGGCCTCCAACAACTGGGAACGTCCGATTTATTTTACCAGCCCGGCAGCCATCGAAAAGGTGCTTGATGTAGATGATTATTGCCATCTGGAAGGTATTGTGTATCGCTTCTTGCCCGTTAAGGCCGACCATCTGATTAATGGCTTGGGAGGGATCAACACCAGCGAAACCTACGAGCTTTTGGTTGACCAGGCCACCTGGGGAAATTTGGAAAAACCCGGTGTGTATATCGACCCCGAAAGCCGCCGCAACTCCATATCGCCTAAGCAAAATTATCTGCGCCTGGCACAGGCTCTGGTGGATGAGAGCAAAAACGAAAAAGCGGTAAATACGCTTGACACCATGCAAAAATATTTCCCCAACGATAAGATTATCTGGGACATTTACATGGTTCCTATGGTTGAGACCTATTACGATGCCAAGGCTTTTGAAAAGGGCAATGCAGCAGCCGACACCCTGGCGAAAAATTACCAGGAAGACCTCGACTATTATGCCTCGCTCGATAACCGTTTTAAGCAATACTATCAGCAGGATATCCAGCAAGCCATGATGGTGATTCAGCAGTTGTCGCTGCTGGCCAATCGCGCAGGACAAAAGGAACAAGCCACTAAAATGGATGCACTGCTCGAAGAACAGATGCAGTTTTTCCAATAGCACATTTGCAAAGCAAAAAACTAAGCGATATTTGGCTTAAGGCCAGCGTGGTGGGCAGCCTGTGGGCTTCTGTTGAGATTATCATTGGCAGCTTTTTTCATAATTTGAGTATCCCCTTTGCGGGGACGATGCTGGCTATGATAAGCGTGGTGATAATGGTGGCCTTTCACCGGCACTGGAAAGAACGTGGACTTTTTTGGCGGGCAGGCCTTATCTGCGCCCTGATGAAGTCGATCTCACCCAGTGCCCTCCTCCTGGGTCCCATGACCGGGATTTTGACCGAAGCCTTGCTCATGGAACTCGCGGCGCGCAGCCTCGGGGGCAATCTTTTGGGCTACCTTTTGGGCGGGGCACTGGCACTGATAAGCACCCTGGCACACAAAATAGTAAACCTGTTGCTGATCTACGGTTTCGACATTGTGAAGGTGATGGTCAACTTTTATGAATATGTCATCCGCCAAATTGGCCTCCCCAACCTTGATCCCCAAATAGCAGCACTGCTTCTAAGTTCGGGGTATGCAATATTGGGTATGGGTGCTGCGCTTTTCGGGTTTTTTATTGGGCGCAAATCCTTGCCTGCCTCTAGCGGTATTGCCAGTGAAGGCTCAACGTTTGAAGCGAGCCAAAATGATATTTTCCAATTAAAGACCAATCAGACTTTTTCGGTAAAACTTTTGTTTTTCCACATTTTTACCCTCATAACAAGTCTGCTTATTCTTAGCAAGTTTTCCTTGATGATAGGAGCCGCTTTTGTTTTGGCTTATGTTGTTTTTTCGATATTTTATTACCGGGAATCGCTCAAGCATTTGAAAAGGCCGTTTTTCTGGTTTCAGATTTTGGTGCTGACTTTTTTGGCCGCTCTTTTTTATAATGGATTTCAGCAAAAAACACTGTTCAGCTTTGAAGGCCTTATGGCGGGTTTGCAAATGAACATAAGAGCGGTGCTTATTTTGGTGGGCTTTTCATCGATTAGCATAGAGTTGCGCAGTCCGGTGATAAAATCCGTACTGATGAAAAAGGGGTTTTCCCGTCTTTACGAATCGCTGGGTCTGGCCTTTTCGGCACTGCCATGGATTATCAAAAACTTAGCCTCACCCCGACAAATATTTAAGCAGCCTGCCAAAACCTTTGCCTCTGCCCTTGCGAGTGCCGATGTGCTGCTCGCCTCGTTTCAGCAAAAAATAGCCCGTCCCAGGGTTGTTATCCTTACCGGAGAAAAGCATGAGGGGAAAACTACTTTCGCCCGCGATCTCGCCGCCGAGTTAAAAAACGAAGGACATAGTGTGGGTGGATTCCTTGCTCCGGGGACTTTTGAGCGAGGCCGGCGAAAAGATTTTGAAATACTGGCTCTCGAAACTGGGAACTCGAAACCGCTGTGCAGCATAGCCAACAGCGAAGGCGAGCAAATCGGATCCTTCGGTTTTTATGCTTCAGGACAAACTTATGGCCATCAATTATTGACTCCCGAAAATGCTCTAAGACTCGATTATGTTTTTATTGATGAAATAGGGCCGCTCGAAATGAAGGGCCGTGGCTGGACACCCTCCATCGATAAGCTGATGGAGGATACCCCTGCCATTTTAATTTGGATAGTGCGAAAAAGCCTGGTGGAGGCTGTTACCAAAAAATGGAGGATTTACAATGTACCCGTTTTTGATATTCACGAAAATAGCACCAGCCAAGTTAAAAAACGGCTATTCCAGTATTAACTTTTTAAGACTATTGCTCGTATCACTTTGCATCCTTACCATATAAATACCCCGTGGCAAGTCCGACAAATCCATATTTAAATTAGCCTGAAAATCCTTTTCTGTCATCAAAAGACCATTTATGGTATGGATGGTGAGATGACAAGTAGAAATTTCATTATCACCAATAAAATTCACCATGTCTTTTGCAGGATTGGGATACATCGAAAAAACCGAAGCATTCGTTTCATTAATAGCTGTTGATTTTACTTGTATTTTGGAAATCAGTGATAGACCATTTTCGACATAGTTGCCATTGGCCTGGCTAAAAGTCTTATTGTATGTTACCTCAAGTTCGTGTTCCGATTGTTCGTCGTGGCGATATAAGCTAAATCGAATTTGCTCGCCGCTTCTCATTCCCTCGATTACATCCTCGCTTATCATTTCATCGCCAAAGACGGTGATAGCCAGGTTTTGCGTTTTATCCATAATTTCCGAAAATCCAACACAGACTCCAGCTTGATTAAAAGCACCCATAAAATCACCGGTGTTTGCTAAGTCCAAAGCACTGCTTTCGATAGCTATGGTGTGACTTATGGAGGTTTTTTCCTGAATTGTCCAGGGCGAATAGGTCATAGGTCTGTCGATTATTTCTCCGGATTTTTCTCCGCCAATATCCTCGAACGAGAACGTGACTGCCTCGTCAAGTGCCACCAAATAGGTTCTTCCGGGCTGCAATGAATACAAGGTATAAATATTATAATCAGGCCAGATGATACCATTATCGGCAATACCCTTAGCTACAATCAGATGATCGCCCATTTGGTCTAATAGATCGTAATAATAAATTGGATTTTGTGATAAAATCGGCAACAAATTCCATCCTTGCAAAAGCTCAACGGTTTTGTTATCTTCCATCTTGCCGATAAGGTTCAGTTCGGTATCTGCATTCATGCGCACTTTGTATCCGGTGTGGTTATTAAAATCGCCAATGGTGTTCAGGCCTCCATCGGGCCAATAAATTCCGGTATTGCTTTGTGCGATTATGAAAAAATCATCTACGGGCGCAAACATGTCCACGATGCTGCCATCTAACTGCAAATAGCTTGAAATGCCACTCCAGCCTTCGGGCATAAAAAGCGTTTGAACCCGGAGAATGGTAAGGTGCATTTGATCGGTAGCGGGGCTGGTGCAAGGAGCAACTGGCTCGACAAACAAGCTCAAGTCTGCCTGGCCATTGCTGATATCTTCGGTTCCGGGAAAGTACTCCGCATGGCGTGAGCTGGGGTCATCAAAGGTGCCATCGCCTGATGTTGTCCATGTGAGTGTTCCCGGATGTGAAAGCTGAGGATTGAGCTGACAGGTTTCATCTTCTAAAATGGTCATGTCGTAGCCGGCATTTACGGTGGGATTATCAAAAAAGCATATCTCAAACTCGTCTTCCGAAGCTTGGAGGCAGGGCGACAAAGGCTCGCCTACCATATAAATCTCGATACATCCCTGAACATAATCTACGGCAGGTGAAGGATTATAAATGGCCGAGCTGAAACCTGTAATAGTGAAATCGCCTCCGCCATTGGTGGTGAACCATAAAACTGCCTCTAAATTTTCGGCCACTGTGGGAACTAAAGGCACTACTTCACCAAAGGCAGCTTCCACTTGCTCTACGCCCATCGTTAGCTGCGCAGCAGGGACAATGGTAATTTCGATGCAATCGGAAACCACAGGAATTTCTTCGCTATATCCTGTAAGGCATAATTCTACTTGTGTATTTTGGATATCTGATGTGCCCGGGTAATAGTTTGTAGTTTCGGACGTAGGATCATCAAACGTTCCATCCCCATTGCTTTGCCAAAGTACAGATGTGCAATATTGTGAACTGGCCGAAAGGTTAATCGCGTCTTCGCAAAGGGTGGCATCATCGCCGGCATTTACTGTGGGAGTTCCAAAAAAGCAAATCTCAAAATCATCTTCCGAAGCCTGGAGGCACGGCGACAAAGGCTCGCCTACCATAAAAATATCGATACATCCCTGAACATAATCCACCGCAGGTGAAGGATTATAAATGGCCGAGCTGAAACCTGTAATAGTGAAATCGCCTCCGCCATTGGTGGTGAACCATAAAACTGCCTCTAAATTTTCGGCCACTGTGGGAACTAAAGGCACTACTTCACCAAAGGCAGCTTCCACTTGCTCTACGCCCATCGTTAGCTGCGCAGCAGGGACAATGGTAATTTCGATGCAATCGGAAACCACAGGAATTTCTTCGCTATATCCTGTAAGGCATAATTCTACTTGTGTATTTTGGATATCTGATGTGCCCGGGTAATAGTTTGTAGTTTCGGACGTAGGATCATCAAACGTTCCATCCCCATTGCTTTGCCAAAGTACAGATGTGCAATATTGTGAACTGGCCGAAAGGTTAATCGCGTCTTCGCAAAGGGTGGCATCATCGCCGGCATTTACTGTGGGAGTTCCAAAAAAGCAAATCTCAAAATCATCTTCCGAAGCCTGGAGGCACGGCGACAAAGGCTCGCCTACCATAAAAATATCGATACATCCCTGAACATAATCCACCGCAGGTGAAGGATTATAAATGGCCGAGCTGAAACCTGTAATAGTGAAATCGCCTCCGCCATTGGTGGTGAACCATAAAACTGCCTCTAAATTTTCGGCCACTGTGGGAACTAAAGGCACTACTTCACCAAAGGCAGCTTCCACTTGCTCTACGCCCATCGTTAGCTGCGCAGCAGGGACAATGGTAATTTCGATGCAATCGGAAACCACAGGAATTTCTTCGCTATATCCTGTAAGGCATAATTCTACTTGTGTATTTTGGATATCTGATGTGCCCGGGTAATAGTTTGTAGTTTCGGACGTAGGATCATCAAACGTTCCATCCCCATTGCTTTGCCAAAGTACAGATGTGCAATATTGTGAACTGGCCGAAAGGTTAATCGCGTCTTCGCAAAGGGTGGCATCATCGCCGGCATTTACTGTGGGAGTTCCAAAAAAGCAAATCTCAAAATCATCTTCCGAAGCCTGGAGGCACGGCGACAAAGGCTCGCCTACCATAAAAATATCGATACATCCCTGAACATAATCCACCGCAGGTGAAGGATTATAAATGGCCGAGCTGAAACCTGTAATAGTGAAATCGCCTCCGCCATTGGTGGTGAACCATAAAACTGCCTCTAAATTTTCGGCCACTGTGGGAACTAAAGGCACTACTTCACCAAAGGCAGCTTCCACTTGCTCTACGCCCATCGTTAGCTGCGCAGCAGGGACAATGGTAATTTCGATGCAATCGGAAACCACAGGAATTTCTTCGCTATATCCTGTAAGGCATAATTCTACTTGTGTATTTTGGATATCTGATGTGCCCGGGTAATAGTTTGTAGTTTCGGACGTAGGATCATCAAACGTTCCATCGCCATCGCTTTGCCAAAGCAAGGAGGAGCAATTTTGGGAACTTGCTGCAAGACATATTAGGTCTTCGCAAAGGGTGGCATCATCGCCGGCATTTACTGCTACCATCGATGAAAAGGAAGCGGTAATCTGATCGCTTACATTGCTGCCGCAACCTGCGGAAGCAAAGGCAGTTATTGAAAGCACGATGGCATTACCCGAGGCATCTATGAGTACGCCGGGTGTATAGGCAGGATTTAATCCTGCGGCGTCATCAAAGGTGCCATCGCCTGAAGTTTCCCAGAGCAACGACTGATAACCGCTGGCCTCGGCCTGGAGTTCTAAAGTTTGTCCTAAAGGAAAAATCTGCATGTCATCGCTAAGTATTTCTACTTCGGGAGTATTCACAATTATAACATCTAAGCCATCAATTATTGTGGTAATACAGGGATAAATCGGATATACCGTTAAAACCATACTGAAACCACCATTGGCAATATCACCTGCTCCCGGATAATAAACCGGATTTGGAATGTAGCAGTTGGTAAAAAATCCATCGCCCGTGCTCGACCACACCACAGCACTATAATTTTCTACTTCGGCATTGAGCATAAGATTTTGCCCTTGGCAGAGTGCTCTGTCCGCGCCAGCTACTGCCGTTGCAGTTGAGCCTAAAGTAAGCTGAATACTACGATTTGCCGGAAAGGCCGTGCAAGCCTCATGACCAAAAGCAGTGATGCTTACCTGAACCTCTTGGGTTATTTTATCCTGAACGCCGGGATAATACTTGGTGGATGTTGTGTGTAGATTGCTAAAGGTGCCATCGCCATTGGTAACCCATTGTAATTGGGCATAATTTGCAGCTATAGTATTTAAGGTGATGGGCTGATTGTCGCAGCGCATCAACGATGTAGGAGCATTAATGGTGGGTGCTTTGATAAGTGTGATAACCAGGGTGGAACAAACCACACCTGTAAGCGGAATCAAAGGCCTGGCGCATAGCACAAGCGAAGTGGCTCCATTACTAAAATCCTGTGCGCCGGGGAAGTATTGAGTGGCGAGACTATTGGTATCACCAAAGGTTCCATCGCCAGTAGTAGTCCAAAAAATGGACGAATAATTTGCAGCTTCAGCTTGAAGCATTATGTTTTGGGCAGTGCAAAATTCCATCTCGGCAGGAAGACAAATTATTGGCGTTTCTATTATTATCACATCCAGGCTGTCGGTGGCACTGAGGCTGCACCCCGACATGGGAGCTGTAGTGGCAAAAATATGCGCCAAACCAGCTTCGACGTCCGCCGAACCGGGATAATATTTGGGGTTAGTCCCATTTTGGTTTACAAAACTACCATCGCCCTGTGTGCTCCAAACTATTGCAGAAAAATTTTGTCCCTGCGCTTGTATTTGGGCAAAATGTGTTGGGCAAATGCTAATATCTGCGCCGGCATCAATAGTGGGAGCTTCTTGCAGACTAACATTCAGGGCATGGCTCGAATTTAATGCGCCGTCCGAAACTTCAAGAAAATAGGTAGTGTTTACAGCAGGAGTAAGGGATATTTCAGTAGCCGAAGAAAATAAACCCGCAGGTTCGGAAGTCCAAGAATAGGTGTAGCTTCCGGTAGTCCCGACAAAGATATTTGCATTAAGGGTAATGGCCTCATCCACACACACCGGGTTGGAACTTGTACTAATGAAAGCATCAAAATCAACATAACTCACCACATCAAGCATGGCCGACAAAGCCAAAGGAAACCAGTGGTTGGTACTCGAATATTCGCTGCTCCAAGCAATCTGATCTACATCATAGGCTTTTTGATTATTCACCGAAAAAATCTTAAAATAAATTTGCTCGTTATATGAAAAGCCATCTTTTTCGGGAGTATCGGGATCATTGCCAAATATCGGGAATATTATATTCTCATCACCCAACCAAAAATCAGCACCACCGCATCCCAGATTACCATTGTCATCGGTATAAAATGCACCGATGTAATCGCCAACTTCGACAGGGATATTATTAATCCGTGGATTGGCTTCGAGCATAACAATAATGCCGTGCGGGTTGGAGGTATTGGTTTGAAACTCCCAGCCTGAGGGGAATGAATTTTGAGATTGGATGCCCGAGTTAAAAGCAAATACGAAAAACAGGATGGCCGAAAATGAGAAGCGTATATTTTTTGTTTCCATGATGAATAAATTTTACTGTTGCTTCAAAATTATTCATCAGGCATCGGGAAAACAAGAATTTTACTCTTTCCGTTTTTTGGAAAAGATAAATCTGCACGGAGATTCACGCATAGGGGGTATCGAAAAGAGGGAAGTACAACAACCCTGTTTGATTTTTAATAAGTTGTGATGGCTGAGATCTTGTTTTTTTACTGAAAAATTATTCAGCTTAGTTTTAGTTGTAAAATATCTTATATTTTGCAATAATCTCTAAATCAAATTAAGAACATCTCAAATTAGGATTATAGAGTCGAAAAATTGATAAAGCAATAAATTAAAACATTAATATCAAGATAATTATGATAATGTCTAATATTGAGAAAGGAAGATTTGTAAGCGTATGACAAGGGCTATGCCAAAATGTGGGGATCTTTAGTTACAAGCCGGAAAGACCAGTTGGGTATCGCTGGCTACTTTGATCATGTAAGCATCGCCAGGCAGCAGCTCGTTGAGGCTAAACTGCCCGCCGGCTGGCCACGCCACCTTATCGCCGTTAATTTCGCTAATGATAATCAGGGCGATTCCCAACTGATCGATAATATCCTGACTTGCTACCGGGCAGCGCGACAAAACGGGAACATTGTTCCATCCAGCTTTTAGTAAAACACTACTGTTATCCACTGCATAGCCATGGATGCGCAGCGTAGTATCGCCCGAAAATTGGATTTCATAACCTTTTGAATTTAATGAATCAGTCAGTGTATTGATGTTAAATTCGGGCCAATAAATCTGTGTAAAGTGCTGGGCAAAAATCACCTTATCCAAAACAGGTTCCATCACATCAACAAAGCCTCCTCCCTGCACATCAATATAGGTAGAAAGGCTGTGCTTGTCGGTTGCAAGTACAATTTGCTGCCCGCGTTGGATAGTTAGTTTTATGGTATCCACATTGGCTAGTATGCAGCCTGCTCGTGGCAGGGCATAGATAAGCAAATCCACTTCTTCGTTAGAAATGTCGTTAGTACCCGGAAAATAATCTGTTAGCAAACTGCCCGGATTATTAAAGGTTCCATCACCGCTACTCTGCCAATTTACCGAAGTATAATTTATGCCACTGGCCGAAGCCGCAAACGAATCTCCTTCAAAAACCACCGCATCATTGGCTGCTGTTACTTCGGGTGGAGCTTGAAATTGAAGGGTCATAAAATCCTCGTCCGCTACTACACAAGGAGCTATAGCCTGGGCGAAAACGCCAATTGTTACACCGCCGGTTTGATAATCGTGACCCGGATCGGGAGTATAGGTAGGATGCAGCAGGGTATTGTCATCAAAAGTGCCGGTACCATTTACTGCAAACCATTCAAGGGACGAATAATCATTAGCCTGGCTTTGGTCGAAAACAATGACATCGCCGTAGCATATCGTTTTGGTATTCCAAGCAATTTCTACACTCGGCGGCATTATCACATCCACAGCCAGGGTATCCTTAGCATCCACAACACATGGATAGTTGGCATAAGCGGTGAGCGCAAGACTGAAATTCCCAGCAGCAATATCGCCAACGCCCGGATAGTATTTTGAAGTCAAACTATAGGCATTCGAAAAATATCCATCGCCGAGGGTATTCCATAAAACGTAGGCCTGGTTATTCGCATTAGCTGACAATTGCAGCACCTTGCCCGAGCACACTGCACCATTATTACCCGCGTCAACCACCGGTAGCGGCAATAAAATAATTTGGATAGTTTTGGAGACAGAAGCACTGATGCAAAGTCCCTGACCGTAGGCGGTGATAGTTACGCTTGTGCCCAGTGCCAGGTGGTCGGCCGCGCCGGGAAAATATTGGGTGCTTGTAGCAGCAGGGTTGGCAAAGGTACCATCACCCTGGCTGGTCCACAAAACCGAGCTATGCCCCGAAACAACGCTAGTAACATTTACGGGCATATTTTCGCAGGCAGTGCGCGAAGCAGGGGCAGTAATCAGGGGCATATCCGTAAGGTTAACCACAAGGGCATCGGTGGCCGGAGCCTGGCACGGAGCCTGCGCTGAGGCTGATACCGAAATGGTAAAATGGTTGGAGCTTAAATCGTTGGTTCCGGGGAAATATTGATTGGTAAGTCCGGCATTCTCCAAAAAAGTGCCATCGCCTGAAGTGTTCCAGGATAGTAAATTATAATTTTGTGCTTCGGCTTGAATTACAATTGCTTCGTTTTCGCAGAAGGACAGGGTTTCGGGAAGAGAAACCGAAGGCAGTTTTTGGAAAAATAAGATCAAATCCTCAGAAGCATTGCTCTGACACGGACTTAGCGGAAAGGCAGTGATGGTCAATGAAACCGAATCATTACTGATATCTTCTGCTCCGGGAAAATAGGTGGTTTGTAAGGATGAAGGATTGGCAAAGGTGCCATCGCCGGAGGTGATCCATTGCAAAGCCGAATAGCTGGCAGCTGTGGCCGAAAGCAATGCTTGCTGGTTTACACAAATGGTGAAATCGTCACCTGCGGTCAGCTGAGGATACCCAAGCACCTCGACCAGGATGGAATCGGTAGAGAAGTTTGTTCCATCAGAAACCCCGAGAAAGTAAGTAGTCGTTTCTGCGGGTACATCGGTGCATTCAGGCAGGCTATTACTAAAGCCGGGAGGTTGCGATGACCAGTTGTAGCTGTAATTTCCCGTAGTGCCAACAAAAATATGGGCTTCAAGATTTACCGTATTGCCTATGCAAATGGGATTGGGATTGGCGGTGGCGTAAGCATCAAAAGTTACAGAGGATGCAAAATCGATAATTGAAGACAAGCTGAGGGGAAACCAATGATCGGTAGAAGAATACTCAGGATCAAAAGCCAACAAATCTACATCATAAGATTTTTGTGTTTCCTGCAAAAAGACTTTGAAATACATGATTTCGTTGTAAGCGAAACCATCCTTTTCGGGAGTAGCCTGATCATTGCCAAATACCGCAAAGATGATATTTTCGGTACCCAGCCAAAAATCGGCTCCTCCGCATTTTAAATTCCCATTATCATCGTGGTAAAATGCGCCAATAAAATCGCCCGCTTGCAAAAGGCGGTCGTTAACGCGGGGATTGGCAGGTAGCGTTACAATCATCCCATGAGGATTTTGTGAATTTGTTTGATATTCCCATCCCGGAGGAAGGTTATTTTTTGGGGTTTCATCAAATATCAGGTCTTCGTACACAAACTTTGTTTGCGCATCAAGAGGCAATGTATTTAAGGTAAAGATGATGAGCGCAAAAAAGATGGTTAATGCCCTCAAAACGGAAGGTATAGCTAAAGTTTTCATTGTATGTAAATGTTTAAATTGTATTGAAATATCATTTGTTTTTTAGGACTGAATACTGCCTATGTCAACCTTCGGTCAAGCCCGGGATTTAAAAATCCCGGATTTACAACACCCTCGAAAAACTATGTAGTTCGGCAGGCTCACTGGTGGTTTTTCGGGACTGTGGACTGCCTTCTTTCTCTGGTATCAAAATAAATAAATACCATAAGCCCAAGAGAAACCAGAATGCTAAAAAAGAACAAGGGATTGCTCTCGATGGTTCCAAAATCCTCCACCGGGGTTTGGATGCTCCCATGACTGTAAAAATAATACACCAGCACTGCTGCGGCATTATTTAAAAAATGCACCAGTATGGGAAGCCACAGCGAGCCTGACCAAACGAATAGATATCCAAACACAAGCCCCAGCATAAAGCGTGGCAAAAAGCCAAAAAACTGAAGGTGAAACATGCTAAACAAAATGGCTGAAAGCCAAACAGCGAGGTGAACATTTCTTAGCCAGGCCTTGAATATCCGGATGAGTACGCCACGAAAAAGTAGCTCTTCTCCTATTGCAGCCATAACGGCCACCATAAACAAGTTGAGCATCAGGCCGACCAGGGATTCGGTTTTTAGAAAGGCCTCGG
Organism: uncultured Lentimicrobiaceae bacterium; assembly: GCA_964523795.1. GTDB lineage: Bacteria > Bacteroidota > Bacteroidia > Bacteroidales > 4484-276 > SABY01. The sequence continues at coordinate 29,579 of CAZGAO010000037.1, forward strand.
TAAGGCGTGCAGCCTCAGCCTCGCTCGTGCGCATCCATTCTTCGATAGCTCCCAGAGCATCGGGCAGCGACAAGCCCTCGTTGACTTGCATCAGCCAGTTGATGAAGGGCAGGATGGTGAAGATCAGTATTACCGAAGCCCCCACAGTTGTTAGGTGTGGAAGACGGTCGAGTTTTAAATACTTGATAAAATATGAGGAAGCCAGCAGGGCAAAGACTATGGAAGGTAGGATAAAAACTCCAACCTGGCTTACCATTTGGAAATACTTCATCATAGCAATATCGCCGCTGGTTTCAAGCCTTGCAGCTTCGCTAAGCAGGCTTAACACGTCAAGACCAAAAAATGGAAGTGCCAAAAGTACGCCTACAAAAAAGGTAAAGAACATTGAGGTCAAAACCAGGACTATCAATAAAAGTAACTGCAAAAAAGGTGGCTGACGTTCGATAAATCTACCTGTTCGATGCATAAATTGCTTTATTAAGTGGTTTGCAAAAATATACATTTTCCCATGCCGGAATTGATAGCTTTGGCAAAGCCAAATCTTGCAAATATTTACCAAAAAAAGCCTGGCATCTTACTTGCTTTTTAATAAAAAATTGCTTATCTTTCGCCCTTGTTTTTCGACGATACCTTGACAGAATATTTTAACGACTATTTTCTATTTCACTAACCATAAAACAAGTATCATGAAAACACAAACACTAAAATTGCTACTGCTGCTGCTTATGAGTGGCACAGTGCTGATGGCTCAATCGCCATCCAAGTTTCAACGAGCCGGCTCTACCCGTGCGCCGTCTGACAAGCAGAGTTTGAAAAATTCTCCACTAGCCACCTCAACTGGCAGCTATGACGAGATGGACAGCCGTGGAATAAAAGGTACCGCCTATCTTAATCCCCAATTTATCGAGGGAAGCCTGATTTTTACGAATGGAGATCGTCTGGACAAGAAGCCCTTGCGCTACAACCTTTACACACAGCAATTCGAAATGATCGAAGATAGCGATACGCTGGCCATTGGCAATGCTGCGGAAATAGAATACCTGCGTATCGCCGACAAGGTTTTTGTTTACACCGATTACCTGTGCCAGGGAAAACACAAAAGCGGTTATTTTGAGTTGCTCGAAGAGGGCGATTGTAGATTGCTAAAACGATGGGTAGCTACCTATCATGAAATCGATCCTTCGGGAAGTTCAACTGTTGCCGATGATTGTTTTTACAGAGATTGCCAGTGTTTCATCCAGTTTTTTAAAAATCCAGCCACAGCCGTTTCGAGTTCCAAAAAGGAGCTGATCCGAAGTTTTGCAAACAAAGGTGAGGAGGTAAAGGCGTATATGAAACAAGAAAAACTAAAGGCAAAGCGCGAGGCAGATTTAATAAAAATAGTGGATTATTACAACAGCATCCAATAATCAATGGTGTCCGCAATGGGATGATTTACTGGCCGCTTATGAACGATAACTGTTGATAAGTGGTCAGTTTTTTTTAGGTGATGTTTTTGTGCAAAAAAGAATTAGAAAATCTCTGACAATACAGATAGTTCATTAGGCATTTTCACCCCCGAAACCTATATTAAATCACTTGAAGCCCATTACTAACCAATCTCCTCGATTGTGATGCGGTAAGCCTCCGGATTTTTTTTGAAATCACTAACCGAAACTCCGGTAACATTGCGAAACTGGGTGGATAAATACTGAACACTGCTATAACCCATCATGTAGGCAATTTCGCTAAGGCTGAGGTCATCGTATAGGATGAGTTCCTTGGCTTTTTCGATTTTGTGCCTGATGATAAATTTCTCAAGCGTCAAGCCCTCGCTCTTCGAAAATATCGATGACATGTATTGATAAGAAAGTCCGAATTTTTCGACCAGATAATCAGAGTTGCGAACCATGGCGTTGAAGGTGGTGTGATGCACCAGATCGATGATGGCATTTTTGATTTGTTCGATGAGTTGTTTTTCTTTATCCACCAACAATTCCAAACCTTCGGCTTCGAGCAGGGCAGCAATCGAATCCTCTGATTTCTGGTCTTCGTCAAACGAAATCACGGCCTCGCCCAAACGCAACGAATGTACTACCATTCCGTGATCCTCGAATACCCTGCGCGCCAGCTTAATGCAGCAGTGGCACGACATATTTTTTATGATGATCTTTATCTTTTTCAAAATCGAAATCCCAAAATATCTGTTTTTGTTTGCACTACAAAACTAAACATTATTAAGACTAAAAAATAAAAACGGTGATAATTCTTGAAACGTGCTAAAGGTTTTTGTGCTAATTTTTCAGATAAAACGAATAAAGCAACGAGCTCCAAGCCAAAATTCCACACCCTGCTTACAAGCAATAATTAAACAAAATTGTAGTTATGAACTATCGAATTCAAAAATAAACAGCACCATAATGAGATTTCTTTTTCCCACACTGTTAGCCATCACTCTTTTGCTGGCATCCACCGCTGTGCAATCGCAAATAGCTATTGGCGAATGGCGCGACCACCTGCCTTACACTAGAGCACTTTCGGTTGCCGATGCCGGCGATATCGTTTTTTGTGCCACCGATCTTAGCCTTTTTTATTTCGATAAAAACGACATGAGCATCAACCGTCAGTCGAAGGTTAATGGCCTCTCGGATATTGGCATCAGTGCCATCGACTACAATGCCGACTACAATGCACTGCTAATAGCTTACAAAAACACCAATCTTGATTTGCTTAAAGATGGAGAAATCATCAACATCTCAGACATCAAACGCAAGCAAATACTTGGCAACAAGGTGATCAACAATATTCACTTTAGCGACAGTCTGGCCTATCTGGCCTGTGGTTTTGGTATTATTGTTTTGGATATTAAAAATGAAGAATTCCCGGAACCTACCTATTACATTGGCGATAACGGCAGCCATGTTAATGTGCTGGACGTAAGCACAGGCAACGACACCCTGTATGCAGCCACTGAAGAAGGCATCTATAAGGCTTCGTTACAAAGCTCTAATCTTGCCGATTTTAATGCCTGGCAAATCGACCAGTCGCTCTATCCAACGGCAAGATACAATGCCATCAATTTTTACAACGATCGCCTTTTTGTTAACTTTGACTCGGACGAATATACCGGCGACACCATTTTTATGTACAATTATGCCAATCATAACTGGAGTAGATTTCCGATGGTAAACACTAATCGCAAATACCAAATCACCAACTCCTACGATCAAATGGTGATAACCGGCCAGGCCATTGTTTATTATATCAACAGCGATTTTGAAATTGCGAGTGCTATTTTTAAAATCAACGAAAAAAACCTGAATGCCCGTAATGCTATAATCGATGATGCAGGTGTAAAATGGATTGCCGACTTTTCATTAGGCCTGGTAAAAACCGCTGACAATGTTAGCGGCGATTTTATCAATCCCAACGGGCCTTATGCCGCCAATATTTTTGATATGGATGTAGCCAACGAAGAATTATGGGTAGCATCAGGGGGGCACAGTAGTACATGGAGCAAGGTATACTTGAAGGATGGCGTTTATCAGTTTAGCAACGAATCGTGGAAATCATACAACAGCAGCACCGGTCTTTCTGCTTTCGACAGTATCAGCGATATGATATGCATTACCGTTGATCCCAACCTTAAAAATCATGCCTATGTGGGCACCTGGATACAAGGTGTGATGGAGTTGTTGGATGGTGAAGTGGTGAATATTTTTAATAATGAAAACAGTTCGCTCCAAAAATGGCCAAGTGCCAATTACGTGGCTGTGAGTGGTATTGATATCGACAGCAAGCAAAATTTATGGGTGGTCAACTCCGGTGCCGCTAATCCTTTATCAGTAAAAAGACCTAATGGAGACTGGACTTCCTTTTCGCTGGGCTCAGCCCTTAGTGGTTCTTTTTTAGGAGACCTGCTCATCGACAGCTATAATCAAAAATGGATAACCCTGCGAGCGGATAATCAGCTGGCTGTATTTTTTGATAACAATACCCTGGACGACCCCAGCGATGACGTGAGTAAAATATTGACCAATGCCCCCGGAAACGGAGCCTTGCCAGGCAACAAAATATATTGTGTGGCTCAGGACAGGGATGATGAGATATGGCTGGGTAGCGATGAAGGCGTAGGCGTTATTTATTCGCCTTTCAACCTGTTTACCGGTGGCAACTTCGATGCGCAAAGGATTTTGGTTGAAGTGGGTGGCTATACCCAGTACCTCCTCGAATCAGAAATAGTTACAACCATTGCTATCGATGGCAACAACCGCAAATGGATGGGAACTGACCGTGCCGGTGTATTTTTGCTCTCGGAAGATGGCACCGAACAAATCCACCATTTTACCGAAGAAAACAGCCCGCTGTATTCGAACCGAATTCTCGCTATCGAAATTAACAACCAAACCGGCGAGGTATTTTTTGGTACGGATAAGGGAATCATCTCCTATAAAGATACCGCCACCGAACCCAAGCCCACCAACGATGACGTAGTGGTGTACCCCAATCCGGTGCGCGAAGGCTACGCAGGGCTTATCGCCATAAAAGGTTTGGTTGACAACGCCGACATAAAAATTACCGATGTGGCCGGAACCCTCATTTACGCTACGCGCGCCGAAGGAGGCCAGGCAATATGGTCGGGCTACAACTTTGATGGGCGCAGGGCAAGTACCGGGGTTTACCTGGTTTTTGCTACCGATGATCAAGGCAACGAAAAAATGGTAACCAAGATTTTGTTTATCAATTAAGCATAAGCCTCTAAGCCATGATTGCGGCATGATTCATTCCACGCGAGGTATTGTACTAAAAACGGTTAAGTATTCCGAAAACAGCATTATAGCCAAGGTTTATACCGAAAAATTCGGGCTGCGCTCCTACATAATCAAAAGTGTTTCGGGTAAGAAAAGTCATCGGTGGAAAGCCTTGCTGCAAGGCCTGACGCTGCTTGACATGGTGGTTTACGAAAAATCGTCCACCAGCCTGCAATCCATCAAAGAAATCAGCAGTGCCTATTCGTTTCACTATCTGCCTTTTGACATCCGAAAAAGCACCATCGCCATGTTTCTCAACGAAATTATTTATAAGGCCATCGGCGAAGAAAGTGCGAACCAAGCCTTGTTTGACTTCTTATCCCAATCCATTATCGATCTCGATCGAACCGAAAATAACCTTGCCCTTTTTCACTTGCATTTTCTTATTGGCTTTAGCCAATATTTAGGATTCCTTCCTCGTAATAATTGCTCGGCACAAAATCCACTTTTCGATATGCAGGAGGGAGCCTTTGTTTCGGAACTGCCGCAACACAGCAATTTCATGGACGAAAATACGAGTCTCAACTTTAGTCATTTAATTTCGGATGCACATCATTTCTTGCTACGCAAACAAGAGGAACGCAAAGCTTTGCTCGGAAAAATCATCGAATATTATAGCCTCCACCTGCCCGGCTTTGGCGAGGTAAAATCATACAGCGTTTTGCAGCAGATTTTTAAACATGAATAAAATAGTTTAGATATTTTGAAACAAACAAAACACGGATCGATATTTTTGATTTTTGTCTTGATTTTTGTCATGGCTCTGGCCTCATGCAATACAAGCATAAAAACACGTAAACGCAAAGACTGCGATTGCCCTCGATTTAGCCTCGAACAAGCCCTGCCTCAAACCGATGGACAAAAACACGTTTAAAAATATTCTGGGTAAATACCTGCCCGAAAATGCAGTGGAAGCCGTGTATCACCTTATTGTTGATCACCATGTGTTTTTGACCATCACGCGCCAGCGAAAATCCAAACTGGGCGATTTCAGACCATCGGCCAATGGCAAGCCCCAGCGCATCTCGATTAATCACAACTTGAACAAATACGCCTTCCTCATCACTTTTTTGCACGAGCTTGCTCACCAGCTTACTTGGGAAAAATACAAAACCAAGGTGGCTCCGCATGGCATCGAATGGAAACAAGCCTTCGCAGATTTACTGCATCCCTTTGTTGAGCGCGGAAGTTTTCCTGACGAAATTGCACAGGAGATCACCAAACACCCTGATAAGCATTTATACGCAACCCTTGCCGATACAAAGCTGGCGCGACAGTTGAAAAAACATGATGAAGCCAGTGGCCTGGTTTTGCTGGAATCATTGGCTGATAATACTCATTTTATGCTTCCCGATGGTCGGAAATTTATAAAGCAAAACAAACGGCGCAAAAACTACCAGTGTATGCACCTCAGCTCGCGTCGGCTCTATGCTTTCAATCCGCTGGCCGAAGTAATTCCATTAGACGACAAATAAATGCACAGGTTTTATATTTTTGCAAATCATTAGCTGACCTTATAGATTTAAAAAAGAACGACGAACTTCAACTTAAAAAAACAGAAATATGAACAACGACTACTATTGTGTAATAATGGCCGGAGGCATCGGAGCCAGATTTTGGCCCATGAGCCGCACCAGCCACCCCAAGCAGTTTATCGACATTTTGGGAACTGGCAAAACCCTGATTCAACAAACTTTTGATCGGTTTACAAAAATATGCCCTAAAGAAAATATTTTTATCGTTACCAACGATCTGTACAAAGAATTGGTAGAAAATCAGATTCCCGGAATTCCCGAAAACAACATCGTACTCGAGCCGGCCATGCGCAACACCGCACCCTGCATTGCTTACGCCAACTATAAAATTAATGCCATCAATCCCAAGGCAAAAATTGTGGTTGCACCATCGGATCACCTTATTCTTAACGAAGACCTTTTTGTTGAAAACATCAAAAATGCCCTGGAGGCAGTAACTGAAAATGACTGGCTGCTAACCCTGGGCATCAAGCCCAGCCGCCCCGACACCGGCTATGGCTACATTCAATACGACGAACAAAACAAATATCTCCAAAATCCAAAAATATCGAAGGTGAAAACCTTTACCGAAAAACCCGATATCGAGCTGGCTGAAAAGTTTCTGGAAAGTGGCGATTTTTTGTGGAATGCGGGTATCTTTATCTGGTCGCTCAAAAGCATTATGCATGCCTTTGATGAATACCTTGAAGATGTGAACGACCTTTTCAAGGAAGGCATTGGCAAATACAATTCAGCCAACGAAAAACCCTTCATCAACGAGATTTATGCTTCGTGTCGCAAAATATCCATCGACTATGGCATTATGGAAAAAGCAACGAATGTTTACGTGCAGTCGGCCGATTTTGGCTGGTCCGACCTGGGCACCTGGGGCTCGCTTTACGACATTAGCCCCAAAGATGAAAACGAAAATGTACGACAAGGCGATGAGGTGATGCTTTACGACACAAAAGATTGCATCATCAATATGCCAAAAGATAAACTGGTGGTCATCCAAGGTCTCGAAAACTATATTGTGGTAGAAGATGACAATGCCTTGCTGATATGCAAAAAAGACGAGGAGCAACAAATCCGCACCTTTGTAAATGACATCAAAACCAATAAAGGAGAAAAATTCATTTAATTATATTCTAACTAACTTTTTTTAACAAATGAGAAAACTGTTTATCGTTCTGTCTATTTTCATCCTGGGGATGAATACAGCAAGCAAAGCTGACGAAGGCATGTGGCTGCCCCTGTTTATCGAGCGGCTCAATTATGTTGACATGCAAAAAATGGGGCTACAATTAACCCCCGAAGAAATCTACAGCATCAACCATTCGAGCCTCAAAGATGCCATCATCATTTTTGGCGGCGGCTGCACCGGCGAGATCGTTTCGCCCGAAGGGCTAATCTTCACCAACCATCACTGTGGCTATGGAGCTATACAATCGCATTCAACCATAGAGCACGACTATCTAAAAGATGGATTTTGGGCTATGAATAAAAAGGAGGAGCTGCAAAACGATGGTCTCAACGCAAGTTTTTTGAACCGGATCGAAGATGTTACGGATAAAGTAATGGCTGAAATAAACGATGATATGAGCGAGGAAGAACGCTCAGCAAAAATTCGTGAGGTCTCCAAAAAACTGGCCGATGAGGCTAAAGAGGGCAATGATTACACTGCCTACGTACGTAGCTTTTTTGCCGGCAACGAGTATTACCTCTTCGTTTACGAAGTGTTTACAGATGTACGTCTGGTGGGTGCTCCGCCCTCCTCGATAGGAAAATTCGGTGCCGATACCGACAACTGGATGTGGCCACGCCATACCGCCGACTTTTCCATATTCCGCGTTTACACAGCCCCAGATGGCAAGCCTGCCGAATACGCCGAAAATAATGTACCGCTGAAATCGAAACACTACCTTCCCGTTTCGATCGATGGCGTTAAAGAAGGCGATTATGCTATGATTATGGGATACCCGGGCGGAACCGACCGCTATATGTCATCGTGGCAGGTGGAGCTGGCCGTAAAAGAATCGAATATGACCATCGTGGATATTCGCGACCGGAAACTAAAAATTATGCGCGAGTACATGGACATGGATGACAATACCCGTATCCAGTATGCCTCCAAATATGCCCGCACCTCCAACTATTGGAAATATTTTATTGGCCAGACTAAGGGCTTGAAAAGGCTAAAAGTAGCCGATAAAAAACGCAAGCAAGAAGCGGAGTTCCAGGCCTGGGTAGATAAAAACCCTGCCCGCAAAGAAAAATATGGCGATGCCCTTAGCCTGCGTCGCGAAGCTGTGGAGGAACTCAAGGAGGTAAATCTTTCGCAAATTTATTTGAACGAGGCCATCTCGCGCGGTAGCGAAATATTAATGTACGCCCGCAGTTTTAATACGCTCAACGAATTGCTTTCGAAAAAAGACAAAGATCAGGAAGCCATCGAAAAAGAAATCGAAAACCTGAAAGAAGAATCCAAGGATTATTTTAAAAACTATAACCAAACCATCGACCAAAAGATTTTGGCCGAGATGCTCAGAATTTATTACAACGATGTGCCCAAATCGCAACAACCCGAAATACTGGCCAAATTGCAGGATAAAGACGGCGGCTTTGAAGGCTATGCAGAGCATCTTTTTAAGAAATCCATTTTTGCCAGCCCGGAAAGTGTAAACGCCTTTTTGGAAAATCCAAAAGCAAAGAAAATTGAGAAAGATCCTGCTTTCGAACTTGTCAATACATTTATGGATATTGTACCTCAAATACGATCGGTAACCAGCGAGGCCAACGCAAAGCAGAATAATGGAGAACGCCTGTACATAGCCGGGCTGATGGAAATGAACCCGGACAAAAAATACTACCCGGATGCAAACTTCACCATGCGTCTTACCTACGGCCAGGTACTCGATTATTTCCCCGCCGATGCCGTACATTTTGATTATTACACAACGCTTAAAGGTGTGATGGAAAAAGAAGACCCCGATAATTGGGAATTTGTGGTGCCCGAAAAATTGAAGAAATTGTATGCCGAAAAAGATTTTGGACGCTATGGCCAGGATGGCGAAATGCCGGTTGGCTTTATTACCAATAACGACATTACCGGTGGAAACTCGGGAAGCCCGGTGATGAATGGAAAAGGCGAACTAATTGGTCTGGCTTTCGATGGCAACTGGGAAGCCATGAGCGGCGACATCGCTTTCGAGCCGGAGCTGCAGCGCACCATCTGCGTTGACATCCGCTATGTACTTTTCATTATCGACAAATTTGCCGGTGCCACCAATATCATCGATGAGCTTACTATTAAAAAATAAAGTGCCATAAAGTTTAACACCATTTTCAATCCCTCACTCCTGGGAATTGGAATGGTGAATAAAAAAGCCCGGAAATGAAATTTCCGGGCTTTTGTATTTCGATTTCTATGGCAATTGTATCAACAACAATTTCCTATGCCAAATACAAAGGTGCAGCGCACCAAAATAATATCATTTTTGAGTTTTTCAGCAAGCCCTATGTAAAGACGCGATGCATCGCGTCTCTATCCCACCACAGCAAAAGAGCAAATGATGCCCTCAGGATTTAGCCCAAAATAGGTAAAAAGAAACCCTAAGTGCCTCACTTAAAATATTTTAAACTAAAAATAGGTGGAAAATTTTGGACAAAAAAAATGCCCTTTGCTCGGAATGAGGATGGAAATGTGAGCAAAGGGCAAGTGCAATCAATTAATCCCTAAAAATCTGTTTGTCATTTAAAAAAAATTACCCTGTTAAAAAAATAAATGACAGGACAAATATACATTCAGTATGAGGGCGAAAACCAGATAAAATCAGTAAACGGTACTTCACGCAAAGTTAACGGTCGTTTTGGACGGTTAAGCGTTTTTTATTAAATTTGATCAACCGCATGATTTAAAAAACCAACAAAGGGCTTCATCGCCCTGAAGGCAGCCATTAACTCAGGATAAAAATCGCCATTAGCTATCGATTCATCACTAAAGGATTTTAACACGGTAAAACTTTTGTACTTTAAAAGATCGACATGCGCAAAGTCAGCAGGGAAATCTTTGGGAGGCCGCTGCAGCTTGTCATCCCTTAAGCCGTCAAAATGTTTCTTTAGATCCGGGGCATCCAGCAAATTAATAAATGTTTGCGGATCGTTAAAAATTTCGTAGCGGATACTTTTTAGCATCTCTCGCTCGGGTTGCCATATTCCACCACCGGCAAACGAAGCCCCCGGCTCGATGTGAACATAATATCCCCCGTATTTGCCTTTGCGCCCGCCCTTGCTGTAATAGGATCCAAAAGCTGTTTTGTAAGGATCTTTATTCTTGGAAAAACGTACATCGCGGTAAATCCTGAATACGCAATCTGCAGGGCTTAGCAAGCCAATATCACTGTCAAACTGCGAAATATCGCCAATGATTTTAGCTACCAGCTTCTCATGCTCTTCTTTTGCACTTTGAAAAGCCGCTTTATTTTCATTAAACCATTCGCGGTTATTGTTCTGTTTTAATTGCGATAAGAACTGAATTATCTCTTGCATGGCGATTTATTAATGTTGCAACAAAAATATATAATTACTTTTGAAAACCGCATTTTAAAGCGTTGGTTCAAATTGATAGAAAAACAAACGGCAATTTTGGTAAAAAGCCCTTGGCTAAAAATAACTTTGTTGCTTACCGGAAGCCTGACGGTAATGTCGGGGGCGGTGATTACTGCGGCCATTCCTGACATCAGCGAACATTTTGCTGACAGTAGAAATGCAGACCTTTATAGTAAACTGCTCTTAACCTTGCCTTCGCTGTTTATCGCTATTTTCGCACCCTTTGCCGGAAGGCTCATCGACCACTCGGGGCGATTAAAGGTGCTCCGCTGGGCTTTGCTCTTGTACGCCATTGGTGGCACTTCAGGATTTTTTCTCTCCAACATTTATTTTCTCCTTGCAGGCAGAGCCTTGCTGGGAATAGCCGTTGCCGGAATTATGACCATCAATACCACACTTATCGGCGATTATTTCCAGGGCAAAAAGCGCAGCAACTTTATGGGATGGCAGGGTGCATTTATGGGTTTTGGCGGGGTGGTGTTTGTTTCGGCAGGCGGGGTTCTGGCTGATATTTCGTGGCATTGGCCATTTTTGGTTTATAGCGTTTCGCTTGTGTTGTTGCTCATGTCGTGGCCCTTCCTTTACGAACCCGCACTAAACAAACAAATCAAAGCCATAAGCGATAAAAAAAGACAGGTTAAAAACAAAAAGTTCCTGCTTCTTTTTACCACTGCATTTTTTGGAATGCTTTTCTTTTATCTGGTTCCCACGCAAATCCCCTTTTTACTTAGGCAAAATCCTGCCATCGAAAGTTCGACCATTGGCTTTACTATCAGCGCATCGGTGCTGGCCGGGGCACTGGTGTCAGTGGTTTATGGTAAAATACGAACGTGGCTCAACTTTCATCAAATCTATGTTTTAACCTTTTTGCTAATGGGGACGGGCTACCTGATAACTGCATTTTTGGAAGGTTACTCCATGATTTTAACAGGACTTATCGTGGCCGGCTTAGGCACCGGAATGCTGATGCCCAACACCAATCTTTGGCTGGTTACGCTTGCTCCGCCCGAACGGCGGGGAAGCATGGTGGGCGTGCTCAACACTGCCGTTTACAGCGGACAGTTTCTCTCGCCTGTCTTTGCCTATCCCTTCATTTATTTCTTTTCTATCAAAATATCCTTTTTAATTTGCGGATGTATTATGCTCTTAATTTCGGCCTGGTATTTTAGAGAAGACCTCATCATCAAAAAAAATAAAATATAAGTCTATTTTTGCACCCACATTATTAAAATCCCATTTTATGGCAATTAGCGATAGCAAAACAAATCAGGAAGAAGATAAAAGCGGGGCATCCGTCAACTTTATCGAAGCAATTATTAACGAAGAATTAAAACAAGGCAAAAACGCTGGGCGGGTACATACACGTTTTCCCCCGGAGCCTAATGGCTATCTGCACATTGGCCATGCCAAATCGATACTACTCAACTATGGGCTGGCAAAAAAATACCAGGGTAAATTCAACCTCCGCTTTGATGATACCAACCCTACCCGCGAGGATCAGGAATATGTGGACAGCATTTTGGAAGATGTAAAATGGCTGGGTGCTAATTGGGAAGATCGCCTGTTTTTTGCCTCCGACTACTTCGACCAGCTTTATTTGTGGGCCGAAGAAATTATTAAAAATGGGAAGGCTTATGTTGACGATCAATCATCGGAGGACATCAGCAGCCAAAAAGGAACGCCAACCAAGGCGGGCATCGAAAGTCCTTTTCGCAATCGCAGCATCGACGAAAACCTCGACCTGTTCAGGCGGATGAAGGCCGGTGAGTTTAAAAATGGCGAAAAGGTACTGCGCGCAAAAATTGATATGGGGCATTCCAACATGCACATGCGCGACCCGCTGATGTACCGCATTATCCATGCCTCGCACCACCGCACCGGCGACAAATGGTGTATTTACCCGATGTACGATTGGGCGCATGGCGAATCTGACTTTTTGGAAGGCATCACGCATTCCGTTTGTACCCTCGAATTTGAAGTGCATCGCCCCTTGTACAACTGGTTTGTCGATCAGATTCAAAGCACGGACTACCACCCGCGACAAATCGAATTTGCCCGGCTCAACCTCACCTACACCATGATGAGCAAGCGCAAACTGCTGGAGCTGGTGAGCGAAAAAAAAGTGAATGGCTGGGACGATCCGCGAATGCCAACAATATCTGGCCTACGCCGGCGAGGCTATACTCCTGAATCGTTAAAGATTTTTGCCGAAAAAGTTGGGGTTGCCAAACGCGATAACATGATTGATGTAGCCTTGCTGGAACACAGCATCCGCGAAGACCTGAACAAAAGCGCGGCACGTGTGATGGCGGTGCTCGACCCGATAAAAGTCATCATCACCAATTTCGCCGAAAATACGACTGAGATGATGCCGCTGGAAAACAATCCTGAAAACCCTGAATCCGGATCGCGTGAAGTACCTTTTTCGCGAGAGCTTTTCATCGAACGAGACGATTTTATGACGGATCCACCCAAGAAATTTTTCAGGCTGGGGCCGGGGAGAGAAGTACGGTTGAAAGGTGCTTACATCGTAAAATGCGAGGATTTTAAAATGGATGAAGCCAGTGGCGAGATCAGCGAGATTTATTGCACCTACGATGCCGACACACGAAGTGGCGGCTCGGGCAGTCAGCGAAAAGTTAAGGGAACCCTGCATTGGGTTTCGGCAGCGCACGCCGTAGATGCAAAAGTGAATCTTTTTGATCGTCTGTTTAAAACCGAAGATCCATCCAACCTGGAAGAAGGCGAAGACTACCGCGAAAATCTGAATCCGGATTCCTTGAAAGTGCTTGAGCATTGCAAGCTGGAGCCAAGCCTCCAGGCAGCCATGCCTGGCGACAAGTTTCAGTTTCAGCGGCTGGGATATTTTTGTGTGGATAAAGATTCAAGCTCCGAACAACTGATTTTTAACCGCACGGTGCCTTTGCGCGATTCCTGGTCGAAGCAATCGGGGAAATAATTTAGGACTTCAAATGTTTTACGGCGAACAATTCGCCAAACATCACATGCCCGTCTTCTTCGCTAAACGAAAAGGGAAGGTAAAACATGGGCAGGTCTTCATCGTCCCTGAACTTCATGTCGATGGCCACTGCATCGGTAGCGTTTTTTTTGTCCAACTGCACACGGCTTTCATAAGCGATAGCAAAACCAATGGCCTCATGGTTTTGGTACTGATCTTCAAAATATGCCATGAGGTCGTTGATAATTTCCCCATTGGGCGGGACAGCTTTTAAATTCACCTCCACCTCACGGTGATGGGTGCGCCCCGAGGCATCAGTCAAGGCACCAAAGGGAAAAATCTCGCCGGTTTCCATGAGCAGATCACTGCTGTAATTCTGGCAATGATCGAGCAGGTTCTGCATATTCTCTGTTAATTTCATCTGATATTCATTTTTGGTATTTGCGTGGTAAACGTAATGCTTTTTTTGGAAATGATATTAAACGCAAGGCACACAATCCGCCCGCGCTTCATTCGTTCAAATGTATTATTTTCGCGGCGAAAAGTGGTTTGATTATTAAAAAACTGAGATTATTAAACTATGCTTACATTACTCAAAAAAGAGATAAACGGCTTTCTAAGCTCGCTCATCGGCTACATCGTTATTACGGTGTTTTTGTTGATCAACGGGCTGTTTTTGTGGGTCTTTGCCTCCGACTTCAATATTTTGGATTTTGGCTATGCCAGCCTGGAGGGGCTTTTTATGATTGCCCCTTTCGTCTTTCTGTTTCTTATCCCGGCCATCACCATGCGTTCGTTTGCCGATGAAAACCGCAGTGGCACCATCGAAATGCTACTCACCAAACCACTCACCGATTTTCAAATTATACTCTCAAAATACCTGGCCGGCCTGGTGCTGGTGATTTTTTCGGTGCTTCCCACGCTCATTTATTTTTATTCGGTTTATCAATTGGGCTTACCCAAAGGCAACATCGACATTGGCGGCTTATGGGGCAGCTATATCGGCCTGCTATTTTTGGGGGCATCTTTTGTAGCTATCGGCATTTTTTCGTCATCGCTCACCAACAATGTTATTATTTCGTTTATCCTCGCCGTTTTCCTAAGTTTGTTTTTTTATGTGGGATTCGATTTTATCCACTCCCTCGATTTTTTCGGGCCGGTTGACTTGCTTATCAAATCGCTGGGCATCAACGCCCATTACATTTCGATGAGCCGTGGGGTGGTTGACAGCCGCGATCTAATTTATTTTATCAGCCTGGTGGCTTTCTTTATTTTACTCACCAAATTAACACTCGAAAGCAGAAAATGGTAAAAACAACATCGCAAGGACTTTCGAAAAAACGGGATAATATAAAATTAGCCAACATCAGCCAGCTACTCCTGGGTTTGGTTATTATTATCCTTGTTAATATTATCAGCTCCTACGTTTATACCCGTATCGATTTGACCAGCGAAAAACGCTATTCGCTCTCCGATGCCACTAAGGAAATGCTAAGTGAAATTGAAGATCTTGTTTATATCCGGGTTTATCTGGATGGGGAGTTTCCGGCAGGTTTTAAAAGACTGGCACGCGAAACACGGGACATGCTTAACGAGCTTCGGGCTTACAATCCTAATATTGAGTTCGAGTTTATCGATCCCATGGCCAGCAATGATAACATAGAGCGAAAAAGTATTTACGATATGTTGGTAGAAAAGGGTCTGGAACCTACCGAACTAAACGTAAAAACCAAGGATGGTACTTCGCAAACCATTATCTTTCCCGGTGCTATTGCTTCGTATCAGGGGCGCGAAATGTCGCTTAATTTGCTGGCCTCGCAGCGCGGCGCACCTCCCGAAGAAATTCTTAACAACTCGATCCAAAATCTCGAGTTTGCGCTCGTGGATGCCATCCGTAAGCTGGCCGATGATTTCAGGCCTTCCATCGCATTTATCGAAGGCCATGGCGAACTTTCGAAAAGAGAAACTGCCGATGCCTGGCTGGGATTGAGCGAATATTACAGCATTGGCCGGGTGCGGCTTGATGGAAAAATCAACAGCCTTACCGAACGGATGCAGATCGATTCGCTAACCACAAAATTGAAAAATAAATACGAAGCCATAATTATTGCCAAACCCGATTCGCTATTTAGCGAGAAAGATAAATTTATCATCGACCAGTTTATCATGCGTGGGGGCAAGGTGCTTTGGCTTATCGACCCGGTGCAGGCCAGCATGGACAGCCTGCAACGAAACGCCGAAACCATTGGGATGAGCAATGATTTGGGCTTAACGGATATGTTTTTTAAGTACGGCTTCAGGCTCAACGATGATTTGGTGATGGATCTCAACGCACTGCCCATTCCCATCAAGGTGGGCGATGTAGGCGGGCAACCCAAGTTTGAATTTTTTCCGTGGTACTATTTCCCCATCATTACACCACTTTCGGACGATCCGATTGTAAAAAATCTGAACGCGATAAAAACGGAATTTGTCAGCAGCATCGACTTTGTGCAGTCCACACCCGATCTCAACAAGACGGTATTGTTAAACAGCTCACAATATTCGCGTACGGTAAATACGCCCGTTTACATTACCCTGGACATGGTTGGTCGTCCTGCCGACGAACGGCTGTATCGAAAAGAATTTGTGCCCGTAGCTGCTAAAATTGAAGGGGCTTTCGAATCCTTGTATAATAATCGGATACCTCCCGAAATTGCCAACAGCCCGGAATTGGAATTTAAACCCCAAAGCAAAAACACCAAGATGATCGTAATTGCTGATGGTGATGTTATCCGCAATCAGATGCAGTTTTCGGGCGGGAACTATTTGCCGCTGCCCCTGGGCTACGACCGCTACACCGGCCAACAGTTTGGTAACAAAGAATTGATATTAAATGCCATGAATTATCTTACCGATGATTCGGGCTTGATTTCGATACGCTCGCGCGAATTAAAAATCCGCCTGCTCGACCGCACCAAAGTAGAAGATTCACGCATTTATTGGCAGGCATTAAATACGGTATTACCCATTTTGCTCATCCTTGCTTTTGGAATAATAAGAGGCGTGCTACGCAAACGAAAATACACCCATTAGCACCATATAAACTATTTGCAAAAACCCATGCGAAACACTGATAAACAAAGACCAAAGAAGCCTGAAAGGGAATGGATACAAAAAGAAAGACCCATCCCAAAATATCTGTACTGGATTCCTTTTTTATTTGCCTTTGTACTTTACGGCAATAGCATCAACAACGAATTTGCCCTGGACGATCTGCCGCAAATTGTTGACAATCGTATGGTGCAAAAAGGATGGAGTGGCGTGGGTGAGTTAATTACGACCAACTATTGGGGCGGCTCCAATCAAAACCTGGGCTACTATCGGCCGCTTTCGCATATCACCTTTGCTATCGAAAACGCCCTGCATGGCAACAACCCCCACATTATGCACCTGATCAATGTGCTGCTTTATGCCCTTACGGGGATGATAGTTTTTGCCTTCCTGCTTGCTCTTTTCAGGCGAATGCCGTTTTTTGCCCTGGTGGTTACCCTTTTGTTTATGGCGCATCCGGTGCATACCGAGGTGATAGCCAACATCAAAAGCCGCGACGAAATTCTTAGCTTCCTCAATAGTACAATAGCTTTGTGGCTGGCTTTTAATTATGCCAAGAACAAATATCTTCCCACCCTCTTTATCTCGTGGGCTTTTTATTTCCTGGCTTTGATGTCGAAGGAAACGGCCATGACCACCGTGGCCGTACTTCCGTTTATGTTCTACTTTTTTACACCAAAAAAAGGTGGGAAAATCGCAAGTATCACACTGTCATTTGTGATCCTTTCGGGCTTGTTTCTCCTGCTCAAATATTTGCTCATCGGAACCCTGTCGGGCGATCCGCCCAACGAGATTAACAATTATCCCTACCAGGAGGCCTCGGGACGGATTCCTACCATGCTTTATATTTTTATATTGTATGTGTGGCGCTTGGTTTTCCCACTGCGACTGCTCTACGATTATTCGTACAATCAAATCCCGGAAGCAAGCTGGGCTTCACCCGTGGTTTGGCTGGCACTGCTCATCCTTTTGGGTTTGGCATTTTTAGCTATTAAAAATTTAAAACGGAAAAATATTCTCTCCTTTTCCATTTTTTATTTTGGGATTACCCTTTCGGTAGGATTGGCATTTGTACTTACCCGGGGCGGTATTATGGCCGAGCGTTTTTTGTATGCGCCTGTGCTCGGATTTTCGCTGGCAGCAGGCTATCTGCTTTTCAAATTGTTGCCTCGCGATGGCAAGACCAAACGCATTGTTTACGATTTCAAGCCCGGCTTATCCAAGCTATTTGTGGGTATTTTGGCCTTGCTCCTTCTTTCTTATTCTGCCCGAACCATCGTGCGCAACCCGGATTGGAAAAATAATTTCACCCTGTTTTCACACGATGTGGCTTATGGGGGACAAAGTGCCCAGCTTTGCAAGCATTATGGCAGCGAGCTGATAAACCAGGCTGTGGCCGAAAAAAATCCCAAGCTCAAGGATTCGTTGATGACAAAAGGGATAGCCGAGGTAGAAAAAGCTTTGATCATAAATCCGAACTTTAGCGAAGCCTGGTTTAAATTGGGCTATGCCTACTATCAAATGCGGGATTACGACCAATCCATCGAATATTATCAAAAGACCAATCTTAACAATTCGATGAACCTGTCCAACATGGCTCTCGCTTATTACATGAAGGGCGAACATGGCGAAGCACTGCGGCTGCTGAAACGCTCGCTGCAAATAGATCCGTACAACAACACCGCGCGTGGCAACATGCCCTTGGTGCAAAATGCCTTCAATAGCAAGTTAAAAGCAATGAAGCAGGAAGTGTCGGACGACCCGCAACATTATTACGAGCTGGGCGATTTGTTTGTGGATGTTCAAAATTATACCGATGCGCTGGAGCAATATCGCAAAGCAATACAACTAAAGCCCGACTATATTGAAGCCTTGCTAAAAAGCGGCGATTGCCTGTATATGCTCAAAAATTATCAGCAGGCTACCGAGCCTTTTAAGTCAGTAGTGGAAATTGATCCGCAAAATAAGGAGGCATACGGCAAGCTGAGCCATCTGTACGGTCTGCTTGGCAACATAGAGATGCAGCAGTTTTATGATGCAAAATCAAGGGGTGAATAATAAAATTGCTGCAAGATTAGAATAACAGAATCCTAAAAGGTGCAGCGCACCGACAATATTTGGTGTGCCGGGCATGTAGTAAACCTAACAGGTGCGTGGAAAATTCCA
>CAZGAO010000038.1:0-48443 GCA_964523795.1 uncultured Lentimicrobiaceae bacterium
AGACTTTTCAACTCTTTCTTCAGACTTTTCAACTCTTTCTTCAGACTTTTCAACTCTTTCTTCAGACTTAAATAAATATTCTAATGAAAAATATTCATCTGTTCATTTTAGTTTAGATAGCCTTTTTTCTAATTTTTTGTTGTAATCTTTTATATTTTTATTTTTTTGGGTTAAATCGGATAATCATTCCACTATTCAAGTCCCTTTCAGATACTGTTGTCCATAATATATACCTATAACTGTACTTGAACTCCATACTATTGCACACATCAATTGTCATTTTTCTATATCACTAAGATTAGATTCAGCTTGTTTTATATCTTGGTAAGTTATATCTTTTCATTCCTTAGTTTCTCCACATAGAGCTTTTCCATATTCTTCCCATATTAAATCTTCGAATAATTCTGGATTTGTTTGAGACCTCTTTAAAATTGACCTTCATCTATTAGCTGTTTCCTTCATTTCTGGATTTAATTCTATCAAAGAGGTAATATATCATATATATTCAGTAGTTAAATTTTCAATTGTTTTTCATCACATATCTACTGTTATATCTTGACTTTTGTCTATCCATCTTATAAGCTTTCTTTTTCTACTAACTATTTGTGCACTATTACCTATAAAAGTAACTCTTTCCAAGAACAATTTAATCATATTTTTTTTGTCTTGATCACTTAGAGCCAATAAAGTTTCTAGCTTTAACTTATCTTGAAAAGTTGATAATTCTGTAAGAATTTCATCCAATTGGTTTATATCTTTTAGTAAAACATCAATATCATAATTTTTTGTTGTAATGAAATCTATTGTTTTTTTTGCAATATTATCTTTATTTTCATTTGTAAAAATACTGTCTACCATATTAACCAATTTAAGTTTATCTGTATCTATATTATCCAAATCACTTTGTATTTTATCAATATTATAACCATTATCCAATTCTTGGTATGGTGATTTGTGTTCTATAGCACTAAACATATCTTTTAGAAATTGTATTTGCTCTTCAGCAGTTCATTCATCACATATCTTTTTTATATTGATTTCTACTCATCATAAACTAATATATTCAAAATATTTTTCTCATTTTCTATCATTATTCATATAATGATCATACGAAGTATCTTCTCAACCAAGAGCTTCAGCAAATACAACAGTGTATTTTCTGATAACCCATTTGATGTTTTGTTCGTCGATAGTTTCGTATGTGAGATAATGCAATTCTGCGAAGAAATTATATTTAAAATGTGCGTATTTTGGATCATCTAAATTTCATCAATCATCCAAGAAAACTTTGTATTCGTCATATTGCGATTGCAAATCGGCTGTTGTCATGGCTTCGCTCATTTGAAACATGAAATCATCTATAATATCATGTTCGATGGGAATACCTGGATTTTGCGCAATAACATTGTTTGTAGAAACCCCAATGCTTAGCAACAGAACAAAGCCTATGCTTCAAAACAGCTTTGCCAATATTCAAAAAAGCACAGTAAGGATGGAGTAAATCCTTGCCGATGTGTTAATTACAGATGTGTTTGAGTGCCTGAAGTAAAAATTTCAATTTTTCATAAAACAAGTGTTAAGAAAGTTATTTTATTTCACTATTATCTCTTTAAGATAAAAGAAAGACATACATGTGACAAGCGTTATGTATCGTGCCTGTTCATAAACAGCAGCCTTGTTGCCTTTGCCTGTGTATCCCTACAACAGCGTAATAACACCCACTTACCGTTTTTGCACCCGCTTTGCCATGCCATTCTTTGTACCACCTGCGAGCTATGAAGCCGAACAAAACCTATTTCCCGCAGCAGCTTAAAAGATGATTAGCTATTTCAAATAGCTTTGATTTAATTTGCAAGTATAGGCAAATAATGACAATGGCTGGTGTTCTTTTTACTTTTTCTTGTCTTGCAAATGGCGCCGTTTTTTTGCACTTAATGGGCGCTGCTCTTTAGCTGCTTCTGCGGCCATACGCTTCTCTATTTCTGCTTTTCGTTTTTTTGCTTCGGTTTGCGCTTTTTTACGGGTCTGGTCGCGTGCTTTTTTTATTCGTTTTGTTTTTTCTGTATTTTCTTGCCGGCGCTTTTCTTTTTCGTCCAGCTTTTGCTGCAATTCGTTTTTCCTTTTCTCTTTTTCTTCTTCTATACGTTTTTGTACCCGCTCTATGTAGTTACTTTCGCTTAGGTATTTCTCGAAACTGATGTTTGAAATAATTTCAAGTGTGTTTTTCATTGCCTTCTTTCTGGCGTACCGGTAACTTTTGCTTGTGGCTTCGGCTATAACTGTACCATCATTAAAAAAAACTACGGCTTTATGCAGCGTGTCATCAGTTAAAAACATTTTTGTTCTAAGCTTTTCGCCGATGGTAATTTTTGCCAATTCTTTTGCTTGATGAACAAGGTCATTGTTTTTTGTAACATGTTTAAGGAGATGAGAATTCTCATTGTTAATTAAATATTTGAAAATAAATTCCCTTCTCTTATCATACCCAAGGTTTGATATGCAACCAAAAATTGCGTAAACAAAAATATGTTTATGTGAATTTACGTCGAATTTTTCTGAATTTCTAGTCCGCTTTTTTAATGTCCATTGGTCAAATAAACGATGTAGGTAATCATTTCGGAAAAGGTTTCCTAAAATCTGTTGCAACTGCGTGGCATTACCGGAAAAATATTTTACAAGTATTTCGGCAACCTGCCCTTTAAATATGAACATGCCGGCAAAAACCAGCCTTCCGTTTGCCTTGCTATCCTCTTTGTTTTCGTAAAAACTATAATGCGTAAGGGCTTGCTTAAGGCTGGTTTTTTCGATGCCAAGCTTTCGGCTCAAAAGATCTAAACTATCCATAATTAATTTATTAGAGCGGATGACGGGAATCGAACCCGCGCCTACGTACTGGAGGTACGCCAAATCAAGCTCTGAAGGCTTGCGTGCTACCATTACACTACATCCGCATTTTTGCACGGGCGACAGGAATCGAACCTGCTCCGGAGGGTTGGAAGCCTCGCATCGGGCCCCGAAAGCCCGTGTGCTACCATTACACTACACCCGTGGATGACTATTGGTAAAAATAAATTTTTCGTTTTGCAATGTGCTGCCCTTCACATTATTTAAGATATTTTAACAATTCTTCTGCCTTTTTTATTGCTGTAAACACACTGATTGATTGTTTTTTTACTGTTTCATCATCAAGCAAATTTATGTATCAACAATTTGCCCTTACCCGAAACGCTGCTTTTAAAAACCAAGCTCCGTTTCAACACCTATCACGATTCGCAATATGTTTTCGCTATGATAATGATGAATAGATTATTTTCGCATGAAAATTTGACGTATGAAAAATGTATTCATTTTATTTATCTCATTCATTGTTTTCGCATCCTGCCAAAGCGGGTCAGACAAGGAAATATCCTCCACCATGAAAATAAATGAAAACTGGCAATTTAGTGAAGCTGGAAAAGACCAATGGCTACCTGCGGAAGTTCCCGGAACTATCCACACCGATTTGTTGGCCAACGGCAAAATCGAAGATCCTTACTATCGCCTCAACGAAAAAGACCAGCAATGGATTGATAAAAAGGATTGGGAGTACAAAACTGAATTTGAGGTATCTGAAGATTTATTGGAGAAAGATCATATCGAAATTATTTTTTATGGACTGGATACTTACGCCGATGTTTTTTTGAATGATCAACTCATCCTAACGGCCGATAATATGTTTCGCACTTGGAAAGTGGATTGTAAACCATTTTTATACATTGGGAAAAACCAACTGAGAATTTTACTGAAATCGCCAATATCTATTGGCCTGACTAAGCTTGAAGAATTAGGTTATCAGCTGCCTGCCGACAACGATCAATCGGAAAATGGAGAACTGGGTGCTGACAAGGTTAGCATTTTCACCCGAAAAGCAGGTTATCATTTTGGTTGGGATTGGGGTCCGCGGCTGGTTACTTCAGGCATCTGGCGAAATATTGAACTGGAGGGATGGAACAAAGCTAAAATTGAGAATGTTCAATTAGTTCACAATGCTGTGGGCGGGATTTTTTTACCTTTGCGGATAAAGTTAAACGATTATGACAACAGCAACAATCAGACAAAAACTTTATGAATATATCCGGGGCGCAGATGAGCGAAAAGTAAAAGCAATCTATACCATTATCGAAAATGATTTATTGGATAATAATGAATGGTGGAAGGATGTGGATTTTATTTCCACTTTGGATTCGATTTCAAGTGACCTGAAAAATGGCACAGATAAAGGCTATGAGTGGGATAAACTAAAATACAAGAAAAAATAAATTGTGCTTTCTAAAACACAAATTTATTCTTTGATTCTAAAGCCTTTGAGGCAAATTTAAAATGGAGCAGAAATATTTTCCCTACTGAAAGGCAGCCATCAGCAAATCGATATCTTTATACGACAGGTCGAAATGGTCGCCGATAAGTTTGTTGGTAAGGATGCCATTGTAGAGGTAAACACCCTGGCGGAAATAATAATCGCTGCTCAGCAGTTTTTTTATCCCTCCCATTTCGCCGGCTTTGATAAGCATGGGGGCAAAGAAATTGCTCAATGCCATCGAGGCGGTTTGCGGGAAACGCGAGGCAATATTGGGGACGCAATAGTGCGTTACGCCGGCATGACTGAATACCGGCTCCTGGTGCGAGGTGGTTCTTGAAGTTTCAACACAGCCGCCCTGGTCGATGCTCACATCCACAATTACCGAACCCTCCTTCATCCCGGCTACCATTTCTTCGGTAACGATGATGGGCGAATGCCGATGCTTGGAGTGCAGGGCACATATCAGCACATCGGCAGCCTTGAGGGCTTTTATTAGTTCGCTGTGCTGAATGGTGGAGGTAAACAAATTGGGGCTGATGGTAGCTTTGAGGCGTTGCAGTTTATAAATCGAATTATCAAATATCTTAACCAAAGCTCCTGATCCGATGGCCATTTTGCAGGCATATTCACCCACGGTTCCTGCACCGATTATCACCACTTCCGAAGGAGCTATTCCGGTAAATCCTCCCAACATGTGGCCATTACCATACTTTTCGTTGCTCAGGTATTCGCCGGCAATTTGTATAGATGCCGTGCCCACAATCTCGCTAATGGATTTCACTACCGGTGAGGCATTCGATTTATCCCTGATAAGCTCGAAGGCAATGGCCGTCATTTTTTTGTGCATCAGGGTTTTAAAGTAGTTCTTGTCGCGGGCATTCAGGTGCAGTGCGCTAAGTAGCGTTTGTCGCTCGTGCAGGTAAGGCATTTCATCTAACGATACAGGAGCTACTTTCAGGATAATGTCCGACTGGAATACTTCCTCGGCAGTGTCCACCAGTCTTGCCCCGGCTTCGGCGTAGTCGGCATCCGTAAAATGCGCCGCCAGGCCGGCCTCGCGCTGAATGACGACCGAATGTCCGTTTGCTGTCAGCATGTTTACAGCAGTGGGAATTAGAGCGATGCGCTTTTCCTGAAAGGAGCTTTCTTTGGGTAAGCCGATAGTCATCTTTTTTTCTTCCCAGGCCACCTCAAGCATTTCTTCGAGGGGCATCAGTTTTTCTTTGCTGCTCACATTCATGGGTGTAATATCTTGTTAAAAACGAAAAATCCGCTCCTGCTCACCTTGCCCGATTTCGATACTTACCGCAACGCTGTCTTCAGGAAGAAGGTCGGCCACAAGCTCGGGCCATTCGATAAAGCAATAATTTCCGCTGTAAAAATACTCTTCTGAGCCAATATCCAAAGCCTCCTGCAATTTTTTAATCCGATAAAAATCGAAATGATATAGTTCACTTTTGTTATCGGAAAGATAAGCGTTGATAATAGCAAAGGTAGGACTTGCTACATTATCCTTTACCCCGAGCTGTTTGCACAGGGCTTTGATAAAGGTGGTTTTGCCTGCGCCCATTTCGCCAAAAAAGGCAAAGACCCGTTTATCAGGATAGGCTTTGATTAATTCCCGGGCTATGGTATCCAGATCGCCGGTACTTTGTGCGATGATCTGCTTTTTAGTCATGTTTCGCTCAGCCTTGGTTTGTTCGTTTATTTTGCCCGCATTTTAATGAAGGGAATCAAAACTTCTTCGAGCGAAATGCCCCCATGCTGAAAAGTATCCTTATAATAATTTGCGTAATAATTATAATTATTGGGATAGGCAAAAAAGTCATTGCCACGGCAAAAAATGTACGAAGAGCTTACGTTGAGCTTTGGCAGATAAATATCGGAGGGGTTGCGTGCTTCAAATACTTCCTTCTTGTTATAATTCAGACTTTTACCAATCTTGTAGCGCAGATTGGTATTGGTGTTGCGATCGCCAACTACTTTCACGGCATTGCCTACTTTTACTGAGCCGTGGTCGGTGGTGAGTATCACGTTGCCGCCCTTGCTAGCGATGTAGCGCATAATGTCGAACAGGGGCGAATGCTCGAACCAGGAAATGGTAATGGAGCGATAGGCGGGCTCGTCGTCGGCCAGCTCGCGAATGATTTCCATCTCGGTGCGGGCGTGCGAGAGCATATCCACAAAATTGTAAACGATCACATTCAAATTGTTCTGCATCAGGTTGGGCATCGACTCTACCAGCTTGCGCCCGGCGGTAAGATTTAGTATTTTGTGATAACTCAGTTTAATGTCTTTACCATAGCGTTTCAACTGTTCGCGTAGCAATTCTTCCTCATACTGATTTTTGGTGCCGTCTTCATCTTCGTTAACCCAATACTGGGGATACTTCTTTTCGATTTCCGAGGGCATTAGTCCTGAAAATAATGCGTTGCGGGCATACTGTGTGGTGGTGGGTAAAATGCTGTAATAAATGTCATCGTTTTCGATGCGGAAAAACTGCTCGAATAGGGGTTGCAGTGCCTTCCATTGGTCGTAGCGTAGGTTGTCGATCAGGATGAGGAAGGTGTTGGAGTCGCTGTTAACATTGGGCAACACTCTTTCTTTGAGGAGCGTATGGCTGAGTACTGGCTTATCGGAGCTGCGTCCGTTGAGCCAGTCCACATAATTTTTTTCGATAAACTTGGAGAAAACCGAATTGGCTTCTTCTTTTTGCATTTTCAACACTTCCTGAATACCTTCGTCCTCCGACTTGGCCAAATCCAGTTCCCAACGAATCAGTTTTTTATATACCTCTATCCATTCCTGGTGGCTAAGATTGTTGGATAGCTCCATGCCAATGTTACGAAAATCCTGCTGATAAGCATGGGTTTTCTTTTCGCTGACGATTTTTCGGTTTTCCAGGTTCTTTTTCAGGCTCATCAAAATCTGATTGGGCTTAACAGGTTTGATGAGATAATCGGCGATATTGCTGCCAATAGCATCCTCCATAATGGTTTCCTCTTCACTTTTGGTAATCATTACCACAGGCAGGTGAGGACGCAGTTTTTTTATTTCTGATAAAGTTTCGATACCCGAAAGGCCAGGCATATTTTCATCGAGGAAAACAATGTCGAAGGGGTGTTCCTGAAGCAAATCCAGGGCTTCATCGCCGTTGTTGGAGGTGAAAACCTCGTAGCCTTTTTGTTCCAAAAATATGATATGCGGTCTCAGGAGTTCGATTTCATCATCAGCCCACAAAATTTTGATTTTATCCATACTATTCAGGAGATTTAATTAATAGATGTACTTTTGCGTTTTCACACTTTTAGGTAATAAACAAGCATCGCTTGCTTATTATTTCATGTTCTTAATATTTTTTAACCTGCCAATGCTATTCCTGCCCGCGTAATTGCGCCATCTAAGATAAGCCCAACGATGAATACAGGTATTTAATCAGGCAGAAAAAGAAAATCACCAAACCGAAAAATCAGGCCTTGAAAGTTATACAAGTCAATAAAAAGAAAATCATCAACGATCCCGTTTATGGCTTTATCACCCTGCCCGACGAGATTATTTTTGATATTATCGAACACCCCTGGTTTCAGCGGCTGCGGCGCATCAAGCAGTTGGGGCTTACCCATCTGGTTTATCCCGGAGCCTTGCACACCCGTTTTCATCATGTGCTGGGAGCCATGAACCTGATGTCGCAATCGCTCGAAGTGCTTGAATCCAAAGGCAATCAAATCTCAAAGGACGAGAAACGCGCTGTGCTGATCGCCATCCTGCTTCATGACATTGGCCACGGCCCCTACTCGCACACCCTCGAAGGCGAAATGGTGAGAGGTCTGAGCCACGAAGACATCACCCTTATCTTTATCCAACATTTGGAAAAGCAGTTTGGTGATGATTTGAAAATGGCCCGTGATATCTTTATTAATAAATATCCTAAAAAGTTTCTCCATCAACTCGTTTCCGGCCAACTGGACATGGATCGCCTGGATTATTTAAAACGCGATAGCTTTTTTACCGGCGTCTCGGAGGGCGTAATTAATACCGACCGGATTATTACAATGCTGGATGTAGTTGACGATGGCCTGGTGGTGGAGGCCAAAGGCATTTATTCGATCGACAAATTTATTGTGGCCCGCCGACTGATGTACTGGCAGGTGTATCTGCACAAAACCGTTTTGGCTGCCGAGCATTTGCTGCGCAATATTATCAGGCGTGCCCGATATCTGGCGCGAAGCGGAGCGAATATTTTTACCACTTCAGCGCTACGACCATTTTTGTATAATGATCTTAGTAAGGAAGATTTTGAAAATAATCCTGAAATACTTACTGCCTTTGCCCGCCTGGATGATTATGATGTTTTTGCCTGCATCAAACAATGGGCTTTTGCCGATGATAAGGTGCTTTCGATGCTGTGCAGCAATCTGGTCGATCGTCATTTGTTCAAAACCCAAATCCTGAAAGATCCGATAGCTCAATCAAAAATTCATGAACTTACCGGACAAATTGCACGGGATTATCAGATCAGCAAAGCAGAGGCTGCTTATTTTGTAATTTACGGGCAGGCACACAACAAAGCCTACAATCCTTTGCACGAGCGTATCAATATTGTTTTTAGGGATGGTAGTATTAAGGATTATTCCGATGTTTCTGATCAGGTGAATGCGGATGTTTTGTTGCAAACGGTTAGCAAGTATTTTATTTGCTACCCCAAACAATTCAATCCGGGTTTCCAAATTTAAATTATCCTATTTTTGTTTATTAATTTTCAATAGCTCATTTTTTTATCAATAATCAAAATCAAATTAGTCCATGATTTTTACTGCAAAAGAGATAGCCGCAAAACTGCAAGGCACCATCGAAGGCGATGAAAATGCAAGCATTCACAAGTTAGCCAAAATTGAAGATGGTCAGCCGGGTTCCATTTCCTTTTTGGCCAATCCCAAATACAATCATTTTATTTACGATTCGCTGGCCACAGTGGTAATTGTTAGCGATGACTTTGTAGCCGAGCATCCGGTTAAACCTACGCTGATCAGGGTTAAAGATGCCTACGGTGCTTTTGCCACATTGCTTGAATTGTACAACGAGCTGCAAATGAACAAAAAGGGTATTAGCAAAAATGCCTCCATCGCCGATACAGCAAAGATCGGCAAGGATGTTTACATTGGCCCTCAGGTGGTGATTGGAGAAAATGTGGTGATTGGCGACAAGAGCAAAATATACCCGCAAACCTATGTCGGCGACAATTCAACGGTGGGCAGCGATACCACGCTGTTTTCCGGGGTCAAGGTGTATGCCGACATCAACATAGGTTCTAATTGTGTGATACATTCGGGGGTAGTGCTGGGTGCCGATGGTTTTGGCTTTGCTCCGCAGGCCGACAACAATTATCGCAAGATAGCGCAAATTGGCAATGTGATTATCGAAGACAATGTGGAGATTGGAGCCAATACCTGCATCGACCGCGCCACCCTGGGATCAACCATCGTTCGCAAAGGCGTTAAGTTGGATAATTTGATACAGATAGCACACAATGTGGAAATTGGCGAGAACACCGTTATTGCTGCCCAGACCGGAATTGCTGGTTCAACCAAGGTGGGAAAAAATTGTATGATTGCTGCCCAGGTAGGTATTATCGGACACATCCAAATTGGCGATGGTGTAAAGATAGCTGCACAATCGGGCATTAGTGCCACCTTAAAAGAAAATGCCATCGTGTTTGGCTCGCCGGCCTTCGATGCCCGCGATTATCGCAGAGCTTATGTGCATTTTCGCAACCTTCAAAAAATTGTCGATCGCATTGATAAACTGGAGAAAAAGCTGGCGGAAAAATCATAAAGTTTCCTATTTATTTTCTACTTCGGGAATCATAAAATCCTAAATTTTAAAATTTTAATACTTTTGCAGCCCAAAATTTGGTGGCCGTCATGCAAAAATTGTGTGTCGGCAATTTGCAAGGCAAAATAACTTTGCTACGCTATAATCGAAATTAAGGATAAAGATGACATTGCAAAAAACCATAGCTAAGCCAGTAACCGTTTCGGGTATGGGCTTGCATACCGGAGCCGAGGTAAATCTTACCTTCAATCCGGCTCCGGCTGATCACGGCTTTGTGTTTCAGCGTATCGATTTGGAAGGAAAACCTAAAGTAGAGGCACTGGTAGAAAATGTAAGCACCACAGATCGCGGAACCTGTATCGAAAAAAACAATGCCCAGATTTTTACGGTCGAGCATGCCCTTTCGGCACTTACAGGTATGGATATCGACAACTGTCTGCTCGAAATTAATGGCCCCGAAATGCCCATCAAAGACGGCAGTGCCAAATATTTTGTGGAAGCTCTGCGCCAGGCCGGAATTGTGGAGCAGGATGCCCAACGCAGTTATTACGAAATCGACCAGGTGATTAGCTACACAGACCCCGAAAATGGTATCGAGCTTATTGCACTCCCAGCCAAAGATTACAAGCTTTCGGTGATGATCGATTTTAATACCCAGGTGCTTTCAACCCAAAACGCTCAGCTCGAGAACATCGAAAACTATGCAAGCGAAATTGCACCCTGTCGTACCTTTGTTTTTTTGCACGAGCTGGAGTATTTGCTCAACAACAATCTTATCAAAGGTGGCGACCTGAGCAATGCCATCGTTTTTGTGAATAAAGTCGTATCGCAGGAAGAACTGGATCACCTGGCTGACTTATTTGATAAGCCCAAGGTGGAAGTAAAATCCGAAGGCATTCTCAATAACCTCGATCTGTATTTTATCAACGAACCCGCACGCCACAAGCTCCTCGATATTATCGGCGACCTTGCCCTGGCAGGCAAACGCATTAAGGGGCACATTATCGCTACCAAGCCCGGACATGCCGCAAATGTGGCTTTCGCCGATCTTATCAAAAAACACTTCGAAAAGTCGAAGCAAAATGATATTCCTGTGTATGATCCCAATCAGGAACCCCTTTATGATGTAAATGGGATTATGAAATTTTTGCCCCATCGTCCGCCGTTTCTTTTGGTTGACAAGATTATGGAGATGAGCCAGACGGATGTGATAGGCGTTAAGGGCGTAACGATGAACGAGGGTTTCTTCGTGGGTCATTTCCCCGGCGAGCCTGTAATGCCTGGCGTTTTGCAAATCGAAGCCATGGCGCAGGTGGGCGGTGTTTTGGCATTGAACACCGTTCCCGACCCCGAAAATTACATCACCTTATTTTTGAAAATTGAAGAGGTGAAATTTAGAAATAAAGTTGTTCCCGGAGATACACTGATATTTAAACTCCGATTGATCAATCCCATACGACGGGGTTTGGTTTATATGAGTGGGACAGCTTATGTAGGAAAACGAATAGTAATGGAAGCCCGGATGTTGGCACGTCTGGTTAAAAAAGACTAAAACAAATGAATCAACCACTTGCTTACGTTCATCCACAGGCCAAAGTTGCCAAAAATGTGGTCATCGAACCTTTTGTGAACATCGAAAAAAATGTGATAATTGGCGAAGGCACCTGGATAGGTTCCAACGTTACCATTATGGAAGGTGCCCGCATAGGGAAAAATTGCAAAATATTTCCGGGTGCCGTTATCTCGGCCATCCCTCAGGACTTGAAATTTGATGGCGAAGATACCCTTGTCAAAATTGGCGACAATGTTACCGTTCGCGAATTTGTAACTATCAATCGGGGAACCAAGGCCAACAACGAAACCGTGATCGGGAATAATTGTCTGCTGATGGCTTATGTGCATATTGCCCACGACTGCGTTATTGGTAATAATGTAATCCTGGCCAATGCGGCCACGCTGGCAGGGCACATCACCATTAACGATTATGCCATCATCGGTGGCATGACCGCCGTACATCAGTTTGTGCAGGTAGGCGCGCACAGCTTCCTTTCGGGTGGTGCGCTGGTGCGCAAGGATGTGCCCCCCTTTTCAAAGGGCGCGCGCGAGCCACTTTCGTACGTGGGTATCAATTCTATCGGCCTGCGCCGACGTGGCTACTCCAACGAGCGTATCAATGCTATCCAGGATATTTATCGCACCATTTATCTAAAAGGATACAATGTGTCGCAGGCCACAGCCATCATCGAGGCCGATGTGCCCGCTACTCCTGACCGCGATGAAATCCTCGCCTTTATCCAACGCTCTACTCGTGGATTGATGAAGGGCTATGGCCGATTGGAAAAAAAATCGTAAAAGCATATTTATAGCATTTTAAAATAAGTTACTAAAGCATATTATTGAATTTCAATAAAAAACAGTAAGAGAATTTTTATGGCAAATACATCAGATTTTAGAAACGGATTGGTTATCAATTTTAATGGTGATCTTTTTACCATCGTTGAATTTCAACATGTAAAACCAGGCAAAGGAGGAGCCTTTGTAAGAACCAAACTTAAAAATATTAAAACAGGAAAAGTAATTCCCAATACTTTTAATGCAGGGGTTAAAATTGATGTGCAGCGGGTTGAGCGCCGTGCCTACCAATTTCTGTATAAAGATGGAGAAGATTACCATTTTATGAATACGGAGGATTATGAGCAAACTTTTATTCCTGAAAATCTCATCGATGCCCCGCAATTTTTGAAAGAAGGAGCCACCGCCGAAATCGTTTTTCATGCCGAAAGCGAAACGCCGCTGCTCTGCGAACTCCCCGCCAACGTTGAGCTGAAAATAACCTACACCGAGCCGGGCGAAAAAGGGAATACCGCCACCAATACATTTAAGGATGCAACCCTCGAAACCGGAGCCATTGTAAAGGTTCCGCTCTTTATCAATACTGACGAAATGATAAAGGTGGACACCCGCAACGGGAGTTACCAGGAAAGGGTAAAAAACTAATAATTTGAAACAAAAAATAATAAGGCACAAGCCGTTCGGGTTTGTGTCTTATTTTTTTATCAAACAATAAAAACAAAAACAGGCTATGAAATTTGATCGAATATATACGCTTAACGAAATTGCCGACCTTATCCAGGCGGAGCCGATTGGCGATAAAAGCCATGCAGTGAGAGGCATCAACGAGATTCACATGGTAGATGCCGGCGATATCACCTTTGTCGATCATCCCAAATATTACGACAAAGCACTTAATTCAGCAGCTACCACCATCATCATTAATAAAACGGTGGACTGCCCCGAAGGCAAAGCCTTGCTGGTGATGGACGACCCCTTTGCGGGCTATGTGAAGTTGGTAAAGAAATTCCGCTCTTTCCAGCCCTCCGACAGCATGGTAAGTCCATCAGCGCAAATCGGCGAAGGCACCCATATCCAACCGGGAGCCTTTGTGGGCCATCATGTTAAAATCGGCAAAAACTGCATCATCCACTCCAATGTCAGCATTTACGATCATGTGATTGTTGGCGATGAGGTAATCATCCACGCCAACAGCGTTTTGGGTGCCGATGCCTATTATTTTCAGCGCAAGCCTGCCGGCTACCGCAAATTGGAATCCTGTGGCAATGTTATTATTGGCGACCGCGTGGAGATTGGCGCGCTGTGCACCATCGACAAGGGCGTGTCGGGCGATACGGTTATTGATGAAGGAACCAAGATGGATAACCATTGCCAGGTGGGACACGATACCTACATTGGCAAGAATTGCCTCATCGGTTCCCATGCCGCCATTGCCGGCGTTACCCGCATCGAGGACGATGTGATTTTGTGGGGTCGCGTGGCCATCAACAAAGATATTGTGATTAAAAAAGGAGCCATCGTGCTGGCTACCTCGGCGGTGGACAAAACCATCGAAGGGGGCGGCAAAACCTACTTTGGGGCACCTGCCGAAGATGCCCGCAAAAAATGGCGCGAGATGGCCGCCATCCGCCAGCTTCCTGATTTGTTGAAGAAGATTAAATAGAAACAATCTTCAGCGGGATTTAGCCTGAAAGGCTGCTACATCACAAGGTCAGGCAAGGCCTGGCCAATCGAGCCAGCCACAATACCCCTTTCAGCCTGTCGGGCTGAAACCGATTGCATTCTAATACGAATATAAACTGGATGAATCTGCGCCCTTATCGCCGTAAATCAAATTATCCTTTGTCCGGTTTCCTGCTCTTCCCTATCCAGGGATTCATTCAATTCCGCGAATTCGCTAAAGGTTTTCAGGGTTTCTTCGGCTTCCCGGGCATCAATCTTTTGCAGGGCAAAACCCGTGTGCAACAATATGTAATCGCCAATCTCGATGTCGTCAACAAGGCTGAGGTTGGCTTGCATTAGCGTTCCTCCAACCGATACTTCTGCATTTTCGCCCTCAATTTTCATCACCTGGGCTGGTACACTTAAACACATATTATATTTTGGATTTAATGATTCAACGTTGAAAACGAAGCATCCGGCTAAAAATTTGCCAGGATCTACTATTTTAGATTTTTAAACAAAAAATTCGTCATCTTTTTGTACAGATGCATCCGGGTATTTTTGCCGGTATAAATGCCATGGTTTGAGTTGGGATAAAGCATCAGCTCGAAATCTTTGTCAGCGGCCACCAAGGCACTTATCAGGTCGATGCTGTTTTGCGGATGCACGTTATCATCGGCCATGCCATGGATAAGCAGGAAGGGGCCTTCGAGTTTTTCCACGTGATTGATGGGCGAGTTTTCATCGTAGCCGGTCGGGTTTTCCTGGGGTGTGCGCATAAAACGTTCGGTGTAAATGTTGTCGTAATACCGCCAGTTGGTAACCGGAGCCACAGCAATGCCCACATCAAAAATGCCCGCTCCTTTGGTCATGGCCAGCGTTGACATGTAGCCACCATAGCTCCAGCCAAAAATGCCAATCTTATCTGTGTCCACATAATCGAGATTGCCCAGGTATTCGGCGGCAGCTATCTGATCTATCACCTCGTATTTGCCCAGTTCGCGGTAGGTCATTTTTTTAAATTCCTGCCCGCGTGCGCCCGTTCCACGGTTATCAATCGAAACCACCATAATGCCTTCCTGCGCCAGATACTGGCTCCACATATCGCCGCGCGAAAAACTGTTGAGGACTGTCTGAGATCCCGGGCCGCCGTATATGTCGAACAAAACCGGATACTGTTTTCCGGGGTCAAAATTGTATGGCATAATTTTCCAGGCATTCAGCTTCACACCTTCTTCGGTGGTAATGGTAAAAAAAGTTTTGGGCTGAAGCTGATATTCTTTGCGGGTTTCCTCCAGCCCGGCATTATCTTCGAGCACGCGGATCAGCTTTCCGTTTTTACCCTTGTTAACCGAATAAACCGGGGGCGTATTGGCATCCGACCAGGTTTTGATAAAATAATTAAAGCCATCGCTGAATTGCGCGCGGCTGGTTCCCGCCTCGGGGGTGAGTGCAGTTTTTTTCTTTCCATCAAAACCCACCACATAAATATTGCGGTCGAGCGGCGAAACCTCGGCAGAGGAATAATACACCTTTTTTTCGCCCTGATCCACGCCAATCAGGTCGGTAATATCCCATTCGCCCTGCGTGAGCGGGAGGCTGCTTTTGTTGGCAATATCATAAAGATAAATATGATTGAATCCCGAGCGTTCGCTGCTAAGGATAATTTGCTTTTCATTATCCAAAAAGTAAATATTGTCGTAGTTGCCATCCTCGATATAGTAAGGATTGGTTTCGCTGTAAATGACTTCGGTGCTACTGGTATTAACGTCGGCAAAAAGAATGTCGTAAGCATTTTGCAGGCGGTTAGTCCGCAGGATGGCCAGTATCTCGGGATTGTGCGTAAACTTGATGCGGGGAATATATTGATCCGTTTCTTCGCCCACATCCATCGCTGTGGTTTCGCCCGAAGCAAGGTCATACATAAACACGCTTACGATCGAATTATCTTCGCCGGCTTTTGGATATTTGTATTTGTACAAGTCAGGATAAAGATCCCCATAATAGGTAAGATTCCATTCTTTAACCCCCGATTCATCGAAACGCATGTAGGCAATTTTGCGGCTGTCGGGCGACCAATGGAAGCCTTTGACTACCGCAAACTCCTCTTCGTAAACCCAGTCAGTGGTACCATTGATTATTTTTCCGGCTTCGCCATCGTAGGTAATTTGCTGCTCCTGGCCGCTTTCCAGGTTTTTCACAAATAGATTGTTTTCGCGCACAAAGGCCACACTTTTTGAGTCGGGTGAAAAATCGGCCAGTTGCTGTTTTCCGTTTTCCGAAAGTGGAACCAGTTCTTTAGTATTTAAATCAAAAATGTAATAGAAGGCTTTAAACGAGCGGCGATAAATAGCTTCGGTTTCGGTGGCGAAGAGGATCTTCGTTTCGTCGGCATTAAAGCTGTAATTGTACATCTCGATGGCCTCGCCCTTTTCTTCACTCATCAGTTCATCAGCGGTAACAATCACCCGGGCCAGCTTGCCGGTTTTGTAACTGTAGGCATTTATCGAATCTTTTTTTAGTTGGGTAAAATGCTCGCCATCTTTCATTGGGCGAATGCCTCGGATAGATTTCGCCGAAAAAGTTCGGGATTGCATTACATTTTCCAATGTGAGCTTTTTCTCGTTTTCCTGCGCCAGGCAATGGTTGGACACGCTTAGAAAAGCTACAATTAAAACGAAAGAGAAAATTTTTCTAATCATAAATAGTAAAGATTGAGATAATGGATACAAAATAAGTCTGCGAAAATACTCCGATTAAATTTTATGGGCAAAAATAATGGTCATCGTTTTTTATTACAGGCTTGTTTTATCCACCTTAAAAATATTATTTTTGCAGCCCTTCGCAGGGATGGTAGTATTTATTTTGAGTTTTTGGGACGTTAGCTCAGTTGGTTTAGAGCACTTGCTTGACAGGCAAGGGGTCACTGGTTCGATTCCAGTACGCCCCACTTTAAGAAATAAGGAGTTAGGTTAAAACTTAACTCCTCTTTTTTTTATCGTAGATTTGCCAGAGCGAATCTTTGTAAACTAACTCTTAAAGCGATATCGCCGTTAATTCTTTCCCTAAGTCATGCAGCCCTTTTTGAATACGTTCAACCTGCCGCTGGCGCGGTTTGGATTTGTTGTTCAGGTAGGCCCAAAGCTGTTTCTTTAAAAAACTTCATTTGTTCCATCATATCCGCCCTGGCTTCTGATGGTGTTTTACCACCGCCCGAAAACTTTTCATCCATACGAAAAGTGATTATCGAATGACAATCAGTTTTTCGATAAGCAGGATATCCGAATTCCTATCGCGGATGTTTAGAAAATAAATGCCGCCTTTCAATTTTGAAATATCGATAGTGGATTGGGTACTTTGCAGAGCCAAATGGCCAAATTTGTCAAATATTAGTACCCAAACAGGCGTGTTTCCCGATTCGACAAAAATGAAATCAATGGCCGGGTTAGGATAAATTTTTATTTCGGGATGGCTTTTGAAGTCGATAGCATTGGGTCCGATGGTAATTTCGAGTATCGATCGTGTAGAACAAGCGGTTTCAGTATTCGTTGCAAGTGTTTTAATTAAACCTGATGAAACGCTGCCCCATTCAACTTCAATCATATTCGCGGCTGAATCTGTTATTATTCCATTTTCAAGCTCCCATGAATAGCTTAGCAAGGTATCAAAAGGAACCGAATATGTTTCCACTTGCTTTTCGATAACCTCCTGCAAACCGTTTATCAGAAAAGTATCGGGTGGCGGATTAATCGTAACATGGTAAGTAATTGTACTGTCGCCACCTAAAACCGTGGTCAGCGTGTCCTGATAAAATCCTTCTGTTTTTATCCATGTATCATAAATCCATAAACTATCGCCCTGGCATATTTGGGCATCCACGATTGTTTTGCTGCATAAGTTATTGGGATACCAGCAAATGTACTCATCATTTGAGGACGATGAGAGAATATCCATATCTCCATCGTAATCGAGGTCGGAAGAATAAACCCACAGTGCTTGGGCAATTGAATCGGAAACAATTATTTCGGGTCCGATGATGGCATTACCCTGGTTCATGTAGCGGGCAACTTTATTGGCATCAATGGAAGCCGAAAGTACATCCTGGAGGCCATCATTGTCCAGGTCGCTTGCAAATACGCACCTAGCCCATGTAGCATGGGTATCGATGATTATTTGAGAGCCGAAAACTCCGGGAGGATAATTTTTGTACCAGGCAATTTTATTATCCAGGCTTGATGCTGATATAACATCCGGAATGTTATCACCATTAATATCGGCGGTAAAAACATCGCTTGCCCCGTCAGCTTGTGTAGTAATTATTTGTTCAGCACCCCAGTTTCCATTTCCAAGATTTTCGTACCAGGCCACTTTTCCCGCCGACCAGTATGTAGCCAATACATCATTGTCGCCATCCTGATCGAGATCGTCCGCAAATATGGATGTGGAATAATCCAGATTCATGGCAATATCTTGTTTTGCCCCAAGGATTCCAGGAATAATATTTTCGAACCAATAAATGCGCTGCTTGTCCATATCTCGCGCAAGCAAATCAGGAATATCGTCACCATTGAGATCGATACTTAAAAACTCTTCCGGCCAATAATTTCCAATATCCAATGCTTGCAGTAGTTCAAAATCACCACTGCCATCATTTTCGAGCCAGTGGTGGTAAGGACGATCATCATTAGTTATCAGAATGTCATTATCGCCATCATTATCCAGATCGATGACTGTCATAGCATCAGGACTGGACAAAACTGTGGTAATTATAATTTTGGGGGCAAATTGGCCATAATCAAGATTTTTGCACCAGGCAATTTTATCATCACCTTTGGATCCCATAAACACATCATCTAAA
The DNA here is from genome assembly GCA_964523795.1 of uncultured Lentimicrobiaceae bacterium. Lineage (GTDB taxonomy): Bacteria > Bacteroidota > Bacteroidia > Bacteroidales > 4484-276 > SABY01. Next base: position 19,044 of record CAZGAO010000038.1, read on the forward strand.
CCATCTCCATCCATGTCGATGACTTCAACAAAGTCGGGCCAATACACCTCGTTTGCAATTACTTTTTGTACACCAAAATTTGTTTGCGAAACGGCCGTAATTGTAAAAAGACCAATTATTAGCAGTGTAATCGATATTTTCATAACAATACTTTTTTGGATAAACATTGAAATTAAATTAATGGCAAATGATAATTTTTTCGCGACCTACAACAGTATCATCATTATCTTTGTACAGCAAATAAACACATCCCTCGGGCAATTCTGAAATATCTATTTTCTTTTCCATGGTTTTTAGTACGCTTTCGCCCAAGGTATTAAACATCTCAACATTCATATTTTCAGCAGATGTACTGATAATAAGATAGCTTGCAGCAGGATTGGGATATGCTCTGGCAATATTTAAACCGGGTTCTGAAATTCCGACACCACCAATCGAAACCATTAAACTATCGCTGGAAGCGCAACCGGTTTCAGGAATTATGACGCTGGCTATTACGCAGCCACTTCCCCAGGCTCCCCAATGAACTGAAATAGAATTATCGGAAAAATATTCAACGATATTCCCATTTTGGACTTCCCATTGATAGCTGTAAACCGGACTTACCGGGGCAGAATAAGTATGTGTTTGGTATTCAACCACAGTAGTGTTGCCATCGATACTAAAGGTATCGGGGCGTAAATAGACAGTTGTAAAATAATTCCCGATACTGTCGCCTCCAAAAATGGTATTGAGAGAATCGTAGTAATGTCCGGCCTCGTTTATCCACTGCCCCATAATATAAGTACTATCGCCCTCACAAAAGCCTTCAAAGTAATCTACATTTCTATTGAAGTTATTTTTATAAATGGTCTTTTTACTATCCATCTGCGATCCCGACAAAACATCCTTATCGCCATCATTATCCAAATCAACAGCAAAAATTGTCCTTGGTGTTACAACAAGGTCGGTTATAACTTCCGCGGATTCAAAATTTCCATTCCCCAGATTCAAATTGTAATAAAGATGATAAGAATCCCCCGAGAGAATTTCTACCATGCCATCGTTATCCAAATCATCAGCATAGACGTAGGTACATCGATAGTCCGAGGAAAGAACAACTTGTGGCTCACCAAAAGCTCCGTTGCCATTGTTTTCGTACCACACAACTTGCTTATTGAGCCTGGATGCTGCCATCACATCATTATCGCCATCGTTATCCAGATCGGCAGCGTAAGACCATATCGCACCATTGAGATTGTCGCCAATCACTTGCCGCTCGCCAAAATCAGCATCCCCAAGGTTTTTGCTCCACGAAACATTATTGTCGGAATAACTCGAATAAACCACATCCAAAATCGAATCATTGTCAATATCAACAGCAATTACACATCGGGCATCGGCAGCACCAGTTGCAATGGTGCTTGTATAATCGAATGTGCCATCCCCACGATTTCTGCTAAAGGCTACCTTATTATCAAACATCGAAGTATAAACTACATCCAAATCCCCATCGCCATCCAGGTCTCCGGCATGTACCGATTTTACAACATCTACATTGTTGGTAATTATCTTTCGATAAGAAAAATTCCCTAATCCATCATTCGCGTACCATCTCACATCGTCATAAGTCCCAACAATGATATCGTTGTCGCCATCGCTATCCACATCCACCGCATATACCACCCAAACAGCATAGTCATCGTTGGAAATTTCAAACTCGGTAAATGAAGCTCCATCTCCATCATTCCTGTACCAGGAAACATTATCCGAAGCAGATGATGAGGAAATTACATCAGCCAAACCATCGCCATCGATGTCAGCAGAGTGAATTGCATAAGCACCGCCTGACTGGTTAATGATTTGCTGTGGCTGAAAACCGGTTTGTGGAAAAGTGCTTGAAATAAATACCAAGCAGCACAAAATGATTAAAGATGGTTTCATGTTTTTTATTTATTAAATGGATACACAAAAATAGTAATAATTGTGTATCACAGAAATAATCCTTCCACCTTTACTTACCGCAATACCGTTTTATCACATTATACGCCTCCTTAACGCCCAGCTCGCCGGCCTTGCTTAGGTCGTAGCAGGCCTCCGTAGTGTTGTTGAGATAAATAAGCGTGAGCGCACGATTGTAATATGCCTCGGCAAAATCGGGATTGAGGCTTAGTGCAGCCGTATAATCGCGGATGGCACCTTCGAAATTGCGCATCCGGTTTTTGATATTTGCCCGGTTATAATAAGTAAAGCTCATATTTGGATCAAGAGCAATGATGCGGTTATAATCATCAAGCACAGGGCTGAAATCAGGGATACCGGGTTTTTCGTATTCCTGGCTTTGGTCAACAGGATCCTGGGTTATGGTGATCTGAGGCTTTGATTGTTCGAGGCTAAACTGATGCTCGATAAGCTCGAAACGGATATTTGCCCTGTTGAAAAGTGCCAGCAGGAAATCTGCCTCGAGTTCGATGGCGCGGTTGAAGTCGGTCAGGGCTTCGTTGTAGTTCATCAGCATGGCGTTGAAGGTGCCCTTGCTAAAATAATTTTGTGCATCGAAGGGATGGAAATAGGTGATGCTGTCGCTAAGGCGGGCAATGTCGTTGATGATAGCACCGGGCAATTCCTCCTGTTCACTACTGAATCCAAAGGAATAATTGCGAATATTGGTCTTTACATTTATCACGGGCAAATATTGGTAACTGTTTTGCCGCTGATATTGAATAAGTATATTGTTTTCGATAAACTGAACACTAAAGTTGGGCATGAGTTGGATAAGCACCCTTTGGTTTTGGATACGTCCATCAGCCATCGAGTTGGAGTTAAAATCGGCTTCAAACTCGATCATTTTCTGGAGGTAGCCGGAGTCGGCAGCGTATTTATTATTGAGCACGCCATAGTCTTCGCCCGAATTAACAGCATTAACAATCGCGATCGCCGTTTGATAACTTTCGCGGGCTTCTTCGTTTTTCCCGATTTCCTGTAGGGCGGCCGAGCGGCTCATGTAGGCGGCGGCAAAATCAGGAAATATTGCAATGGCTTTTGCGAAATCCTTTTCCGCTTCGGCATATTTTTCCATGCGCATATTGGCAATTCCCAAATTGTACCAGGTATAAACGTTGTTTGGATTCAGCTCGATTACACTTTTCAGGTCATCGATAGCCAGGATGTAATTTTCCTGTTGAAGATAGATAAGAGCCCGATTGTAAAAGGTAAGATCGTTAAAGGGATCCAGTTCGATTACAGTATTAAAATCCTGAAGTGCCGCCAGGGTATCGCCGGTTTTGATATGTGCAGCGGCGCGGTAGAAATAAGTCAAGGGATTTTTTTTGTCCAGCTTGATGGCCTGGTTAAAGTCGGCCATGGCTTCGGGAAATTTTTCCAGTTCATTCTGGAAGAGGCCACGCTGGATAAAGGCATCCACATAAAAGTTGTTGAGACGGATGGCTTGGTTACAATCTTTGATGGCCTCGCTGAATTTTTCGAGGCGGGCATTGGCCAGGGCACGATTCAACCAGGCCTGCTCGATGTCGGGGCGCAGCAGGAGCAGGGTGTCGAAGTCGGTGATGGCTCCCTCGAAGTCTTTCATGCGCAGGCGGGTGGTTCCGCGACTAAAAAATACATTGGGGTTGTTGGGCCGTCGCTCAAGCGATTTGCTATAATCTTCCAGGGCACTGTAATAATCGTAGAGGTTCGATTTTACCACACCCCTAAAATAGTAGGCATCGGGATTATAGGAATCAAGCATGATGGCGCGGGTAAAGTCAAATTCGGCACCCCGGTAGTCGCCCAGCGAAAGCTTGGCCTGTCCGCGCCAGATGTGCGGCTCGGCAAGGTCGGGACGCGAGCGGATAAGCGTGTTGAAGGTATGGATGGCATCAGTATAGTTTTCGTTGTAATACTGGTTGATGCCCCGGTTCATAAAAACCTCCACGTTGAGCTGCGCCCGCGCCGATCCGGCAAAGAGAAGCATGATAATTACGAAAGCTGGTGCAAGAGCAATTTTTACAGGGCTATTCATAAATCAAAAAATCTAACTAAAAAGTTAAGCCAATAATAGGATACTGAAAAATTTGTCGTACTTTTATATTTTGTCATAAATTCGAGCAAAAATAGAACATATTTTCAAAGCACCTGATTCCATTTCTTCTACTTTTGTATCCTAAATATTAAATATTTAAAACAATGAAAAAGCTCTTAATATCTTCGTTTTTTATCTGGCTTGGCCTGGCAGCCTTTGCCCAATACCAAACTCCCGGCACGGGCGTAAACTGGAATCTCGATAGCCTGGTTTATTATTCGGGCGGAGTGGTTAATTTCAATACCGGCGGGCAATACACCGTTGAGGCCAACCTTACCATCGCTGCCAGCGATACCTTGTCGATAATTTGGGCGAGAGATATTTTTGTTACCGATGCCGTTTTAATTACTATCAAAGGGATATTGATAAGTAATCCCCAGGATTTTGGCGTGGTATTTTTCAAGGCCGCCAACGACCATTACCTGGGATTTCGTTTTGAAGACAGCGAAGGTTCCTACCTCGAACGCACGTATTTTGAAAATGGCGGAGGCATCAAGTTGGTCAATGCTTATGTGGAGTTTAAATGGTGCAATTTTACCGGCTTCAATCAGGAAAATTCAACGGGGGTCATCAATCTTTTTCACAGCTCACCGCTTATCGAAGAGTGCAATTTTACTTTCAACGATGGCCCCGCAGTAATGTCGGGAGCCAATGTTGAATGTTCGCCGCAAATTTTCGACTGCGAAATAAAATACAATGTGGCGGCCAACGCCAACACTCCACAAATCAATCTGGGTAGCTCGGGCAGCGACAGCATTCGCATCATCAACAACACGATAATCGGCAATCGCGATAACATTAATTCCGGAGGTATCGCTATCACTACCTTGGCCGGAGGCCAGATCACGGCTCTTATCCAGCGAAATATTATCCGCGACAACCGCTATGGCATTACGGCCTACGGCTCCAATATTGCTTCGGTGATTGTGGGCAACGAAATTGCGGACAACAACACCGAGGGGCTGCCCATGATGGGCGGAAGCGGGATTAATTTTTATGGCAGCGCAAGCAATGTGTCGCTCGTATCGGGCAACGTTATCACCGGCAACTTGTGGGGCGTTACCATCCAAAACAGCGCATTGCCCAACTTTGGCCAACTGGAAGGCGAACCTTATAATGTGGGTGCTAATACACTGATGAATAACGGCAATGGCGGCGAAGTATATGATTTGTACAACAACACGCCCAACACCATCATGGCGCAAAACAACTATTGGGGCACCAACGAGCCGGACAGTGTGGAGATGCACATCTTCCACCAGCCCGATGACCCCTCGCTGGGCTTAATCGAGTTTTTGCCTATCTTTCTTCCACCTGTGAGCATTGACGAAAGTAGTACTCGAATTTCCGAAAACAATTTTTCGATATACCCCAACCCTGCACAAGGCTGGTTTTATCTAAAAAATAATTCTCAGAGTAATTTTCTAAATTCTGCTTTGGAAATTGAGATCCGCAGTATAAATGGAGAATTACTTCAAAAACTAACTTTACCTTCTTTGGAAGCTGAGCATCGCATTTTGCTACCTTCTGATTTTTGGGGAGTGGGTATTGTATCTGTTAAGGTAGGAGAAAAAACGGAAAACTTCCGGGTTTATAATGTAAGATAGTGCAGCGAAAAAGACATCAATGTTTATAGATGTGTAAGTAGATAATACAGAAATATAAAAAATACCTAAGCATTCGATATGTCAAAATGTCCCCGACAAGCACCGACTTTATAAATCAGCACTAAATCGTAATCTTCAATCCATCATAAGCAGGATGGATATAGTCGGGAAGTTTTTTATCCAAATCTTCGTGCTTGCCGATAAAATGGCTCATGTGGGTAAGATAGGCCTGCTCGGGTTTTATTTTATCAAATATCGCTACGGCCTCCTCCACCGAAAAATGCGAGGGATGGCTCGAATTGCGCAGGGCGTTGAGCACAAGTACCCGAGAGCCTTTTACTTTTTCCAATTCTTTATCATCAATGCGGCTGGCATCGGTGATGTAGGTGAAATCGCCGAAGCGATAGCCTAAGATGGGCATTTTGTCGTGGAAGACCTCGATGGGGATAAAGCGGTATTTATCAATGTTGAATGGGCTAGTAGTAATTTCGTTGATGTTGATTTGCGGAGCTCCAAAATACCGCTGGGTAGTAAAAATATAAGGGAACTCGGTTTGTATGCCGTCCATCGTGTGTTTAGTACCATAGATGTCGATGCGCTTATTGAGCACATAGTTGAAGGCACGCACATCGTCGAGGCCGGCAATATGGTCGCGATGCTCGTGGGTAAAAAGTATAGCCGAAAGATTCATCACTTTTTCGCGCAGCATCTGCGTTCTGAAATCGGGGCCACAATCAATCACGAATACCTCCTCGTCAATCTCGATCATAACGGAGGCACGGCTTCGGTTGTCGCGTGGATCGGTGGATGTACATACCGGACAATCGCAGGTTATCACCGGTACGCCTATCGAAGTGCCTGTTCCCAAAAAGGTTATCGTCATTATCCTCTTGTTTTCGTTTATTAATAAATCAAATCTTCGATTCCGGCTTTGATCAGCATCAACTGATTGCGCAGCTTATCATTTTCGTCAAGCGGAATATTCCTGCTCATTTCTTTGTGTACATAGACCTTGCCCGGCTTATTGCTACAATCGTGCGGCGTATCAAAAATAAATATCTCGACCGCATTTTTCAACAGCGGATGAGCAAAGGTGCCATGATAATTATTCATCATCATGCCTTTCGAATCTAATCCATCAATTGCTACTCTAACGGCATAAATACCGTCGGGCGGAATAAGTTTGCTGTCCTCGTCTATGGTAAGCGTAAAAGTGCTGAAGCCCACATTTTGGTATAGGCTGCTGCCCTCGCTAAAGCAGGTGTCGATATAATAGATATGATCGAGATAGGCGTTGGCGTGCATAATCTTACCATCTTTGAGGCTCTTGCGTATTTTGGTCGATCCCACCGTTTCCTTTTCCAGTTCCTGTTTAGGGATTTCTACCACCTCAAAGTTTAGCTCCTTTCCCATCGCGATCAGCTTATCATAATTCCCTTCCTTATTGTGCCCAAAATAATGATTGTATCCCACCACCACAACGCTTGCGCTTAGTTGACCTATCAGGATATTACGCACAAATTCCTCGGCGGTGGTTTTAGCAAATTCGAGGGTGAAATTGATGATGACCAAATTGTCAAGACCGGTTTTTCGCAGGAGTTCAATTTTTTCGCTTTGCGAATTAATCATCTCCAGGTCTTTGCCCTTGGTGTCGGGATAGAGCACTTTGCGTACGTGGGGATAAAAAGTAATCAACACCGATTCGCCATCGTTGGCGCGTGCCAACTCGTTAAGCCGATTAATCAATACCTGATGCCCGATATGAACCCCATCAAAAGAACCCGTGGTTACCACACAATTTTTGATCGGGCTAAGATTTTCCAGACCTCTGAAAACTTTCACTATTTATTTTATTAATTTTTAAAAATGATCAACCAATATTGTCTTGTGAGACAAGGATTTTAATATTTCTCTGCAAAAAACCGTGCATTGAATATTCCGGTGCTCCGCACCTTATCCTTCAGAAAGGGAACATCATCACTACAAATATTGCTGGTGCGCTGCACCTTTTTACTCTCTCACAAAAGAACTATGTTTACTAAATACTACATTTCACAGCGGCAGAGCCGCGTAATCTGCCGCCCAAAGGGCGAGCATGCTCGATTTACAATCGGCATTTGTAAAAAAAAATATGTGGATAACGTAAAGTGCAGAGCACCGAAATATTATCATTTTGAGTTTTTCAGCAAACCATATTCATAATTCAAATAACTTATTAAAAAGACGTAGCCGATTATTCGCTCACAACCCCGCTCATTTTGGAATGGTAAGCCACTTTTTCGATCGAGGTAATCATATCGTACTCTTCCAAATAAACGTGCGAAGGAACGTTGAGCGAGCGTGGCGTAAAGTTGAGTATGCCCGCAATTCCGGCGTTTACCAGGCGGTCGGCGATGGCCTCGGCCTTTTCGCCAGGTACCACGATAATGCCAATGCTGATACCCTCGGCTTTAATCACTTCCTCAAGTTGTGAAATGTGCCAGGTTTTTACGCCGGCGTAAAGTTTACCGGTTTTTTCGGTGTCCGCATCAAAGGCGGCCTTTATGCGCAGTTTACTACGCTTTCCGTTAAAGTAGCTGATAACGGCCTTACCCAGGTTTCCGATGCCAATCACGGCCACGTTTTTACCGTTTTCGCTGTCGATGATCACACCTATCAAATCGATCAGTTCTTTGATGTCGTAGCCCTTGCGCAGCGTACCCGTATGCCCGATGAGCATTATGTCGCGGCGCACTTGCACCGGAGTAAGGTGGAGGGCGTTGGCCATTTCGTGTGAAAAAATATACTGCTTACCCTGGCTATAAAGTTGGATAAGATTGCGGCGGTACATGCTTAGTCGCTCTATGGTTTTATCTGGCAGTGGCTTCATGGTTTTTACTCCGCAAATTAAATGTATGTATCATTTTTTGATTTCTAAACGGGCAACACAACCGTAAAAACAGTACCCTTGTCGGGTTCGCTTTCCACGCTTATCTTCCCCTTGTTCAGTTCTACAATTTTTTTAACAATAGAAAGCCCCAGACCGCTTCCGCTAATGTTTTTTGTTTTTGGGTTTTTAATTCTCGAAAAATCCTTAAACAATTTGGCCAGGTCTTCGGTGCTGATGCCAATACCTGAATCCGCAACACTGATAATGGTTTTCCCGGCTTTTTCTGCGAGGTCAATTTGTACTTTCCCATTTGGATTGTTGTACTTAATCGCATTCGAGATCAGGTTGTTGAGGATGATTTCCATTTCTTCGGGATCCAGAAACTTTATCAGGCTTTCGGGCGCATTCAGCTTAACAACAACTTCTTTTTGGATGGCAAAGGGCATCATGGTGTCGATGGCATTTTGCGTAATCTTTACAAGGTCGGTATTTTCGGATTTCTGGCTGGGTTTGCCCGATTCGATCTTGGTCATATCCAGCAGATCGAATATCAGGTTTCGCATCCCGTGCAGGCGTTTCAGCGAGCGGTCCACCAGCTCGTTGTAGTCGTCGAGCTTATCGCCCATTTGTCGGTCTTTGATGATATTCAGATAGCCTTCTACTGCGTTTAGCGGAGCCTTAAGCTCGTGCGAAAGCACCGACAAAAACTGAAAGCGGATTTGCTTGCCTTCCTGTTTCATGTCGCGGGCCATGCGTTTCAGGTATATTTGCTTAACGATGGTTTCGAGCGATGATTTGAGTTCCTGCGGGGTAAAAGGCTTGGGAATAAAATCGACAGCACCATCGTGCGTAGCTTTTACAGCCAGTTCGAGCGAGGCATACGAGGTGATCATCACCACAAAGGTATCATACTTTTTCTGGCGGATATATTCCAGCACCTGCACGCCTTGTATGCCCGGCAGCTTGTTGTCGAGCAATACAATGTCGGGCTGCTCCTTGTCAATAATTTCTAAACCCTCTTCGCCTGTTGCTGCCTCGAAACTGGTGAATTCGTAAAACTCATCCATAAAGGGATAATCCACTCTGAAATTTCGCAATATGCGCACCAGCCCCGAGCGGATGCCCGGCTCATCATCAACAATCAATATTTTTAACGTGGCCATTATACTTACATTTTTAATAATTTCTTAATCTCCTTTTCAAGCTGATCGGCACGGATGCCCTTGTCCAGGATCAAATCGGCCTTAATCCATTCCTTGTTGCTTTCCTCGCTCAGGTCGAAACTCATGCCGGTTTCGGCGGTAACGGCTGTGGCAAGAATAACGGGCACGTCCGGGTACTTCTTCTTTATCTTGTAGCTGAGGATAAATCCGCTGTCTTCATTTTCCATCATCAAATCAAAAATGGCCAGGTCGGGCTTGAAAGTGCTCATCATTTTTTCACCTTCGTGCTGTCCTTCGGCTGTGATGACTTCAAAGCCAAATCGTTCTACTTTCAATTTCAACTGGAACAGATAGTCCAGATCGTCATCCACAATTAAAATGGTTTTTTTCATGCTTTATCTAATAATTACATTTTAAATTCACTTGTAAATTTTATGCCTTGCAGCACTATTGCCTTTGCTTCTAATTTTCGAGCGAACGGGGGAAGCTAATTTTAAAGGTAGTTCCCGTTTGTCCTGCGCCTGCATCGGCATTGGTTTCGATATCAATTTTTCCCTTGTGCATTTTTACAATGCCATATACCAGCGGCAATCCCAGCCCTGTTCCTTTCCCCAGCCCTTTGGTGGTAAAAAAGGGTGTAAAAAGGTGTTCCATATTTTCTTTGGTAATACCGGTTCCCTGGTCTTGAATATTGATAAAAATATTCTCGTTATCATCGGCAAGGCTGATCGTAAGCGTTCCGCCGTCAGGCATGGCTTCTACGCCATTTTTTTCAAGATTCGTCAGCACCTGCATCATTTGGCCATGATCGATATTGGCCATTGGATAGGCTATTTTATTATCAAATTGAATACTTACATTCGCAGGTTTCAAAATAGAGCTGATACTCTGCTTCACAAAGTCGGTCATATTCGCCTCTTGCAAATTCACTTGATTTTTGCGGGCAAAATTTAGCAGACCACCCACAATACTTTTGCAACGTGCGGTTTGCTCTACTATCAAATCCAAATCCTGCCAGATAGGATTATCTTCGGGCGTTTCATCTTTCAGGATGTTGCTATACATAGTAATAACACCCAGGGGATTGTTCAGCTCGTGGGCGATACCCGCCGAAAGCTGCCCCATACTTGCCAATTTCTCCGATTTCTTGAGTGCTTGCTTTGTCGAAGCCAGCATCGTGTTAGAGTCGTTAAGTGCGGCAATGGAGCGGTGTAGTTTTTCGATGCTGTAAGGCAGGCACATCTCGTCTTCGGCCAGCCCCTGGATTATGGCTATCGCGTGTTCGCGGCAGGTGTCGTAGCCGCACGAGCCACAGTTCAGGTGGTCTTTTTCCTCGAATTTCCCAATCGACCTAAGCACTTCAGCTATTTGCTCCTCGCCGGGTACAGGCATCCTGCGGTCGCGCTGGTCGTATTTCTGGGTGAGATCAACGCTGCTGTATTTTTCTACATTTTCCGCCCACAACTTATGGTCGATGTCCTGCAAACGTTTGCGTACGTAATTGCTTACCTTGGTACGCCGACTGTAGCGCGAACCACGTTTCGACATCCCGGGACCAACAATGCAGCCTCTGCAACACAATAGTTCCAGGTGATGCTTGCTCTCCTCCTCGCTTTCAAATTCCCTAACGGCCTCCCTAAAGTTAACCCTTCCTGAGGCCACAATCACGTTTTCGTTCAGGATATCTTCCGAAATATTTGCCGTTTGCAGCAGGCCTCGGCTCACCGGGAATATTGCTCCCTTGCCGGCGTGTGGCGGATCGAAATCGCTGGCTTCGGTAGTTTCGGGCTTAATATTATTTTCATCAAAAAGATTGCGCAATTCCCTAAAGGTGATCGATTCGTCCACCTCGTCCGATTCGGCTTTCTTAGCAATGCAGGGACCGATAAAAACCACCTTAGTGTCGTTACCATATTCTTTTTTTACGATGCGGGTCATGGCCACCATGGGCGAGGCAATGGGTGCCAGATCGCCCACTAAATGCGGGTGGTAGTGCTCGATATAGAAAACAATGGCCGGACAGTCCGACGAAATGCTGCCTGCATCGATGCGCGTATGATGCATCTCGTTGTAGGCACGAGCCACCATATCAGCACCAAAGGCTACCTCGCACACCTGGCTAAAACCAAGCCGGCGTATCATGCCCACAAATTTTTTGTAATCCTCGATTTCGGTAAACTCAGCCGGAAAGCTCGGGGCAATGATGGCAGCCACTTTTTCATGATTTTGCAGGAGGTCTTTCAACTCATCTTCGGTTTGCAAAAATACTTTTGCGCCCTGGCTGCAAACGATGGTGCAGTTGCCACAGCCGATACATCGCTCGTTGATAACTTCGGCCTGGCCGTTTTCGATACGGATGGCTTTTACCGGGCATTCGCGCACGCAGGTATAGCAAACCCGGCAGCGGTCTTTCACAGTAAATACAAGTTGTTTTCGTGTGGAGTGGCTCATGGATTTATATTTAAATGCTTACAAAAGAACCTCTCTTTTGCAATAATGGGTTTGCAGTCTTTCTCTGAACGAATCTTTCTCTTTGCCTGAATATTTGTCAAAGAGTTCTTTTACTGCCGGATTTTTATGGGCTACTTTTATCGATTCCTTCTCGTCGATATCATAGAGCGACTTCATCCGGGGTTTCAGTGCATCTTTGTTTTGGCTAATGATTTGCCCGCCACCGTTGAGGCAACTTCCGGGGCAAACCATCACTTCGATAAAGTGAAGGTCATCGCGGCCGTTTTCTATTTCGGCAATCAGTTGCCTGGCATGTTCCAAACCATTTACGGCGGCAATGCCAATTTTTGTTTTCCCGATTTTGTTGTAAAGGACTTTCACATTTTTGTTGCTGCGCAGTGCTGTTACCTTAAAATTCATCATGTTTTTTCCGGTCATCTGATAATACAGCGTGCGATAAACGGCTTCGGCTACCCCGCCGGGAACGCCCACAATCTTGCCTGCCGAGCTACGGATGGCAAAGGGGCTGTCGGCAATTTCGGGTGCCGATTGCTGTAAGTCGAGACCGTAAAGTCTTATCAACCGTACCAGTTCGCGCGTGGTTAAAACGGTATCCACATCCTGGATTCCCTTGTGGGTATTTTCTTCGCGCTGGGCTTCAAACTTTTTCGCGGTACAGGGCATCAGGGAAACACTGTAAATATTTTCGGCCTTTACCTTGTGTTGCCGTGAAAAATGATGCTTGATAAGGCTACCCATGATTTGCTGCGGCGATTTGCATACCGAAATATTATCGAGCATCTCCGGATGATACTCTTCCATATATTTGATAAATGCCGGACAATCGCTCGAAAACATGGGTAAATTTTTGCCACTTTCCAGCCGATCAGTCAGCTCGTTTACCACCTGCAAAACCATGATATCGGCAGCAAAAGCTGTTTTAAAAACTTTTTTAAAGCCTATCTTTCTCAAAGTAGCAACCAGCAGGCCATCCATTTCTTTTCCGGCTTTTACGTTGAACTCTTCGGCCAGGGATACCGATACGGTGGGCGAAATTTGTACTACCGTATAAGCCTCGGGATTTTGCAGGGCTTCCTGCACCTGGCTGATATTGTCTTTTTCGTGCAGTGCTCCTGTGGGACACACGGTAATGCACTGCCCACAAGCGATACAGTTCGACAGATTGAGCAATTTATTAAAGGTAGGCCCCACAATTGTTTTCATGCCCTTGCCAATAAAGTCGAAGGTAGAAACGCCAATTTTCTCTTTACAAATACGCACGCACCTGCCGCAGAGGATGCACTTGTCGGGGTCGCGCACCACGCTGGCACTCGAAGGGTCTTTTTTAAGCTTCGACATAACTCTGGGCAAGCGTCGTTCACGGATGCCCAGCTCGGCGGCCAGATTTTGCAACTCGCAGTTTCCATTGCGGATGCAGTAGAGACAGTCGTCGGGGTGGCTCGAAAGCAAGAGCTCGACAATGGTTCTCCTGGCTCGGATTACCCGTGGCGAGTGAGTATGTATCTTCATAAATTCGTCAACCGGATGCGAACACGAGGGAACCAGGTCTTCCACGCCATCTATTTCGACCACACAAATCCTGCAGGCTCCAGTAGGCGTGAACGATTCCATATTACAAAGCGTAGGCACCGTGATACCATGCTTGCGAAGGGTTTCCAAAATGGTGTCGCCTCGCTTTGCCTTGATGACTTTATTATTTACTTCGATATTAAAAATCATGTCTGCTCGTGTGCTTATGGTTTGTTGATTTATGATTTGTTTTATTAATCCCTGCCGCCTGGATTATTATTTATAAAATATCAATCGCTGAGAACTTGCAAACTTCATAGCATATTCCACAGCGCGTGCATTTTTCCTGATTGATAAAATGCGGCATTCGTGCCGAGCCGGTGATCGCATCTTCGGGGCATTTTTTCAGACATACCATGCAGCCGGTGCAACGCTCGGCACTGATGAGGTATTTCTTTAAATCCCGGCAAACGTTTGCGCTGCACTTTCGCTCGTAGATATGTTCTTCAAATTCCTCGCGAAACCATTTGAGTGCCGATAGCACCGGATTTGGAGCGGTTTTGCCCAGGCCGCACAAGGAGGTTTCTTTGATCACTTCGGCCAGGCTTTCGAGTTGCATGATTCCCTTGAAGCGGATTAGCGATTCGTGGGTATTGTCTTCAGTAGGCCGTTTGGTGATGGCATCCAGTATTTTGTACATTCGGTTGGTGCCTTCGCGGCAGGGAATACACTTACCACAGGATTCATTTTGCAGAAAATTGATAAAATATTTCACAATATCCACCATACATTTGCTGCTGTCCATTACTACCATCCCGCCAGAACCCATCATCAGGCCTTCTTCAGCAAAATGCTTGTAATCAATTTTTATATCAATCCCCTTTTCGGGGATCAAACTTCCTGAGGGGCCGCCAATCTGCACTGCTTTGAGTTCTTTGTCATCGTTAAGACCGCCACCAATTTCGTAAATAATTTCGCGAAGGCTGATGCCAAAAGGAACTTCGATAATCCCTGTATTAATGGTGTCGCCCGAAAGTGCGAAGAGCTTGGTGCCTGTGCTGTCGGGGGTGCCGATGGCCGAAAACCATTTGGAGCCATTTAGCATAATTCCCGGAACGTTGGCCAGGGTTTCCACATTATTTACCACCGTAGGTTTCCCAAAAAGGCCTTTTTCGCTGGGATAAGGGGGCTTGTTGCGCGGCATACCCCGGCGGCCTTCCAGGCTTTTTATCAATGCTGTTTCTTCGCCACAAACAAAGGCTCCCGGGCCTTCGCGAAGAAAGATCTGGAGATTAAAACCGCTGTTAAAAATATTGTTGCCAATAAATCCGGCGGCCTTGGCCTGCTCCAGCGCATTTTTCAGCCGCACCACGGCAATGCTATATTCCGCACGGATGTAAATGTATGCCTTAGTCGCGCCCGTGGCATAGGCGGCAATGGCGATACCTTCGATCAGGCGATGTGGATTTCCCTCAACCAGAGTTCGATCCATGTATGCTCCCGGGTCGCTTTCATCGGCATTGCATATCAGGTATTTTTGTTCGCAGCCCTGCTGGCGCACTAGCTTCCACTTTTGTCCGGTCAGGTAGCCACCACCGCCCCGGCCTCGCAAACCGCTGCTTTCGATTATGCTGCAAACCTCATCGGGAGGATAATGGAGCAGGGTTTTCACCAGTGCCTTGTATCCCTCGCGTGCCAAATATTCGTTGAGGCTCGAAGGAGCTACCTCGCCACAATCGAAAAGTAAAACCCGTTTTTGTTTTTTAAAAAATGGCAGGTCATTAATGATAGGAATATTTTCCCAGTATTCGTGGTCTTCGTTGCGCATTTGCCCCAGCACTTTGCGACCGGAGATTTGCTTGTGGAAGCACTCATCGAGGAGGCAATCCACATCCGCAGCCATCACATTGCGAAAACTAATCCTGGCCTTGCCCGGAGACTGAAAATCGAGCAGAGGCTCGGCACTGCACAGCCCGATACATCCAACCTCGATTAGCTCGGCTTCGTTATCTGTTTTATCCAGATATGCTTGCACAGCTTTAAGGGTTTCGCCTGCACCTGCTGCAATGCCACAGGTGCCAGTGCCAATATAGATAACCGGCTTTTTAAGGTTGCTGCGCAGGAGCAGATCAATTTTTTCCTGCACTTCCGGGCTATATTCCCGGGTAAAGTTGAGCACTACCTCTTTGGTAAGATATTTTGTGTCGGTGGTATTCATCATTGGGCATTTTCATTTTTTTGGATTGAATCGATCAATGGTTCCACCATTTCGGTTTTTATGTTAACATAAAAATTATTATTGATTTTTGCTACCGGTGCCATGCCACAAGCTCCCATACATTGCGTAGCCTTTAGACTGAACAAACCATTTTTTGTTGAGTTCCCGGCGGCGATGCCCAGGCTTTTTTCGAAAGCACTCAGGAGATCAGCCGAATGCTCCAGATGGCAGGCCGTGCCATTACAAACACAAACCTGATGCTTCGCCCCTGGGGCAAACCTGAACTGATCGTAGAAAGTGGCTACTGCATACACCTTGCTGCTGGGAATCCTAAGGTAGTTGCTTACCTTTATCACGGCTTCTTCCGAAAGGTAGCCAGCCTCGCGCTGCACATCCTGTAATATTGGGAGCAGGTTTTCGCGATCCTGATTGGTGTAACGATTCAATATCGCTTCAATCATATTCATTCAATTAGTAATTAATAAGTTATCCTAATAGATGACAAAATTAATACTTTTTGCGTTATTTTATTCACATTGTTATTTTTTTAACAAAAAAATTAAAATCAAATTATTTTTCCCATCTTTGCTGTTTCTTAGACGGCAGTATTTTATGGCAAGGATAAGAATTTTGTAAAAGAGAAATTTTTAAAGATCATCATGGGTCTGATAGAAGTAATACCAGAAAAATGCAATGGCTGTATGCACTGTGCGCGTGTGTGTCCGGTGCATGCCATCGTAGTGAAGGTGGGCAACGAAAGCCCGCAAATAGATCACGAACGGTGCATTGGTTGTGGCGCGTGCATTACAGCATGTGGACACGAGGGGCTTATTTATTTTGATTCGACCGAAGGCGTAAAGCGTATGCTCGAAGGCCCGGATAAAGTAGCCGCACTGGTTGACCCAAGTATTTCGGGCGAGTTTCCTGATATTACCGATTACCGGAAGTTTGTGGAGATGATACGTCAGTTGGGCTTCGCGTTCGTAACGGACGCTTCCTTTGGCGTTGATTTAGTAGCGCAAGTTTACAAAAAGCTGTTTAGCAACGAACGGGGCAAGTTTTATATTACCGCCAACTGCCCGGCCATAGCCGATATGGTTTGCAAATTTCATCCCGACCTTACCGACAACCTTGCGCCCATTGTAAGCCCGATGATTGCCCAGGCATTGATGGTTAAAAAAAGATATGGAGAAAATACCCGCACTGTTTATATCGGACCCTGCATAGCTGCCAAAAAGGATACGCGCGACTTCGACCCTAAGGCCGTAGTAGATTCGGTAATCACCTTTGTTGAATTACGCCGACTTTTTGAGCAAAATAACATCCAAGAAAGTCAGCTAGAATATTCCGACTTTGATCCTCCGGTGGGAAGACTGGGGTCGTTGTATCCTATTAGCCAGGGAATACTGGAAGCCGCTGGTGTGAACGAAAAACTAATGGAAGGAAATGTGCTTACTGCTGATGGCAATCCTTCATCGCTAAAGGCCATCCACTCGTTCGAGCACCACACCGACCAGATTCGCAAGCATATCAATGTTTTTTATAACGAGGGCTGCGTGATGGGCCCGGGCATGTCGGCGGGAGGCGATAAACTTTTGCGCACATCCCTGGTACTGGCATATTCGCAGCGGCGTATCAGCAAAATTGACCTTGATAAATGGAATAGCGAAATAGAGAATTATAAGGGTTTGGATTTGTCGCGTGCTTACCTTAAAAATGATAAGCGTGCTAAGGAGCCGGCACCGGCAAAGGTGGATGAGATACTAAGCCTGCTTGAGAAAAACGATGATAGTAGTCCCTCCTGTGCCATCTGCGGTTTTGAATCGTGTCGCAATTTTGCCAAAGCAGTAGCCCAGGGTCTTACGCGCACCGATATGTGTTTCGATTTTAATATTAAAAATAAACAAAAATATATCGAAACGCTGCGCGATTCAAGGGCACGACAGAATACCGAATTGAGTACGCTCAATGACGAGATGAAAAATCGCCAGGCTGAATTTGAATTGACCAATACAAAGCTGGAAACCTCGCGAGCCATTATGAATCAGATTCCTTCGGGGGTAGTCATCGTGGATGATAAACTAAAAATCACCTCATCCAACCGCAGTTTTATCGAGCTTTTGGGTGATGATGCCCGCGAGATTGATGAGATTATCCCGGGACTTCGGGGTGCCGATTTAAAAACCCTGGTGCCCGTGCAGTTTTATAAGGTTTTCCAGAACGTGTTAGCCACAGGCGAAAATATTTTGAGTCGGGATGTGAAGATTAATGAAGCCTTTCTCAATTTAAGTGTGTTCTCGATTCAGGACAGAAAAGTGGTGGGTGGCATTGTACGCGATATGTTTTCGCCCGAGGTACGCAACGAGCAGATAATTCATCGCGTAGGCGAAGTTATCGACCAGAATTTGACGATGGTGCAACAGATTGGATTTTTGCTCGGCGAGGGGGCTTCCAAAACCGAGGCCATGCTCAACTCGATTGCCGAACTGCATCGCAAGAAAAAGAAAACTAACTTAGACTAAAACGTGTCGAACGAATTTCATATCGAAGTAAACTGCTACCAACGCAACCATGTTGGCGAACGGATTTGTGGCGATGTTTTTCTGCACAGAAAAGTGAAGGAAGAAAACCGCATTATCGCAGTGCTCTCCGATGGCATGGGTCACGGCGTTAAGGCCAACATGCTGGCTACCCTTACCTCGACCATGGCCTTGAATTTCACCATCGAACACCAGGACATGGTGAAGATTGCCGAAATTATTATGAACACTCTGCCTGTGTGCAGCGAGCGCAAAACAAGCTATGCCACCTTTACCATTTTGGATATCGAAATTGGTGGCCGGGTAAATATTCTTGAATACGACAATCCGCAAGCTTTTATAATCAGAGAAAATACATTGATGGATCCTGAATGGGAATATGTGGTTTTGGATTCGGAGAAAAACCAAGGGAAGGAATTGCACCGTTGCTCATTTATCCCCGAAAAGGGCGACCGCATTGTTTTTTGTTCGGATGGAATTACCCAGTCGGGATTGGGGCCTGGCCGATTCCCCGAAGGCTGGGGGCGCGATGCCATGATGGATTTTGTACTTAACGAAATCACCAGCCACCCCGAGCTATCCGCCGCAGACCTGGGCGAACGGGTGGTAAAAAAAGCACTGCAACACGATAATTTTGAACCCAAGGACGATACCAGTTGCGGCGTGGTATATTTTAGAGAGCCGCGCAAACTGCTGATTTGCACCGGTCCGCCCTACGATGAAAATAAAGATGCCGAATATGCTGATCGAGTGCGGCTTTTCGAAGGAAAAAAAGTACTCTCGGGAGCTACCACCGGGGATATCATCGCACGCGAGTGGGAGCAAAAAATTGAGGATAGCTACGATTTTGACGATCCCGACTTGCCACCAATCTCGGCTATGGAAGGCGTGGATTTGATAACCGAGGGCATATTAACGCTCACCAAGGTATCAAATATCCTTAAAGATTACAACATACAAACGGCTTTGGATAAAGGCCCTGCCGACCGCATTGTAAAAATGATTCTCGAAAGTGATGCCATCGACTTTATTGTGGGAACACGCATCAACATTGCCCACCAGGATCCCAGCCTGCCGGTCGAGCTCGAGATACGCCGAACCGTGGTCAAGCGCATTGCTGCCTTGCTCGAAGATAAGTTTTTGAAAGAGGTGAGAATTAGTTTTATTTAGGGGCTTATAATATCTCCCCACAAAGGAATATTTGATTTCACAGCGGCAGAACCGCAAAATATACCATCCATAGACCATCCATAGGACGAGCTAGCACGATCAGTGATCGGCATTTGTAGCACTGTGATACCTGCGAATCAATTAAGGTGTGGTACACCGAAAGATTATTTTTGCGATTCTCATAAGAAACCATCAATCTACTTCAGGAGGCGGGGATTTAGGGATTTCTGAGACTTTTTCTTTTGTTCTTTTTCCTTGATGAAAAAGAACCAAAAAATCAAAAAAGTTTGATGCTGGCCAACACACTGGCAGCCGCTGCCCGCCAAACTTTTGCCCACGCGCCTATCTGTCAAACTCAAAATAACTTTTATGTCGTTAGCGCGTGATGTGCTTTTTTACAGAGTTTTATGCAAACCGTGATTAGCTGCCCAGCCATGCTAAGCTTCTATAGAGGGCACATTGATGGTTTTCGCCGGGTGAGGATTTCTGTTTAAAACTTGATTTTACGGCTCATATCTCTTTTTCCACCTCCGTTATCAGGCGGTAGCCCACATTGTGTATATTTTCGATTTTTAGTTGCGGGTCGCTTTTGATGTATTTGCGCAGGCGCGAAATAAAAACATCGAGGCTGCGACTGGCAAAATAATGATCATCGCCCCATATTTGCATCAGCAGGTCATCGCGCTTGATGATGGTATCGGGGTTTTTGCAAAAAGCGGCCAGGAGCTGGGCTTCGCGGTGGGTGAGTTGTTTTTTATGTTCGGGGGCGATAAGGATGTGGTTTCCGATGTCGAAGGTAAAAAGCCCCAGCTCACATTCGCCGGTCAGCTCATCGGCTTTTTTGCGTATGCCGCTACGGCGCAGGAAAACTTCAATCTTCAACACCAGTTCCTCAATGCTAAAAGGCTTGGTGATGTAATCGTCGGCACCAATGCGCAGGCCGTGAATCTTATCCTCACGGCGCGATTTGGCGGTTAGAAATATGATAGGGATGTCTTGATTTTTCTTCCGTATCTTCATCGCCAGCTCGTAGCCATCCATACGAGGAAGCATCACATCCAAAATGCACAAATCGTATTTGTTGGTATTAAAAAGATGAAGCCCCTCTACCCCATCCTCGCAATAGTCGATGGTATAGCCATATAATTGAAGATTGTCGCGGGTAACAAACGACAACGTCAAATCATCCTCAACATACAAAAGTTTTATTTTTTCGTTCATTTGTCCGGTATTTCTATCACAAAGGTAGAACCTTTATTTATTTCGCTTTTCAAATATATATTCCAACGGTGGGCATGGCAGATATTTTTGACATAGTAAAGCCCAAGCCCAAAGCCTTTTACGTTGTGTACGTTTCCGGTGGGAACCCTGAAAAACTTATGAAAAACTTTTTTTTGATATTCCTTGCTGATGCCAATTCCATTGTCCTGTATCGATACCCGAATTTGGTTGTCCTTAAGCTGAGTTTCGATATTTATCACCGGCAGTCCATCGGCATATTTTATGGCGTTGTCGATTAGGTTGTACAAAATATTGGTTAGGTGCAGGCGGTCGGCCACTACTTCGCCAACGTTCGTATCAAGCTGGCTTTGTATCTGCAAGCCATCGCCATTGCTGGTTTTGCAGTTGGCGGCTACCTCCCCGATAATCGCGTTCAGATCCAACACCTCATTTTTAAGCTCGAAACCTGATTTTTCGATGCGGGCAATTTGCAGCACTTTTTCAACCTGATTGTTGAGCCGCCGATTTTCCTGCTTTATGATGGCTCCGTAATTTTGTAACCTTTCCGGATCTTTAACAATTTCGGGATTTAAGATTACATCCGCTGAGATATTAATACTCGAAATGGGTGTTTTAAACTCGTGGGTCATGTTGTTGATAAAATCTTTCTGCAACTCCGACAAGCGTTTTTGCCTTAAAATGACAAAAATGGCGTAGGCAAAAAATATCAGCGAAACCATGAAGATAGCCGAAAAAATAATCCACAGCCCCATATCGCCTACCAGGGCGTTGGCTTTGGATGGGAAATTTACACCGAAATAATAAATGTAATCGCTGTATTTGGGCATATTCGAGGTCATTTTATAATCTTTACCCTGGCCTCCCGGGGACACATAATTGCCATAAACCATCTTGTCGTTGTGGCAATCGTAAATGGCGTATTCGTAGTCGGTGGCAATATTCAACTGGCTAAACTCGGTACGGAGATAAAAATCCAGAACATTGACATCGATAACGCTGTTGGTGTTCACCACAAAATAATTGGTAGATAGCTGATTGACAGGATTCTCGACAGGCAGGTCGGTTTGGTTGTACACGCTAAGTTTTTCGGCCACATTTTTCAATCCGATAAAAACGGTCTGGTTAAATTGTTTTTCCTTAATATCCCAGGCTCTTTGTATCCAGTAAATCTGAATAACCGTAATGCCGATGATGGCAAAGGATCCGAGGATAATGATAAAGCGTATTTGATTTCTCTTCATGGCTTGGGCACGAATTTGTTAAACAGCTAAACGACCAGATTGTACTTTTCGTCCAATCATTCACATTATGCCATTTTATTATTATAAATGAAAGTGTAAAAGTAGTTTTTAAAAGTGAAAAACTTCCCACCAGTCCAGACCCCATCCCCAACCTCCCGAAATTCGGGGTCGGCCTGTGTTTAGGAAAAGCTCCAAAGGGAGTTAGTGCTTGTCATTAAGTAACAGTTAGAAAAATATATGATTTCAGATCTGCGATTTTAGATTTAAGATGTTGGTGATATCCAACACAATCCAAAATCTCCAACCGTCAATCTTAAATCTTAAATCAATAAAAGCCAACTTTAAAGAAAAGTCCAAGTTAGATTGGGTCGGCCTGTGTGGTGGAAAATCTTCCAAGCAGCCAGACCCCATCCCCAGCCCTTCCCCAAGAGGGGAAGGGAGACCCACCGCACTAGCTACAGTGGTGATTCGTGTAGACAAGTTTAACGTGAATCTAACAGATAACATAAAATGATGCTCAAAAGGTGAAATATTTTTTTTAAAATCCGTCAACCTGTTAGCCCGTGGGTGGAAGTCCTCCCCCTCCAGGGGGAGTTAGAGGGGGGGCGGCTCGTGCGTTGGAAAAGTCAGGGCTTGACTTGTAGTCAAACCCTGACTCAAACTACCTAACCCTTTAACACCTTCTTAACAAAGTCTTGATTTTTGTTAACACGATTATAATAAAATAAGGGCAACCTTTGTTCTTGGATAAACACACGATAAATTGCAAACTTATGTATAAAATCATCCTTTATCTCCTGCCTTTCTTTTTGCTGCCCTTTGCTGGTATTAATGCCCAGGAAGCCATGACTTCGGATCGCACAGGCACAACTGAATCCGTTAATGTTAACGGCCCAAAAGCTGTTTGGGACACCACCATTCACGATTTGGGCGATTTAAGTTTTAAATCAAAAAAGAAAGTGGAGTACCTCCTGACAAACGAAGGCAACCAGCCCTTGTTTATCACCTACGCGCAATCCTCGTGCGGCTGTGCGCATCTGGAATACGACCAGGCTCCGGTACTGCCGGGCAAATCAACCAAGCTTACCGTAACCTATCATGGTACCGAATTGGGCGATTTTATGAAAACCATTAGCGTAGTTACCAATGCCGATGCCGACCGCACCATCCTGCAAATTAAGGGAAAAGTAGTAGAGTAGTAAGCTATCACCTTAATCACCTTATGGTGGATATTTATCCCTCCCATTAAGCTAATTATCCCACAACCCCGGCAAACCCTCTTGCTCCTGCCTTATGAAAAAGTAGGATAAAAAAAGGGTGTCCTAAATGAATAGAACACCCTAATACGATAAATGAATTACTAAAGCCTACTTAATAAGTATTTTTTCGGTTAGCGAGCCTTCGTTGGTAGTAATCTCAACGAAGTATATGCCGCTTTGCAAGTTAGAAACATTTAAGGTGAAAGCACTGGCCTGTGTGCTGCGGTTGAGTACCAATTGGCCAAGATGGTTCATAATCCTAACGCCTGTCATTCCATCAGCAGCTTCAATATGCAGCATGGTAGATGCGGGATTTGGATAGATGCTTACGGTTTGTTTCAGCGGATTTTCGCCAATACCTACGATATCTTCGAGGTCGAATTTTTGCGCCTGAAGTATTTCTTTGGTATCGTTATCCTGGAGGAAAGCTACGATTTCGCAGTTATCCTTAACATAACCATCAATGCTTACGGTATAGTTTCCGGTGTAAGTAGTCTGACTTGAGAAGTCCATAGCTGTACCCAGCTCGTTGGGGAACATTTCGCGACAAACAAAATTGAGCTCATCCATACCTTGCCAAACTTCGGGGATATGCGATTCGGTGCAAACCACGTGCAATACTACATTATTGCCGGGATAGGGATAGATGTTATCCAGGTCAACGGTAACATCAACAGCAGTTTCGCCATTCATTATTACATCAATGCCCAATTCAAAAAGTGACATCTTATCCACACGGTCGAGATACGAAGGAAGATAAGTCAGATACAAGCTCTGGGTATGGTTTCCACCAACGTGGGTATGTACACCATCGATATTAGCAGTAGGATAACCTGTAAGTGCGTAATAAGCATTTCTGGCATCGGACTGGGTGGTGGTATAATTATCACCATTATGGTATTCGACCACAGCTACGTTTTGTTCGTTTTCGATAAAGTCGTCAGCACCCATGGCGGCACCCGGGCAATACTGGCACCAAGTACCGGTACCAATTTCGAGCAGTACCATTTCGCGGTCGGTACCTCCTGGGATAAAGGCTTCCACTGGGCCGGCACCTGCCGAGATACCTTCGTTATAAACAGCTTTTACATCATACATGTAATAACCTGGAAGCAGATCCATGTCAACATAAGTGGTTTCGGTAATTTCTTCAGCGATTATCATCTCATCGCGGAAAACATTGTAGCCAATCAGATCATCGGATGGTGAATCCCACATTAGGGTAATATCGTTATCATCCACCGAAGCAGTGAGATTGGTAGGTGCGGGCAGTCCTGCGAAGTTTTCGAGGGCAAAGTTATCGAAGAAGGCCTTGGGTGTTCCGTTGGTTGCAGCGGCATAAATATCCATAGCGGCCAGCGAATTAACACCAGCACCTGAAGCTCCAATGCTCCATTGCCACGTGGCAATCTCTACACCTTCAACGATAAGAGTGGCCAGGTCGGCATTAAGGTCAACGATATTATCGATATGAATCCAGGTATCGTAAGCATAGCTAAAGCTTTGCAATGGCGAAGTATTTGCGGCATTCAATTCGGCAGTTCCGGCGGGATTGAAATAAACTTCGGATCCCCAAACGGCACCAGCACCAGCTTCGCCATAAACCTGCAACAGGTTGTAATAACCAACAAAACCTGTGGGTACGTACATGTCAAAACTTACCGCGTATTTACCACTGGTTTTGTCGCCAAAGAGCAAAACAAAGTCATTAAGACCTTCGCAAACCACCGAGTTGGTTCCCGAGGCAGCTTGCTCGCTGCTTACCATGGGGTCTTCATCGCCACCGGCTCCGGTATCACCACTCCAGCAAGTCCAGAAATCGAGGCCTTGCGCCAAGGCTTGTTCTACGAGTTTTTCGTTAGCATTATAAGTTTCCACATCATCAAAAAGCTCGAAGGCTGTGGCTGCGGTAATATCAATATTATCAAAAAAGGCCTTGGGTGTACCGTTGGTAGCTGCGGCATAAATATCCATACCAGCCAATGAATTAACACCAGCGCCAGAAGCTCCGATGCTCCATTCCCAGGTGGCGATTTCCACGCCTTCAACAATCAATTTTGCTTCATCAGCATTCAGGTCAACCACATTTTCTACATGGAACCAGGTGTCGTAAGCATAGTTAAAAGATGCAAGTCCGGGAGTGTTTGCTCCGGTAAGTATGGCCACACCTTCAGGGTTAAAATAAACTTCGGAACCCCATACGGCTCCGGCACCAGCTTCACCATACACTTGAAGCAGGTTATAGTAGCCAACAAAACCTGTAGGAATATACATATCGAAGGATACGTTGTGCTTGCCTTCGGTAAGATCGCCAAAGAGCATTACAAAATCATTAAGACCTTCGCAAACTACGGAGTTGCTGCCTGAGGCGGCTTGTTCGCTGCTTATCATTGGGTCTTCATCGCCACCGGCACCAGTATCACCGCTCCAGCAAGTCCAGAAATCAATACCTTGTGCCAATGCCTGTTCTACCAATTTTTCGCCAGCGTTGTAGCTTTCAAAGTCTTCGGCAACATTGGCCGGGGGAGGAGTATTTCCTGCGGTCATCATTACCGTGAGGAGGCTGCAGAATCCCATCTGTGGGCCATCATATAAAAATGCTACGTGTGTATCTGTTCCGGCATAGCCGCTCATATCTATCGAAAATATTTCAGGATTTGTGGGTACGGCGAATGTTTCGAGAAGGGTAAATGTTGAAGGATCGGCGGGGTCGGACATTGTTCCTACTTGCATGTTAGGGCTGCCCTGGGGTTCACCTATTTCGATCATCAATTCCTGAACAACCGATAAATCAACCGAAGGAGCTACAAGGAGAATAGGAGTTGTAGCCGCTGTTTGATCAAAGAAAATTACTTTACCATCATACCAATAAAGGAAGTCGGGATTGGTAGCATAGGTAGTCCAGTCGGTAGGAATTTCGGAAGCAAAATCCTCGAAGAAATAAAAATCGGGAGCTTCGAGTACTACATTCTCAATTACGTTTTGGTCGGTAACGGTTATCGATCCTGAGGCAGGGAACAGGCCATCAGCACTTACCTCGTAGGTGTATGTTCCGGGGAAAATATCTTCGTAAATTGTTTGTCCCTGGGCGTTGGTGGTTTGTGTGCCACTGCCTTCAAGAAATACTTCAGCACCTTCAACCATATTACCACTATTATCCTCAACATTAAAGGTAACATCATAGGTCTCGAAATTGCCGGCCTGTACATCTACCATTTCAGACTGAACAATGGCTTTATCTGCATCATCCTGAACAAAAACAATAACGATTAGGTCGGTTGGCTCTTCCATGTTGGTTGTACTCATGTCGTAGGTTTCGGATATGCTTACCGTTTCGCCTTGTGCAATGGCAGCAAGCGTAGTTCCGGCAGAACCGGGCAGCATTTGCATCATTACGTTTTCAAATTGTGTTTCGCCATTATTGCCCACGTTTCCGGTAGTAATTTTTTCGCAAACCACAATGTGTGCCTTCATTCCGGCAGCATAATTGGCAGTAGCACTAATGTCAACGTTTACAGTAATCATATTACCTTCGTCAATATCTGAAGTAACAGCGATATCCATGGCAGTAACTTGTGCGGCCAAATTATCGAAGATTGTTTGGTTAATACTGCTGGCAGGATAGATTGCTACGGCATTGCCATAGAGATCAGGAACAAAAGAAACGCCATAATAATTTCTACGGTCAGCACCTTGTTGTGTAAAATAAATGTCGCCACTTCCCGGCCAGTTCATTTGATATTTAATAAGGCTGTATTCGTCGGGGTTGGCATCCAATACTGCTTTAATAATGGGATTTGCAGCAGCGCAAGGAGCACATGTGGAGCTGGTAAATTCTTCGAAGAGTGGCTTTTTGGAAACCATTCCTTCGAGCACCTGTACCGGCTTGCTCATCATATCGTTGCTGGGATCTTCATCACCGGCCAGTTCAACAGTAACAAAGGCTTCGTAATCGCCTGCTACGGCAGTCCAAGTGTCAAAGCTCAACAGTTGGGTTTGGAATCCACCCAGATTGCTCACGCTTTTGGTTGAAGTGAAAACGGTGCTACCACCTTGTTTTAGTTCAAATACAGCATCGAACGTGGCTGCCTGTGTACCATTATTAAGTACCAGCGCATTAGCAGTTACGGCATTTCCGGCGGGAATCTGTGCGGGGATTCCAATAGCTAAAACAGCAGCATCATAATCAAGGGCTTCGAAAAGCACTACATTGTCGATGTACCAGTCATTCATATCATAAGAATTGCCCGAAAAAGTAATGGCAAACTGGAAGGTGGCACTTCCTATCGAACCGTTATCGATAATTGTGGTTACAATTTCTGGCCCAATAGCTCCTGTAGGTGCAACCGACCATACTTCGTTCCAGGTGGTGCCATCGGTTGTAGTTTCAATTTTCAATGAATAGCCTGAACCCGAATAATCATCGAGGTAATGGCTCATGCCAATAGCCAGACTGGTGTAGGCCGAAGTATTGATAACCGGCGATACAAACCGAGAATCGGCATTAAATTGAGGTGACCATGCCATGTGCGCTTCGGGAGCTTCACCACCGGCATTGTTGGTGGCACTTGCCGACCAGTTGGTCAGTCCGGCACCTTGCACTGCCCAGCCTGCGGGGGGGAATGTTCCACTTGAAAAATCTTCTTCAAAAACCGAAGTAATGGCATCGGTTCCGGGGGCAACATAATCTTTGGCAAAGCAAAGACTTTGGTTTGGGCCACTCATGGTGCGGCCGTCAATTTGTGCAAATGCAGTGGCTGATGTAAACATCATTACCAAGGCAAAAAGAATAGTAGATAACTTGTTCATAAATTAAGATTTAGATGAATAAAAATAGTTTAGTTTAAAGTGATTTCTTTTTAATTTGTTGATTTATCTCCAGAACTATCTTGCGAAGTACCTGATTTTGGATTTCTTTCTTTTTGATGGAATTTGAAATTTCCTCGATCATTTCGCCCATAGGCTCATTGGCTTCTTCCGTTGTTAGCGACTTTTTAATTTCCTCTTCCATAATTAGATTTTCAAAATCTTTGAGCGGTAAAAGTAATTGCTCAAGCCGGGCAGCCGCAAAAAAACACCTTTACAAAACCATGAGATTTGGCGTTTAACACCTTTACAATACCTATACAATCATATTTATATAGTTGATTATGTGCGCAGAAAGATTTTTATGACTTTTTAAAAGAATTACAGAAGAAATGAAAATGCAGACTGCTTATATTTGGGAGAGATAGGCCACCAGGTTGGTTTGCGTGTTGGAGTTGCCCATTTTTTTGCGCAGGCGGTGACGAGCCATTTCGATGGTGTTGGTGCGCTGGCCGGTGATTTCGCTAATATCTTTGGTTGATAAATTTAATTTGAGAAAGGCACACAGTTTTTGTTCATTGGGCGAAAGGTCGGGGTGTTTTTCTACCAGATGATCGTAAAAAGTTCCGTGTACTTCTTTAAAACGCATTTCAAATTCCGACCATATTTCCTGGTCGGTGGTGTTTTGTAGGTCTTTGGCTACTTTGAGAATCGCGCTTTTGGTTTCGTTTTTTACAGCTACATGCTGAATGCTGATCAATCGCTTCGAGATTTCCGACAGCATTTCATTTTTCTTAATCAGATTCATCACATTTATTTGCAGCTCTTTGTTTTTGTATTCAATTTCTTTTTCGAGCTGTTGTTTTTCGAGCTGGACATTTTTGGCTCGTATTTTCTGACGTTTTAATAAAAGCACAACAATACCCAAAATAAACAAAACCGAAACGCCCAATAATACCAGCAGAAAATCTTTGCGCTGTCTGGATAGTTTGTGTTCCTGATCCTGTTTTTCAAAGGTGTATTGCAATTCCAGATTGGCCATTTTGGTGAGGCTCTCTTCCAAATCCAAACTGTCCTTTACATTAAACTCTATCACGCCATACTTGTAGGCATTTTTCAAATCGTCAAGCATGTAGTACAATTCATGCAGGCGTTTGGCGGCATCTTTTTCGGGCCGTTGTAAGCCATTATTGTCATATAGCATGACATATTTGACACTTTTTCCCGATCATTAAGAATGGGGC
>CAZGAO010000039.1:0-46844 GCA_964523795.1 uncultured Lentimicrobiaceae bacterium
TAATATATAAAATCGCGACAATTTAGTTTGACCACAAGTCAGGAGGTCTGAAATTATATGCCCTTACTTTTTTGTTCTTATTAATAATGATGGAAATTGGTTCTATAACAATTGACAGTAAACCATCATTATTTATTTTGATTTTGTCGTGTCTCATATTCACATTTTTCTTAGGGATTTTTATTATTCATTTAGGAATTGTAGTATATTTTCATTATGTTTCACAGCCGGAAAAATGGATTCGTAATTTAATACAACCTAACTTGAAACATAAGCAGGGTGGGGATAGACTTAATAAACCGCATTGCTTTTTTAGGAATATCCAAAGTTTTTTTATTAAAAATCAAATATTTAATTATATCTATTGCGACTTCAGCAATATGACTACCAAAAGATTCATGCATTTTTTTCAGAATGTAACACTTGTTTTAACCTCAGTTGTGCTTGCTGTTTGCTATAAGAATATCGTTACCTATAATTGTCAAATTGAAAGCTATAGTGTATTCCGGTTTGGACAAAATTCTTTATTGTTTCTATATGCATTAGCTGTTATCTCAGATAATATAAAAACCAAACCAAAACATAAGATAAAATATGAGGGATATGAAAATAAGGATTTATTTTGGAAGCCTTTTGGAAATTTTCTTAGAAAAATCAGTAATCATTTTAAACATTCACAAAACATATTCATCACAGTTAATCTTGGACACGATGCAATACGTGAGATTGATATTTTGCGAATTATTGCCAAAAACATCCGAACCGAGTATCTTGCTTTTCGTAAATCCTTTAGGAAAAACTATATTTGGATGACCTTTGTATTATTTGTAACCTATACCCTAACCTTAGGCTTATACCATCATCATGCCTCAAAAACATTGGAAAATACGGTGAAAAAAGAGCTACAAATCGAATACTATCTGCCAACACAACATGAAAACATTTTGCAATTGGAGGGGAATAGTATGGGTGTTGATGATATTGTTGATGCAATCGACTCTATTTACAAAAAAGAAAATAAAGATAAACATTATTTTGATTTTGTTTTTGTTTTCAATTCAATCAATGATTCCTTAAATCAGAATAATGGTTGGAAAACTATTGCTGATAGCATTGCTCCTGAACAAAAAACAAAAGATTCTTTGGCAACAGATCCTTTATACGAAATGGTTGACTTATACTACAAAGGGCTAAGCAGATTGGAAAACAAATACCCTGATCTTTCAAGAGATAGTGTGAATAAAACCACAACGCCAAGTGAAGCCCTTTTCATTAATTACTATTCAAAACCCAAATGACAGCGGAATATAATGGCAAGTATTGGTTTTGCAGATATTGTGCTAAATGTTTATTACGAGAACTTTGAAAAATATGTTGATGAAGTGATATTTTTGGGAATATATAACCCCTTGCCTCACACCATTAATTACTTTTTCATTTTGCTCCTAATGTTAAATTTTTTGTGGCTCCGGTTTTTATATTTTCGCTTACATGTATTTCATGTTTTTGGCAGTGTATCCCAAAAAGGTATAGTCAACAAACTTAATTATCTTATCGATCGAATTGATGCAAACCTGACCCTTCAAAACGCGAACGAATATAGCCTGAACACAGGCAGTAGTCCATGGTTCAGAGTTTCTAACTCGAAAGAGAAAAGAATGCCTATGGCCGGGATTAACGACATCGAACAGCTACTGATAGAGATACTTGACGACATCGACCAGTTGCCCAATTATGTTAGCAAACCTGAATTCACCTTGATTTTTGACGAGTTGGATAAAATTGAGCCTAAGGAAGAACTACTTGATGACCAAAAAAAGAAAACCGGCGAGTATAAGGCCGATGGCTATCTATTTAACATCGAATCCTCACGAAACCGCCAACAGGCCATTTACAAGCTCTTGAGTAACCTGAAGCATTTTTTGACCACGGCAAAATCAAAATTCATTTTTATCGCAGGGCGCGAGATGTACGATGCCTATCTTGCCGATGTTTCTGACCGTAACTTTTTTAACCGAAGTATTTTTAATCAGGTAATATATGTACAGAGTTTTTTGAGCGAAAGTGCCGATGCTGCTGATGATGAAATTGTAGATATTACCGGACTCACCGAAAGATATGTTTGCCAGTTTCTATTTCCTGTAAAACAGCGGCCAAAATTTCCGTCATTAAAATCCTACAATAAATATTTGCTGGAGAACTTCCCTGAATTAAACGAAAACACATTTACCATAGATATAGAAAAGATAACTGCCCGGCAAAAACGCGAGAAAATTATTTTTACCCTACACCATTTTATCATTTATCTGATGCACATTAGCAATGGCGCACCAAAAAAAATAACCAGTACATTCGAAAAATTTACCCTTAGAGCAACAGATATAAAAGAAAACAAATATGGGTATTCGGATATTGGATGGTTTCAAAATCACTTTTTGATTGTGGGCAACAACTCCTCAAGAATTTTTCTCGAATTCGATCAGGATAAACAATATTATATTGGAATGATTTCTTCGTTGGTTAACCCCATAATATATTCGATTGGTAACAAGGTGCAGGATTATAACGATAAGATTTTGGTATCGGCCACTTTTTTGATCAATCATATCTTTAAATTTCACAACTACGGATTTTCGTGGAGGAATCTTGAAAACACCCCGGAAGTAATTGAAATTCATAAGACCCCTGAATTTCGGGATTTTATTACTATCCTGATGCAATATTTAATACAAACGCATATCGAAGAGATCGTTAGTGGTGTGTTCGATTTTAAATTCCCAAAACGAATAACAAAAGAGATTGGCTATCTTTCAAAGATTTCAGAAGAGGGATCGGCTGCCTTTAATTTCACCCTTGACGAGCAGTTGCTGTTAAAACACTTCTATCTTGATGAATTAAAAATGCTTGAGGATCGGTATCGCAACAGGTTTGGTAGCGAGGGAATTAACTTCCACCTACAATCTATCGCAACAATACACATTATTTTGGGAGATATATATTTTCATGAGGAAGACTTGGGCAAAGCAATTAATGAATACTTAGATGGCATCCACTTTTTAAGAACCGGGAAAATTGAAGATAAGTCAATTTACGAATTTGTTGTTCTTGTAAGAAGTATGCTTAAGCTGGGGCTGGCCATGGAGCGCCGAAAAACATACGATTCTGCATTTTCTACTTATGGCGAATTGGCAAATCTGATTATCCGCTATCGAAACATTAAGCTCGATAAACTTGGGCTGGAGTTGTGTACGAAGGATGACAGCCTGGTATTTGTTAAAAAGCGAGAAAAACGCAACAAAACAAAAATCGATGAAAGGTTTAATGAGAATGTCAAACAACCCAATTTTAGATGGCTCAAGGAAGATCTTGTATATGAAGAACACGATTTCATAGGAGCTATTGCCGAGGATATAACACCCGAGAAATCTTCTTTGCTATTTAAGGTTACGGCTTTCGAAGGGATAAAATCGCTGTATCAGGCCTTTTTGGCAAAATTGCAGGTAATCGAAAAAGGAAACCTCGGGGGAATAACCCATGAGGATTTGAAACGAATTGAGGGCGAGTTTAGATATTTGAACAAAATTATTAGGATTGAAGAAAAATACTTGTTGGAAACAGAGTTTTGGAATAAAGTCGGTGATATTCTTTATTATAAAAACGGATTAATATCATCAAGAACTAATCGGATTTATGATAATTGTAAACAAAAAAAAGAAAAAAAGTACACTTGCTTAGATATTTGTGGCCCGCGCATCGATTGTAAGAACTGCGAAAAAAACAGACAAATAGCCTTGAAAGATGGTCGAAAAATTCCCTGCAAGGCTTGCGAATACTACGACAAAAGCCTGGAGAATCTTGTATATGCCTTCATTAATTGGCCTTTTACCTCGATGAAAGATTTCCTGCTTGCTGAATGTAGCAAGCACAAAAAAATTGTTGAATCCGCTTATTCGGATCATAATAAATATTCCAGGAGTAATGAATCAAAACCAATCGGAGACAATTTGCTCAAATCAATAAAACAAAGGGTGAAAAAGAAAAAAGGAGGAAAAGATAATTCAGATATTCTGTTATCTGCGTTATTTGATAATAAACAATATTCAAAAGACAACATCTACTTAAAGATTGTTTTTTATGCCTACATTAACGATTCATTTATATCCAAAAGAAAAAATTCTTTTAAAACACTTGCCGGTTTGTTGTCCGATATCGGTGATACCCGGTTTAGTTGTGCTAACAAGCATGATGAAATAAATGAAGACAGATTAAATAAAATCATCTGTGCTATTAATTATTCAAAAACGAACACCAAACTTAATGAGGGTGAAGGTAAGCCAGAAGAAGGACAAAAGCCTTTTTATGAAATTTTAGGCGAAGTTAAAAAACTGGAAGCTGCCATTGTTTATTACTACCTCGCAGCACTGTTCTACAAAAAAGCCAAAGAGTTCAAAAATTATTCCTTCCAGCTAACCAAGATTATTCACCTCCTGAAAGAATATTGTGAATGGAACCTTGAAAATGAACCGGAAAATACAAGGGAAGAAAGAATAAAAACTGTGGGAACGGTTATTGACAAATTGGAAGATGTGGCTACAAAAATTCTTCGATCCCATTTTGGAGCTTTCGAAAATATTCATTCTTATATGATCGAACGATACCGGAATATTTTTGACGAAAGCCGATATGATCCCGATTCGGGGTTTCAAAGCTGGCTTTACAGCAACTATGTTTCACTAAAAAAAATACCCATTGATACAGAAATAGATGATTTGGTTTTTACGCTGAACTTGCTAAAAATTACGTGTGGATACGGGGAGTCGGACAAAAGTGCTGAGAAAGAAAATAATAAATATCCTAATTCTAAATTTGATAGTAGCAGAATTCGGTGGATAGGAAAAATGTTCAGGTATAATCTTGCCTCGCCTTATCTTATCGAAAATAGTATGTTCAACCGAATATTAAAACTCAGGTTTAAAGAACACCTAAACTATGAGATGTTTAAGTATTATAATTTTAAATTGGATTTTGACGAACCTGTGGATTTGGATTTTATCCAATGCCTTCGATCCATGCTTATTAAATCAGTTGAGGGAAAAATACCATCCGATTTATTAGACCCGGATTTTAATGATATTGGCGAAATCATCAAACAGATATATTTTGTTAAAAAACCTAAAGCTGAAAACGCTGTGCAAAAGGTTGAGGCTATTCATTTACTCGAAATGTTTGAATTTTTGATTGTCGATTCCATTTACTGCCTTTTGGAGGTGATAAAAACGTACAACATCTTTGGTCAAAGCTTCATATTCAATCATTCATACATGGCGCAAACTCATTTGTACCTGGTCAGATGGCTACATGTTCATTACAATTATTCGCTGCTATTAGAATTAATAGTTACGGAGGAAGAAAACAAACAAAATATAGTAGCTGGAAAATATCCCAAACCTAACAGAGTCATGGATGTTTTACTTAAAAGTACCCGAGTTGCTGGATCAGAAACGCCCGACAACCAGGGAAAAAAAATTGAAAAGATTAAGCAATTTATTAATGAACTCAATCACGATCAGCAAACATCGAAGTTTTACAAAGCGTACAAAAACAGACGATCCATTGATTTTCAACTCGATCGATTAATTGATTTAAAAGATAAACCTTTTAAAGCTATCATTTACCAGGCTGAGCGAGCAATTAAGCATTATTATTCGGCAATAGAGGTGCATTCGGAAGGAAGGGGGTATCAGGACTTGTTAGAAAACATGTACTTCCTGAATGATGATTTTAATGACAAGCTTTTTCATTTCAGGCTGGCACAGGAACGCTACAGGATAAATACCGGAAAAATTGACAAGGATCTTGAAGCAGCGAAAAGGATTAACCGAAATTCGTCGCTATATGTTGTCGAAAATTATCTGATTACTCAATTACCCAAATACTAACTTTCCTTGTGGTTTTATAGCAAAAATCCGGAGATGTCAATATTAAATGGCTCCGGATTTTTGCATGATATTCCATATTTAAAAATTCTCTTCCTCATCACTCCATCACTCCATCACTCCACCACTCCACCACTCCATCACTCCAATACTCCTACTTCTTAGTACCCCAGCGTTTTTAGCATCGACTTATAACTTTGCTCCTTGGCAAAGAGGCGCGGATACCAATCACCGTTTTCGTCTTTCTCGATGATGATATGCTTTGGAGCAGGGATTAGGCAGTGCTGTATTCCGCCATATCCACCCAGCGATTCCTGGTAGGCTCCGGTGTGGAAAAATCCGATATAAAGCGGTTTGTCTTTTTCGTAGGTAGGCAAAAACACGGCGTTGGTGTGGGCTTCATCGTTGTAGTAGTCGAAGCTGTCGCAGGTAAGCCCGCCCAGGCACACGCGCTGGTAGGCATCTTCCCACCGGTTGATGGGCAGCAGGATAAAGCGTTGGTTCATGGCCCACGAATCGGGCAGGGTGGTCATAAACGAGCTGTCGATCATGTTCCAAAGCTCCCGGTCGTTTTGCCGCTTTTGATCCAGAATCGAATAAAGCACGGCACCGCTTTCGCCCACAGTAAAGGAGCCGAACTCGGTAAAAATATGTGGCTCGGCCACCTCGTGCGACTCGCAGGTAAGTTTGATTTGAGCAATGATTTCTTCGGCCATGTATTCGTAATCGTACTCAAAGCCCAGCGAACGCTTGATAGGAAAGCCCCCGCCAATATTGAGCGCGTCCATGGCGGGATTTATTTTTTTCAGTTCGGCATAAGCATTCAAGCTCTTGCTCAATTCGTTCCAGTAGTAAGCCGTGTCCTTGATGCCCGTATTAATAAAAAAGTGAAGCATCTTTAGTTCAATATTGGAATTGGGCTGAATGCGCTCGTTGTAAAAGGGCACAATATCCATGTAGCGAATACCCAGGCGCGAGGTATAAAACGAAAACATGGGTTCTTCCTCCGAGGCTATGCGAAGCCCGATTTTAAATTTACCCTGTACGTGATCTTCGTAATAGGCCAGCTCGTCCATATTGTCGAGTACGGGAATGGTGTTTTTAAAACCCTCGTTGATGAGTTTAACAATGTTTTCTAAATATTGGGGGCGTTTAAATCCGTTGCAAACGATGTAAGTGTCTTTGGTGATGAGGCCATTTTTGTAAAGCTCCTCTATAATGTTTATGTCGAAAGCCGAGGATGTTTCGATGTTGATGTTATTTTTTAGTGCTTCTTCCATCACAAACGAAAAATGCGAACTCTTGGTGCAATAGCAATAATTGTAGGTGCCTTTGTAATCCACTTTGGCCATAGCCACATTAAACAATCGTTTAGCTTTCTGTATTTGCTGGCTTATTTTGGGCAGGTAGGTAAGTTTTACGGGCGTACCATATTGCTTAATAATTTCCATGAGCGGGATGTCGTGGAAATAGAGTTCTCCATCTTCAACCGTGAATTCTTCTTGTGGAAAATTGAAGGTTTGTTCGATTAAATCGAGATATTTAATTTTCATTTTAAAAATTTTAATTAAGATGGATCATAAAATTATTGCAAATGTAAACACTTTAGTTTTAAAAAACGCAGTAGATTGGGGGAAGATGGATTTATTCGCTTTAATTGATGTCCGGCTTTAAAGTAACAGTTAGAAAACCATACGATTTAAGATTTAAAATGTTGGTGGTATTCAGCACAATCTAAAATCTCCGATCGTCCCGAAAAGTCAAAAATTTTAATTTTTGTTTCTTTTCGAGGATGTTCCGAATCCGGGATTCGTGAATCCTGGACACGAGCGTAGCTCGGCATTAATCTGCAATCTTAAATCAAAAAAAAACGACTTTATAAACAGACACTTTTATATCCTCTTGTAAACCCTAATGCACTTCTTGCCAGCGAAAACTTTGAATAAGATGATCGACATCCTGAATGATATGATCGATAACGGGCTGCAGCGAATCGTTGTTGGGAGATACATTAAAATAAAGTGCACCACGCAAAAAATGATGGCTGCTATCACTTAGGTAAAATTGATAAGGCGAGGCAGCATCGCGGCCCAGAATGCGATAAGCATGTCCAAAAACGCGATGTTGGAGATCGGCATAGTCGGATTCCTGTATGCCAATGGCCATGGGCGCATGTTTGTATGCCAAACTTCGTGCATCTTCGGTAAGTTGATAGAGCGCGTAATTATCCAAATTTTTGTAGCTAATGTGTACCCGTGCTTTGTAGGCAGGGTAGTCCAGATTCATCCAATATTTGTTTTGGCCTGTATATCGGTCGAAGGTGATGGCTGCTGCGGTGGAATAATCGAAAGTGTAAGGGAAGGTACTGTCGAAGTGCTGATACGTTTTGGCAGGCAGGTCGATACGAAAATAAGCGCGGGGCTTGGGGTAATAATCGCTGTTGGTGCAGGCGGCAAGGAAAATTACAACAAAAGCAAAAAAGCCCATCGTTTTAATGGGAATTTGTAATAAAGGAAAGGGTTCGGCCCAATTTTTCTGGTCGCCCCCAAAGGCTGTGTTTCTATAAAATATAAAAAACTTGCGTTGGTTCATGCAGGGCTATTTAATGATTTTCACCAGTATTTCTTCGATTCGTCTGTTGGATACTTTACGAATTTGAAACTCAAAGATGTTAAATTTAGTACTGGTATTTAATGCCGGAATGCGTCCTTCGATTTCGAGGATAAGGCCGGCCAGGGTTTCCGAATCTCCTTTCACATCTTCAAATACACGATCATCGATGTCGAGGATTTTGCAAAAATCGTTAAGCAGTGTTTTGCCTTCGAAGATATAGTTTTTATCGTCAATTTTGGTAAAGGAAATTTCATCTTCTTCGGTATCGAACTCATCGGATATTTCGCCCACAATTTCTTCGATAATATCTTCGAGGGTAACAATACCTGAAGTGCCCCCATATTCGTCCACCACAATGGCAAGGTGGATTTTCTTCTCTTGAAATTCCTGAAGCAAGTCGCTGATTCGTTTATTTTCGGGCACAAAAAAAGCGGGGCGCAAAAGCTCTTCCCAGGCAAAATCGCCCGGTTTATCCAAATGGGGCAGCAAGTCTTTTACATAAAGTATTCCTGATATTTTATCAAAGCTCTCTTTGTAGGCCGGGATACGCGAATAGCCGGCACTCAATATCAGAGCCAGCAAGTCGGCATAAGTAGTGCTAAGCTCAACGGAAGTAACGTCCATGCGGGCTTTCATAATTTCCTTAACGAACATATCGCCGAATTTCACGATACCTTTTAGCATCTTACGATCCTCCTCGGCGGTGTTGTCATCGGAGGTAAGCTCGATGGCTTCCGAAAGCTCGCTCATCGACAGGGGCGAATTTTTGTTTTGCATGGCACGGTCGAGAAGAGAGGAACTACGCACCAGCAGGCTGCTCAACGG
This sequence comes from uncultured Lentimicrobiaceae bacterium, assembly GCA_964523795.1. Taxonomy (GTDB): domain Bacteria; phylum Bacteroidota; class Bacteroidia; order Bacteroidales; family 4484-276; genus SABY01. The sequence continues at coordinate 9,375 of CAZGAO010000039.1, forward strand.
ATAAAAAAATCGGATAAGCCCTTTGAGCGTGCCCGCCATGGTCGAAGCAAACTGCACCGGCTTGTACGAAGCATAAATCTTAGGCATAATCTCACCAACAATAAGTAGGAGCGAGGTAAGCAAAACCACCTGGATAATAAACGCCAGCAGAGGGAAATCAGCAAGGTTGAAGGATTGGCTAACGATGTAGGTAGAAAGAATAATGATGGCTATGTTAACAAAATTATTGGCGATCAGGATGGTAGCCAGCAATCGTTTGGGGCGTTCGAGCAATGAGGTAATCTGTTCACTTTTGGGATGTTTTTCGTCTTTGAGCTTTTTTAGGTTTCCGGCGTTGAGCGAGAAAAAAGCAATCTCGGAGCCTGAAACCAAAGCCGAACATACAAGCAAGACAAGCATGGCCACAAGGCCGATGAATACCGGATATTCGATGGGTTGAAAAAAGGCCTGAGCCAGGGTAAAAAGTTCGGGCAGGCTTGAGCCAATGTCGGTTTCTTCCAAAATTTATTTTAATTTGTTCAACATCAATAGCATAACAAAGCGTTTGCAAAAATATGATTTTTGCAAACGCTAAAAGTATAAAGCAAGTATTATTTGATTTTACCGCTAAAAAGTAATGCGCTTAAAATGGGAGGTCATCGCCGGGTGCTTCCTGATTGGTATCCTGCTCTTCGCCGCCACTGTGCTGGTCGGTCGTTTGATTGGCTGCCGGCTTTTCGGCAAAGTATTCCGGTGCTTCAGTGGGTGGTGGTGGTGCACCAAAGCTGCCCTCATTGCTGCGCAAAATCTTTTCAATCTTGTCGGCCACCACCTCGGTAGTATAGCGTTTGTTGCCATCTTTGTCGTCCCACGAGCGGGTTTTTAGTTTTCCTTCCACATAAACGGTATCGCCTTTCACCAGATTTTTCTCGGCAAGCCAGCGCCAAAGTGCCACCCTGTGCCACTCCGTTTGTTCAATCCAGTTGCCATCCTTGCCCTTATAGCTTTCGTTGGTAGCAACGTTAACGTGTGCAAACTTAACCCCGCTTTCAAGGGTCATTACTTCCGGGTCTTTGCCCAGATTACCAATTAAAACAACTCTGTTAAGTCCTGCCATGATGCTTTGATTTTTTAAAGGTTATTATTAAACATATCCACAAAAATAAAAATTTATTTCATAAAAATACTGCTTAAAATTGTTAAATTGATTTTAGTAAATTTGTTGCCATTGTTTAATTTATTCGTTGCGTACATTTTAATTTATAATCTTGGATGATGAAGTGCCTAATTTTATTTCTTGTAGTTTTTTTTGTAATTGCAGATTTGCATTGCGATGAGTTGGACAGTTTAAAAAATAGCATTTCGATGGCCGGAGATAAAGGCTCTAAAATCGAAACCCTGATTCTTTTATCCCAAAAGCAGTTTTACATCCATCGCGACAGCTCGATGCAAAACGGCTTGCTGGCTTACCACGAAGCAATGAATTATGGCAATAAAAAACTGACTGCCAAAGCAGCCAAAAATATGGGAACCTTTTATTTTTGGCAGAGCGAATATCTCCAGGCTCTCGAATTTTATAAAATTGCGCTGCGTAATAATATTGAGGCTGGCGACAAGGATGGTATGGCAGCCAATTACAACAACCTTGGCGTGATATATAACCGCTTGGGCAGCTATGATATAGCCCTCGAAAACCACCTTCAGCAATTAAAAATAAACGAAGAGGTCGAAAACCTGAAAGGCCTGGCCATCTCCAATCGCAATATCGGAAACATTTATTATAATTTGGACGACCACGAAAAGGCTCTCGAATTCTATCAACAAGCTTACGACCTGTCCCAGCAAATAGCCGACAGCAATTCGATGGCAACGGCATTGATAAATATGGGTGTTGTGAGTATAGAGATCAAGAATTACGACCAGGCCATTTCCTATTTCAATCGAGCCTTGCAAAACAAAATACAAGCTAAGGATGTGCGCAATTTGGGGGTGATATATTCCAATTTGGGCGTGGTTTACAGGGCATTAAAAGATTACACTACGGCCATCGATTATTTTAATAGGAGCCTCGACATTTCTCGCCAAATCAATAACCGGCAAAATCTTGCTGCTGCACTTTTGAACTTAGGAGATGTGTACCTGCTTCAGGAAAACTACGTACAAAGCCACGAATACTTTTTGCAAGCACTTGACATTGCCCGTGAAATCGATTCTAAGCAATTGATCCGCGATGTGTATGCCTCCTTATCGGGCTGGTACGAGAAAAAAGGAGACTATCTGCCGGCACTCAATTACTATACGCAAATGACCGCACTTAAAGACAGCTTGCTTAATATCGAAAAAAGCAAACAAATAAAAAACCTGCAGATTGTGTATGAAGTGGAGAAAAAAGAGAAAGAGATACTTGCACAAAGCCTCTCGATCGACCGCCTGAAAGCCAATCAGTTTTTCTTTATCCTGGCGATTTTGGTTGCCCTGTTTCTGGCGTTTACCGGATATTATCGCTATCGTACCAAGAAAAAACTGAACCGCCAGCTCGAAGAAAAAATTGCCGAAGCCTTGCGCAAAGAAAAAGAACAACAACAAATCATCGTTCATCAATCAAGTCTCACTTCACTGGGCGAGCTTGCCGCCGGCATTGCCCACGAAATAAAACAACCCCTGCAAAATATTTCCCTGGTAAACGAGGGGCTGTTGATCGAAACCACCGAAGATAGCATCGATCCGGCCTTCGTCAAAAGTTCGGTAAACGACATTAGCGAGGGCATCAAAAGGATAAAATTCATCATCAACGAAATAAGCAATTTCTCGCGCGGTCAGCAGCAGCAAATCATCGAGTGGTTTGATGTGAACACCCGCATCGAAAATGCCTTTTCGCTGGCACGTACCCGTTTTAGCAATCGCCGCATCAATGTAAGTTTCGACCTTGATAAATCTATACCCGAATTCCAGGGCAATCCTTATAAGTTTGAACAGGTGGTGGTCAACTTTTTTAATAATGCCAAAGACGCAGTAGAAGAAAAAGCGGCATTGGCGGGCGAGGATTTCGCCAAAAAGATGACCGTGCGCAGTTATAAATCCGAAGATTTTATAAACATCGAAATTCAAGACAACGGCATCGGGATAGCCCGGGATATCCAAACAAAAATGTTTCTTCCCTTTTTTACCACCAAGCAACTGGGCAAGGGCACCGGCCTGGGGCTTTCTATTTCGCTGGGCATTGCCAAAGAAATGGGCGGCACCATCGAAATCGAATCCACCATAGGTGAAGTAACCCTGATGCGATTGAAGCTGCCACTGCCAACGGCTTAGTGTTTGATTATTACAACTTTCTTTACTATTTGTGTGTTTTGATTTATCAATCAATACGTTAATATTATAAATATTCTATGACAAGAGTTGATATAATTAGAAACAACTTAATTGATAAGATTCTGATGATCTCCAACGAAGAATATCTTTTGGCACTTAAGGATCTCATTTCTGCTTCCTCAGATGGGGATCAGTATGTTAATCTTACCAAAGAGCAGGCACTGATTTTGGAAATGAGTGAAGATGGTATTAAAAATGACTGAACGATCTCACAGGACGATCTTTAAATATGAACCAAAAAACCATTTTTATCCGAATTGGCTAAAGCCGTTGAAGAAATGAAGCAGATAAAAGAGGGTAAAATGCAGGCTCGAAGTGCTGAAGATTTTCTTGATGAGCTTTAATCTCTAAACCCTAATAAACTCCCTCAAATCGGAATGGAGTAAGTTTTCAAGCTCGGCAAAATTATCGGGCTTGCTCTCCACATACACAAAGCCAAAAATGTGAAATCGCCGGGCATCCACTTTTCTTAGCTCAAGCACTTTTTCAAATTTAGCGGTCAGTTTTTCATAATCAAAAGACTTTACCTCGCTGGCCTCCATGCCCGAATTGTTGTTCAGGATAATGATGCTAAAGCGGTTTCCCGAATGATTTTCCAGAATCTGATCCCAATCGGGGCTTTTACCTAGCATTACATATTCGTAGGGATTAAAGCCAAAGGCATAATGCGTAAGCTCGGCTGATGTACACCAGCCGCCATAACGCAACGGATTGCCTTCGATGGGCATAATATTCCCGGCCTTATCCACGCGCACTTCGAGGTGAAGCGGAAAGTTTTTCAATCCCACAATGTTTCCCAGCTTTGTAAGGAAATCCAAAAACGAAGCCTTATGCTCGCGAATTACCTGTGGCGAAGTGGTGTAAAGCCGGTCGCTGGTATCTTCGTCGCCGGCAAAAATGTGGTGCATCATGCCCAGGATGGCAGGCTCGCCGTTTGCATTGTAAAAAGCATCCACGGTGTATTCTTCGCCCTCGATGTTTTCTTCGATAATAAATTTGGCGGTATCCAAAACTTCACGCGGGTAGGTGTCCTTGATAATCTCCGCTTCTTTGCGGATTGTAGTTTTCACCCGCTCCCAGTTTTCCTCCAAGCTGACCTTATGCACGCCCAGACTAAAAAAACCCACGTTGGGTTTGATGATAAAAGGCTGGGGCAGGTCATCAAAGTTCAAATCATCCAGGTTGTCAGGATCCACTTCCTTGAAATAAAAATCAGGATACAGTTTTGAAATCAGCTTTCTGAAACGGGCCTTATTTTTAAAAACATCAATTTTATCGGGCAAGTCCGAGAAGGCGAGATTTTCGGCAATCCAGCCAATCGAATTTTCGGAGGAGGTGTAAATGGTCGAGACTTCGCCCGAGCGGTATTTTTGAATCGCTTCGGGCACCTCGATAAAATTAATACCCTCGCGGGGCAAAAGAACCATGGCATCTTCAGTTTTGAGTACCGGAAACTGATTTCGCCGGAGTGTTTCGATAAGCAAGGCCGAAGCATAGGGTTTGTCGATGATAAACATATTCTGTAATTTTGGCCGGCAAAAGTAGAGAAATCCCGGGCAAACTTTTTATTTGTTTGCCAAACTTTCTTTACTAATTTTGTGTTTTGATTTAACGAACAATAAGCTAATATTGGAAATATTCTATGACAACAGTTGAAATAATTCGAAACAATTTGATTGATAAGATTCTGATGATCTCGAACGAGGAATATCTTTTGGCACTTAACGAACTCATTTCTACTCCATCAGATGGGGATCAGTATGTTTATCTTACCAAAGAGCAGGAAATGATGTTGGAAATGAGCGAAGATGATATTAAAAATAGCAGAACAATATCACAGGACAATCTTCAAATAAAGACAAAGAAATGGCTGAAAAACAAAAGCCCCTATTAATTGAGTGGACCGATACTGCAGAGCGTCAATTTCTCAGCATTTTGGAATATTGGATCAATCATAATAAATCAACAAACTTTGCTGAAAAATTAGCTGACTTAGTATGGAAAAAAATTAGATTTATAGCAAGCAATCCTAATGCTTCACCAAAAGCAACATTTCAGAATACTTATAAAACGGCATTCGGTCACTATAGCATATTCTACAAAATAATCGACCCGAAAATCCTGATAACTGCTTTTTGGGATAACCGTCAAGACCCAAAAAAACTATTGAGTATATTAAAGAACGAGTAGTTTTTCATAATAAATTTCATCACATAGAATTGCCTCACCCGCACCTATCATTTTTGATTCCCTTTTTAATCCAATGGCTTGAATAAGAATTGCTCATAAAGCCCTTTATCATATCAAAGTAAAACTTATCAACTAAAAAAACCAAAATCCTAAGCGGAATTCTATTTTTGTCGGCTCATTATGCAAACAATACTATTCGAATACCTTAATAAGGAGCCTGTGCTCTTTTGGCTCCTCGCTGCTTTTGCCCTGGCTACGTTGGTGCAAATGCTGTATTCCTGGGTTTTCTTTGCCCGACTTTCGTTTTCTAAGCCGAAAGCCAAAACCAGGACACAGGCTCCGGTATCGGTGGTTCTTAACGCATCCAATCAGGGCATCGATCTGGAAAAAAATTTACCGGCTTTTCTTGGTCAGGATTATCCCGATTTTGAGGTGGTGGTGGTTATCGATAATTCAGACGATGGCAGCGATGAGTTGCTCGAAGACCTTGCCCGGGAGCATTCCAATTTAAAGATCGTCCACCTCAGGCAAAACCTCAACTGGTTTTCGGGGCGCAAGTTTCCGCTCTCGTTAGGAATCAAATCTGCGAGTAACGACTTAATCCTTCTGAGCGATCCCGGCTGCCGACCTGAGAGCAAAAACTGGATTAGTGAAATGGCGGCAGCTTATCAGGCGGATCAGGAGATAGTGCTGGGCTATGCCAGCTTTGCCACCAAATCGTCCATTAACCTTTGGCTGCGATTTACGGCCTTTTACGATGCCTTGTTCTACCTTTCGATGGCACTGAGCGGGCGGCCGTTTAAGGGCATCGGCAAAAACCTGTCGTACTCACGGCAGCTTTTTTATGCCAACAAGGGTTTTAGCTCTCACTACACCATCCGCGATGGCGACGATGAGCTTTTTGTAAATATGACAGCCAAAAAAACAAATACCAGAATCCAGGTCAGCGAGGAAGCCAAACTTGTTCAGATTAAAAAAGTATCGTTTGCCAAATGGCTGGGGAGCGAAAAATCGCGACTGCGCATCCGGCGCTTTTTCAAGTTTCGCGATCGCTTGCTTATCAGCACTTTTTCGTTTTCGGCCTTTGCCTTTTATGGCCTCTTTGCCGCATTGCTGATTTTACAGGCACCGCTTATTCCGATTTTTGCAATCTTCGCCCTGCGCTTTATCAGCATGATGCTGGTATTTGGCTTTGCACTAAAACGCCTCGGCGAGAAAAAACTCCTGCTTCTTGCGCCCTTCTTCGAGCTTTTCCTAATTATTATCGATGCAATTTTATGGTTCTTGCTCTTGTTCAAACCAAAACGGAAATGGGCTTAATTGTACAAAGCATTTTCCCTTTCAAATCTTCATTTAAACAATTTTACACCAAAAGCATTATTATACCTTAATACTAAGCCTTGTCCTGCAAGACAGTCAATTTTTAACAAAGATGAAAAAATACAATTTCGACGAAATTATCCCCCGCGAAAATACCGATTGCGTAAAATACGACATCCGCAAACTTTATTTTGGCAGCGAGGATGTGTTGCCAATGTGGGTGGCCGATATGGATTTTCGTAGCCCTGATTTTATTGTGGATGCCCTTAAAACACGCCTGGAGCACGAGATACTGGGTTACACCTTTCGCGGCAAGGGTTTTAACCAGGCCATCATGCACTGGATGGAGAAACGCCACAAGTGGAAAATCCGGAAGGACTGGATCAGCTTTAGCCCGGGCGTGGTGCCGGCGGTAAATATGCTGGTGCTGGCACTTAGCAATCCCGGCGATAAAATTATAGTCCAGCCCCCGGTGTATTTTCCTTTTTTTAGTGCTATCCAAAACAATGATCGCGTTAAGATAGAAAACCCTTTGAAGCTCGAAAATGGCCGCCTGAATATAGATTTTGATGATCTGGCCGTAAAAGCCAAAGATGCCAAAATGCTTATCATCAGCCATCCCCACAACCCGGGAGGCAGCGTGTGGACAAAAGAGGAACTGAGCCGCATAGGCGAAATTTGTGTGGAAAATGAGGTGATAATCATCTCCGATGAAATTCATTCGGATCTTATTTTTCCGAAATACAAGCATATTCCGCTGGCCTCGCTTAGCGATGAAATTGCCCGGCAAACCATTACCTGCAATGCACCCTCCAAAACCTTTAACCTTGCTGGCCTGGCCACTTCTTTTTTGATTATTTCCAATAAAGAAATTCTGGATAAATACAATGCGCTGCTCAACGACAAGCTGCACGTGGGCATGGGGAATTTGTTTGGCACTATTGCCATCGAGGCTGCCTATCATCATGGAGAGGAATGGCTGGAACAACTACTGGATTACGTTTGGGAAAACGTGGAATACGTGGCTGACTTTTGCGAAAAGTACATTCCGCAAATCAAGATTATAAAGCCCGAGTCAACCTATATGATTTGGCTGGATTGCCGCGAACTGAGGCTTGAAGGCGATGCCTTGAAAGATTTCTTTATTAATAAAGCGAAACTAGGATTGAACGATGGCCAGCAATTTGGCACCGGCGGCGAGGGCTTTATGCGAATAAATGTAGCCTGCCCAAAAGCTACAGTGGAGCAGGCGATGGAGCAATTGAGAGCGGCAGTGAAACTGGCTTAAAAACCGGAGTGTAATATAAAAATGGAAGGTATTCTTATTAGCCGACATAATTAGCAAATATCGAAGCCTGTCGGAAACATTCGTATCTGATTATTGTTATTTCGTTATCGAACACGATTTATGAAAGCACTCACCAGCGAAATATTAAAATTGGATGGCCGGATTTTTTACTACAGCTTTTTGGCCGGAGCGCAAAGTTTGATCGAACATCAAAGGGAGATCAACAAAATCAATGTTTTCCCTGTGGCCGATGCGGATACGGGAAGTAATCTGGTAAGCACCATCCGCTCGATTATCGACAATGTAAAGCCCGAAAAATCTTTCAAAAACACCATCGACCGAATGGCCGAGGCTGCGCTGATTGGTGCCAGAGGCAACTCGGGGGTCATCTTTGCTCAGTTTTTTTATGGCTTAAGTGCCGAGAGCAAAAAATCGGCAAGCATTGATTTGTCCAGCTTTTCAGAAACGGTAAAAAATTCAATCGCACATCTTTATGCTGCCGTAAGCAATCCTATCGAAGGCACCATGTTGACGGTAATTCGTGAGTGGGCCGAGTTTGTGCATGAAAACCGGGCAAAAACCAGTGACTTCTCTCGCATGTTTCACGATGCCTTTCAGGAGGCTAAACGCAGCCTGGCCGAAACCAAGACGCGTCTTAAAGTGCTGGCCAAGGCCAATGTGGTGGATGCCGGAGCAAAAGGCTTTGTTGTTTTTCTGGAAGGAATACTTCAATTATTACAAAACAGAAACCTGCGATCCTTGTACGCACATCAAAGCAAGATGGTCGAATTTGACCGTGAAACCATTATCTCTAACGATGATTTTACGTATCGATACTGTACCGAAGCTATCATTAAGGGTGCATCGATCGACCGCGACCAGTTGAAGCACGTGCTGGCAAAGCATGGCGATTCGGTGGTGGTGGCCGGAGCCGAAAAAATGCACCGAATACACGTCCACACCGACCAGCCCGCCATGCTTTTTGAGGACTTGCGTCAGATAGGAACCCTAAGCTATCAAAAGGCCGATGACATGAAAAAGCAGTTCGAGCTTGCCCATCACCGCAAACATTCCATCGCCCTGCTTACTGATTCTACCTGCGATTTGCCCCAGGATTTTCTGGACGAACACCAAATCAATATGGTGAGCCTCAATCTTAATTTTGGCGAAAATCACTACCTTGACAAACTGACCATTCAACCGGCGCAGTTTTACGATTATACCGATCAGTTTCCTGATTTCCCCAAAACCTCGCAGCCTAACGAGCAGACCCTTGTCAATTTGTACGCGCATTTGCTTTCGCATTACGATTCGGTGATAGCCGTGCATCTGACCGGGAAATTCAGCGGAACCCTAAACGCCAGCCGCAAGGCTGCGCTTAAAATATCGCAGGAGTTTGACAAAGCCATTTCGGTACTCGATTCGCGCACTTTGTCGGGGGCACTGGGTTTGCTGGTTGCACGTATCGCCCAAAAAATCGAGGCCGGACAAAGCCATCAGGCCATCGTGCGCAGTGCCGAAGACTGGATTGGCAAAACCCGCATTTTTGTTGCTGTAAAGGATTTTAAATATATGGTACGTGGAGGAAGGGTAAGTCCGCTAAAAGGGAAAATCGCCAAACTTATGCACGTAAAACCCATCGTTTCGATGGATAAAGAAGGCAATGCGCTGCTGCTGGATAAAACTTTTAGTCAAAAAGGAAATATCAAAAGAGTGATGAAACACGTGGGTGATATTTACAGTACCCGTGGTATCAATAATTATATTCTTCTCCATGCCCGCAATGCTGGCGGTGCCGTGGATCTGGGGCAACAAATGCAGGCACTGTGCGGAAAGTCGGCGATGGCAACGCTTGATATTTCTCCTGTTATCGGTCTTAGTGCCGGGCGGGGGGCTGTGGCCGTGGCTCTGGATTTTGAATAGGAGGGGGTTAATTGAAAATCGTTCATCGTGAATAGTTCATCGTTAATTGAAAATCGTTCATCGTTAATTGAAAATCGTTCATCGTTAATAGTTAATTGCCGCTTAGTGGGGTTGGCAGAGACGCGCAAATTGCGCGTCTGTACGATTCAAGAGCTTGTTGATTGCTATCTGCAGCGTAATAGTCGAAAAAACCTCAAATCATTTAGACAAGTCAAGTCTTGTCTCTACCTGATTGTCGAAAATGATTTTGAAACGCGCATCACCGCAACGCTCCATCACTCCATTATCCCACAACTCCATCTCTATCTTCTCAAAATCTAATGGTTTCAACCTCCTTTCGGCAGGTAAACCTGGCAGGTTTTCGTTTTTTTAAACCTTGACTATTTCATTGGTTTAATGGCTTTTTAAGGGAATAAACCTGCCAGGTTACCACCCATCACTCCATCACTCCGAAACTCCATCTTCTTATCTCTCACTTCTCAAGCCTCTCCTTCCCATTCGCGATAAAACTGCCTTAAATAATCTTCCATAAAACGGTGTCTTTCTTCGGCCAGGGTTTTGCCACTTTGGGTATTCATTTTTGATTTTAACAAAAGTAGTTTTTCATAAAAATGATTGATGGTGGGCGACTGCCCCTTTTTGTATTCCTCCTTACTCATGTTTAAATTTGGAGAGTGGGCAGGATCGTAAAGCGCGCGATTTTTAAATCCGCCATAGTTGAACGCCCGCGCAATGCCAATGGCTCCGATGGCATCCAGCCGGTCGGCATCCTGCACCACCGCCATTTCGGAGCTATAAAAGCCGGGGTCGTCAAAGGTGTTTTTGAACGACATGTTTCGAATGATTTTCACCACATGGTCGATAATTTCAAGGTTGACGTTTTGGGATTTTAAAAAATCCCGGGCTATTTGGGGAGCTTTCTCTTCATCGCCACCGTGGAATTTGGGGTCGGCGATGTCGTGGAGCATAGCAGCCAGTTCTACCACAAAGCAATCGACCGCTTCGCGTTGGGCAATGGTCTGTGCCGTTTTCCACACGCGGTAAATGTGCCACCAGTCGTGGCCGCCTTCGGCCTGCATCAGTTCGGTTTTTACAAATTCGGCGGTACGTGCAACCGTAGCTTTTTGTTCGGAGTCAAGTTTCATCCAATCGGTTTAATATTTATCTCTAAGCGTTTCTACACCATCCCAATCTTCGGGCAGGCCAAAATCGATAATGTTACTACAGCGAGCCATGTATAGTTTGGTGGCTCTATCGCCGGGGTTTATACGTATTACCTTTTTGAAAAGCGTCATGGCTTCATCAAAGTTTCTATTTTTATATAGTTGGATGGCCTTGCCAAAATCGGCCTTCGTTTCTATTTTCAGTTTCTTAATTTCAGGAGGCTCGCCATCGAGTATCTCAAAAATATACACGGCCTCTTTTTTCCCTTTTACTTTTACCACATCCAAAAAGCGGTAGTTGTAACGGGTGGGGTCTTCAATTTTTATCAGGGTGTCTTGCGAAATGATAAGCGAGGTACCATATATTTTGGTAAGTCCTTCGATACGCGAGGCCAGGTTAACGGCATCCGACACCACGGTTCCATCCATGCGCCCTTTGCCACCCACCACCCCGAGCATTAGCATGCCGGTATGCAAGCCTATACCGCTGTTGATGGCTTTTTTGCCCTCGGCTTTGCGCATGATATTAAATTCGGCCAGCGTTGCTCGCATCTCGATGGCAGCATCGATGGCATTTTCAACATTGCCCATAAAAAGAGCCATGATGGAATCGCCAATGTATTTGTCGATAAAGCCAAAGTTGCGCGAAATTAAAGGTTCCATCATTCCCAGATAATTATTCAAAAAATCGAAAGTTTCTTTGGGGGTCATCTCTTCGCATAGTGCCGTAAAATCGCGGATGTCGGTAAAGAGCACCGACATTTCTTGTTGCACCTGGTCGCCCAGCTGCACATCAGTGATGTCGTCTTTTTGCAGGAAGTCCAAAAACTGCCGGGGCACGAAACGATAGTATGCTTTGTTGATTTTCTCGATACGGCTGATGTACTGTTCTATTTCGGCGGTCATTTCGTTGAAGCGCACGGCCAGTTCGCCAATTTCATCGTTGCTACGCACCACAGTGTAGTTCACATTTTTGCCTGCACCGGTTTTTTGCATGTTATAAATCAGTTCGCGCACCGGATACACGATGTCGCTGGTAGTCCATTTTATAAACAAAAGAATATAAATTAAGGAGGCGAAGATGCCCACGCCAATACCCAAGGTCATCACCAGGGCATCCATTACATTCACAAAAAAGAAATCGCCCACGTTGTTGAGCGCATCAGTTCGGTTTATTAAACCTTGAATCATGGAGCTGTATCGGCCAAAAAGAATTTGTATCTGATCTTCGTTTAGTGTTGTTAGCGACAAATCTTTAATTTGTGTAAAACTCATCAACAGATAAACCATGACGATAAGCAGAGGCAAAAGTGTAGTCATGGCACTCGAAATCCAAAAGCGGTTGATGATGCGGCCTTGTTTGGCTTTAAAAATACGTTGTCGCAGTTCTTCGCGCGAAAAGAAGTGCTCCAGATATTTGATGTGTACACGATGTTTTTGCCAGTAATACACAAAGAGGATGGTGAGCAGCGATGCGAAAAGCGAGATAGAGAAGAAGCGATTGAACAAGGGCGTATTGGCATGGGTATAGCCCGGAAACTTTGCCATGAGGATGATCATATAAATGAGCGTAGCCACAAAGGCTGCCCCAAGAATTCCGGCATCAATCCAGGGTACTTTCAAAACAAATTTTTTGCAAAAGGAGTTAAGGCGGTTGCTTATGGGCTTGCCCTTGCGTTTGCGGCGCAAAAAGCGTTTAAATGGGAAGTTGAAAATAAAACCGAGCAAAAAACTCAGTGGGAGCGCAATCGACATTAAAAAGCCAAACGATTTGGAGAGCATCTCGTTTTGGAGGTCTTCATTGTTTTTCCCGCCATTTTTGGCTGGCAGGGCTGCTGCGTTGGCTGAGGTGTCAGCGGGCAGCGCAGTGGTATCGGCAGGGGTAATCGAATCGACAAAACTGATGTCATTTTCCGGCCTGGCGGCTACACTACCCAGGTTAGATAAGCTATGGCCATCCATCAAATCGGGGACGGACTGCAAAACTAAAAAGCCGGCAATGGGTGCCACCAGCATGAAATACATGAAAGTGGAAATAAAATAAATTCGGAAGCCAAAAAATACAGGAAACTTGCGCTGTTCTTTCATTGTGTTATTTTAATTAACGATTATTAGGCTTCCTTCCCTGAATTGATAAGGCAGGATCTGATTTTGAATATCAGCTCATCACTTTGGATGGGCTTGGCAATGTATTCATCGCAACCCATATCGAGGCATTTTTGCTTTTCGCCCGAAAACACAAAGGCCGTTTGTGCTATGATGGTTATATCAGCTCTTGTTTTTTTTATCTCACGAGTGGCATCGTAGCCGCTGATACCCGGCAAATGCAAATCCATCAGCACCAAGTCGATCTCCGGGCGTTGTTTACACATTTCGATGGCCTGGTCGCCCGTTGAGGCATGTACTATCGTGGCCTGGGTTTTTTCGAGTGCTTTTTTTAGGTATTGAAAGTTGGGTTCAACATCCTCTACAATAAGTATGGTTCGATAATCCCATTTAACCTGAAAATTATCGGGGTCAAAAACTTGAGTCATGCTTTTTAATATTTTGAAGGTAATATGTTTTGTTTCAAAAAAGAAAGACAACGAACAAAAGTAGGATTTTTTTTGAAAGACGTTCATCCTGCATTACGATTTAGTAAATAGATTGAAAGGCATATCCTGCATTTTGGATACTTATCGAATAAAAACACCCGCCTTTTAGATTTATTATGCTTTAATGCTTGACTTCATATATAGATTGTTGTATATTTAGCCCTTTTTTAAAAAGGAGGTAAAAATGTCAAGTCGTATTTCATTGAATTTAAAATGCCCGCATTGCGATGCGTCGTTGATGGATCAAAGCCATCAGATTAACGGTAAGCCGAGCGTAAAAATTAATATCGAGACTGATCGCGAGCGGGGCGTATTGTGGCTATGTTCGGTATATAGCTGCATGAGCCACGAAAACAATATCGAATTGAACGAGGGGGAGCTGGTTCGCTTCTTCTGCCCAGAGTGCAACAAATCGCTGATGCGCGAAATACCGTGTAAGATTTGCAATGCCCCCATGGTAGGTTTTAATATAAAGGCCGGTGGCAAGGTAAATATTTGCTCGCGCAAAGGCTGCGAAAACCATTACGTGGTATTTGAAAATCTGGATGCTGAAATCTCGAAGTTTTATCAAACTTATGGGATAAGCGGATAGGATTTTCGCCTAACAAATCCTTGGGAGCATCTCCCCTGCCAGCATATCCAGGATGCGCCGACCGCCGATAGCTGTTTCGAGCAATACTTTTTTGGGATGGCCGGCTACAATCTCACCAATAATGACGGCTTCTTTGCCCAGTGGATGTTTTCGCATTTCGGTTAAAATATCATCGGCCATATTTCCATCCACCACCATCACTACCTTGCCTTCGTTGGCCAGGTAAAGAGGGTCGAAGCCAAAAACTTCGCAGGCTCCTTTTACGATTTCTTTTACCGGAATCCGGGCTTCATCGATGTCGATGCCAAGATTTTTTTCGCTTGCCAGTTCGCACAGCACCGTGGCCAGCCCGCCGCGTGTGGCATCGCGCATAAAGCGGATGGCCGAAGGCTCTTGCAGCACTTGCTCTATCAGGCCATTGAGCGGCGCACAATCGGAGACAATGTCAGTACGGAAGCTGAGTGCCTCGCGAGCCGCAAGAATGGCAATACCATGATCGCCGATGCTTCCATTAACAATAATTTTGTCGCCAGGCATAATTGTATCAGCAAAGCTGATGTGGTGCCGCGACTTGGGCAAAAATCCAATGCCCGCCGTGTTGATAAATACTTTGTCGCACTTGCCCCGGTTTACCACCTTGGTGTCGCCGGTAACTATTTTTACGCCTGCTTTTTGTGCTTCGGCAGCCATCGAAGCAACGATCTTTTCGAGGTCTTCGAGCAAAAAGCCTTCTTCGATAATAAAGCCACAGCTTAGAAATTGCGCTTGCGCACCCGACACCGCCAGATCGTTTACCGTGCCGCAAACAGCCAGCTTGCCAATGTTTCCTCCTGTAAAAAATATCGGGTCAACCACATACGAATCGGTGGTGAAAGCAATTTCTCCTTCGCTGGTTTTCAGAATAGCCGAATCGGTTTGGGCCTCCAGGTGAACATTGCTAAAATGTTTTACAAATATCTGGCTGATCAAATCGTGCGAAATCTTCCCACCGCTTCCGTGGCTCAACAAAATTCGGTCTTCTTTTTGCATTGGTGTCGATTGTTTTTTTATAATCAAAATCTTATTAATACTGCCTGGCTTATTGCCCGCAGTAAATGCTGATATATTCCAGGGCATCCAGGTCGTTCAATCCCAGGTTAACCGCATTTTTCCAATCCAGGCAGGCACCCTTGATATCACCAGCCAAATATCGGGATACCCCACGATTGAAATGTGCGAAAACCCATTCTTTGTAATAGGATGTGTTTTGCCCACTGCCTCTTTCGATGGCCGAAGTAAAATCGGCGATGGCTCCGGCATAATCGCCGGTTTTGTGCCTGGCATTACCACGATAGGCATAAAACAAAAGCGCGTTGGCTTCGGTATCCAGCTTTTCAGCACGGTTGAGCGTTTGAAGTGCCCTGGCATAATCGCCCGCCTCGAAGAGGGCGATACCCGCTTTAAGGCTTGTGGCTATCACCGGGCTTTCGGCCTGGTTGGCGAAACGTACGTTTTTGCAATTCATTTCCAGCAAGCCCAGGGCTTCAGCGTTTCCTAAATTGTGAGCTTTGAGCCAGCTTTCGCAGGCCTTGTCTGTCTGTCCTGTTTGCTGCCATGCTTTGCCCTTCATTATAAAAAGCCCGATCCATGCCTCGTATCGCCCGGTAAATTTTTCGGGTTCCAGCTTAGCCGCCCGATCAAATTCATCGATGCTGCGCACATAGTCGCCCAAATGATAGCGGCACAGACCAATATAATACGGCAGCTTGAAATCCTGCGAAAGATAATTGTCCTCCCAGGCATCCTCAAACAGGTTCAGAGCTTTCAAATACTTTGCATGGTTATATTTTTTTTCGGCACGGCGAAAGTGTTTTTCCGATTGTTCGATGTCGATGGTCATGCGCATGTTGTCGGCAGGTTTCCCACAGTTTTTCTTTATTTTTCGGTAGGCTTCGGCTACCCCGTTTTGCAGGGCAAAATTCCAATCCTTACACGCCTCGGCATAGTTGTGCGAGGCATGGAAGGCCAAACCCCGTTCGTAGTGCGCCTGTATCCAGTCTTGTTTTTCGCTAAGGGTGGCAGGGCTGCGATCGATGGCACTGTCGAAATCGCGGATAGCCTCCTCGTAGGAGCGCAGTTGCAGTTTGGCTTTCCCCTTCCACATTAGCAAAGTTATCATTGCCGAATCGGGGTGATTGACCATTGTGGCCTTGATGAAATTTTGCAGGGCGGAGCGATATTCTTCTTTCCGGTATTTGGCAATGCCCTCGGCAATAAATGAGAGGTAATAATCGGGCTGATCTATTTTGCTCGGATCGATGGTATTGATATTATTTACAAATTTTTCAAAATCATCAAAATCCATCTCATAATAGAAATTTTCAAAAATCTTTTGCGAATTATTGGGGTTTAGGTATTTTCGATAAATCTCTTGTTTGTTGATCGTTTCGTACATCTTGAAGCGGAAATACGTTTTCTTTCGGATTTGCACCGGGTAACATGCGAAAATCATGTTGGAGTTGCTTTTTTCACGCTGGTAGATGGCTTGTCTGATGTCGTTTTCAATTTCGAAAAGATAGCTTTCATCATTGTAATCGATAATATGGCCATTACAAATCGTTTCGGTGTCGATGGCGAAGGGCTTATTAAAAGTGATGGAATCCGGGAATATGCTGTTCCATTTCGATTCTTCAAAGGCAAAATAGCTAACCGCCTTGTACTGATGCCATTTTTCTTCGAGCAGCGGAAACTCATAATTTCCAACCTGCGAATAAATGAGCATTACCGAATACACCACATCGTTGATGGTAATGGAGCGAATATTAATACGCTCGAAGTTTTCCATTCCCAGCGCGTATCTGCCACTTTTGCGTTTGTTTAAGGCATAATCTTTAAAAGAGATTTTATTTTTTGCGCTTATCCACTCGCCATTGTTTTGCAGCATCCAGCCCTCAGCTTCTACGATGGTGGTCAGCACATCGGTAAGCAAGGGGATTTCCCTTTTGGGTCGTTCGGGCGATTGCCCCCAGATAAACAGACTGCCAAAAATAAAAAGTACCGAAAGATGCCATTTTAGTCTCATCAATGTTATTGCTGAAAGGATTTCACAAAAATAGTATTTTCCTAAGCCAGCCGCCCTAACCGCGATGATATTTTGATGCCCGGTATTTTTAGTATAATATTTAGATGAATCTGCAAATGTGGCCTTCCAGGTAGTTTAGGAATATTTTATTAATACGGCTTGATGTCTTTAATATTAAGCTGGAGCGAAATATTTCCGTTCCATTCGTTTTCCTCTACATGGTAGCATATCGAAAATGGTTTTCCACTTTGCACAATAGGCAATTTGTCGCCCTGCTGAAAAGCAATGCCTGCCACGGGGAAACCCGAAATGTCGGGATGTACCACGCTAAGTTTAAGATGGTTTTTGCCCACAATATTTGCATATCCCGTATCCACTACATTTTCGGTAAGAAAAATCGGAGCCATGTTTTCGGGACCAAAGGGAGCAAATTGTCTTAAGACTTTAAAAAACTTGCTTGAAATATGATTGAGTTTAATTTTGGCATCGATTGCGATTTCGGGGATTAGCATATCATCGGTGATAGAGCCGGCCACAATACTCTCGAACTTTTCTTTGAAGGCCGGGAAGTTTTCGGGTTGTATCGACATGCCTGCCGCGTACTTATGCCCGCCAAAGTGCTCTAAAAGGTCGAAGCACTGGTCGATGGCATTGTAAACATCGAAGTTTTTTACCGAGCGTGCCGACCCGGTGATCAGGCCATTGGATTTGGTAAGAATAATGGTGGGGCGGTAGTAGGTTTCGGTAAGCCGCGAAGCCACGATGCCCAGCACTCCCTTGTGCCAGTCGGGGTGATACACGATGGTTGCTTTGCGATAGGGATGCAAGGGGTCGTTAGCCAGCAGGTCAAGTGCCTGTTGCGTTACCAGCATATCCAGGTTGCGACGTTCGGTGTTGAACTGGTTTATTTGCTCGGCCTTTTCCACAGCACTTTCGATGCTTTTGGATACCAACAGTTCAACCGAATTTTTCCCGCTTTCCATCCGCCCTGCGGCATTGATGCGCGGCCCGATCAAAAACACCAGATCGCTGATAGTGAGCTTGCGGTTGAAAGCATATTCCTCTTCCACAAACTGAAATTCCGTTTTTTTCTTAATGTTGCTATAATGCAATATCGCGGTAAAGCCATAGCGTGGATTAGCATTCATGCGCTTTAAGCCGTAGTAGGCCAGTATCCGGTTTTCGTCGGTAATAGGCACAATATCCGAGGCAATACTTACTACTACGAGGTCGAGAAACTTTTCGAGCCGCTTGAAGGGCATGTGATTTTTGCGCGAAAAAGCCTGCACCAGTTTAAAACCCAAACCACAGCCCGAAAGCTCTTTGTACGGATAATTGCAATCTTTGCGCTTGGGATCCAATATTGCAAAGGCGTTAGGCAGCTCATCGCCTGGTCGGTGATGATCGACAATGATAAAGTCGATGTGTTTTTGATAGGCGTAGTTAATATTTTCGACCGCTTTAATTCCACAATCCAGGGCAATGATCAGGGTGTAATTATTTTCTTTGGCATAATCCACGCCGACCTTCGACACTCCGTAACCTTCCGAATAACGATCAGGAATGTAAAAACCCACATCCTTGTAAATAGATTTCAAAAAGGTATAAACCAGAGCTACCGCCGTGGTGCCATCCACATCATAATCGCCCCACACCAAAATCTTTTCGCGGTTACGCAAGGCTCGTTCGATACGGTAAATAGCCTTGTCCATATCTTTCATAATAAAAGGGTCGTGGAGTTCGCTTAATTTGGGTCGGAAAAACGAGCGGGCTTCATCAAAGGTATTTACCTCGCGCTGAACCAACAAACTTGCCAGAAGGGTGCTAATATTCAATGCACGCGATAGTTTCATCACTATCTCTTCATCTACCTTTTCTTTCAACACCCAGCGTTTTTGCATATAAAAAAATTTTTGTAAAGATAGGAATATTAGATGAAGTAAGCGGCGGTAAAACATTTTTTTAGGAAGCAAAAATCAGCTTCAGAAGAAATAAAAGGTAGCATAAAAAACAATAGATGAAGATTATACGCCAAAGCGAATAGCCTCCACCGGATCGAGCCGCGAAGCCCGCCAGGCAGGGATAATACCCGAAAACAATCCAATAATTGTTGAAATGACCAGTCCGGCAAAAATATTGTTCTGCGATAGTATCAGGGCAAAGGGCATGGCATCCTTGAAAATGACCGTACCCAGATAAATGAGCATAAGGCCTACAACGCCACCTATCAGGCTCAAAAATACGGCCTCGAAAAGAAATTCCATCAGGATGAAATACCTTTTTGCCCCAATGGCTTTTTGTATGCCAATGATATTGGTGCGCTCGCGCACCGACACAAACATAATGTTGGCAATACCAAAACCGCCTACCAGCAAAGAAAAACCCCCAATGATCCAACCGATCATGCCAAGGCCGCTAAAAAAAGCCTGGAGGTTATCGTTAATGGCACTCACCTCGTTGAGGGCAAAGTCGTCTTCCTCGCCGGGCTTTAGCTTTCGCAGCGAACGCATAATGCCGGTGAGTTCATCTTTGAGTTGTTGTGTGGAAATATCGGGGCTGCCTTTTACCAAAATCGAGGTTCCGATATTTCGGATATTGATATAATTACGGGCAAAATTTGCAGGGATAAAAACCTGCTCATCCGTAGAATTTCCAAAGGTGCCACCGCCCTGCGAGGCAAGCACACCGATAACGTTTACCTTGTTGCCAAACACTTTGACGCTTTGGCCAATGGGATTGGAATCGGGGAAGAGGTTTTGGCCAATCTTGGATCCGATGATAGCTACATTGCGTCCGGCCTGGGTTTCGGTGCGTGTAAAATAACGCCCCTCCTTTATATCCAGGGGCATCACCTTGTCGTAGTCGAAGGATACGCCGTTGATGGTTACCTGGTCGAAGCTGTTGTTGAGGTGTTTCACCGTTCGCCGGGTGTTGAACATAAATGCGGCGGCTTCTATGGCTCCGCTGTTGCGTTGAATATCTTCAAGCTCATCAAGGGTAGCTTCGGGGCGGTTCAAATATTTCCACCAGGGATACTCGCCACCCATGGTGCCCCAGGGCCATTTCTGGATAAAAATGGTGTTGCTGCCTAAATCGCTCAGATTATCGCGGATGCTTTTTTCGAGCGAATCGAAAACAGTAAACACCGAAATAACCGAAAAAATACCGATGGTAATACCCGAGAGCGATAGCAAAGTCCGAAGCTTGTTGACCATGATTGCCTCGAAGGCAAACAAAAAACTTTCGCGAATGAGTCGTATGAATAAAAACATAATAGTGGTCTAAAAATAAATAATTGGTAAAAATAAGGCATTGTTACCAATCTGAAAACAGAAACATACATTTTGGCAACAAAATTATCCAGGACATATTATTTAACACTAATTCAACAAATACAAAAAACTCTGATTTATTTTCCATAATTTTGCAGCCCGTTAGCTAAAGCATTTATAATAAATTAGATACTGCTCATCCCATGGAAGGTTTAAAAAAAATAAAATCAGCATTAATTTCCGTTTTCGATAAAACAGACTTGCAGCCTTTAATTGATTTACTACATCAAAACCAAGTTACTATTTACTCTACCGGGGGCACCTACGAATTCATTATAAAAATGGGCATACCGGCTACAAAAGTAGAGGATCTGACTGGCTACCCTTCAATTTTGGGCGGGCGGGTAAAGACCTTGCACCCTAAAGTTTTTGGTGGAATACTGGCACGCCGTCAGGATACCGATGATGCTAAACAAATGCAGGACTTTGAAATTCCGGAAATCGATTTGGTGTTAGTTGATCTCTACCCTTTCGAAAAAACCCTTGCTACCACAAACGACCAAAGTGCTATTATCGAGAAAATAGATATCGGCGGCATCAGCCTTATCCGCGCTGCGGCCAAAAATTTTGAGGATGTTTTGGTAGTAGCCTCTGTTGATTTTTATGATGAGGTAATTGATCTTTTAAAAACCCACAACGCATCTTCCTCGCTTGCTCAACGTAAGTTGTTTGCTGCCCGGGCCTTTGCCGTTTCATCGCATTACGATACCGCTATTTTTAATTATTTTAATAATGATAAAATCATTCCTGCTTTTAAGCAAAGCGAACACCGGCATCAAACGTTGAGGTACGGCGAAAACCCGCATCAAAAGGGCTGGTTCTTTGGCAATTTGAGCGAGCGATTCGTTCAGCTTCACGGCAAAGAAATATCGTATAACAACCTCCTGGATCTTGATGCCGGCGTTCAGATTATCAGTGATTTTGCTGAGCCAACGGTGGCCATTCTCAAGCATAATAATGCCTGCGGCCTGGCATCGCGGGAGCATCTGCTCACCGCCTGGAAGGATGCCCTTGCCGGCGATCCGGTTTCGGCCTTCGGCGGCGTAATTGTGTGCAATCAAGCCATCAACGGCCAAACTGCCAAAGAAATTAATAAACTCTTTTTCGAGATTATTTTGGCTCCGGGATACGATGAGGCTGCCATGGGAATTTTGAAAAGCAAGAAAAACAGAATTATCCTGCGCGCCAATTCAAGCCAGGCTCCTGATTATGTTTTCAGATCGGCTCT
The DNA here is from genome assembly GCA_964523795.1 of uncultured Lentimicrobiaceae bacterium. Classification (GTDB taxonomy): domain Bacteria; phylum Bacteroidota; class Bacteroidia; order Bacteroidales; family 4484-276; genus SABY01. Next base: position 31,417 of record CAZGAO010000039.1, read on the forward strand.
CAATGGAGCCTTAGTTCAACAAAGAGATTCAAAAAAAGAAAGCCCGGCGGATCTCGATTTTGTTACTTATAAAAAAAGCAATGCTGACGAGATCGAGGATTTGCTCTTCGCCAACATTATTGTTAAGCACAGCAAGTCGAACGCTATTGTATTAGTAAAAAACAAACAGTTGATCGCCAGCGGCGTTGGCCAAACCTCACGTGTGGATGCCCTGCGCCATGCCATCGCCAAAGCCGAAGCTTTTGGTTTTAACCTTGAAGGATCTGTTTTGGCCAGCGATGCGTTTTTCCCCTTTGCCGATTCGGTGGAAATTGCCCACAAGGCCGGAATCACCGCCATCGTGCAGCCAGGAGGATCGATTCGCGATAAGGATTCGATAGATTATTGCAACAACAATAGCCTGGCCATGGCGTTTTCAGGGGTCAGGCATTTTAAACATTAAAAAAATAAAGCTGGCTTTGTTTTTTTTAAGATATTTGGAGATTCTTTTAATGACGATACCCCAAAAATAATTGGGACTTTATTTATAAAAAACATGGGACTTTTTTCATTTTTTACACGCGAAATAGCCATTGATCTTGGTACCGCCAACACCATCATCATATACAACGACAAAGTAGTTGTTGACGAACCCTCTATTGTTGCCATCGAGCGCAGCACCGGAAACATTATTGCCGTTGGTAAACGTGCGCAGATGATGCACGGCAAAACCCACGAGAACATCAAAACCATTCGCCCCTTGCGCGATGGAGTAATTGCCGACTTTCAGGCCGCCGAGTTCATGATACGCGAAATGATAAAAATGATCGGCATCCGCCAAACACTCTTTCCCCCGGCCTTAAAAATGGTTATTTGTATCCCCTCGGGTATTACCGAAGTGGAAGAACGTGCCGTAAAAGACTCGGCCGAGCAAGCCGGTGCCCGCGAGGTGCGCCTGATACACGAACCCATGGCCGCAGCCATCGGTATTGGCATCGATGTGCTGGAGCCTACCGGAAACATGATTATCGACATCGGCGGCGGTACCAGCGAAATTGCCGTTATTGCGCTGGGTGGAATCGTCAACAACAAATCCATCCGCATAGCTGGTGATGATTTTAACGCCGACATCGAAGAATACATGCGCAAGCAACACAACATCAACATTGGCGAACGTACTTCGGAACGCATAAAAATTGAAGTGGGTGCCGCCCTTCCCGAGCTGGATAATCCTCCCGATGATTTTGCCGTCCATGGTCGGGACATGCTCACTGGTATTCCCAAAGAAATTACAGTGAACTACGCCGAAATTGCACATTGCCTGGATAAGTCCATCTCCAAAGTGGAAACAGCCGTTTTGCAAGCCCTCGAGATGACCCCGCCCGAACTGTCGGCCGATATTTTTCGTACCGGTATTTATCTTGCCGGTGGTGGATCCATGCTACGCGGCCTCGACAAACGCCTGCATCTTAAAACCAAGCTGCCCATCCACGTGGCCGAAGACCCGCTAAGAGCAGTTGCCCGAGGCACAGGCATCGCATTGAAAAACTTTGATAAATTTACCTTCCTCATCCGCTAATCGAAAAGCTAAAAAGCAGGAAGCCCAAAAATACCCATGCGCAACCTCATCACCTTCCTTTGGAAGAATTATTTCTTCTTTCTCTTTGTGATTCTCGAGGTGTTCGCCCTATTTTTGGTGGTCAACAACAACTACTATCAGCGGCGGGTTTTTATTAATTCTACCAGCGATTTCTCCGGCAATATTTTGGCCAGCTTCGATGATATGTCGTCTTATCTGAGCCTGAAAAATGCCAACACAATCCTCTCCGAAGAAAATGCCCGCTTTTATAATATGCAGCCTGAAGCCTTTCTTATTTCCGACACCGCTTCCTTTTACCGCAACGACTCTCTTTATACCCGGCATTATGTGTATCGCACAGCCAAAGTTATTTCCAGTAGCATCAACCGTCGCAACAACTACCTAAAAATAAATAAGGGATTCCGGCACGGCATAAGTCCTGATATGGCTGTAGTGACACCTCACGGAATTGTGGGACAGGTAATCGAAGTCTCCGAAAACTTTAGCTCTGTAATGAGCATCCTCAACAATAATGCGCGCATTAGTGCTAAATTAAAAGCCTCCAATCAGGTGGGTTCGTTTTTTTGGGATGGCAACGATTATCGCACCGGGCTTTTGGTTGATATTCCCTCGCACGTACAAATTAGTATTGGCGACACGGTGGTTACGAGCGGTTACTCTTTTATCTTCCCCGAGAGTCAGCCCATTGGCATTGTAGAAGATTATAGCATCGAAACCGGCGATAGTTTTTACAAAATCAAGGTGCGCTTTACCGTGGATTATAATAGTTTGTATCACGTCTATGTTATTGGTAATCGCTTGCACGATGAATTGATCGAACTCGATAAAATAGATTTAAACGAATAAGGCATGGCGGGAAAAAATCTTTTTCGGTTTGTAATATTGCTCTTCTTGCAAGTGCTGGTATTTAATAATATCCACTTTCATGGCTTTATTTATCCGGCTTTCTATGTTTATTTTATCCTGCTGCTACCCTTCGAAACCGCAGGCTGGCTCTTGCTCACCACCTCGTTTTTGATGGGTTTAAGCCTTGATTTTTTTACTAACAGTTTGGGGATTAATGCTGCTGCATCAGTGTTTACCGCCTTTATAAGGCCGGGGGTAATCCGGCTATTAACATCCAAAAAGGAATACGAACCGGGCATTACGCCAGGCATCAGGGATTTGGGCTTTCGCTGGTTTTTTCTGTACGCGCTAATTTTGGTTTTCGTTCATCATACTGCCTTATTTTTTCTTGAAGTATTTCGCATTACGCAAATCGAGCAAACCATCCATCGCATTGTTGCCAGTTCGGTGCTTACCTTAATATTAATTTTGCTTGCCCAGTTTTTTCTGGTTGGCCAACGCAAAAAGTCTAATAAATATTAAGGCCTTGGCAACGCTATTTTCTGTTTTTAATTAAACCTTTCATTGGCAGGATCGGCGTTGTACATTTGAAATTCTGAACAAAATCAGGATCTTAGAATTTGCGCCAGTAGATCTAAAATTTCCTTGCGAAGTGCCCTCAGGCTTTTCCCTTTTGCGCCCAAAGTACTTAACTTAATTTGATAGCGCAGTCCGGTGTAAAAATCACTGAGGTATAAGGCCAGTTTGCCAAACACGGGAAGCGTAATCAGGTAAATAAGGGAGAGGTAAAAATTGCCGGTAAAAATCCATACCAAAGCCCATTGCAACAGCGAAAAGACAGGAAGCAACAGAAACCAAAGAACATATTCGACCGTAGCCCAAAAAACGCGGTCTTTTATTTTTTTGCGAATCAGGATTGAGGGCAGATGAAAGGCCAGAAAATGATTGAGCCAACCGTACAAAAACGGCGGGAAGGTAAGGCCGGCCAAAAAACAATTAAAAATTAAGTGCAGCAATGATTTTTTGGAGGCCGGCGCGCGGTCGTTAATTCCCAAGTTTTTCAATTCCTGCCGATAGTTTTCGATTTTGGTAAAGAAGATTTCAGCCTCCCCGGGCTGCGCTGCCTCCCATTGTTCCACATCGCTAATTAATGCTTTTTCCTTTTCGAGTTTTGCGGTACCTGTCTGTTTTTTTGATGCCTGGTTGAAATACATTTCGCGCAGCATCTCGTATGCTTCGTAGTGGGTTTTGCTTTTTATATTTAGCGTAAGCGGAACCAAATGATCAAAAATTTCGTTGCGCAGCTCGATAGCTGCACTGGCAGGATTTTTAGTGTGCAATTCCTGGTAATCCTTTACAGCTATTGGTGTACCAAAAGTAACCAGCAGTTCGCGATTGTATTTAAAATAATGATCGTAATACAAACCCACAGGAACGACCTGAATACCCAATTTAAAATCTTCACGCTCCTCGGCCATAAAGGCGATGCGGGGGATCGCTTTTTTGTGTACGCGCGATTGCCGCTTAAAAGTATGCTGTGCCTCGGGAAAAATGGCCAGTGCCTTTTTGTTTTTCAATACCCGGATAGCCAGTTCGAAAACAGCATCATTTTTATCCAGGGTATCCTTGCCATCACGAATGCGGTAAACCGGACTAATTTTTAAAAAATGCAGGATTTTAGTAAGCATCTTCGTTTTGAAAATATCGGCACGAGCCAGCCAAACCGGCTGCTGAGGTATTAATAGCAAAACAGCCAGAGCATCCATCAGCGCATTTTGATGATTAGGAGCCAGAACTATCGGTGTGTCTTTGGGCAGGTTTTCGCGCCCTACAATCGTGATGCGCCGGTGGATGAGCCAATGCACAAAACGTGCATAAACCCGCAGAATATCATAGCCCAAATGGTAGTTTTCATGTTTCATTGGTAAGGTATTTTTTGCGCGACCACAGGGTGGCGATTGTTAAGCCGCTGATGATATGCCATATTCCCCACCAGGCCGCAATAATGGTCATCCCGCCCAATTCCATCTCGGGGGGAAATATTTTTGGATTGAACATCAGCGCCAGGGCAAGCCCCGAATTTTGTATGCCCGTTTCGATGGTTAACGAGCGAAGATCGGCCTGAGGTCGCCGCATGATTTTTCCGGCAGCAAAGCCAGTACCCAGCGCAAGGAGATTGTGTGCCAGCACGATAAAAAATACCAGCGGGACAAACTTGCGAAAGTGATCGAAGTTGGCCGAAAGTAGGAAAATGACCAGCCCGACAAAAAACAAAAGAGAGATAGTTTTGATCGGTTTTTTTATTTTGGCGGTGAGCTTCGGTAATTTAGTAGAAACGAGAATACCCGAAATTACGGGGATACCCAGAAGGATAAAAACCGTTTGAAAAACCTGAAGCTCATCGATGGCGATGGGGCGCAGCAACTCGCCCGCCGTGCGGTTGTAGTGCTGGATATAAAAATCGCCCCACAGCGAGAAATTGAAGGGGGTCATAAAAATGGCTGCCAGCGTAGCCGTTGCCGTTAGCGAAATCGATAAAGCGGTGTTGCCCTTGGCACTCGAACTCATAAAATTGGAAATGTTACCCCCCGGGCAGGCGGCCACCAGTATCATCCCCAAAGCCACAGTAGCTGTTAAATTGAGCGATATTACAAGTAAAAAGGTAAGTAGCGGTAGCAGGATAAACTGGGCGAATACTCCGGTAAAAAACGATTTGGGTCGCCTGAGCACATCCTTAAAATGCGAGAGGTTGATGTCGAGAGCCACCCCAAACATAATAAAGGCCAGGGCGATATTGAGGGTATGTACGCCGGTAGCTGTAAAGTTGAGCCGGATATGATCGAGTACTTCGAGTGAATTGTGCATCCGTAGTATTGTATAAGGCGGCAAAAATAGTAAATTTCATCTTGCATCTTTTAAGGGCTTGTTTTGCTGACACTGGTAAATAATTACTCCGCCTCAAAAAGGCAGTCCATCGTCAGATTGTTTGTTACCAGCTCAAGGCTGTTGGCATTTTCTAAAATTCCGTAAGTGGTGATCATCGTAACAAACACATTCTTTCGGGTTTTAGAGCTTTCCCTAAACTGCGCAATTTTGTTTTTAATGCTGCCATACTCCGGCGCATTAATCGTGAATTTATCCGGGTAAAATTTCATCTCGCAAAGATTAATAATCCCGTCATCACGATCGATAAGCAAATCTACCTGCGCATTTTGGTTTTGCCAGCTCGAATTTGTCGAATAAATTTTTGCTATCCCAAGCTATCCATGGAAATTCATCGATAAATATTACTTTCTTTTTGCGGCTTTTTAGCCCATCCAGATAATCTTCCAATAATCGAAAAGCATCCGGCCAGCCACGTGGTGCTTTTGAATTTTCAAGCCGCTTAGATGAGATTTTTATCTGTGAATGAAAATTTTGTAGCTGGTCGTGCTGATTTCCATTATGTAAACCCGTTAATTCAAACACAAAATTATCCGTGTAAACTTCCCTTATCAAAAATGTTTTTCCTACCCTTCGCCTACCAAATACTGCAATTAATTCTGATGAACTACTTGCCAGCATTTTGTTCAGGATTTTAATTTCTCGTTTTCTTCCAACTACCATAATAATAGTTTTTTAAGGTAAATACAAATGCTTGAATAGTTTCCAAATTTACGTTTTTATTTTAGATTTGGATGCTATTCAAAAAACATCTTGGCTCTTTAAGAAAATTATTTTAATTCGGTTTTGTTTGAATACTTTCCAAATCTCCTACTTTTTACTGCTTTTGGAAACAATTCAAAACAACTATCCTTTATGTTATTCGGAGGAACTTGCCAAAGGAAACAGGTGATACAAATTTTCAAACCTTTTCGATTAAATCAGGATTTTTATCTTTGATGAAATTATCAGATAGTAATTTTAAAATAACTTTGAACCTTTTCGTTTAAGTGTGTACTGTGGGATTAAAGATTGCGAACATGGAAAAGATCGACATATCGAAAAACATACTCTTTGGCGGGCTTATTTTGCTGCTTGTCGGCTTTGTATTGATGGCCGTGGGAAGCGACACCTACGGCTTTTTGAAAATCACGCTTGCACCCATCCTTATCCTTGCATCTTTTGGCCTTGTGGCTTATTCGGTGATGGGCAAAAATCAACACAAGGATGTTTAATTTCAAGCCACCGAATTATAAAAACCTTGCCGATGAAGATCTGCTTCGTGCCATCGTGAATGGTAGCACGAAAGCCTTTAACGAGCTGTACAAGCGGTATAGTCAGCGGATGCTTTATTACTTTTATCGCATGTTGAGCAACGACCGCGAACTGGCCGAGGACTTTTTGCAAGACCTGTTTTTTAAGATCATCGACAAGCCCCACCTTTTTGATAGTAGCCGGAAATTTTCGACCTGGATTTTTAGCATTGCTTATAACCAATGCAAAAACGAGTACCGTAGCAGAAATGTTCGGTGCATCATCGAAAAGATAGACAACCCCGATAGTTTCCCACAGGATGAACCAATTACCGAAGAATTGCCCTACAGTTTGGAGGATGTTTTTGATTGCCTTAATGCATTTGACGAAAGTCACCGCACCGCTTTTCTGCTTAAATATCGCGAAGGTCTGAGCATTGACGAAATTAGCACGATATTAGACCTGCCCAAAGGAACCGTGAAATCGCGACTGTTTTATACCCGGAAAAAAATCCAGGAAAAAGTAAAAGTTATTGAACGATAAAAAGAAACACGATGGATAATTTTGAAAAACATATCAGCAGGCTACTGCAAAACGATAAGCTGCCTTTTAGTGCCAATCCTGGTATTCTGGATCGGCTGAGGTATCACTTGCAGTTGAAATCAGCAAATTCATCGGTGCGCCGAAATCAATTTTTGCCTTCGTTAAGTGTAATTTTTGCTGCCAAACTCCTTGTTTGGAAAGTTGGCATTGCCGCACTGTTGCTAATTTCGTTTATGGGATACAAGCAGTTTAACCACCACACATCACCGGCCCATATTGCCGACACCGCTCAAATTATGCAAGCCATCGACACCACGCAGTTTATTATGGAAGATTCGGCCTCCATAAATTGATTTTGATAAGCCTTGATAAAGGCAATGATAATAAAAAAAGGCTTCCTTATTGGGAAGCCTTTTTCTATTATTCAGTATTTTTCTTAGTAAATCATCAAGCGGTTATCTTCGATGTCAGCTTTTTCTTTAAGGGCATTAACAAATGCACTGCCCATAAATTGCGATGAAAACTTGCGTTCCATGCTTGAAGTGCTTGAGGCATAACTGGCCTGCGCTTCTGGTGTTTTAATAGCATCGGCGATAATTATAAATACGCCATTGTTCCCTTTTAAGGGGCCTGAGCTTACGCCGGTTTCCAGGGTAAACACCTTGCCAATAACCTCGTATTCGCTTCCAAATCCCGGAATATTGCGGGCATTGAAACTAAGCGTGGTGGTATCCACTTTTTCGTTCAGTTTTGCGGCAATTTGATAGAGGTCGTTGGTGTCAAAATCGTTGATACGTTTTTGAAGAATATCGGCTTTTTTCTGGTTCATCACCAGCGGCCTGATTTGTTCTTTCACATCTTCAAGTGGTGTTACACCTTTAGGAATTACGCTTTTGAGTGCAGCAACGATGTATTTTTTCTCATCCTGGAATACCGAAGAAACATCGTTCAAATCAGTGTTGTCGAAAAATGCCCACCGGATAACCTGACGGCTGTTGTCAATACCCGCCATGCGGTTCGACATCTCGTTAAGATTGTCGGCCGAACGTTTGTTGAGGCCTTGGCCAACCACAGCGGTATCAAATTTCGCCAGCGTGTTATTTACACTGGAAAACATGCTTGCCTCGATGTATTTTTTCTGGAAAGTCTCGCTGCTCGGCTCGATGGCACGTGTAACCATAGCTACTTTGGCTTTTTCGATAGGCTCGGTTTTATCGCTTACTTTTACAATGTGTAGTCCGAGTGTGGTTTCCATTTCAGCAATTTTGCCTTCTTTGGTTTCCCAGCCTTTTTTGTAGAAGGTAGCAAAGCCAGGCTCTCCATCAATAACCCAGCCAATCGATCCTTTATCTTCAGCAGCCGATGGATAGTCGGAGAATTTTATCGCGATATCTTCAAATTTCGAAGGATCTTTTTCCAGTACTGTTAACAAGCTATCTTTCAAGTTTTGGGCTTGCTCAAGGGTGCGGTCGTTGATGCCTGCACCTGCGGGAGCGGTGGCATAGGAGATAAGAATCTGGCTCATCTCGATCGAATCGGGGCGTGCCTGGCGGTCGATCAATTTGGCAATGTGATAAGTCTCGTTTTCAACGTAGGGGCCAACCATCGTTCCCACAGGTTCTGTAAACATATCTTTGGCAATACGTGCGGGTAGCTCTGCTTCTTTTTTATAGGTACTGTCGTATTTACTATCCGAAACCGAATTAACAAAAACAGCAACGTCTTCTACATTTTTAAATTCTTTGTAAAAGGTGTTTACGGTATTGGCTATCTCTTTTCGGTCATCCGATGAGGGCTGCACCTCGAACACCACATAATCCATGCTGCGGGTTTCTTCTTGCTCGTATTCGTATTGGTGTTCGTTGTAATAGGTGCGCAGCTCGCTGTCGCTAACTTTTGCCAGCGAATCGTTGACTGCGGTAAGCTTTGCGCCCACAAAACGAATGTCGGCACTTAGATTTTTGTTATTATAATCCAGTTTTGCAAAAGCTTCGGGAACGAAATAGCCCTTGGTCATCAGGTTGGTAAATTTCTTTTTCTTGCGATCCTGCTTTACCATATTCTCCAGGGTAAGATACCGTTGTCGCATTTCGCGATCCTGGTTGTCGAGGTTGGCCAGGAAATTACGCAACATTTCGGGGTCGAATTGACCGGTATTGGGATTGCTGAACGACTGGCTTACAAACTGGTGGGGCTTGTCGCCAAGGATTTGTTCCGAGAGTTCATCGGCAGTAACGGTCAGGCCGAGTTCTTCCAGTTCTTGTTTCAAAAGGATTTGTTCAACCATTTCGTTCCATACGGCCTGGCGTATCTGAAAATTATCTTGTGGGGTAAGTCTGTCGGTTTGACGTTGATTTTTGGTGGCTTCGAGTCGCTCGTTCACCTTGTTGTTGAATTCGATGGTAGAGATTTGCTCGCCGTCAATCACACCAACGTATTGCCGGGGTCTGCTACTCGAGGGTTTCAAAAAGTCGCCCAGCACAAATGCTGCGAGGGCAATCCCCACTATTGCGATAAGTAATCCTGAATGTTTTCTAATTTGTCCTATTGCTGCCATTATTACGCATTTTTTTAAAAGTGGGTGCAAAAATACAATAGATAATCTAACTTAAAAGTTTTTTTTCATCTAAAGCCTTAAAATCATTAAAAAATAATGGATTAGGGAAGGTTGGATCTTGGGGAAAAGTGTTGCAAAAGGAGCAGGAAAAAGCGGCCTAATCGTTTACGCGGAGTCTTACTTTTTCGATGCGTGTTTCGCTGGCTTCGAGTATTTCGAAACTCAGATTTTTCAGGATGATGGTTTCTTTGAGCGAGGGAATGTTTTGATGGTAATGGATGATAAGCCCTGCCAGGGTTTCGTATTCATCAGACTCAGGCAGGTTTAGCGGATAGTTTTCGTTAAGATAATCGATTTCCAGTCGGGCCGAAAAAATATACTCATGGTCATCGATTTGTTTCTCGGTGAGTTCTTCAAAATCAAATTCGTCATCAATTTCACCAAATATTTCCTCGATAACGTCTTCCATGGTAACAATGCCCGAGGTACCGCCAAATTCATCCACAACTACGGCAATACTTTTGTTTTGTTGGATAAACATCGAGAGCACAATATTGGCAAGCATGGCTTCGGGAACTACAATAATAGGCCTGAAAATGGATTTGATGGTTTTTGGGTTTTTAAAAATGTCGGCCGAATGGGCATAGCCAATAATATTGTCGATGGAATCGCGATAGATGGGTATTTTGGAATGTCCTGATTTGATAAAGGACTGTCTGAGGTTTTCCACACTGTCGTTTTCATCAAGGGCAATAATCTCGGTACGGGGAATCATGCACTCGCGCAGTTTAACGCTGCGGAAGTCGATGGCATTTTGAAACATCTGTATTTCCTGCTGCACATCTTCCTGCCTGGTGTAATCGGGCGAAAACTCCTTGAGATAATTGTCGAGGTCAACCACACTAAATACCAGACGGTCGGGCGAGAATTTGATTTTAATAAATTTTTTGAGCAAAAACTCCGACAAGCCGATGTACAAATATATTACCGGGTAAAAGAGATAATAAAATATAGCTGCCGGAATACCAAATACTTTAAGGATTTTGTTGGGATTGATACGGAACAATATCTTTGGTAAAAATTCGGCAATGAAAAGCACCAAAAGGGTAGCGGTGATGGTTTGCAGCACCAACAGTAATGTTTCGCTTTGTAGGTGCATGGGGACAATATTGTTGAGCGCAGGCTCGAGCAATGTTGCCATGGCAATACCATAAATTACCAGGGCGATGTTGTTGCCCATGAGCAAGGCACCGATAAAGCGCGAAGGAATGCGATTGAAACGCGCAATGATTTTGGCTGAGATATTACCCTGGTTTTTATCCACTTCAATTTTGAGGCGATTGGCACTAACGAAGGCGATTTCCATCCCCGAGAAAAAGGCCGAAAAGACTAGGCTGATTATTATTATTGTAATTGGATCCATTAATGGGGTTATCCTTGGTTATTTTAATTTTCTTTTTCCTCAAAGGTAAATTCGCCACTTACATTGCGCAGCTTCCATGCTTTTAGCGATTCATCGGCATCAAAGCCTTCGCCGTAAAGCACACCTTCAGGGCTGGTTCGTTTTACAAAAACATCCGAATAAATTTTCTTGATGCGCTGATCCCAAATTACATGCTCGGTGTTAAGGACTTCTTTTTTAGCGTGGTTGGTAATCACCACGTCATCCTTCACCTCCATCAATTTTTTATCTTCCCAATTGATACCGTAATTTGCGGTAAGCTCCGATTGTACCTGCATAATTGAGTCGTAAAAGAAAAGATGAAGCCCTTCAGGAAATTCCAAATAGGGTTCATCGTTGATGTAGCGTTTTAGCAAGGGGCTGATCAGCTTTATTACGATCTTGCCTGAATCGCTGTAAATCATTTCGATATCCTTGGCCGTTTCGCTGGCCACCGAATCATCCACGGTAAGCGAAGTAATGGTTTCCATATCGTTTTTACAAGCAAAAAGCATTGCTGTAATCCAAAGTACAGCAATGCTTTTTAATACGATTTTGATATTTATAGCAGGTTCGGCCATAATAGAACAAGCAAGACAAAATTATTTAAGAGCCCTGATTGTGGTAGTTTCGTTTATCCAACACTCAACTTTATAGGATTCGCCCTCGGTAAGGTCGTAAAAGAATATGGTTTCGCTGCCCGGGAATTGCTTTGAATAAATATCAATTCTTTTGTTGGCGATGTCAGCCACACCAGGATCAACGCTTTTGGCTTTTTTGTATTTATCCACGGCAGCCCAATAGGCTACTTTTTTAGTCAGGTCGTTGTCGCCACAATCGGAGGCACTGGCAGCATACATGTCGCCAATAATCAAATAGGCATGTCCTTGTTCAGGTCTAATATCAAGCGCGTTAAGTGCGTACGAACGTGCTTTGGTAAAATTGTTTTGCTGGCGGTAAATGGTAGCAAGCAGGATAAAAACATCTGCTTTTGCATCTTCATCATCAATTTCGAGCGATCCTTCAAGAAAGGGAAGGGCTTCGCTGTATTGATCTTTTTTCATCAGCATTTTGGCAATCATCAGACTTGAATGGGGTGAAGGTTGCAACTCGTTGAGCTTAACCGAAGCTTTAAAGAAAAGCTCGGAATCGGTGCAATCTTTTTTGTCGAGCATATCGGTTATCTTGTTAAGCATGTCAATGTCATCGGGTGTTTCTTCAAATTTTTTGGTAAAGATAGGAACCAGGTCTTCGCAGGTAGCATAAGGCTCGAATGATAATTCGATGTTGCCTTTTACATTTTCCCAGGCCGAAAGATTCTTGGGCTGGGAACTGTTTTCATCGATGTTATGATCGATAATTCCAATCAGTTCATCATAAGTTTCAACCAATGCCATCTTATCCAGTTTATCACCTTCCACCATTTTAATTACCGTTCTGAAATAGTAAACCAGTACAAAGGATTCGGATTTGTTGCCACGCAGCGAAACCGATTTATTGAAGATGTGATAGGCTTTTTCGTAATCCTCGGGCATATACTTAATCAGGTCGGAGCCTTTGCGCCCAAGCACATAGCCTTCCCTTCCAAAATATTTGATCCGCTGATCGTAAATCATCATCATGGTATCCACGTATTTGGCTTTCACCTTAGGATCGCTGGCTTTTTTCATAAAAAACTCCATCATGTTAGTGCCATCGATATAGGCATTTTGCGAAGCCTCGGGACAATTGTTAAACACCCAGCGCCAGGGGCCTATGGCATCATTTACCGAAGAGCTTTTGTAGCCGCTGGCTTTCCATTGCTTGTAAAATTCGCGGTATAGCGACAAGTTCATAATGCAGTTTGCACTGTCCTTACCATACTTGCCCCCTTCGTCATCCTGGGGAGCAAACAGCTTGTCGCAATTGAGGCTCTCAACTTTATTATTTGTACCAAATACGCTCACACTGCTCATTAATAATATTAAAACAGAAAAGCTGAGAATTGCCTTTTTAAGATTTGTCTTCATTTTTGAAACGATTTATTATTCAAAGATAAAAGTATAATTTTTATTTTGATGATTTAGTTGTACTTATTTTTTACAAACCAACGCTCCCAAACACTAATTCCCACAGTAACCCTTAGGTAATTATTCTGTATGAGACCATCGGCGGTAGTTCCCTTGCGCCCCAATTCGAGGCCAAAATTAAACGTTGACAAAGATCGTGGAATGGGCAGACCCATACCAAAACTTATACCAAATTCATTAATCTGGTTGTCGCGAATCTCAAGATAGCTTTGATTGTACCTGAATCCAAGGCGATATTTTACTCTTTGCCAGTAGCCCGAAGTAATACTTGAGGAGGGAGAAAATTCGCCGCCCAAACTTATCTGCATCGAATTTTGCAGGGAGTCATTTCGTCCAAAGGCCTCAAACTTACTCCAGTTTTGCCAGGTGTAGTCTGCGCCAACCATCCAGTTGTCGCCCTGGCTCAGCGTAAAGCCAATACCATACTTATCGGGGATGCGAATACTTCCCTTATTTTCGATGCGGCTGGTAATGGTATCGCGAAAGGATTCAACGCCGAGAGCGGTAGGGAAAAAAGAACGAGCCAAATAATTTTCGGTGGCATTGATGTTTTGCGCAGGAGCATAAACCGCTCCCAGTCCTACCTTTAACTTTTTACTAATTTGCCGATGGTACTGTACGCCGTACTCAAAATACAGGTCGCCCACCTCGATGTAGTTGTTAACCTTAGTATTGAGATAACCCACCGAATCAGGAAAAAATATGGTGCGAGCCAAATCGGATTTGCCAAACATGTATGACATTTTTGCGCCAATGGCAAAATTCTTGAAAAGCTCCACGGAGGCATTACCATAAAATTCGTTTAAACCACCGTTGCCTTGGTATTTAAACTCGGTCGAGCCTACATCATCAATCACCTCACGGGCAACGATGTCGTAGCCTACATTACTATAAGGTGTAAGTCCAATAGTTGTTTTTAGCCATTTGTTTATAGGGAAACCAAACAAGAGATAGCCCAACGAGGCGTAATTGGTGTTGTTGGTCATCTGGTCGGTTTTCAAAATTCCTCGGCTGCCTATCAGGCCTCCCGAAAAGATAAACGAGAGCGAATCGAACGAAAAGTTGGAAGCCGGATTGTAGGGATTGATATAGCGGTTGCTGGTAACGCCCATGGCAATGCCGCCCATGGCAAACTGATAGGCGTTTTTACGCATACCTAGTTCGCCAACACCAAATCTTGAATAAGGCGAATTGATTGCAGTTTGTGCAATACCAAAAACGGAAACCATGAAAAAAACTATGGTAAGAGAAAGGTTCTTAAGCAGTCGCTTTTTGATCAACATTAAAATTTAAAATTACATTCAAGCCCATCAGAACAAAATTTGGGCTTGCAAAGATGTTACTTTTTAGTTTCTTAGCAAAAAAATTCGCATCGCCACCGGTAACGACAACTTTCAAATCGGTGAATTCATTTTTGTATTTCCCAATGATTCCCTCTACTTCGGCAACAATTCCGTTGTGAACTCCTGATAAAATGGAGGTCTCGGTACTGGTACCCGAGAGACCTTCAAAATTTTGGTGCTTAACTAACGGCAGCCTTTGGGTAAAAGTATGTAGTGCCTTAAAGCGCATATTGATGCCAGGCGAAATACCGCCGCCGTGGTATTTACCCTGTTTGTCGATAAAGTCGAAGGTGAGGCAGGTACCGGCATCAAAGATTAGCACATCCTGACCCGTAAAGGTGGCGAAGGCTGCATTGGCTGCCGCAAGCCGATCCAATCCCAAAGTTTCGGGCGTTTGATATGCGTTAGTAATGGGCATGGGTGTTTGCCACGAAAGCTGGATGTAATGAAAATGCGTACTCAGATAGCTTTGTACCGCTGTCGGAATTTCCACAACGCTGGCCAAAATACAATGCACGGGCTGATATTCTTTATGGATGACCTCGATATCTTCTACCTTTAGCTCCTGGTGAGTATAGCTCGCGATGATTACGTTGGCCAAAAACACCGCAATTTTAACCCGGGTATTGCCACAATCGATAATTAAATGATGATTATCTTTCACTGATTGAATTTTTTTTATTCCAATATTATCATTTAAAATGCTGGATTCCAGCACAAATCTTAATTAAACTCTTTTTAAATTAAATACGAAGCTAAAAATATTTGTTTGGGTATAAAAAACAATTATAAATTTGCACCCTCATTTAAAACATGGTGCCATAGCTCAGTTGGTAGAGCAACGGACTGAAAATCCGTGTGTCCCTGGTTCAAT
>CAZGAO010000040.1:0-46152 GCA_964523795.1 uncultured Lentimicrobiaceae bacterium
CAGGCTGAGAAGGATAGCGTTGTAGCAGAGATAAAGTTTTGGATAGCGTCTTTGGTTTGAATTCATTAAGGAAATATGGTAAACTCCGATTTTGCCCAACAGCACGGTTTTATTATTTTAATGGCAAATTATTGATTCATAGCTACAAAGCCTCCAAGACACTAAGCTCTTCAGTATGAATTTTGCGACATGTAGATTTACGATAAGATTGTTATAACTATTTGATTTAAATCTTATGGGTCAGGGGGTCTGACATGCCAGGCCTACACATATTTTGCCTGCCCTGTTTCAAACTTACTCCGCCGGATGGCTTTACTTGTATCTACTTTTACGATACCCTGCTCCACAGTTACCGGGTAATAATCAAGGGCGCGAGGTGCCGGAGGGTTAATCACATTTCCGGCCATATCAAACTGTGAGGCATGGCAGGGGCAGACGAATTGCTGCTTTGCGGCATCCCACGAAACCGAGCACGCCAGGTGGGTGCATTTTAAAGATAGAGCCAGCAGACCGCCATCATCAAGCCTCACCAAATAAAACTGACCGCTGCGAAAGGGCGTTACCGAGCCATTGGCAATGTTTGCAATATTTCCCACCGTTTTGATGCTACTTAGGCTTGCATTCTCTACTTTTCGCTTAGGCGACAAAAATGTGGTAAAAGCCCAAATTACTTCCATCCCTGCCACGGCACCCAGTCCCCACCAGGCTTTCTTTAAAAAACTGCGGCGGTTTGTCTCCTCCTTTTTAGATTTAAGCTCCGGCTTTTGGATAGGCATTTTTATGTTATTTATGCTTTTGTGCATATTCTATTTTCTAATTCTATCTTAAATTCTATCTTATTTTCACGCAAACACCACTCTGGTTTTATTGTTGATTTGCTATTGTTAAAAATCACACAATCTTTCTTTGACATTGCATACAATAAGTTTTTGATTTTAGTTCTTTTTTGTTCTTCATTCAGTGCATTTGATAGCTTATCAAGAATTAACTTATCAATATCATCTCTGCTGGCTTTTTTGTACTCCTTGATAAAATTAATAATTAAATCTTTATAATAACAGAATAGCGGTATTCGTAATTTGACCATTAATAGTTACTTTGGCTTTATCTAAAAATCTTCTATCATTTGTAGTTTCATATTAAAAAACCAACTGCATCCCTTCACCCCGAAAAAAAGTGCCGATCAGCGTTAGCACAAGGTAGGCTGTCGAGAAAAGAATGACTAAAGCCAAAATAATATCTATTCGCTTTTTGCTGAATTTGCGCCGGATAAAAACGACAAAAGCCCATGTTAGTCCGGCGAGGAAGATCAGCGGGAACAATCCTTCGCTAATCCACGAAGGGATGGCCGTTGTGTGCTGCTGGAAATGCAAAAGGTATTCATCCGTCAAAACCAGCACCGGCGTTAGAATAAATCCCGTTAAGGCTGACCATAAAATAATGGGCTTGAAAGTAGCATCCGTAAAATCAATGTTCCCCGTCTCATTTTTATATGTTAAAAATGGAAACAAAGTAAAACCCGCCAGCAGCAAAAGTGGAATAATTAAAACCGCAAACACCGGGTGAAAATGCAGCAACAATTCCTGAATCCCTTGAAAGTACCAGGGCGATTTAGCCGGGTTAGGGCTAAAGGCCGGATTGGCTTTTTCGAGCAAGGGCGCATCAAAAAGGAAACTAAAAAGTAAAATGAATGCAAGCAGAGCAAGAGCTACAACCATTTCGCGGTTTACAAGATGCGGATAAGTATCGGTGAGTTTTAAATCATCTTCACGGGTACGGCGTGGCAGGATGACCCCGCCATTTTTGCGAACTTTCCAAAAATGCCATACCAGGAAAATCGTGATCAAGCCGGGCAAAACTGCGGTGTGGAAGGTGTAGAAGTTGCTCAGCGTTTCAGCTCCCACTTCAGCACCCCCTCTAATTATCTCTTTAATTCCCGAGCCTACGAGCGGCATATAATCGAACATGCTGGTGCTAACCGTAACCGCCCAATACGAAAGCTGATCCCAGGGCAAAAGGTAGCCGGTAAAGTTGATAAACACCACCAGTAGAAACAGCACAATGCCAAGCACCCAGTTCCAGTGGCGCGGCGGCAGGAAGGCCCCCGACAAAAAAACCCGTAGCAAATGCAGAAAGGAAATAACAATCAAAAACATGCCCGACCAATAGTGGATGCTTCGAAAAAGTCGGCCAAAGGCAATATTGTTTTCGATAAACAGGATGGACTGATAAGCCCCTGCCGGGGTGGCATCGTAATGAAAACGCAGCAGAATGCCTGTAAAAACCTGGAGTAGTAAAATAACCAAGGCCATGCCGCCCAAACCAAAGGTATGGGTAAAACGCAGATTGGCCACCGGGATTTTTGCCGGGTGAATAGCGAGGATCAGGTTTTTCACCTTTTTATTACGCAGTGCAATATTATTTTGTGGTGCTGTCAAAAGCCGTAAAAGATTAATTTTTTCGGGCTAAAAGTAATCTTTTCCAGACCGAAAATGTATCTTTGTGTAAATTTTACATCCATGAAGCGCAAATACATTTATTGGAAAGATGGTGAATATTACTTAGGCTATCTCGAAGACTACCCGGATTATTTAACTCAGGGTCTTACACTGGAAGAGCTAAAAGAAAACCTCAAGGATATTTTTCAAGACTTGGAAAGTGGCTCAATTCCGGCGGTAAGAAAAACCGGTGAACTCGAAATAGCATGAAGCGAAGGCTTTTAATAAAAGAGATAGAATCTTTCGGCTGCATATTTCTCAGACATGGAGGCAAGCACGATTGGTATCAAAATCCCAAATCAAAAAAATCCCAACCAATTCCCCGGCACAAAGAAATTAACGAGAATCTTGCACGCCACATCCTTAAAATGCTGAAGAATTAAAACCTCACTACAATATCTACAACTTCACCAAACGAATCACTTCCGAAAACCCACTTTCCGAAATTAAGCGACAATAAAATACATTACCTGCAGGAACATTACCTTGATTATTTTTCCCATCCCAGCTTAATTGGTGAAAACCGGCTTCTGAATTTCCATTTAGAAATGTTTTTAACAATCTGCCGGAAATATCATAGATTTCGATTTTTATATGTTCAGGCTTTGAAAGCTGAAATTGTATGGTGGTTTCGGATTTGAATGGATTGGGATAATTGCGAAACAGGGTAATGCCCGGATCATTGCTCTTTTCTCTAATTCCCGATATGGAATTGGCACCAATGCTTACGGCAATATTTTCGTTTGCTGGAATACTAACTTTAACATAACAAACTGCAAAATTTCCTGAAGTATCCACCTGAAGCAATTCCCCATTTTGAACAAAATATTCCGGATTTTCTTTAGGCATTATAAATTTAACCAGCCCATTTTGAAAATCCAGATCATGCTGATTTTCGATGGTAGCAATTACACTATCGGCAAGACCTTGGTTGGAAGGAAAGTAACTGACGCTTAAATTTTCACCGGTGTATCCGGCATAGCTTGTTTCGTTGGCTTGCAAAATGCCATCATTCACATTTATCATCCTGAACGCACGTTTTCCATCGCAAACGCTGCTGGTGGAAAGGTTGTAGGGTGGAGTGTAAATGCTGCCGCTGTTATCATGAATATGCCCCCACAAGGCCATATCGATGTTTAGATTTTCCAGGTCGATCTGCTCGGCGAAGTCATAGTGATAAAAAACAACCCTTGCCTCGCTGCCTGAGGCATTGAGTAAATCGTTTTCCAACCACTGCAACTGAGAGTTTATAAAACTGGTTTCGCCATAGATGTTATACAAAAAGCCATCGTAATTATAATAGGCTTCCAATCCGGTAAAATGTACCGGGCCATAATCAAAACTATAATCCTGCGTGTAATTTCCGTTTGCATTATTATATAGCCATTTCCATCCAAAAAACCGCCACCATTCATGGCGCGAAGTTCCCTGCGGCGGAGGCGTTTCATCCCATCCTCCGAGGTCATGGTTGCCTGACATCAGATACACAGGCACTTCTAATTCCGACAAAATACGCTGTGCTTTGGTATGCCACCTTCTGTTTTCAAAATCTTCAAGCTCTCCCTCGTTAACAAAATCGCCGGTAAGCAAAACAAATTCGGGTCGTATAAGATTTATATCCTTGATAACTTCACGAAAATCCTGCATCTCGGAAGTATCGTAAACGGATTCGGGATCCCGGTAAAAATAATGGGTAGGCAGATGGGTATCGGTAATATGCGCAAAGTAATAGTTGCTTTTTATTTCAGGCAAAACCTGAACAGCCTTTTTACTTATATCAAAAATACTTTCGGAGGCAGTAACTTTCAGGTTATACAATTCGTAAAGATCAACTGGCGGAATCATTGCATTTAATGTCCATATTTGAAGTTCATTATTGTAATCTGCCGAGGAAACCACCAAAGAAACCGTATTAAAATTATGCACCAACTCCACATGCCAATTTTCGGTATTTTCGGGAGCAAGACAGATAATCTGCATTTCATCGCCCGGAACCACAATGGCCGGGATGTTCTGTATGGGACGTTGTATAACGGTTAAAGTATCTCCAATCGGAATATCGCCAAGAGTAATTGTAATAGCACCTGACGACAGATATTCGATCGGACTGCTGTTGAGGCTTGCAGAAACAATATCCAGATTTGAGCTACCCGATGTAAGGGGTTCAAAATTTAGTTTAATCAGTGTTTCCATCCCATCAAAACTAAAATCCCCTGAAAAAGCCAGGTTTACATTCCCTGGGCTTGATTGATCCTGGATGGTTCCGTTTTGCGATAAAGTGGCATTCTGGTCAAAGCCACTGTATTCGATTATGTTAGGATCATAATCCATATTGAGTGTAAAGGAAGATCCACTGGAGGGCTGATTCATAATAGTGAGACTGATTGGGACGGAAAACTCATTTGGGGAAGAAACATAGTGCTGACCCGCTGAAAGAATAAACGCACCTTGCTGGCTATACAGGTCGGAAATACCCCGTGGATGAAGCCTGAACTCATCATAAGAATAGGAAACTATACCCTTGATACCGCTATAAGGATAGCCAGTGTAGAGCGGGAAATTTGATTCCATAAAATGATAAAAACCATAACTAATTATGCAATCGCCACTCTCATCGTTTACCAGCCAATCGCCCCATGGGTTGTATCCTTCACTCACCTCCACATCATTTACTTCTACAAATACACTTTCGTAGGCTTCCTCTGTGGCAGCGGTATGGGTAGAGACCTGTACAGGTGGTGGGAGCGGATTTCCGGAACTGATCACCACTAAGTAAGCCAGGTTTTTAATTTCGGTAAGACCATAGTATTCGTAAACCTCGCCCTGAATCAAAACGCTATCACCGATTGCGGGAGAATAGTCGTCGTCGTAAACAAAAATGCCATTCCAGGCTCCTCCGGCTGAGGAAGAAATAAAATAGTTTTTATCATTGTAATCAATGGCTGTAACAATTCCTCCGGTGCTTACATACTGGCCTTCGAGCGGAGATGGGTAGGTTCCGTTGCCGGGATTGGTGGTGTATTGAATGCTGTAAATGCTACTCGTTTGTCCAACAACAAACACGGGCAAAGCAATGAGTACTAACAATGTAATCAGACTACTTTTCATATTAAATATTTTTGATGTTTAATAAATCACTTAATCCTTCAAAAACTTCAATACTGCATTGCTGTTTTCAGCTTTTACTTTCATCACATACAAGCCCGGAGCTAAGCCTTTTAAATCGATACTAATTTGCTGGTTTGCAAAATTATCCTGATCTGCTGTAAGGCTTCTAAGCAAAGTGCCGCTTGTATTGTAAATGTCAATTTGCCTTTTACCCGTCCATCCTTTGGGATTGGTAAAAGAAATAAAAATTTCATCCCTGGCAGGGTTGGGCGAAATTTGTATTCCCGTATTAATCCAGGCTTTATCAGCAATTCCAACAACCTTGCTTATCGAAAACGGACTTGGATTGATGGCAAATAAATCGGGAATATTAGGAATGGTCAGTTTTAGGAAACAGGCATTTGCCTCGATGTTGGGCACTGTCCAGGCGTAGGGCGAATTGCCGGCAGGAGTGCTGTTTACCACGGTAGTCCAGCTTTGGCTGTTGTCTGCCGAAAATTCGATGCGCACGGCATTAATGATTTCGCTTTCCCAGCCAATATCGAAAGTGCTGTTGCCTTCCAGGTTTTCACCGCCGGTGGGCGAAGCAAGGTCGAGCCTGAAAACGATGAAGAAATTATTGGTTTCGTCAAACACCCCGGGGTAGCCTGTTTCGCTAATTTTTATTTTGCACCACGATGCAGCTACTTCCGGAATCCAGCTATAAGAGCCGTCGCCGGCCGGAATACCTTCGGCGATAGTTGTCCAACTGCCGTTGACCGATGTTTTGTAAGCCAGGCTTATATTATCCACCAGTTGGCTGGTCCAGCTAATTTGAAAAGGCGTGCCAATGCGGGCATAGGTAAAGCCTGAAGGGCTGGTCAACTCCAGTTCGCACAAAGCAAATGGCGCATCGCACACATCAAAAATATCGGGGTTGGCCACATCGCTGATTTTAACAAGACATTCATCGGAGGTGATGTTGGGTGCTGTCCAGCCGTAAGCCCGGGTATTGGCCGAGCTTGATTCGGTAAGCTCCGACCAGCTTTGGCCGTTGTCCGAAGAAAACTCGATTTTAATATCGGCAACAAATTCGCTGTCCCAGGCAATCTCATTTTCGACAGCGTTATTCCATTTCGTGTCGCCTGTGGGTGATAATAATGCCAATTGGGCTGTTCCGGTAACTACCCTAATGCTGTCGATTACCACATCAATCAGGGGCTTGTTGTTGGCATCGGTTTCCACCTCGCTAATGGCATACACCACCTCCATGCCGTCAATAATTTTCCCGAATATCGAATGCACATCATCCAGCCACGCGGTGGGAGCCACGGTAATAAAATACTGCGATCCGTTAGTGTTAGGCCCGGAATTGGCCATGGATAATATTCCCGGCTCATCGTGGCGCAGATCGGGATGAAACTCGTCGTCGAAGGTGTAGCCCGGGCCGCCGTTTCCAGTGCCGTTGGGGCAGCCATCCTGAATCATAAAACCGCTGATAACCCGATGAAAGATCAGGTCGTCATAAAAGTTGGCATTACTCAGGTCGATAAAGTTTTGCGCCGTCATGGGCACCAGGTCTTCGCGTAGCTGCGCCCTGAAATCACCCATCGAAGTGTACCACTGCACCACCGTTTGCGAATACGCGCTACCGCTAAAGGATAATGCAGCAATGATCAATGATAAAGCGATTAGTTTGGTAAATTTTATTGTTTTCATAATTATTTGAAATAAGATTAAGATACTGAGTTTTGATTTTCAAGCAAAAATACGATAAGTAATTTAGTATCCAAATTCAATCTAAAGGAGGGTTAAAAATGGATACTGATTTAGCAAATAACTTAGTTAAATGATAAGTGCAGTTGTGCATTAACTATGTTAAAAACTAAATGTTATCAATTTAGGTATTAAATACAGAAAAATTATACGTTTAACAGATAGGAAAATTATTTAGAAAAACACCTTTTCAAATATCTTAGAATCCTACAAAAGAAAGTCAGGGCTTAGCTCAAAGAAACCCTGACCCTCAATAAAATCGCAAATATGTACAGACGCGCTATCAGCGCGTCTCTGCTCTAATTAGTGTCTGTCCATAAAGTCGATGTTTTTTGATTTACGATTGAAGATTAACGATCGGAGATTTTAGATTGTGCTGAATATCACATACATCTTAAATCTAAAATCTCAAATCGTATATTTTTCTAACTGTTACTTTAAAGACAGACACTAATTAATTGCCCCATCGTACAGACGCACTATCAGCGCGTCTCCTCCTGGCATAAATATTTCCCTCCCCCACCCTTGACTTTACATTTTAATATTTGTACATTTGTTCCCTTCTATTTTCTATATTTACGGAATTAAACAAAATATGAATTTAAATTTACAAAGCCATGAAACAATTTATTCTCTTTGCACTGGCTCTGGCTATTGGCCTGGCTGCTGCCACACAAAACATTCAAGTTAAAGAAGGCCTGAAATTTACGAAGGCCAATCAGGAAAAACAGTTGAGCATCTATCCACTCCCGCAGGTAAACCCTGCAAAGGATAAGATAGAAAGCCAGCCTGAACAGCTCAAATCCAAGAGCACCGTTTCAATCGTTGGTTTGGGTACATCCTACTCACCGTGGGGCTTGGGTTATGCCGGAGGGCATCGGGCAGTGCTCGACTACAACGCACAACTCAATAGCCTTGCCTTTATCCATCACATGGGTGGCTATTTGGATCCCGGTGGAAATGCTAATGATTTTGGCTATGATTTGTCAACGGACGGCGGCCAAACCTGGACTACCATGATCGAAGTTTTCCAGGAAACAGATTTCGTTGGCAAAAGTCGTGAAATACATACACAATGGCCACAGGGTGGGATTTTTAATCCTGCTGGAAACACCAATCCCAATGGGGCGTATGTGGCTTACCAAAGCACTGTTTTTGATTTTGCCGGTAGCGGAAGTTTCAGCTACCTTTATGGCCGTGGAAATATAGGAAACCCTGATGATACCACACAAAACACTATTTACCCAAATCCTTCGGCGGGCATTTATGTAAACCAAGCCAAGGGTTTCACTCTGACAGACACAGGTGAGATGTGGCTCGCCGACATCAATCACAATCCAGACATTTTTGAATGGCTCAACACGCTGGTAATTACTCGTTGTAGTTGGAATACGGCGGAAGATGATTTTGAGCTGACGGATCAATTTCTGCTGGATTGTCCTGGCGAATATGCTCCCGGAGATCTAAGGATTGCATTTTCGCCCGATGGCCAGTTTGGCTATGTTGCCGCACTTACGGATATAGGCACGGTACCCATTTCGTCCGGGCAATCCTATTATCCGGTAATTTGGCGCAGCGATGATGGCGGCGAAAGCTGGAGCGAAGCCGAAGCTGTTCCCCTGGCCGGAGAAAACGGAATCTTTGGTGTGCAGTATTATCTGAACGATGACGAGCTGGCCGAGATTTATGGCTTGCCCATTCCCGCGCGCGAAGAGATCCCCTTTACCACCGCCTACGATTTTGGCCTCACGGTGGATGCCTGGGGAAATCCGCATATCGCGGTAATTGTTGGCATTAGCGCCGAGCCTTACAGCATCCTCACCGATATTTCCCCCTCATCGGGATGGATGTACACGGGAGCCTTTCTGCTTTCATCCACCAACCTGGGCGAACCGGGAAGCTGGGACGGCGGCCTGATGGGCAGACCTACTTCCTTTCACGGTACCTTTGGCGATTTTATTACCGAAGACAATCGCATACAAATATGCCGCACACATGATGGCGAAAGGGTTTTCGTATCCTGGCTTGACACCGATACCACCGTGTCCTCCGAAAACAATGCCCCCGACATCTGGAGCCGGGGCGTAAATTTGGCAGAACAGTTAAAAACCGGTGCTGATTACCAGTTGGACTTACCCGTCAATGTTACCTTTGGCTCGGAGGCTACCTTTTCTGCTTACTTTTTCACCATGGCCGATGAGGCAATTAGCAACATTGATGAATATACCCTCCCGATGGTTTATTCAACCATGAACCCAAACTCCCCTCCCGAAACGGGCAGCTACAAGTACATCCAGGACTTCAGCTTTGATGAAAACGATTTCATGTTCCCGGCCTATATCACCGTGGGTGTCCCGGAAGATAGTTTTATTAATAGAAATACTTTTACAATGTCGGCACCCGCACCCAATCCGGCCAGTAATGCCGCAAGTTTTAATATTGAGCTAAAAGAAAAGATGATTGTTAGCGTAAAACTTTTGGATTTGCTTGGCCAAACCGTGATGGAATTGCCCGCCACCGAATACCAAAGCGGAAGCAGCAAAATCAGTTTGGAAATCGATAACTTGTCTCCAGGCTTGTATTTTCTCTCGGCTCAGGCCGGACGGGAAACCATTAGCAGGAAGTTGATGATTAAGTGATGGAGTATTGGAGTATTGGAGTGATGTAACCCGCCAGGTTTACTCCCACAAAAGAATATCATGCTTTTAAAAAAACGCATGAGTTTAAAAAGTAAAAACCTGGCGGGTTTACCAGTTTGGAAAGAAGGAATTAAGTGTTCTTTGAATCATACATGTCTGAAAAAAAATAGGATTTTGAGATCATTTGAAATGAGATTCCTCACTTCGCTACCAATGACAATCAATTACGTTAATGGGGTGGGGCTTGTCATTTCGATGCCGCGCGTGCGGCAGGAGAAATCTCAAAAATGTAATCGGATACCTATATTTTTGAATATCGAACACCGAATAATGAATTTTGAATAATGTAGAAAGATTGAAACAGTAGAATGCGGAATTGAAACCTCGAATCGTCCGTAGGACATTCGAGCGTTAGTAAAATAAAAATTTTCAATATTGAAATACTATACCTTTGATGTATCAAATTTTAATTTTAAAGCCATGAAAAAAATAATGATTTCGATTGCAATTTTACTGGCAGGGCTGATAGTGTTTGCCCAGAAGCCGGTACTAAAATCAAATCTCGCCACCAGCCAGCGCATCCAGAATCGGGTAAAGATGCCATACCAAATTAACAAAATTATTCCCGGAACCCTCCCTATCGGGATTACAACGGGGGATTTCAAAAATCAGGATCAAATCTCGATTATCGATATCGGCACTTCGGCCAATGCCTTTAGCTATGGCATCGAAGGTGGACAACGTTCGCTGCTCTGTGCCAAGGATGCGTTCGGCATTGTAAGCAACTTCCACCGCATGGGCGGGGCATTAGATCCGGGCGGAAATAGTGGCGATATGGGCTACGATGTTTCCACGGATTGGGGCACCACCTGGAGCTGCCAGAACGAGTGCTACCAAGCTATCGCACAAGGATGGATGCTTGTGGAAATGGCTCGCTATCCCCAGCATGGTATTTATAATCCTGCCGGCAACACAAATCCTGATGAAGCCTACCTGGTTTATTTTGCTCCAACTTTGGATATGTCCAATGGCTTTTCATGGGGTGGCTATGCTTACGGGCGAGCTAAAATTGGCGATTTATCGGATACCACAAAACACCTGATTGCTTCCAATCCAGGCCAGGGAATCTATCAATACATCCCCGATGGCTTTACGGTAAATGCCATTGGCGACTTTTGGGCTATCGATTATAATCTGGATATGACCACCGTAGAAGAGGGCGTTTGGCTGCAAGAACTGATCATCAATCATGGCACCTGGAATGAAAGCCTGGAGGATTACGAATTATCGCAATCGTTGCTGCCCTGCCCTACGCACGATTCGGCGGGCATGCCTCCCTGTGCCCGCGTTGAGTTTTCGCCCGATGGGCAATTTGGCTACATTGTAGTGCTTAGCGATAATGGCAGCGTGGAAATATCTGACGGCCGTTCGCTGTATCCCATCCTGTGGCGCAGCGAAGATTATGGGCAAAGCTGGACAGATCCTGTGGAAATTGCCTTGGCCGGAGCGACGGGCATCCAAGGTGTACAAAACTTTTTGAGCGTGGATGAACTGGAAGAACTCTACGAAGGCCCGATACCGCAAAGCGATGAAATTGAATTTACCACCGCTTATGATTTCGATTTGAGTGTGGATGCCAACGGAAACCCGCAGATTGCTGTGGTAGTGGGTGTGAGCGGCCAGGAAGCCTACTCCATCGTTACCGAGCGTTCGCCTTCGTCAGGATATTTGTATATGGCTCCCTTTCTGCTCTCCTCGACAAATATGGGCGAGCCGGGCAGTTGGCATGGCCTGGAGCTGGGGCGTCTGCTAAGTTTTAGAGGCAGCTACAATGAGCTAATCGAGGACAACCGCATTCAGATTGCCCGCGATGCCGCAGGTCAAAAAATGTTTGTAGCCTGGCTGGACTCTGATACCATCGTTTCGGGTGAGAACAATACACCAAATATTTATGCCAGCGGTGTGGATCTGCCCACCATGAGCATAAGCTGGAATTATGAATTGGGTGGAGCCTATCCCATCAATATGACCTACGGCTCCGATGCCACGTTTTCGGCTCACCTTTTTGCCCTGGCCAACGAGGTTATTTATAACAGCGACACCGAATATCCTTTTTATATTCTACCGATGGTTTACCAGGGTATGAATCCTAATGATCCGCTCGAACCGGTGCAATACAAATATATTCAGGATGCCTTTATCTGGGAGCAGCAATTTTTGACCGGGCCACCGCCACCGGGTATCCGCGAACACAAAAAGATTATTAGCGAAAGCCCGTCGGTTTATCCCAACCCGGCCAGTACCGAAGCTACCTGCACGCTTGTGCTTGCTCGCCCTGCAACGATTCGCTTAAGTCTTAACAATTTGATGGGTCAGGAAGTAAAGTGCTTGATTATCGAAAATGCAAGGGCAGGCAGCAATGCGCTCACGCTCGATGTTTCGGCCTTGCAGGGTGGTGTTTATTTTTATACGATAAATGTGAGGGAAGAGCGGTTCGCCGGCAAACTTGTTGTGCGATAGCCAGGGTCTGCTGAAAAACTCGATCTTGTCCGATTAATTAATATTGTCGGTGCGATGCACCTCCCGTATCAATTCTCACACATATTCCTACAAAGATTATCGCCACGCTGTGGCTTATCTTCCAGGTGCAGAGCACCGAAATATTTGATACAAGATTTTTGAATAAGCAAGCTCCAAAAATGTGTATAAGAAATCAAACGATATGGGTTAATTTTTGATAATCAAATGGATTAGGCTTCTCTCATCTGGCACTAGCAAGTGTCTGTCTTTTTAGTAAGTCATTTGATTTCTGAATTGCCTCGCCCTTTAGGGCGGGGATTGAATGAGAAGGATGAAAGCCCCTCGATTTCGCCACGCCTGCGGCGTGGCGAAATCGAGGGGGAGTTAATACCAAGCTCCTTTTCCCCGGGTTAAAACCCGGGGCTAGTCAAAAGCATCGACTTTATGTACAGACACCACTTATTCAACAATCAGTTTTTCGATAAAGATTTCCCTGCCCGAAATAACTTTGAGCAGATAAATGCCCGCTAGCACATCGGCGAGGGAAATCTGTGTAAATCTTTCATCGAGCTTAAAAGTGCGGATGGTCTGCCCGCTCATCGTCATTAGTTGTGCCTGGGCTTTGGTCGGATAAGCGGTTTCGATGTTCAGATTATCGTTTGCAGGATTAGGATACACGTAAATCCCGGCTTGCTTAGCCACAGGCTCGGGCAGACCTACCGTGATTAGTTCGCCACATTCGATGCCGTCTTTTTTAAAATACACCACACGGTTGCGATTATAAAGTTGCCAGTATTGAATATCGTAAATGTTCTCGTAATCATCCCAAAGGCCGATTCCACTTCGATAGATAATCCAATTCCATGGTGGCGGGCCGGGGATATCATAACTACACCACGAATTTTCGGGGCTGCAATAAATCCGGTAATCTATTATCATTTTATTTTCCCAAAGATTTAGGCCGCAAGCATTTACTTGTCTAAATGTATTCGCTTGGATATTCCAATTTTCCTTGGAAACATAATCGTAAGGAATTTGCCTGAAAACAGTATTGCGATTGTAAGCGACTCGCAGGGTGTCGTAGCTTGCTTCGGTAGAATCCGCATTAAATTGCACCCGGGCAATAGTATAGATTATCGAATCCGGGGTGTCGGTTCGTTCCAGATAGGTTTTGGTGGTATAAATGGTATAGTTTCCCCAGGGTGGCCCCGGTTCTTCGTAACGCTCTTTTTCGTATTGAATAATATCGCCAGGCTGATGGTCGTAAAGTTTTTCGTAAGTAAGCGCGTGCATCCCCAAATCGGGCGACTTGTTAGCAATGAGGTGGATTGGCGTAAGGACGACAGGGAATAAATCGACCCTGAAAAAATGGGTCAGTCCCAAAGTTTTGCCTATCCGGATGGGCTGGTGGTGAAGTGCCGAGTTAATCACGTTTCCATTGCCATCGGTGTGGGCTATTTCATAGTTTTTAATTGAATCGTTGTAGCCCATGATGCTCGAGGTATCCATCCCAAGATAAATCATAAAAAACCGTTCAT
The DNA here is from genome assembly GCA_964523795.1 of uncultured Lentimicrobiaceae bacterium. Taxonomy (GTDB): domain Bacteria; phylum Bacteroidota; class Bacteroidia; order Bacteroidales; family 4484-276; genus SABY01. The sequence goes on from CAZGAO010000040.1 coordinate 14,059, forward strand.
CCTGATTTTGAAAAAACACCGTGGAATCGCCCATGGCAAGATTAAAATCAAAAACCAGACTATCCTTCCGGTTGGTGATAAAGGTGTATTTTCCCTGGTTGTTGCTTATCACGCTTTCGCCGATAAAGGTGTTGCTGTCCTGTTTGAAGCAGCCACCTCCCCAAGCGATGCAGGTATCCGATTCATAATAATCAGGACTTACCAGATAATGGGGAATGAAAACAGAATCGCTGCCAGCAACGGCAAGCGAATCAAATTTTAAGCTGTAGGTAGTATCGGCAAACTGGCCATGGCTAAACAGTTTGGCCGATGCCGAAGTTAAGGGGGCGAAATCCTGTGCTCCCACATGCAGAGCTAAAAAGATAAGGAAGCTGAGGTAAAGGAACTTTTTCATGACGTGTTTGTTTTGGTGAGTTTGGCAAAGGTAAAAAAAACAGAAATACAATAAATAGTGAAAATTATTCTATTTTTTTTTGACGATTCCAAGTTAAAAACTGGCTGATGGAAAAATGAGTCCTCCTCGTTGGGGAATAAATAAGGTAAGGTTTGGTTGTGCGATGGGATCAGGAATTTCTATTAAGGTCAATTGAAAATAATAAGGTTTTCAATTTTGGCAAGCATCATATCCCATGAATTATAATAATTTTCGACAAAAAAAATCAGGGCTTGGCTCAAAGCCAAACCCTGATTTGATAGCAATAGCAAAATCGTACAGACGCGCTATATGCGCGTCTCATAATCCACAATGAATTGCATATCCGTACAGACGCGCTATATGCGCGTCTCAGATTTATTTAGAATTTGGATTTATTTAGAATATTAGATCATTCCTTTTATTTAATTCGCAGAGACGCGCAATTTGCGCGTCTTCACCCAAATCACCATCTGCATAATCCGTACAGACGCGCTATCAGCGCGTCTCTGGTCAGAGAGAATTCATGAATTCTCTCTACCCCCGCCGCATCGTTTCCTCAATTTCTTCGATACTGATGGGAATTCGTTTGCCGATCAAACGGCTTCCGCCTTCGGTAACCAAAATATCATCTTCGAGACGGATGCCACCGAAATCCAGATATTTCTCTACCTCGCCATAATTGATGAAATCGGTGAACTTGCCTTCTTTCTTCCACATCTTTACCAGGGCGGGGATAAAATAAATGCCAGGTTCGTTGGTTATCACAAAACCGGGTTTTAGTCTGCGTCCCAGGCGGAGGTAGGCCGTGCCAAACTGCTTTATGCGTTGGGTTTCCTCGTCGTAGCCCACGTTGTCTTCGCCCAGGCCTTCCATGTCGTGCACGTCCATGCCCATCATGTGCCCCAGGCCGTGGGGGAAAAACATGGCATGAGCACCTTGTTTTACGGCTTCGTCCACATCGCCTTTCATCAGGTTCAGGTCTTTCAGGCCCGAGGCAATAACGCGGGCGGCCAGCAGGTGGATGTCCTGATATTTAATATCTGGCTTTACGGCGGCGGTAGCTGCATTGTTGGCATCCAGCACAATTTGATAGACATCGCGCTGACGGGGCGTAAATTTTCCACCTACCGGCACGGTGCGCGTAAAGTCGCTGGCATAATGCGTTACGGTTTCCGCACCGGCATCGGTGAGCAACATGCGACCCTCTTTAAGTATCTGGCTGTGGTCGTGGTTGTGCAGCGTTTCGCCGTTTTGCGACAGGATAACCGGGAAGGATACCATGGTGCCGTGCGACAGGGCGATGCCTTCGATGGTGCCGGCGATATTGCGCTCGTGCTCGCCTGGGTGAGCCATCTTCATCGAGGTAACGTGCATTTGATAACCGATATCGGCGGCCTTTTCGAGTTCGGCAATCTCATCGGCATCTTTGATGTTTCGCAGGTCGATCACTGCGCGGGTCAAGTCCATCGACACCCGCTGTTGCTGCCCGGCAATGCTGATCCCCGTCAGGGTTTCTAACTGGATTTTTGTTTCACCACGGTAGGGTGGCAAAAAGTGCAACTGCCGTCCGCTGTTCATCGCCTTGCGCAAATATTCGCCGAGGGCTTTCATCGGCTTCACATTTTCGATGGCCACCTGGGCGGCATAATCCTTTATCGAGGGCTGTGGCCCCATCCAGATGATATCGTCAATTTCTACATCATCGCCAAAAAGGATATCTTTATCCTCATCAAAATCTATCACACCAGCCATGCCCGGCAGGTCGATACCGAAGAAATACAGGAAACTGCTGTCCTGACGGTAATGAAAGGTGTTGGAAGGATAATTCATCGGCGAATCCACATTACCCAAAAACAAGGCGATGCCATTGTCAACTTTGCCCCTTAGGGCAGCTCTTCTTTTTTTATAAACTTCTGATTTAAACATGTTTTATTGTATTTGTATGTAAAATTATTTTGAATAACAAGGGGCAAATGTAGCGAAAAGAATACAGACAGCAATCGCCACAGCCGGTATCCAAATAATACTATTTTTGCCACCGGATAATTTAATTGCTTGTAAAACTCTATGAACAGACTCGCCTTACTCCTAATGCTCAGCTTGCTGTGGTGCAGCTCCTGGGCACAAATTCCTACCGGATATTACGACAACGCCAACGGCCTTAGCGGTCAGGCGCTGCAAAACGCCCTGCACAATATCATTGATGACCATGACGGCATTAGTTACGCTAATGTAAAAATAGCCCTGCAGGTCTTGGATCAAGATCCGCTAAACGCCAACAATATTCAACTTATCTACAAGGGCATTTCCATTCCCAAAACCACGTTCGATATCCATCCCGATGGCTGGAATCGCGAGCATCTGTGGCCGCAGTCGCATGGTGGTTTTAACACCAACATTGGTCCGGGTACCGATCTTCATGCTTTGCGCCCGGCGGATGTTACTGTAAACATCAGTCGCAGCAACAAAGATTTCGACAATGGGGGCGAAGCACACGACGAGGCCACCGGATGCTTTGCCGATGCTGATTCGTGGCAGGTGCGCGATGCCGTAAAAGGCGATGTGGCACGCGCCATCATGTATATGAGCGTGCGCTACGAAGGCGACCTGGGCGATGAGCTTGACCTCATTGTTTTGGATGAAAACACCACCAGCTCTGAGGGCGGTTATGGCTATCTTGGCGTACTCTCCACGCTACTCGAATGGCATCAGGACGACCCTGTGGATCAGGCGGAGATCGATCGCAACGATGCCATTTATTCTGACTATCAACATAATCGAAACCCCTTTATCGACCATCCCGAATTTGCAACATCAATTTGGAACGGGGCAATTGTTCCCGAACCGTCCAATCATGCCGCCGACTTTTCGGCCAACACCATCACCCTGCAATGGACAGATGCTGCGGGCGATGTACTTCCCACGGCTTATCTGGTACGCATGAGCGTTGCCGGTTTTGATGCCATCCAAACGCCCACCGATGGCGTGGGAGTACTGAATGACTTTTACAACAAAAACATTCCTTATGGTGCGGAGAAATGCGTGTTTGGAAGCCTTGATCCCGATACGGTTTACTACTTCAAGATATTTGCCTACTCGGGCACCGGTGCCGGCAGCGACTACAAAACCGGCGAGGGCGTGATGCAGGTAAGCATGAGCGTGAATTAAAATTGATATTTAGTGCCTGTCTTTTTAGTAAGTTATTTGAATTATGAATTGCCTCGCCCTTTAGGGCGGGGATTGAATGAGAAGGATGAAAGCCCCGCGATTTCGCCACGCCTGTGGGCGTGGCGAAATCGCGGGGGAGTTAATGCCAAACTCATTTTCCCCGGGTTAAAACCCGGGGCAATTCAAAAGTGTCGACTTTATGGACAGGCACTATTTAACGATTCAAAGGAAAATTGTAAATTTGCGGCAAAACACAGAAGGATTGATAACATTCGATAATGATCAATATTCAGAGACAAATAGATTATTGGATTCGTGGTGCAGAAGACGATATTGAAACTGCCACACTACTGATCGAAAATAACCGGCTTTTGCATGAATTATTTTTTTGCCATTTGGTGAAACCCAAAAATTAATGTCATGCCTCAGGAAGAAATTATAGCACTGATCCAAAAATATGTTGCCTTGCTCAACGCCGAAGGTTTATCCGTTAGAAAGGCTTTCCTGTTTGGTAGCTATGCAAGCGGCCTGGCCAAGCCGAACAGCGATATTGATGTAATGATTGTTTCAGACAAGTTTGATGAGGCCAACGACAGAGCAGCCGGAAAAATGTGGCAACTTACTAAACAAGTTCACACTGGTATTGAGCCATTTTTGATTGGGATTAATAAATTTAATAGCGACAACAGTTCCCATTTTTTAAACAGTATAAAACAGCACGGCATCGAGGTGATTTAGTAACTAGACGAAAATTATGCAAAAACTACTAACAGATAATATGGCTGATATTCAGGAATTGTGCAAGTTGCATAATGTCAGGTCGTTGTTTGCCTTTGGTTCGGTATGTACTGATCAGTTCAACGAACATAGTGATATTGACCTGCTGATTTCTTTAAAGCCGATGGATTACGGAGATTATGCCGATACTTTTTTTACCCTGGCCGATAAATTTGAAAATCTGTTCCAGAGACCCGTTGATTTGATCACCGACAAATCACTGTCGAATCCTTATTTTATTGACTCGATCAATCGAACGAAAACATACATTTATGGAGACTGAGATAAAAAAATATCTTTTTGACTTCCCTTTGTGATACTTTGAGCCTTTGCGCCTTTGTGGCAATGGAATATAGGATAGCCACTAAGCCTCAAAGACACCAAGAAACACGAAGTTCTTCAGTATGAATTTTGCGACATGCAGATTTACGATGATATCGTTTAAAATATTTGATTAACACAAATCACATTTAATTCAAAAAGCAGCTGCAAGATACCAACGTAAAAGATCTCAAAACATGAAAAAAGCATTTCCACACCTTCTCTTTCTACTCTTAATATTTTCGTTAAAGCCATTGCTGTATGCCCAGCCTCCCGCCAATTATTACGATCCTGCCAACGGATTGAACGGTGCATCCTTAAAAACTGCGCTCTATAATGTCATCAAAAACCACAATGATCAAACCTACAACTATTTGTGGACGGCCTTCCAAACCACCGACAAACGATCAGATGGTAAGGTTTGGGATATGTACTCCAACTGTAATTTTACTTTTGGCACCGACCAATGTGGCAACTATCAGGATGAATGCGACTGCTACAACCGTGAACATTCATTTCCGGCAAGCTGGTTTAATGACGGCACGCCGATGTACACCGACCTATTTCATCTGGTACCCACTGATGGAAAAGTGAATGGGTACAGGGGAAGCTACCCCTTTGGTGAAACTTCAAACCCAACCGAAACAACCGGTAACGGAAGTAAAGTAGGGCCATGCAGCTACACTGGTTACACCGGAATTATCTTTGAACCCATCGACGAATACAAGGGAGATTTTGCCCGCAACTATTTTTACATGGCCACACGCTACGAAAATGTAATTGCAGGCTGGTACAACAATTCTACCGAAGCAAATGCAGCACTCCAGCCCAACAATTTTCCGGTTTATGAAACCTGGTTTTTGAATATGCTGGGCGAATGGCACGAAAACGATCCGGTTTCACAAAAAGAAATCGACCGCAACAACGCCGTCTATGTCATTCAAGAGAATCGTAACCCCTTTATCGATCACCCGGAGTATGTGTATGAAATATGGGCTGTGGGAGGAATAAACCTGACTCCCGAGCCCAGCAACCACGCCAGCGATTTTTCGACCCACTGTATAACCCTCAACTGGACGGATGCCGCCGGAGGCACTGAGCCCGATGGCTACCTCGTGTGTATGAGCAGCATCGGCTTCGATGATATCAGCACCCCAACAGATGGCACAACAGTGAGTAACAATCCCTCAAATAAAAATATTGAATACGGAATCCAAAAGGCCATCTTTGGCGGATTGACACCCAATGCTATGTATTATTTCAAAATATTCGGGTATTCGGGCAGCGGCACCGCCATCGACTACAAAACCGATGGCAGCGTGCAGCAGGTGAGCATCGAGGCGAGGTAGAGACGCGCAATTTGCGCGTCTGTACAAATTCATCATTCGGTGCGATGGTAGAGACGCGCAATTTGCGCGTCTGTACAAATTCATCATTCGGAGCGAAATCCCGCACGTGCGGGATTCATTGAAAATGTTTTTTTATCGCGATGTTGTTATTGGTGTTTTTGGGGGTTGTTGTGGTTTTTGATGGGATGGTTGTTGTTGTTGTTGTTGGGATTATTGTGGTTGTTGGGGTTATTGTGGTTGTTGGGGACATTGTAGAGAGAATTCATGAATTCTCTCTACCAAACCCAACCGCACCGCATCCTGCCGTACCCCACCAAACCAACACGTCTGGCACCATCCACGGTGGCCCCAAACCGAAAAATTGCAAAAACAGGTTTTAATTCAAAGGAAAATTGTAGATTTGTAGCCAATAGTTCTTTGTTTTGAAAAACACGAATGCGGAATGTGGAATGTGGAATGTGGAATGTGGAATGTAGAATGTGGAATGTAGAGACGCACGGTCGTGCGTCTGTTGTGTGGAAACAAATCACGATTCGTTTCCCTGGCCGGCACCACCAGCAAAGAGATTGTTCGGAGATGGTAAAGAGAATTGTTCGGAGATGGTAAAGAGAATTCATGAATTCTCTCTTCACGCGGCCTTTAAGAAAACACAGATATTAAAACAATAGATAACAGCAAAATAAAACAGATAATTACTAACAAAATTTAAAAATTAAAAACGTATGAAAAACTTTTTACGATTAACTACTACACTCATTTTATTGATGTTTTTGGGTGGGAACGCCTGGGGGCAGATTATTCTTGAAGGTTTTGAAACCGGAATGCCGACATCTTACACTACAGGTACTGCTACTTTAGGATCTGGCACTTGGAGTGGCACTAATTTTATCCGAGGCACAACAAAACACTCTGGATCCTACTCATGTCAAATTAAGAGTGCAACAGGAGCTGAGATTACAACCCCCAATATTCCAACCGGAGGAGTTGGCACAGTTACTTTATGGGCCACAAAATCTACAGCAACTGGACCAGCTTTACAAGTCTTAATTTCTATTGATGGCGGTGCTTTCACCCAAGTTGGAAGCACATTATCTCTGACTCAAAATACTTATAATGAGTTTTCGGTTGATGTTAATGATGCCAGTGATAACATTAGGATTCAATTCTACAGAACTAGTGGCACAGTTTATATTGATGACGTTTCAATAACACAAGCCCCCGCCTCCGGCCCCGAAAACCCCGGCTCCTTCTCTGCCACAGCATCCAGCACCTCTCAAATAGATTTGACCTGGGCACAAAATGGGAGTACTGATAACGTAATGATTGTATTTGATGAAGATGGAAGTTTTGACAATCCTGTGGATGGCACAGCATATAACGTATCTGCATCAGTTCTTGGAGGCACCGTAATTTTTAATGGAAGCGGAACTTTATTTAACCATCAATCACTTACCTTAAATACACAGTATTTTTATAAAGCCTGGTCAGTGGATGGAGATGACAATTATTCTTCAGGTGTTACTGATGATGCAACCACCTTAACCCCAACCATCACTGTAAGTACAAATACACTTTCAGATTTTACTTACTTGGAAGGAAACGGCCCTTCCGCCGAACAAACCTTCACCGTGGAAGGCAGTAACCTTACAAATAATATCACCTTTACTTTACCTACAAATTACGAAATATCCGAAACCTCGGGAAGTGGGTTTTCAACTGCCGTGGTTCTCACACCAAATGGTAGTGGAACAGTTGCTTCCAAAACAATTTACGTCCGTTTAATAGCCGGATTATCAGAAGGAGATTACAATGGTGAAAATATTACAGCAACTTCAACAGATGCTGATAATAAAACCGTAACCTGCAGTGGCTCGGTAACAGGTCCGGTAAGTTTGCCTTACACCGAAGATTTTGCCAATTGCGGTACTCAGGAATGGATTGCAGCAAGTGTAGCCAGTAATAGAGATTGGACATGCGGTTCTGGGTATCAAAGCATAAATGGCTATGGAGGAGATGTAGCATCGGATGACTATTTAATATCTCCGGTTTTTAATCTTAACAGCTATTCTGGTGAAGTACTGACCTTTGATAGCTGGACGCAGTTTTCAGATGATGTGCGCCGGGTTGAGTTGCTTTACACTACAAATTATACCGGCGACCCTTCTACAACAACATGGAACAGTTCGCTCGTTCCTGCCTGGCCAGCGGCAAATTCAACAACATGGACTGGATCAGGTGATATTAATTTATCCGCTATTTTGGGTACGACGATTCGATTTGCTTTCCATTATACCTCCAGTGGAAACGGGGCTGGCACTACCTCTGAATGGCATATCGATAACATCCAAATAAATGCAATAGCCGGTGAACCCACCAACCATCCATCTTCATTTACAGCAACACCCAATGGCACAAGCCAAATTGACTTAAGCTGGGCTGTTAATGATGGATCCCAGGCTGCTGATGGTTTCCTGATTCAAGCTGAAAGCAATGGGATTTTTACCGATCCTATTGACAAAACTGACCCGGCAGAAGATACTGACCTTTCGGATGGTTCTGCATTAGTAAAAGTGCCACACGGCACTCCATCACATTCCTTCATGGGCCTTACTGCCGGCACAAATTATTTCTTTAAAATTTGGCCTTACACCAATTCCGGTTTGGATATTGACTTTAAAACTAATGGTGATGTTCATGTTGCCACCGCAAAAACTGATGATGCACCAAGTGGTGGCGGAACAACAAATCTTTTAACAGTTGACTTTGAAACTATAGATGATGGATATTCAGCTTCTGGGACTGAAGGCTCGGGAGACACAGATGTTTTTAATCGGAGTAATCCAAACATTGGTGGGAACTCAACATATCTTTGGGCAGTTGAGGATCTTTCCTTATCAGACCCATCAATTACTTTAGATCAAATTGCTATTTCTGGATTCACTTCATTTTCATTTTCTATTGATTTTCTTACCCCAAATACTGAGGCCTGGGATTCAACAGATGAATTGTTAATAACTTATTCAATTGATGGGGGTGGATATGAAAACCTTATATGGGTTGAAGCGGGTAATGATGATGATTATAATGAGCCTGCACAATTAGATTTAGATTTTAATGGAGAGGGTGATGATGGGCAAGAACTTCCGGCAATTTCTGATACTCATGGTGCTGGTGTAGGTAGTGATTTTGAAACATTTTCAACGTCTTCTATTCCAATCACTGGCTCAACTTTGGACATAACACTACAGTTTAACAACCTAACGAGTGGTGATGAAGGAATATATATCGACAACATTGTAATATCCGGCATATCTCCTGCACCTGCAACAATTACCTGGGACAATGGAGGAGCCGATAACTTATGGAATACTCCCGAGAACTGGGATGGTGATGCTGTTCCAACAGCAGGTGATAATGTGGTAATTCCTTTTGATGGCCAGGTAACTATATCCAGTGCAAAAGCAACTGCAAATTGCAACGACATAACCATTGAATCTACTTCCGATGGAACAGGTTCATTAATTATCGAAGGGACATTAATTGTAGCTGGAACGGCAGTATCTGAGCTCTATCTTGATGCTTACACCAGCGGAAATGATGGTTGGCATCTTTTATCTTCACCGGTTGATAATATGGAACTGGATGGCAGCGACTTCGTCAGGCTCGAAGGATACGATGACCTTTTTATGTGGGATGAAGTAAATTACCAATGGCTTAATTATGACCAGAGTGGGTTTACCAATTTTACTAATGGAATAGGATACCTGGTAGCATATAGTAATTTAACTGCCGGAACAAAAGAATTTGAAGGTACGCTTAACAACGCCAATATTACCCATCCAAACCTATCAGTTACAAGCGGACAAGGAAATGGATGGCATTTACTGGGGAATCCATTCCAGTCAACACTCCACTGGACGAATAGTGCGTCCACATGGAATCCAAATAATATTTACACTGCTGCAAAAGTCTTACAAGGACGATCGTTAATTGATGTTACCTCAGACGGTGTAAGGCAACACATTCCTGCCAATCAGGGTTTCTTTGTTAAAGCAACAAATGCTACAAATAGCATTACAATTCCCACTGCCGAAAGGGTTCACAATACTACCTCGTATTACAAATCTGGAATTGCAAATGCCCTTGAACTATCAGCAATAAACGGAAATGAGGCTATTAAAACATGGGTTCAAATTTTGGATAAGTCCACTAATGGCTATGATGAAAACTTGGATATAAATTATTTATCCATTATATACGATGCTCCACAATTCTTTTCTATTGTAGATGACGAATGGTATGTTTCAACAAATCGTGTTCCCGAAGTCAATGAAATTACCACAATTCAATTGGGGTTCAGAGCTTATGAAAATACTGAGTTTACTTTGTTCGCTGATTTAATAGACAGCTTTGACGATGATCTTGATTTAATCCTCGAAGATACCCAGGAGGATGTGCAAATCGATTTGAGAAAAACTGCCGAATATACTTTTATGGCTAACGCCGATGAACTGACCGAGCGTTTCAAACTGCACCTGCTCAAAACCACCGGCATCCACGAAGCCGCCATCGAAGGCCTATCCATCTACTCCCACGCCAACACGCTTTATCTGAACAGCGATAAGGCACGCGATGCGCAGGTGGAGATGTACAACGTTACCGGACAAAAAGTGATGGCCAAAAAAATAGTGATGGACGGCCTTACGCAAATCAACGCCAATCTCACCACCGGATGGTATGTGGTAAAAGTAAGCACCGCCGAAGGAATTGCCACGCAAAAAGTTTTTATTAATTAATATTTTTTAAGAAAGAACCCTGCATACAGGGTTCTTTCTTAAAAAAAATATTAGGAAATTAAAAAATTAGTTTTACTTTTGGGACACAAAATTTTACAGTTATGAAAAAGATGCTACGCAATGCCCTCTCTTCACTCTTGCTTCTTGCAATGTTATTCTTGTTTTCACCGGCCTTTTCGCAAAACGGCGATCCGCCTCCTCCCCCCGGCGAACACGGGCAAACCGGCAACCAGGCTCCCGGTGGCGGAGCAGCCATCGGCGGCGGAGTTTTGATACTCACCCTTATGAGCGCAGCCTACGGCAGCCGCAAATGGTACCTGAATCACAGGAAAAGTATCTCCGAATAAAATCCTGATGGATAGTCAGGGCTTGACTACTCTGTTAGTCAGGGCTTGACTTAGAGTAGTCAGGGCATGACTTAGAGTAGTCAGGGCTTGACTTCCCAAAGTCAGGGCATGACTTGAAGTCATACCCTGACTTTGGGAAGTCAAACCCTGACTTTTAAAATACACCTTGCCCGGTTCTTTTGGATCGGGCTTTTTTATTTTAACCCTACATTTTATTAACTTTGTACAAACATTTGTAAGTTGATAAATAATTAAAAAAAAACGACCTCTTTACAACAACTAAAGTAATATGCCTGTAATCGGAAATACAAATGGTATTCAGATGCGCATGTATTTTGAAGATCATCCACCGCCACATCTTCATGCGACAATAAATGAACGTTCAGGCTTGTTTGATATTAATAAAGGCAAAGTTATGAAAGGAAATTTGAAGATTAAAGAGCAAAAACTGATAGAGGCTTGGATGAAAACCCGGCGAAAACTACTTTTGGAAATGTGGGAAAGTCAAAATATTTTTAATATTCAAAACTTTAACGATTATGGAATACCCCAAGATTAAATTTGTAGAAGCACTTGAGGACTATAGATTATTTGTGATCTTCGATAATGGCACAATTAAAATCTATTCGATGAAAAGTAAACTAGATCATAAGCCATTTGCCTCCCTTACCGATATAAATCTATTTCAGAACGTGCATGTGGGCTCGGGTGGTTATGGCATTATCTGGAATGATGAAATCGACCTAAGTGAATATGAACTTTGGAAAAATGGCATCCAGGTATCATCGCTACAAAAAATTGCCGAAGACAGTTTGGCATAAATCCTTGTTTAACTCGAAGCATCGTAATGAAATCCGGATGATGCCCTAAAACTGAATGGGCTTTGCTGGTAATGTAGCCCCAAATTTAATTAGGACTTCCAGATTGAAAAATATATACTTTTGAAAAATGAATGAAAAGGTAAAATACTGGCTTGAATTATCAGATTACGACCTGGATACGGCCGAAGCCATGTTACAGAGCAAACGCTACCTTTATGTCGGTTTTATGTGTCACCAAACCATCGAAAAGATTTTAAAAGCCTATTTTATTGACCGCAACAACCAATCAGCACCTTATTCTCATAGTTTGTCATTTATTGCAAAAAAGGGTAGCTTCTTATCTATATTTAATGAAGAACAATTAGATTTTATCGACCAAATAGAACCTTTAAATATTGAAGCAAGATACCCCTCATATAAAGAAAGACTCTTAAAAAGTTTGACTGAAGCAAAATGTAGGACACTAATTGACGAAACCAAAAAACTACAACTATGGATAAAGCAGAAGCTATAAACAAAGTGCGCCAATATAGACATCTTCTGATGGATGTTTTTGATATTGACATGGTTTATCTCTATGGCTCGTATGCCCGGGAAACCAATACCGAAGATAGTGACATCGATGTAGCGATTGTTGTTAATCAATTATCCGATGATTTCTTTGCCACAAATCCTTTGCTGTGGAAACTGCGCCGAAAAGTGGACGAAAGGATCGAGCCTTTGCTTATTGATAAAAACACAGATCATAGTGGATTCCTTGAGGAAATAAAAAAATACGGCATAGCCATTACCGATTGATACATTGCTCTTAAACTCCTGATTCCCCTAAAATCCTTTCTGCTTTTTCCAGGCTTTCAGCTTTGCCAATATCAAGGCTAAAAGCGTTTTCATCCCCGTATCCCAAAATTGTATGCTGCCTGGCCAGTTCGAGATAAAGTGGGATAATCGAAAATTTCCCATCCATATTTATCAAATCAAAAATCCGGGGGTCGATAATATGAGTGCCGTTAAAAGCCAGCTCCAAACTTGTATCTGTATTTCTTGAAATAATGATTTCGCCGGTCTTTTTGTTCGTCCAGCCGCTGAGTTGCATGGCTGGGTCAAAAAGCAAGTAGCGGCTGCTTTGGCGGGCTTCTACAAAAAGCGTGGCCAGCGGCTGACGTTCCTGATGAAAGGCCATGAGCTTGCTTAGATCCAGATTGGTGAGGATGTCGGCGTTGTGGACAAAAAAGGGCTGGCCGTCATCAAAAAACCAGGCTGCCTTTTTCAGGCCTCCGCCGGTTTCGAGGGCTTGGTCATTTTCCTCAGAAAAGGCGATACGCAGATCGAAGTTATTTTTGGAGCTTAGGAAGGATTTTATTTGCTCGGGGAAGTGATGGAGGTTGATGATGATCTCGCTTACGCCAGCCGATTTCAAATTTAGGATCACGCGCTCGATGATGGGCTTTCCGCCAACTTCCACCAGGGCTTTTGGAATACTTTGGGTAATTGGATATAGCCGTGTGCCCAACCCTGCGGCAAAAATCATTGCTTTCATTTTTCGTTAATCGTTAATGGTTATTGCGAGCGCAGCGAAGCAATCTCCATAAATGTGGAGCGGGCTTCTCTCCTACCCTTTTACCGCAGCCTTGCACAGCTTTTCTTTGCTGTTCGCAGTTTGGTGGCATTTTTTGCAGGCAAACTTATCTGCTTTTTCCTGGCGAAATCTGTCCTTTTTGCATCGTGTTTTGGTCATGGGGCTGTGTTTTACGATGAAGCGCTAAGATTTTTCTTTCCTTGAAGTTTACCAGTCTTCTTTTCGGGTAAATAGTTGCCTTCTGAAATAACACTTTTCCCTGATTCGCAAAAGTCCTTCGGCATTGGCGCATTGTGTTTTTCTTTTCTTGCCATCTTTTGCAATCAATTCAAGGGGGGGGGACAAATTGTCCCCCAGTTGAAATTCAAATGCTCATCACGTTTTCGCATTTTTTTGATATAGTCTTTAGGGTTAACTGATTCTGTTAACACTTCAACTACATCAATTACTGCAAAGTACCATTTTTCATCCTGGTCGTTCCAAACAGCACGTATTTGATTACTCTCAAAAAGTTTAATATTTGCCATTTTGAATTTTTTTTGATGAATAAGACAAAATTTAAATTAAACCAATAGAACATGATATTGGTTTACCACAACTTAAAATATCCCTCTTTCGATAATTTCAATATGTTTGGTAACTCCCATTAAAAACACCTTTTGCTTTATTCTTGTTCAAGGTGGCGGATTTCGATATCGATGCCATCAATCAAATATAATCGCTCGGCCAGCTTGTCGGCGCAATACACCGAACGGTGCTGCCCGCCGGTGCAACCATAATTAACGGCAAGGCTGGTAAAGTTACGCTTTTTGTATTCGCCCACCGATTGCTCGACAAGCCGGGCGGTGTTATCGATAAAAGTAGCCACCTCCTCCCGTTCTTCAAGAAAATCCCTCACCTCCTTATCCAGGCCGGTCAGGGCTTTATATTCATCCAATCGCCCGGGGTTGGGCAGTGCCCGGCAGTCGAACACAAAGCCGCCGCCATTTCCGCTATTATCTGATGGGATGCCTCGCTTGTACGAAAAGCTGCGAATACAAATTTTGAGCGGGGGCGCGATGGTCTGCTTTAGTTCATCGCTGTGGATGATAGCGTTGAGACACTTGACCAACTCGCCCAAATCGTGGGGGATTTTTTGGTTATCCATCAGCCATTTAATATTGTTGATGGCCAGCGGAATGCTGGTTAAAAAATGCTGCTTTTTCTCATGAATACCTCTAAAGCCATAAGCTCCCAGGGTTTGCAAAATGCGTATCAGCACAAATTTATAAAAATGATGTCGGAAGTTTTTAACGCTGCGCGGATCAATTTTTTCGGCCTGGGAAATATAGTAATCGATGAGTTCTTCGCGCACCGGTGCCGGCATTTCTACCCGCGCCTGAAACAACAGCGAAACCAAATCGTAGTGCACCGGTCCGCGCCGCCCGCCCTGATAATCGATAAAATAAAGCTCATCGTGATATTCCATGATATTGCGCGTCTGGAAATCGCGATACACAAAATAGGAGCTTTCGACCGACATAAGCAGTTGCACCAGCTTTCGGAAATCCTCTTCGAGGTAATATTCGTTATAGGGGATTTGCGCCAGCTTCAGGAAATTGTATTTAAAATAATTGAGATCCCACATGTAGGCCTGGGTATCAAAATCGCCCGAAGGATAGCACACCGAATAATCCACGGTAGCACCGGCAATAATTTGAAAACGAACCAGCGCATCAATCACCTTTTTAAAAATCGCGATAAGCGCATCATCAAAGCCATTTTTTTTCTTTAGGGCACTAATCTTATCAAAGAGCACCTGGTCGCCCAGGTCTTGCATCAGATAGGCCCGCATATCTTGGTCAACCATGTAAATCTCAGGAACATTTAAGCCGTTCTTTTTGAAATGTCTGGTCAGGTCAATGAAAGCCTTGTTTTCGTGGGGACTATCGAAATAGGCTCCGATGGCATGATGGTGTGGACTTTTGATACGATAATAATGGCGATACGAACCCGATTGTGGAAGCAGTTCAGCCTCGGTAGAATCTTCGCCAGCCCATTGCTGGTAAAGACTCAGTACTTTTTTCTTTTCTTCTTTATTCAAATTACTGCGTTTTTAATCCTGCAAATATAGTGGAAGTAGCGAAATTATTTTCGATTATCTTTGCCGCCGCTGCAGTGGGACATTTACATTTGGTTAACACAAGCGTTAAACTTAGTTAATCCATTTTTTTCTTTGCAGCATCAGTAAGGATTGTTTTATTTTTGCGTTTCTAAAAATTCATTCATTTATTTGATCATTTAAAATTTTAGATATTTATGAAAAAGATTTTCACTTTTGTTTTTGTTATTCTGTTATCAGCAATGTTTTATCAGGCCAATGCACAAGACAAACAAGAAGTAGTTACCGGTAACGGAATAGGAAATAACATTGGCGATTTTACAGGCAAAGGCCCCAATGGAGAAATGATGAGCCTTTCGGAATTGCGCGGCAAGGTAGTTTTGGTGGTTTTGTGGAACTCGCTTTGCGGGCACTGCAACACCGAAAATGCAAAATACCAGGCGGCTTACGAAGAATACAAGGATAAGAAGTTTACCAATGGCGATGGTTTCGATGTTTATCAAATAGCTCTGGATAAAGAAGAAGCTACCTGGCACGAGGCTATGGAAAAGCATCAATACCCCTGGAGCCATCACGTGTATGTTATCGATAGCTGGAAAGATCCTAAGATTCGCTTCTTTGGCATACAAAACCTACCAGGCACTTTTCTGATTGATGAAAACGGAACTATCCTCGACAAGAAGTTTCCGGGCGAAAAGATTCCTGAATTATTGGATCAATACTTAAAAAATTAAAGATAATTTTTCAGGAACCTTGTTTGGATAAAAAATAATTGTACTTTTGCAGCCCTAAAAAAATAGGGCTTTATTTTTTATTATTGAGAAAAATTTAATAGATAATGGCAAATCATAAATCAGCGTTAAAGAGAATCAGATCTACCAAAACCAGGACTGTACACAATCGTTACTATGCACGCACTATGCGTAACATGCTCAAGAAATTTAGAAGTTCGACCGACAAAGAAATGGTTAGCGAACAATTTCCAAAATTAGTTTCGATTATCGATAAAAACGCCAAGCGGTCAATCATTCACAAGAACAAAGCCGCCAACCTGAAGTCGAAGCTGGCAAAGCATGTAGCCTCGCTTTAGATTCTAACAGGCCTCTTTAAAAATATTAACGAGCCTCAACTGCGAAAGCGGTTAGAGGCTTTTTTAGTATCTTAGCCTCGCAAATCACAAAAATGTGCTGGCTATGGAAAACCACCCTCAACAATCATCAATCCGTTACTGGGCCGAAGACGACCGCCCCCGCGAAAAACTCCTCAACAAGGGCAAGGCTGCACTTAGCGATGCCGAGCTGATAGCCATACTCATCGGCTCGGGCACACGCAATGAGTCGGCGGTTGACCTGTCGCGGCGCATTCTGTCCAGCGTAAATAACAACTTGATCGATCTCTCGAAAATGACCCTTGGCGAGCTGCAAAAGTTTAAAGGCATCGGCATAGCCAAGGCTATCTCGATAGTGGCAGCATTGGAGATGGGCCGTCGTCGCAGGGGTGCCGAAGCCGGCGAGCACAAAACCATTGTTGCCAGCCGTACAGCCTACGAAATATTTTATCCCTACCTCGGCGATTTGCTCTATGAGCAGTTTGCCATGATTCTGCTCAACCGGGGCAACAAGGTAATAAGGGTGCTCAATGTTAGCGAAGGCGGAGTGGCAGGAACCGTGGTTGACCCAAAAAAGGTATTCCGCCTGGCTATCGAAAACAATGCCTCATCCATCATCCTCGGGCACAACCACCCTTCGGGCAATATCAAACCCAGCGACCAGGATTTACAACTCACACAAAAACTAAAAAAAGCCGGCCTACTGATCGAAATTTCCATTATCGACCACATCATCGTTGGGGAGGAAAACTATTTTTCGTTTGCTGATGAGGGCAAACTCTAGGCGAGGGTTATCAAATAAGTTGGCTTTTAGAAATCCAATCTTTTAATCCATAAACATCTGAATAAACATGTCATTGGCAGCACGCTATTATTCAAACAAAAATCGAACAATCAAGTATCTTTGCGCCATGACAAAAATATTGCATATCGATACTGCCGGCCAATTTTGCTCGGTAGCTCTTAGCGAAAATTACACCCTAAAGGGCTTGCTTGAAACGGATGAAATAAATGCCCATGCCCGCTTGATCACTATTTTTATCGACCAGGTGATAAAAAATCAAAA
This sequence comes from uncultured Lentimicrobiaceae bacterium, assembly GCA_964523795.1. Classification (GTDB taxonomy): domain Bacteria; phylum Bacteroidota; class Bacteroidia; order Bacteroidales; family 4484-276; genus SABY01. The sequence goes on from CAZGAO010000040.1 coordinate 31,904, forward strand.
CCTAAGTCCTGAAGATTTGGATGCGGTGGCGGTAAGCAGCGGCCCGGGTTCCTACACCGGCTTGCGCATTGGCGTGTCGGCGGCCAAGGGTCTTTGCTACGCGCTAAGCATTCCGCTACTGGCAATTCCCAGCCTGCAAGCCATGGCTGTCGGCATGATCGAGGCTGCAAAAAAAGAAAATACCCTAAAGCCCGAAACCTTGTTTTGCCCCATGATCGATGCACGGCGCATGGAAGTATATACCGCCCTATTCGACAAAAATGGCAAAGCGATACGCGAAACGAGTGCTGAAATTATCGATGAAAATTCGTTCGCTCAGGAGCTGAGCCTGAATCCGCTTAGTTTTGCCGGCAGCGGTGCGGCAAAATGCAAGACCCTGCTTTCGGGAAACGGTAATGCACTTTTTCAGGATAATTTTGAACCTTCGGCAAAATTTATGATCCCCCTGGCTATGGATCGGTTTTTACAAAAACAGTGGGAAGATATAGCCTATTTCGAGCCTTTTTATCTTAAAGAATTTAAGGCAAGCCCGCCAAAGGTGAAAGGCTTGAGGTAAGAATAAGCTTAATAAAATTTGTAGCTGATTCCGGTAAACCACGAAAAGGAGTAGGGGTGATAATTGATGCCATTGCCCGAGTTAACCGGACTTAAGGCATATTTGAAAGAAGGCTCCATATTGATGGACAACTTGCGATTGATGGCATATTCCAAACCCAGGCCTACGATGCTGTTGTAGATAAATGATTCCACATTTTCCACGGTACCGGTTTGCAGTTTTTGTCCGTCCACATCAAAGTAAGAGCGATTATTAACCAGAATTCCGGGGCTTAGTCCGCCCATCACATTCACCGAAAACTTTTTGTCCAACATGCGGTATTTCAAAACCAGCGGCACTTCGAGGTAGTCCAGGTTTTGATAAAAACTGCCATTTATCGAATAATCGCCGGGCAGCGTATCTTTAGCAGATGTGGCCTGCGGAGCAATTACGCTTTCAAACTTTACAGGATTAATCGTTACGGTTCCATTGGAGGTGGCCAGCTTATACATGTTTGTAGCATCGGGATCGTTGTAGGCCAGCACTTCGTTGTTTTGCTGCCCTATGCGCGAAAGGTACATTCCCGAGGCCAGGCTCAGTCGATCGTTAAAGGCATAGTCCAGACTAATACCTGCGGCCACCGAGGTAAGACCCTCTTCGTTATCATTAAAATAATCTACGTTCACTTTTTCATCGGGCGTGGCAAAGCTGCTGCCTCCAACCGTCCGGTACGAGTAAACCGGAGAAACACGCCCTCCGATGCTCCATCCCGAAGCCCCGGATTTTTCCAATGCAGGCATCAAATCGTTGGTGTATGCATCTTCGCCAATCAAGAGACGATGAAGCGTTTCTTCATCCATCAGCGGAGCAATAACCGCCGATTCGCTTTCATCGGCCGGATTTGCCTGTGCCGTGGCTATTTCCTCGCCACTCATTGTTTTTATTGGAGGTATCTCTTTTATCAAATCCTCGGTTTCATTATCCAAAGATTCATTAATAGCTTGTTTTTGGCTGTGATGATTTAAATTATGATCGACAAAATCCTGCACTGCCACAGATTCTACATTGGAAGGAGGTGATGTATTTTTTTCGGGGAAAACTTGAGCCAATTGAACTTCGGCTTTTTTTATTTCGGACGCCTCGTTTGGCGATTCATCATTCAGCGCAATTTCCGAGGCAGTGGGAATATCCAAATCGTTTGTCAGGGTATTGGCTTGAGTTTGATTTGCATCAGCATTGATGGCATTCTCAACTATTGGTAATGCTTCATCCCGATTTAATTCCGAAAAAAAGTAGCCTGCACCAAAGGCTATCAGAAGCAGCACCATGGCAGCAGCAGCGCGTGAATACCAGAAGAAGCGTGTTTTTGCAGGTTTGTGCAAATCGCGCTGCAAACGGTACCAGGCATTAACCGGAGCTTTTACCTTGTGCCCGGCCAGCCGCTCGCTAAAGAGCTTGTCGATAGGATGTTTGGATTCAGCCATTTATCTTTGATGAGGATACATAAAAATGTGCATTTACTTTTTTCTGAAGTATCGACCGTGCCCGTGCCAGGTTGGATTTGGAAGTACCTTCCGAAATATTCAACTTTTGAGCAACTTCTTTGTGCGAAAAACCTTCGAGGGCATACAGGTTAAAAACCATACGGTATTGCGGCGATAATTCCTGGATAATATTTAGCAAATCATCAGCCGAAATATTGCTGATTGCATCTTCGTGGCCGCTATCTGCTATCTGCGTGTAGTCTTCGTTATCCAGGACATACATCGGACTTTTCTTCCGGTATTTTTCCAATGCCGTATTAATCAGTATCCGCCGTATCCATCCCTTTATCGAACCCTGCCCCTTAAAGCTGGCGATATGCTGAAACACTTTAAGGAAACCCTCGTGTAGTGTGTCTTCGGCTTCTACCTCGCTGGGCGAATAATACAGGCATACCGCATACATCGCATCAGAATAAAGATTGAATAAATCTTCCTGCGATCTGCTGTTGCCCTTGATGCAACCCTCGATAATCTTTTGTAGATCCAAATCTAAACCTTGAATTTTGTTGGTTTCGACACAAAAGTAGCCAATTAACTCAATGAACGTTTTTGCAAGTCTATTATTAGACGTGCCTTGCAAAAAAATGGTTGCGTAACGCAACCATTTTTTAATAGCTGCCATCTTATTATCACAAACAATAATTGTAACAACATGAGAAGTATCCGAAATATATTAGTAAGCCTCAGTAACATCGAAATTTTTAATTCAAAGTCCACCTTTTACCTTCTTCTTGTAGCATTCATCATTTTGCTCATCGCTGCCGAGAATCTTATTAAGAGCACTTTGATTCCTATGTAGTTATTTAATTTTGAAAGTTTTTTTCATGGTAATAGATTTTAGATAATTAATTGATTTGATTTTGAAAAGTAAGCCGCCCTTTTTTTGAGTTTAGGGTGGCTTTTTTTATTGCCCTCGCGACCCCTCGATCCCCTTAAGGGGAAGTCCCACGCTGTACTCCCAAAACTGGCGGCGTGGAAAATTGATGCGTGAGCGCAAATAATATCCTAATTTTTAACTCCCTCGCGACTTCTAAAAATTTTACATTTGCAGCCATTTTCAAATCCGAAACAAGAGCATGGTTTTTAGCAGCAGCCTTTTCCTACTTTATTTTCTGCCGGTTTTTCTTATCGCCTATTACCTGCTGCCCTCCAGGCTCAAAAATATTTTTACACTCCTAAGCAGCATTTTCTTTTATGCCTGGGGTGCCCCCGATTTTATTTTCATCGTGCTGGCTTCCATCTTCATCGATTTTTATTTGGTGGACTGGATGCACAAATCCACGCTACCCAAGGCACGCAAGATATTGCTCACCATTTCGGTAATTCTTAATACCGGGATGCTGGCCTGGTTTAAGTACGCCAATTTTTTGATCGACAACGTTAATGCCGGACTTTCCTGGTTTAACATCGAACCCATCACCTGGCTTGGCATCGCCCTGCCCATCGGCATTTCGTTTTTCACCTTCCAAAAATTAACCTATACCGTGGATGTGTATCGGGGGGTACATTCGCCCTTGCGCAAGATGACGGATTACGCCATGTACATCCTCATGTTTCCACAGCTTATTGCCGGCCCTATTGTGCGTTTTCACGAAATTGCCGACCAGATCGAAAGCCGCCGCGCATACGCCACCGTAGATGCCCGCCTGCTGGGTTTTTTTAGATTTGTGGTGGGGCTGTCCAAAAAAGTATTGATTGCCAATGTGCTTGGCGAGGAAGTGGATCGTATTTTTGGCATGACCGCCGGCGACATTTCCACACCCCTGGCCTGGATTGGCATTGTGGCCTATTCTTTCCAGATTTACTACGACTTCTCGGGCTATTCGGATATGGCCATCGGCATTGGCCGCATGATTGGTTTCCGCTTTCCCGAAAACTTCAACAATCCATACATCTCGCAAAACATCACCGAATTCTGGCGGCGGTGGCACATCACCCTCGGCCGCTGGATGCGCGATTATCTGTACATTCCCCTGGGCGGAAGCCGGGTTTCGACCGCCCGCATGTACCTTAACCTGTGGATCGTTTTCCTAATCTCGGGACTATGGCACGGCGCGGCCTGGAACTTTGTGGTTTGGGGCGGATTTCACGGTCTCTTTCTCATCGCCGACCGCATGTTTTTTATTCGCTTTACACGCTTTATCGGCAAATACCCGAGCATCCTCATCACCTATATTATTACGCTTGTGGGCTGGGTGCTCTTCCGCGCCGAATCGCTCAACTATGCCTTCGATTACCTGAGCCGGATGTTTGCTTTCGGCGATTGGAAAATGCAAACAGGTTTTGATACCGAATTTGTATGGATGATGATTTTGGGAGCTGTCTTCGCATTTATCGCTTCCATCGGCAATATCGAAAACTGGTGGATGGCCGTGATGGAAAAAAAGAAAAAAAATACCCTTGCTGTATTGATGATTTTTGTTGCAATAATTTTTACGGCCATTTGCGTGGCATCCATTACTTCCTCATCCTTCAACCCTTTTATTTATTTTAGATTTTGAAAATAAATTGAAATTTAAATTTAAACATATCCTTTTTACGATTTTGCTGGTGATGCTATCCTTACCGCTATTTCAGCATATCACCAAGTTGTTTGATCCCGGCAAACTTAACGGGGATTTTGTTTTGCACCAACGTCCCGCCTTTACCTGGGGCAGGTGGATGGATGGCACTTTTCAGGCCGGATTCGACCGCTACATTGAAGACCATATCGGCTTTCGTAATTTTTTTGTAAGATTGAACAACCAAATTGCCTTTAGCATTTTTGACGAAGTAAATGCCGAGGGGCTGGTAAAGGGAAAAAACAAAATCCTATACGAATACGACTATATCCGTGCCTACACCGGTGGCGATTTTATTGGCCAAAAAACCATCGAAGGCGAAATGAATAAACTGAAATATTTGCAAGATCACCTTAAACAGAATTTCAACATCGACCTTATCCTTATTTTCGAGCCAAGCAAGGCCAGGGTACAGCCCGAATTTATTCCCGACAAATATCTCGATGCAGGCATTTCGCTATCCAACTATGAATATTTTAAACAGATGGCCGTTGACCTTAAGCTCCACCAAATCGACCTGAACCAATACTTTGTCGATATTTCCGATACGGCCACCTATCCGGTTTATCCGCCCTACGGAATCCATTGGAGCGAGCACACCATGTGCCTGATTACTGATACTTTAACCAGCTACATCGAAAACATACGCAGCATCGACATGCCCGACTATACCTGCGAATTGCGCTTTGTGGCTGACAGCATTTCGGCCTCGGACATGGATGCGGGAATGACGGCCAATTTGCTTTTGGATCTTCCACGAGATACACTGCCCTATCCTTTTTTTACCTTCCATAACGACCCAACAAAAACCCGCCCTAAGGTTTTGGCAGTGGCTGATAGTTATTACTGGAATATTTTTAATACCCGCCTGCCCGAGCATCTCTTTGCCAACCAGGCCTTTTGGTATTTCAATGCCAAGGTATATCCCGATTTTTATTTTCACGAAAAATGGACTACTGATTTGGATATTAAAACAGAAATAGAAAAACAGGATGTGATATTACTGGGCATTACCGAGCGTTTTCTTTATAAATTCGGATGGGAGTTTGTGGATCAGTTGTATCAAATCTACTCCCCAAAATATACGGGTGGCCTGGTGGAAGAAAAGGAAGAAGAAATCCGCAACTACTCCACCTGGTTTGATGAGCTAGTAAAAAAGGCGAATACGTCAAAGGAAAAAACACTCGAAGAAATCATTCATGACGAAGCTATTTTCCTGGCTATCGATGCGGATTTACCGCGCTACCTTCGCTGGCATGGCCTGGATTATTACAAAAATGTAATCCAATCGGAAAGCGCGTGGGATAAGTCCATTAAACAGAAAGCCCAGGAAAATAAAATCACCTACCAGGAGCAATTGGACAAAGATGCCCGCTGGCTTTTCGATAACAATTACCCTGCGATTTATCAGGAATTCGAGGCCATTCAAAAACAAGGGCAATCCATTTTATCCGATTCAACATGGCTGACAAATATTCAGCAAAAGGCTGATTATTACCGAATGCCTCTGGAAAACATGATTGATATCGATGCCGAATATATAGCCACGCAAAAAACGGAAACTGACACATACAAAGAAAAGGTGGCAGCGATGGAAAATGAAATCCGCAGCAATCCTGAATGGCTTAAGCTCGTTAAAGAAAAAGCCCGAGACCAGGGACAAAGCCTGGACGAAATGATACGCAAGGATGCGGAGTACATGATAGACCAACAAAACAAGGATAAGCCAGATGGAAAATAATGCCGGATGCTTGATATGCGGCTGTGCGTTGATTTACAGCCAGGTGCCAAAAAATCTAACCTGCTCGTATTGCGGCGATACTTACTTGGAAACTGTGGAATGCAAGCAGGGGCATTTCGTATGTAACCGTTGCCATAGCGCGGGTGCCAACGATCTGATCCAGCGGTTTTGCGAAAAAACATCGCTTAGCAATCCCATCGAGATGGCTACGCAACTGATGCAGCATCCGGCACTGAAAATGCACGGTCCCGAGCATCATTATCTGGTTCCCGCCGTTTTGCTCACCGCGTATTACAAGCTAAAAAATGAGCCTGACACCAAAAAAGAAAAACTGCTACTCGCGCGCCAGCGTGCCGAAAAAATCCTGGGTGGCTTCTGTGGCTCGCACGGCAATTGTGGTGCCGGCGTGGGAACGGGCATTTTTTACAGCCTGATCACCGAAACTACGCCGCTGTCGGGCAAAAGCTGGCAACAATCCAACCTGCTCACTGGCACCTGCCTAATAACAATAGCCAAAAAAGGCGGCCCCCGCTGTTGCAAGCGCGATACTTACACCGCCATCAATGTGGCCGTTGATTTTGTTAAGGAAAATCTAAACATTACCCTGCCCACAACACGCAAAATCACCTGCATATTTCACAGTTACAACAAGCAATGCCTGAAAACCGCCTGCGCGTATTTTGAAGTATAAAACCTAATTTCAAATCCATTTCAGCAAACAACTTTAATTTTGTGCTGTTAATAATCCGAATTTATAACGCGCTAAATAAACCTATGAAATATCCCAGAAACGAAACGCTACAATTATCTAAAAAATACGCAGCAAACGGAGACCCCAATGGATGGTTTGAAGAATTTTATGCAGGTGCTAACGGCGATTTCAAAAATGTATATTGGGCCGACCTGAAGCCCAATCCTTTTTTGGTGGACTGGATTAACGAAAATCCAAAACCAGAGAATGCAAAGGCTATAGTAATTGCTTGTGGCCTGGGTGATGATGCCGAAGCCCTGGCAAGTCACGGCTATCAGGTTACAGCCTTTGAAATTTCACAATCAGCCATCGAACTATGTTTGAAACGATTTCCGGAAACCAGGGTCGATTACAGGCTTGCCGATTTACTAAAGCTCCCGGAAGATTGGAAGCGCGGCTTCGATCTGATTTATGAATGCAACACCATTCAAATATTGGTGGGAGCCGAGCGCAGACAAGCCCTCGAAGCGATTGCAGAACTGGCTTCGCCGGGTGGCGAAGTGCTCGTGTCGTGCCGAAGCCGTGAATCAAATCAGGGTTTGGATGTTTGGCCTTTAGCCCTAGACAAGAATGAAATTGACGGGTTCAAACATACCGGATTAAACGAAATACATTTCCTGGCCTACGATGATGACCAGAATCCTTCGGTGCCTCATTTCTTTGCTGTTTACCAACGACACACCAATACTAAATCGCCCACGGCGAATTCCGCACAGCACCTGACTGAATGCATCACGCGGGCGGGGATAGAGTATTTAGATCAATCTTTTAAAATTTCAATTGTTTACACGAAGTGGATCAACAAATTATTGTCGGATACCTGTGGTTTTTTGTATGATTATTCAAAAGCCCGAGGATTTAATATTACGGTGCTCCGCACCTTACCCTTCTATAAGGGAACATCTTTTCTACAAAGATTATCGGTGCTCTGCACCACACAGCATTCTTATAGTTCAACAGTCCAGTTAGCAAAATAATAATGAGAGCCAGCCTCCTGCACCTCACAGCATTCTTATAGTTCAACCATGCCTGGCAAATAGCGACAGAGCCGCGCAATCTTTGTAGAAAAAGATGCGTGAACACCGTGAGGTGCAGAGTACCGAAATATTTTTAAACTGAATTTTTCAGCAGATCAATTTAGGGTCTGTCTTTAAAGTAACATTTAGAAAAATATACGATTTCAGATTAACCCCGATACGTTGCACTTCGGGGCAGGCAGATTTAAGATTTAAGATGTTTGTGATATTCAACACAATCTTAAATCTTAAATCATTAATCTTAAATCATAAATCAAAAAAAGTCGACATTATAGACAGGCACTTTCTAATGCTTAACATAATTTAACAGCCATCAAAATCTACCAAAAAAAGGCAGTCCCCTATTTTTCATAACTTTGCACACTATATTATACAAAGTAAAATAAAACAAACGATTATGAAATATGATCTGATAGTAATTGGAAGCGGACCCGGAGGCTATGTAGCCGCCATCAGGGCTTCGCAACTGGGATTGAAAACAGCAGTGGTAGAAAAAGAATCCGTGGGCGGGGTATGCCTCAACTGGGGTTGCATCCCTACCAAGGCCTTGCTCAAAAGTGCCCAGGTTTTTAATTATGCCAAACATGCTGCCGACTACGGCATCAAAATCGAGGGCGAGACCAAGCCAGACTTCGAAGCCATAGTTAAGCGCAGTCGCGAAGTGGCCGAGGGTATGAGCAAGGGGGTAAGTTATCTTTTGAAAAAAAATAAAATCGATGTGCTCCAGGGTTTTGGCAAAGCATTGCCAGGCAAAAAAGTGGAAGTGAGCGATGAGAAAGGCGAGAAGAAAACCTACGAAGCGGATCATATAATCATTGCCACAGGAGCGCGTTCGCGCGAGCTGCCGGCACTCAAACAGGACGGCAAAAAAATTATCGGCTACCGCCAGGCTATGACCCTCGACAAGCTGCCCGAATCGATGGTGGTGGTTGGCTCTGGCGCTATCGGGTCCGAGTTTGCCTATTTCTACAATGCCATGGGCACACAAGTTACACTGGTCGAATACCTGCCCAACGTAGTCCCCCTGGAAGACGAAGAAGTTTCCAAACAATTAGGACGCTCGTTCAAAAAATCCGGGATGAAGGTGATGACTTCAGCCGAAGTAAGCCAGGTGGATAGCTCGGGCAAAAAATGCAAGGTAACCATAAAAACCAAAAAGGGCGAAGAAGTGGTGGAAGCCGACATCGTGCTTTCGGCGGTAGGCATCGCCACCAACCTCGAAGGCATAGGCCTGGAAGAAGTTGGTATAAAAACCGAGAGGGGCAAAGTGCTGGTGGATGATTTTTACAAAACCAACGTGGATGGCTACTACGCCATCGGCGATATTGTACATGGCCCGGCACTAGCACACGTGGCCTCGCATGAGGGCATTACCTGCGTAGAAAAAATTGCGGGCAAAAACCCTGATCCCATCGACTATGGCAACATTCCCGGCTGCACCTACACCGTACCCGAAGTGGCCTCGGTAGGTATGAACGAGAAACAAGCCAAGGAAGCCGGTTATGAAATTAAGGTAGGCAAATTCCCCTTCTCGGCCTCGGGCAAAGCCAGTGCTGCCGGCAATAAGGAGGGTTTTGTAAAAGTGATATTCGATGCCAAGTATGGCGAGTGGTTGGGCGCGCACATGATTGGCGACAACGTTACCGAAATGATTGCCGAAGTAGTGGCAGCACGCAAACTGGAAGCTACCGGCGAGTTAATCATTAAAACCGTTCACCCCCATCCCACCATGTCGGAAGCTGTAATGGAAGCCGCCGCCGCTGCTTACGGTGAGGTTATCCACCTTTAGGAAAGAATTAAATCATCATACAAAAAAAACACGGAATCTTTTGGTTCCGTGTTTTTTTTGAGGATGGATTTCACTTTTCAGCTAGTGTGATAAAGCACAAAATATTGCTTTGCCAACTAACTATTTCTTCACGTCTCAGCCCTAAGGATTCAGGTGCTGCTCACGCAATAAGTCGTTCACGGTTTTTACAGGATTAAAAGTGATGATGGGCGTTTCCACAAAAACGGTAATCCAATCGGCCATAGCACCATTCCACAAACCAGGCAGCTCCTGTGCTTTCAGGTTTTTACCATCTTTGGATTTGATAGAGATAAAACCCGTGGCCGGATCCACATATTTTTTTAAATCAAAAGGCTTGCTCTTATAATCGCGCACGCTGCAAACCAAGTCCACCGGATTGAAGTGCGTGGCTTCGGCAACTATTTTACCTTGGCTCTCATCATCCATATCTATCTGCGAGGCTTCCACGATTTGCAGCGATACCTCACCTTTAGTATTTCTTACCCAAAACGGGCCGCCACCAGGTTCGCCTTCGTTTTTCACCATGCCACAAATCCGTATAGGGCGGTTGAGCAGCTTGAAGAGTACTTGTGTTTTTTGTTCTTTTTCCAGATCGTCAAAACCCTCCGAAAGCTGCAGCATCATATCCTTACGGGAAAAATCTACAATTTCGGAAAGCGCATCACTACCAACTTTATGGCAGCTAAGATTTTCAAGGTATTCTTCAGTTTTTTCTCGTAGCTTAATCAGCAATCCGCCAATCACTTTTTTGTATAAATAGGTAGGTTCGCGCAAGCGGTCGGGCACAATGTTATCAATGTTTTTAACAAAGATAATGTCGCCGTTCAGCTCATTCAGGTTTTCGATAAGGGCACCGTGGCCACCTGGCCTGAAAAGCAAGTTACCATCGCTTTCGCGGAAAGGCTCGTTTTGCATATCCACAGCCAGCGTATCGGTGGCCGGTTTTTGCTCCGAAAAAGTGATAAAGTATTTAACATTATACTTTTCTTCGTACAATGGCTTAACGACAACGATGGCCTCATCAAACTTTTGCCTGTGCTCAGGCGAAACCGTAAAATGAATATGCACCTCGCCATCGGCATTGCGAGCATAATGCGCCCCTTCAACCAAATGCTCACTTAGTGCCATACGTGCAAAATCCTCGTAGTGGTGAAATTTCAAAAGTCCCTTGGCCAGATTGGCATAACCCAGACCTTTTTCACTAAGCAGGTATTCGATAATGAGGGCATAATTTTTTTCAGCCAACAGCTTTTCCAATTCATAGCCATCTTTTTGTAATGCCATTTTTAAATCAGCATAAAAAGCAAATTCTTGTATATGATGGAGAAAGTACCACACGCTGTTGAAACTTTGGTCGGAGTTCAGTTTTTCGATGTCAGCAACCGTCCCCTGATAGCTTCCCATAAACTCGAACAGATGCTTAAACATGCGCGAAGCCGCTCCTGAAGCCGGTACAAATTTAAGGAGCTTATAACTTACAACCTGCTTTTGGTAGAATGCTGCTAAGGCATGTGTTTCACTTTCAAGGAAAACCTGCACTCCATGTCCCTTAGAAGCCGGAGCCACCAAACGGGCAAAGGGAAATCCTTTTTTAAAGTTTTCGATTTGTTTTTCGATCAGCATTTCGCTTATTCCCTTTTCGCTGATTTGATTTTTATCCTGTGTTGTAAGCATTGCATTATATTTTAAGTGAGCAAAAATAGTAAAAGACAGGAAATGAAAATGGCTTATTTGCTAGTTGATATTTGTTAATTGTTAATCGTGCTCTCGTTCCATCACTCGATTACTCTCCCGCAAAAACAGGATTTTGTTTTACTCAACATCACTTCAACTTCTTGCTACTAAACTTGTAAATCATTATTTTTGACTGATATTAAAAATATTTTTTTTATATTTGACCCTTAAAAAATAGCCACCGGTCATTATGAAAATAGTGGCGGTTATTTTCATCAAATTATTCATTAAATAAAAAGAAAGGGCTTTATTATGAAAAGATCGTTTACTACCAAAACAACATGGCTTGCCTTGATTGCCATCCTCTTCGGCAATTTTTTGCAAGCGCAGCCACAGGGCGATTTCATCGCTACCGTTGGCACCGACGATGTAAAAAAAGTCATCCTCTTCGATGCGCAGGATGGCACTCTGATGGATGATAGTTTTATCATTCTCACAAGTTTGAATCCGGGTACCGTTAAGCAGATTATTCGTGTACAAGACGAGTTGTGGATTTCGGATCAGACTATGGATAAGGTTTATCGCCTGGATTTAGCAGGCAATTTGCTGGGTGCCATTGGCGAAAGTGGCGGCATGGACAATATACGGGGCATGGGCATTATTAACGATGAGGTGTGGCTGGCCAATGCCGGCACCAATAACGGGGCTCCCGGCTATGCGGTAATTCAAATCGATTTCGATGGCGAGATAACGGGCAACTTCCCGGTGGAGAGCAGCCCCTGGACATTTTTGCCCTACGCTGGCGACCACGCACTCATCAGCTTTTCCGATGCTGGCAGCTATCCATCGCAGATTGGTGAATACGATCTGGGGGGCACTTTTCTTAACTCCTGGAATGTGCCAGGAGAGATAAAATTCATCCAGCAAATTACTGGGATGGCCGATGGCAACTACTTGGCCTCCTCGTTCTCGAATGCCACCGGAGGATATGCGTCAGGCGTACACAAATACGACAGCGAGGGCAACTACCTCGAAACCATTGGAGGAACCTCGGGTGGCGGCGTTAGAGGCTGCTGGGAGCTTGGCAATGGCAACGTTATGTGGACCAACGGCCAGGGCGTGCATATTGCCGATGTGGCGGCAGGCACCAGCACCTTAGTATATGATGGCAGCTTCCAATTGCTTCAAAAAATCTCTTTTGCACCTCCACCCATCCTCGACCCGCCCGTCAATCTTGTGGCCGGAATTAGCGGATCTGATGTAATCCTAAGCTGGGACGCTCCGCCGCCTTCCGATCTTACCGGATACCGGATTTATCGCGATGAAGAGTTGCTCGAAGAAATAGCTCTTACGCCAACCATCTACTTGGATGAAGCCGTGCCCGTGGGAACCCACATTTATGGGGTTTCGGCAGTTTATACCAATGGCGAATCGCCCAAGGCAGGCCCAGTGATGATAAGCATCGAAGGTGCCCTTTCCAAAATTCAGGGCTTTGTGCGCGATGCCACCACCAACCTCTCCATCAGCGATGCGTGGGTAACTGCAACAAATACCGACAACGGAGCCATCACCGGGGCAACACCCTTTGGCTCACACTACGTGCTATTGCTTAACGCCGGCACCTACAATCTTACCTGCATAGCGCAGGGCTACCAAGGCGAGACTATCGCTGATGTCGTAATCGAAGACCAGATGGTGCGCAGCTACAACTTTTATCTGGAACCCATGGGAAGCGAAGTATTAACCGGAATAAATAACAAGGAGGCAGCCACCACACAAATATTCCCCAATCCGGCCAGCGATTACATCATCATTCAGGGCAGGAAAATCCAGACCATACAAATCAGCAATCATGAAGGCCGGGTGATTTTTGAAAACCGCCCCTTGGCCGACAATCCAAAAATCGACCTCAGCACAATTCCTGCAGGCTTGTATTTTATCAAAATCCAAACTGACAGAGAAACCAGTATTCAAAAATTGATTCTGAGGTAATTGGGTAACACACAGTAAAAACGCATAATAAACGAACAATTAAGTAAAACAATTTCCATTTTACCTTAAGGCCATTCCTTTCTGGAGTGGTCTTATTTTTTTTATATGATTTGTAGGCTTTGCAGCCCCGAAGATAAGGCTCCCAGCCTGAAAAGAATAGCACATCAAAAGATCAGGCAATGCCTGGCCACGAAACACGCACATCCCAACATCTAAGACTAAAGTACTGCTCGATGTGCTATGAAAACGGCGAATTTTCAACTCCGCCCGAAATTGACACCGCCGCGAAATTTCAAAAATTCTGTATTCAGAAGATGAAGGCGGATGGCATGAACGGCATCATGGCCTGGGTGCTAACCCGGGGAATTCCAAAACTGGAACGATGGAAGGATAAGTAAAACTCTATTTAGTGTCTGTCCATAAATTCAACTTTTTTTGATTTATGATTGATGATTAATGCCGAGCTTAGCTCGTGTCCAGGATTCACGAATCCCGGATTCGGAACATCCTCGAAAAGAAATTAAAATTAAAAACTTTCGACTTTTCGGGACGATTGGAGATTTTAGATTGTGCTGAATATCACCAACATCTTAAATCTAAAATC
>CAZGAO010000041.1:0-46108 GCA_964523795.1 uncultured Lentimicrobiaceae bacterium
AGCTTCCCTCGGTAATACTTGCTGCCGAGGCAATGTACTGGAAGTTTTCGTTGGGGAAATCCTGTCCGCGCAAATAGGACGACCTGCGCTGATATTTCTCAAAACTATACCCCACCAAAGCATTAATACGATGCTTATCATTGATCTCGGTCATATATTTAAAAATATTGTTGCTCACCACATTTAGCACGTTGGCCGAGGATTCGATACCGAGGCCATTGTATTTTCCGCCCTGGCGTGTGGTTGGGGGGTCGTAGGTATGTTCGCGCAGGTTGTAGTAGTCGGCACTCCACTTGGTTTGAAAGCTAAGACCCGGCCATAGTTTGGCATCAGCATAAATGCTGGAAATACTCCTGAAGGCATAGCTTTTATTAAGGTGGAGGTTTCCGATGGACACAGGATTGGCAAAGGGGCCGTCGTCGTTATATGTTCCATCTTCGTTATACACCGCATAGATGGCCGGCGTTGAAATGGCGTTGGCCAGGGGCGAGTTGAGTGATTGGTCGCCCTCCTTACGGTCGTTCACCGAATAACTGATTCCGATATTGGCACCCATGTCAATGCGGTCGTTCACTTTAAAATCGAGGTTGGCACGGCCACTTAGTCGGTCGTAGGCCGTTCCTATCAGGGTTCCTTCCTGGGTAAAATAGTTTCCCGACACATAAAACTTGGTAGCCTTCGATCCGCCGGCAGCCGACAGCTCGTAGTTGGCGATGGGTGCGGTACGCAGCACTTCATCCAGCCAGTCGGTATCGATGGTGTTACTGCTGATATCTTCGGGTGTAAATACCGGTAAGCCTCCTGCGGCAATACTTGCCTCGTTTTTGTAATCCATATACTCGCGGGCATTCAGCATGTTTAGCTTTTTCCCTACCTGCTGAATGCCGTAATAAGCACTAAAGTTGATGCGCGTTTTTTCGGCAGCTCCTTTTTTGGTAGTTATTAATATTACCCCATTCGAGGCGCGACTTCCGTAAATTGTCGTTGCCGAGGCATCTTTTAATACACTTATCGATTCGATATCGTTGGGGTTGAGGTCGGAGATGGCGTTGATGGTTTGTCCGCTAAAGCCAATTTGTCCAAAATCGCCCGTGATGATGGGGATGCCATCCACCACATACAGCGGGTTGCTGCCGGCATTGATGGAGCTGATGCCGCGCACGCGCACCGAAATGCCGCCGCCGGGCGTTCCCGAATTGCTTACCACCTGCACACCGGTGGATTTGCCCTGCAGTACCTGGTCGATACTTGAAGACGGGCTTTCGGTTATCTCACCCGCCTTAATGGTGCTGATGGCGCTGGTGAGGAGTTTTCGACTTGATGATCCATAACCTACCACTACCATTTCGTCCAATTCTGTGGCCACCGGACGCAAAGCCACATTAATGACATCCATGTTGGCCAGTCTTTCTACTTTTTGATAGCCAATGTACGAATATACAAGTACCGATAATTCGTCAGGAACTTCGATGGTGTATAATCCATTAACATCAGTAACGGTGCCTGTAAGTGTGCCTTTTACAACGATGCTTACACCGGGCAATGTGGAACCATTGCTCGCATCCGTAACAGTTCCGCTAATCTTTTTTGCATTCTGCGGTTTTATTTTGGGAGCAGGTTCTTGCTTCCTGACTTTGGGCGTAAGCACAATTTTTTCATCGATAAACTCATACTGAATATCTTTTTTATCCAAGAGCTCGCTCAAGACTTCCGTCAATTCAGCATTGGTGTAGCTTGCCGTAATTTTTTGCGCAACATCAATCTGCCGGGCATTATATACAAAGGTGTATTTGCTTTGGCTCTCGATGTTTTGCAATACCGTGCTCAGGGCTGTGTTTTCGAGGCTGAGGCTGATGCTTGTATTTTGCCCATTCCCCGCTTTGGCCGGAAATGGAAGTAGCAGAACCATGGCCATCAGGGCAAGTATGCTCCGCGAGCAAAGAAATGACAATCCCGGAAATTGTCTTCGTTGAATTTGTAGATGTTTTTGCATTTCGACGTTTTTGATGTAAATATTATTTGGTGAATGTTATCGTAATGATTCCATTATTAATGCTGTATTGCATCGGGCTCACCTTTTGCATCAGCTTTAAAATTTCGTCCAGGCTGTTGTTGTCGATGGTAATGGTGTAAAGGTTTTGCCGTGGATTGGCATTCTTTAGTATGATTTCAACGCCATACCAGCGTTCCAGCTTTTTGCTTATGGTGATGATGTCCTCCTGATAGAGGATTAGTTTCCCTTCGGCCCAGCTCATCATCTGCCTTGCATCCACCGGATTTATTTCGCTGGTCTTGCTAATGCTGTTATAAACATGCTGCTCGTTGGGTTTTAGAATGGTGGATTTGTTTTTTTCCAGGCAGTTTACTTTCACTTTTCCCGAAAGGAGTACCGTTTCGGTAATCGCTTCACCCGGCCACGAAGCCATCGAAAAGCGGGTGCCAAGCACCGATACTTCAACATCAGCACTTGCCACAGTAAAAGGCATATCATCGTGGTGTACAACCTCAAAATAGGCCATGCCACTCAAATGGACCGAACGATGGTTTTTAGCGAAATTCTCGGGATATTCAATACGACTCCAACCGGCCAGCACTACCTTGGATCCATCGGGTAATTCGATCGCGGTGCGTTGTCCGGCCGGACTTGCCACAGCGATCATCTTTGTTGTACCCAGGCTAAAAATGCCCATTTGCAGCATTATTCCGCCAATAATTAGTCCCAACAAAAATACGGCTGCTATCCGCAAAAGGGGTGCATAGCGGTAAATGCGCGGTTGGTGTATGGTTTTCCGATAAACCTTAGCCTGGATGCGATCGCGGGTTTCGAGCGGACTTTGCGCCTTATCCAAACTATCCCATTGCTCTTTTTGCATTGTTTGCGATTCGGGCATCGAATAAAATGCTTCGACTTCCTTTTTGCTCGCCAGCCCCAGAACATATCGGGCTATCAACTTATTTTTCTGCTTCGTTTGCATTGCAGCTTATGTTTTATAATAAGCATTACAATTTAAGTAAAGCAATCCCCTAATTTGATTTTAGAAAAAAAAGAGGACGTAATAATCGCGCAGGGCAAGGCGCAATTTTTTTAAGGCCAGGCTGATGTGTACTTCTATGGTCTTGGTTGAGATATTCAGCTTTTCGCTAATTTCCTTGTGCGAGAGGCCGTTGATGCGGCTCAACTCAAACACCTGGCGGCGTTTCTCGGGCATGGCCTCCACTTGGGAATTAATGATTTTGGTAACCTCTTCCAGAAAAACAACTTGCTCGGTATCCTGGCTGTTTTTTTTCAGATGATGTTTTAGATGGTCTAAATACGCCCATTCATTTACCTTTTTTTTACTTTTATTAAAAATGAGATTTCGGGTAATGGTAAAAAGATAGGCTCCAAAATTGGCATTAGCATCCACAGCCTTGCGGCTTTCCCAAAGTTTGACAAATACTTCCTGGCATATTTCCTCGGCCTCGCTGGCATTGTGTACAAACTTGAGGGCAAAATGATAAACCCTGTCAAAGTAATAATGGAAAACCTCGTCGAAGGCTTGCTCGTTTCCCTCTGCGAAACCTTGAATTACGGAGGACGAAGGTGCTGTATTTTTATCTTTTGTCAAAAAAGCTGTTTTGCTAAAGCTGGATTATTAAGCAGCAAATGTACAGTTTTTGAAAGCTCCTTCGGTTTTCCGTCCAAATTGATTGAGTATCACCAAGATCTAAAATCTATTTGTAAATCTACAGTTCGTAATATTCACACTGAAGAACTTAGTGGTACTTAATGTCTTTAAGTCTTAGTTGCAATAAATCAATGATTTGCCACAAAGGCGCGAAGGCTCAAAGGTTCACAAAGCGTATTATTGTAATATAGCAATTACGATAAATCAGGATTTCTATGATTACGGTGCGCTGCACCTCCTAATTAGTGCTTGTCTTTTTAGTAAGTTATTTGAATTATGAATTGCCTCGCCCTTTAGGGCGGGGATTTAATAAGAAGAATGAAAATCCCCCGCGATTCCGCCACGCCGCAGGCGTGGCGGAATCGTGGGGGATGTAAGGCCAAGCACATTATTCCCCGGGTTAAAACCCGGGGCAATTCAAAACATCGACTTTATGGACAGGCTCTAATTAGGGCTTGCTAAGAAACTAAAAATGATAATATTTCGGTGCTCCGCAACTTACGATGTCCATGTATCTTTTTTCTACAAATGCCGATCATTGATCGTGCATGCTCGCCCACCAACTGGCGGGCGGCAGATTGTGCGGCCCCGCCTGCCATAGCGAAGTGGCGGGCAGGTCTGCCGCTTTGGCTGTAGTACTTGGTAAGTACGGTTGAGCCATAAGGAAATTAGAAAGTGCAGCCTGCCCGCGTGAGGCATTCAGGCGGAATGGTGCGTATGTGGCACAAAGGTGCAGCCTGCCCGCGTGAGGCATTCAGGCGGGCGCACCGTAATATTAAACGCAAGGCTTTCTGAATAACCGTACAAAAAGCCGTGCATTTAAACACAATATAATTTTTGTAATGAAATAAATAACAAGACCTTACGAATTTCTCAGCAGACCCTAATTATATTCTTCATTTTTGGATGCTGATTTTTCGGGTGCTTGTGGTTTGTTTTTCACTTTTTGCTTCCAGCAAATAGATGCCTTTGGGTATTTGGCTAAGGCTAAGATAATGCGAAGTGGCGAAAGTATCGCCCGCATATACCCTTTGTCCCGATGCTGAGTACAGCGAAACTACGGTTTTTTGATTTTCGCTGTTAACGTGCAAAATGTCTTTAACCGGGTTAGGAAATACTTGCAGGGGAAAGGCATCCCCTTTTTGAAGCTCATCGATAGAGTAGGGGCTGATGTGGCTGCCGGTTTTGATTTTTATCGGATTATTGATCAGCCGTATTTTCATATTTTCAAAACCCGCTATCATAGCCGGGGTTTCGTATTGGTCAGCATAGGTTTTAGTGGCAAATCCACCCTTGGTGTTTTCAAGTTCGAGAATCATGGCGGGCGCAGTACCATAGGAGGTGATATAGGTATTTTGATTGGCCGGGGCGTATTTCATATAATTATTGCGCGTAAGCCAAACGCCAAAGCGCAATTGGTTTTGCAACATAGCATAAGGTACCGCAGCGGCTGCATTCATAAACATATCGGAGGCCTGATAGCTCTTGGGCATCACCACCGTAGTTTTTAAAAGATTAAGGCCGGATTTAAAAATCAGGCTTCCATTTTCGGCAGCATTATTCAGCAAATAATTTTCTACCACAATGCTGCCTGCAAAGCGACTATTATCGCCCACAAAGGCAATTATTTTCCCATCGCGCCTGATGCGATCAGTGAGCAAGGAGCCGTTGCCGGGTTTAGATAAAAAGTTTTCGAGGATATAAAATTCATTGTTTACAAACAAATACTTGTCGGCCTCTTTGATGGCTTGTTCAAAATCCGCGTCCTCGCTCATGGCTGCCACCGCGCTATAAATTTGCACCTGGTTTGTGCCCAGATTGTTTAGTCTGGTCTTGAATGTTTCGGCAGTGCTTTGATTGGAGGAGGTGATGATTATGATCTTATCGTCAAGCCCGCCGCCCTGAGTTGCAAATTCCTGAAGCATGGCTGTATTATCGTTAGGCTCGTCGCCACCACTGGCCAAAATAACATAATTCCCGTTTTCTTCTGCGACCAATGGCGTAAAATCTTCGTTAAATCCGCTGACTTCCCCGCTGTTGAAATCGATGGTGCATCCATGCAGAAGCTGCATCACCCGCAGGGAATCAACAATCAGCATTTCATCGTCAAGATGATAAATGGACGTATCGCCAGGTAGAAAGAAATTTGCCGCGCCAGTCCCATAAACGGTTCCTGTTTTTTCGGGAGTGATGGCAAGTGTTGTAGTTTCATCGATGCCGATGCCATCGATCATTTCGTTGTGATTCAGTTTCCAGTTGGCCAAAAATCCCATGAGCCGCCCTGCGCGTCCACGATGGGTAAAATGGGAATCGAAGATATAACCCTGAAAGAGATCGAGGAAATCGTTTTCGAGACTTACGTACTGATTATTTGGATTTTCGATGCACTCGTCAGGATACACCGTTCCGTTTTGCGCGGTAAATATCACCTGCGACATTACAGCCAGCCCGGCTGATGTTCCGCATATTACGCCACCCTCATCAAATTTATCCTGAAGGGCCTGGTGGGTAAGGGTATTCTGGTAAGTGTCATAATAGTTCCACTGGTCGCCGCCTTTCAAAAACAACACATCATAAGCCATCAGGCTGTCGTAGGTACTTTGGCTGTTGGCAAGGCTCTGACTGTTGATTTTAAAATCCTTGGCCGCAACAGCTCCGCATTGTCCGGTAAAATAATTCTGCATCCAGTCGCTGGCCTGCGAAAAAGAAATGAGGGCTACCTTTTTGTTGGCCGACTGGCTTACCGCCCATGAATAAGGCTCGGTGCTCCAGGCACCCTCATCCATCGACTCGCTGCCGCCGCCAATAATTAGCAGGCTGCCCTGGGCAAATATTAATACAGGCAAAAAAAGGAAACTTAGAATAAGATTATATTTCATAATGGGCTTGTAATTTTTTAATTTTTGAAATAGGTCTTTTTGATGATTTTATAATTTTCAACAGCCACCTCACCACGGGAAATCATCGTCATCAAATTAAGGTCATTATCCAAAATAAGTAAATCGGCATCCAATCCGGTTTTAATTTTTCCTTTTTTGGCCAGCTTAAGAACCCCGGCCACATTGGTGCTAACAATGCGGATGGCCTGCCCGATGCTAAGCTTTTCGTGGCGGATCATGTCGCGAAACTCGGTGAGCAGGCTCAGCGGTTTGCCGGTTTCGAGTTTCACAAGATTTCCATCGGCATCAAAATCAGGAAGGGAGCCGCCGGCATCGGAGCTCATGGTAATATTTTGGATGGGCACACCACTTTGCAGGAGCTGAGCCACGGCCTTCGCGGGTTTTATTTCGTACTCCGGAAAGAAAGGATACGAGCTTGAGGTAATATCCACCACGCCGAGTAGGCCATATTTTTTGGCATCTTCAAAAATATGCTTGTTTCGATTGATGTGGGTGGGCATGAATTGTTTGAAACTCAGTTCGCTCATTTTCACCACATCGTAGAGTGGCTGGAAGGGATCAAGGGCATCGCCCATGTGAATATTTACTATCCCGGCCTTGCCACCAAGCATTCCGCCCAGACGAGCGGCGGCGGCTATTTTAGCAATTTCGCTCACCGAAGGCACCGAGCTGCGATGATCCGAAAGGGCGATTTCGCCGACACCAATAATTTCGTCAATCAAAGCGATGTCTTCGCTTACACTTCCAAGGATAGTTGGTGTGGGTATTTGGTAGGCTCCGGTGTACATCAGCGCAGTCATGCCCTCTTCTTGCAGGGCTTTGGCCTTCATCAGCACGGATTTGGGATTGCGGGTAATGCCATCGGTGCCCAGGCATCCTACCGCTGTGGTAACGCCGGCTTCGAAAAAGTTGTTGATGTTCATCTCGGGCGTTCGTGTGGCCGGGCCTCCCTCACCTCCGGCTCCCGCAATATGGCAATGGCTGTCGATAAGCCCTGGTACTACAGTAAAACCCTGAGCATCGATTATTTTAGAAATGTAGGGCGCATTTTTGATTTCGATGGTTTCGGCCATGTATTCGATTTGCCCGCCGGCAACGAGAATATCCATTTTCCCTAAGGCTTCCGGGGCAAAAACATTTGCATTTTTAATCAAGATCATTGTAGAAATTATTTAGATAAATAATGGTATGGATTTATCCTGGTATTAATAACTACAATTAAATAGGATTGTTCCCCTAAAAAGGGATTGCTTAAAAACGCAAACTGAAAGCAAAATTATATCATTTGTAAAACCTTTAGAAAAAAAAACGTCCATATTGAACAACTCTGTTAATCCCGCCTATGGCGAGGATTTTCCCAATGGGTCAGAGTGATGCACGTGCGAAACTTCGCTCAACGATTAACCATTAACGGATAACTCAGGAGTGCCCGCCCACGATAATGCGCATAATCTTTAGGTTGAGCACAAAAAAGCGGATGATCTGGTAGGGCCAGAATTTGCGCATAAAGCGGTTGGTGCGTGTAGGTACGGGAGGATAATCCTCGTCTTTGTACCCCTTGGGTGTTGGTTTGCGTATCATTGTATTATTGTTATTATTTACCTCGTTTCACTCGGTGTAATTTAGCCTTCGGCTGTCATTTGCGCTTCGCGCGTAATATGGCTCGCTTTGCTCACCGTAATTTTTTGTCATCCCGAAAATTTACGAAAATCAAAGATTTTCTAATTTTCGGGATGACTACAAATTACAATCAATTACGCGCGCAGCGCAAATTACTATAAATTACAACAAATTACCTTTTCCTTTACTCCGGTATCCATGACCATCCTGGTAAAGCCCGGGCTTTGTACATAAACATATAGTGCATAAACAGTTTCATCCAGTGGCCGGCAAGACCGGGTTCGCCCACGGTGTAGCTCAGGTCGCGGCCCCATTCAGGATATTTTTCAAAGTCGGGGACTACGGGATAAACCGTCATGGTGGCGGCCATACCATCGCGCAGGCCATAGCCCGACGAAACGATGCAGGCTGCGCCCATCTTGCCCATTGAGGCTTTGTGATGGACGGTGGTTTTTCCTTCTTTTACAGATTTGGCTACATTAAGTGCTACCACCTTTCCCATTACACCCGAGGGCATACCCGTGCGTGGCGGCGTTGGGAAAATGGGGGTTCCGTTTTTGCTTTTGAAAGGTTTGCTAATAGAATGCGGCGGAGCAAAAGCAATACCACAGGCGAAGATATTTTCGTATTTTGGGCTTTGATAGGTGGAAGGCCAATCGTTGATGCTCCAGTTGTTGAATTCCTTGGGGGTATAGTCGGCATCCACCTTCATCAATCCGTTGGGAGCAAAAAGTTCTGCGCTGATGTCTTCGCCCTTTTTGTTTTTTGCATTGATGCCTACCCCGGCAAAGGCAGGGATGAGCATGGAGAAATCGAATTCGATGCTTTTCTCTTCGCCATCGAGGTTTTCGTAATGAATTACGCCATCTTCAATTTTCTTTACGCCGGCTCTTTTTATCCAATGGATGCCGTACTCGGCCATGATGGATTCGGTAAATATTTTGGTGGAGGTAACGTAGCCGCCCTTTTTGATAAAGGCTCCGCCCATGCCAAAGTCGCCTAGCTCGTACTCGTTGGTTATCCAGGTAATTTTGGCCAGGTGCATCAGTTTTCGTTTGTTTATTTCGAAAGCCACATTCAGGGCATATTCGAAAGCGGCACCCTGGCAGGTAGCCATGGGGTGGCCTGTGCCGATGACGAAGCGTTGCTTTTCGCCCTGTGCCATTTTGTCGAGCGACTCCTGCAATTTTTCCCAGGCGTGAGCAGCATGACCATAAGTACACACCGAAACCGTGTGGCCATCAGGGCCCAGACCTTCGGTGGCGGCAAAGTTGAGTTTTGGTCCGGTGGCATTGATCAGGTAGTCGTAGGCTACTTTTTCTTTTTGTCCGCGTTTGCTTTCTTCCACATATTCGATTTCTACAAAGGGGGTGGGCGTACTGCCATCGCCTTCGGGGAAGATGGTTTTGGCCACGGCTTGTTTGTAGTTTACACCCTTGCGTTTATATACGGGAGCTAAGGGAAAAATAACTTGTTTGGTTTTCATTTGCCCGATGCCTACCCAGATGTTGGAGGGAACCCACTGGTAGTTGCTGTTGGGACTTACCATGATGACTTCATGTTTTTTGCCCAGTTTTTTTCGGAGTACCATTACTGCGGTGTGTCCCGAAATGCCGGCACCGAGTACCACTACTTTAGCCATGAGAGAGAAGTTAAGTGAATAATAGGGGGTAAAAGTAAATAAAAAGTTAAGAATCAAGTAAAGGAATACTAAAAAATGAATGAATGAAAATAGCCGACTTTGGAGAGGTGATTTTTTGAATATCGAACCGAAGAATGCCAAAAAACAGAAATCTGTGATTTCGATGTTTTTCGAGCCCAGGATTAAAGAATCCCGGATTTACAACATCCTCGAAAAATTTGGCAGTGAGCCTGTAGAACTGCGAAAATTGTCAATTTTCTATTTTTCGGGATACCGAACGTTGAAGTTAAAGGCAGATAAAAATTAGTTTTTGTCCATAAAGTCGCACTTTTGAATTGCCCTGGGTTTTAACCCAGGGAAAATGATTTTGAAGATGTCCGCCCCTCGATTTCGCCACGCCGCAGGCGTGGCGAAATCGAGGGGAATTTTCATCTTAGCTATTAAATCCTCGCCCTAAAGGGCAAGGCAATTCATAATTCAAATAACTTTCTAAAAAGACAAGCACTATTTAGAAATATGTATGATGTTTCGGAGCCGGGTGCTGCGGCAGGGATTGGAGCGGCACCCCGACGAAGCGGGGGCTGATGGTGTTTTTGGCGGGTGGCTTCCGCTTTTTTTGCGGAACCCGCACCGCCTAAAAGACCACAGCCCCTGCGAGACGGGTATAGCGGAAAGCCCGCCCGGCCGCCCAAATAATCTTAACCTCTTTATTCCTTTCCTCCTTTGCCCTTTTGCCACGAAGGCACGAAGCCACAAAGAAACACGAAGAAAATTAAGTTTGAAATATGCATTCGTTAAAGTCGGAGGTTTGAGAAGGCAAGGTGATTTTTAGATGTCAACGTTCAGTTTCTCGCCTTCGGATTTGGCAATAATTACCGCGCCGCAACTGTCGCTCCATACGTTAACGGTAGTGCGGAACATGTCAAGGATACGATCGACAGCGAGGATTAAACCCACGCCTTCAAGGGGCAGGCCTACCGCCGAGAGGATGACGGTAATCATCACCAGGCCGGCCATGGGAATAGCTGCCGCGCCAATAGAGGCCAACAAAGCAGTGCCCACAATTACGGCCTGGTTGAGGAGGGTCATTTCGACACCGTAGGCCTGGGCGATAAACATGGCGGCAACACACTCGTACAGAGCCGTGCCGTCCATATTGATGGTGGCTCCCAGGGGCAGGGTGAAGCTGCTGATTTTGTTGGAAACGCCCGAGTTTTGCTCGACTGCCGTAATCGTTAGCGGCAAGGTAGCACCAGATGAGGACGTGGAAAAAGCGGTGAGCAGGGGGGTGCTCATATTTTTGAGGTGGGCAAAGGGTCTGGCCTTGCCGATGAAGCGTGTTAAAAGTGGCAGCGTAATCAAGGCGTGAATGGCCAGGGCAAGGATAACGGTGCCCATATAAAGACTCATGCTCGAAATAAGTCCGATTAAATCGTCCTGGTCGGCAACCACCTTGGCAACGATACCAAAAATCCCGAGGGGTGTGAATTTGATAATGAACATGACGATTTTCATCATCACATCAAAAATGGAATTGAAGAGATCGATAAGAAACTGGCGTGGCTTAGCATCGATTTTCATAATGAAAAAGCCAAAGAGGATGGCGAAAAAGATGATCGACAGCATCTCGGCATCGGCGAAAGCCCTGAAAATATTGTCGGGCACAATTTGGACGATGATTTCCATAAAGCTCTTTTGCTTGTCCACCAGGCCTTCTACTTCGGCATAGAGGTTTATATCTGCGCCGAGGCCGGGTTTTATCAGGTTTACCAGGAGCAAGCCGGTAACGATGGCAAAGATGCTGGTCATCATGTAGTAGCCCATGGTTTTCAGTCCAAGGCGGCCCAGATTGCTGCCTGTGCCAATGTTGGTAACGCCTGAAATAAGGGAGCTGAGGATTAGGGGGATGATGATCATTTTGAGGGCACGCAGAAAGATATCGCCCATCCAGCTTACGGCATCAATCTGTGGATTGCGGTAGGTGGCTTTAGAAATGGTTTGATTGAACCGCTCGTAATCGGCAGGTGCAAGGTTTTCAGCGAGAGCTTTGTGCAGTGCCTCCTGGCTGGTGTAGGTTTTTTCGGGCAGGTTTCGCAGGCTGATGATCACCTCGGGGCTGACCCGTTTTTTGGTGAGTTGTTTTTCGGTGCTTTGGGTGATTTGGTAATGCGTGGGAAAGAGCAAACCATAGATGATGGCCAGGACGAGGGCGATAAGTATTTGCCAGTGAAGCGCAATTTTTTTCATGCAGTACGATTAATTAGCGGTGTATTTTTGATGAGGCTAAACTACAAAAAAACCACAAGTATGGTAATTAGACTTTGATTTTGAAGAAATTTTCGGGATTTGTTTCACCACTGTACTCGTTGTTTTTTCTAACCGCAAAGGGCGCGGAGTACGCAGAGAGTATTTACACCACAGATTACACAGATGGACACAGAGGAAAAAACATCAGCATCATTTGTACGCTGGCCGGTTTTCCACTTCAGGAGACTAGGAGGGCTGTGTGATTAAAACCGATAAGCGGCTTTTCGCAGGGCTTTTACGTTGCGAATGGGCGTGGGTGGCTTGAGCTGGTCGGCCAAAAACTTGTAAATCTTCACCCTTATTTCCTGCGCCTCTTTTGTATCCATGCGGTCGAAGGAATGGCCTCCGGGCACGGCCTGATAGACTTCGTATTCAAAGGTTTTATTTTCCGCTTTAAGGGATTTTATCAGGTGTTCTACTTCCAGCACATTTACGTCGGCGTCGGTGGTGTTGGTGTGGATAAGCAGGGGCGTATCCTTCATTTTGTGGGCGTTCCAGGCGGGTGAGCGGCGGCGGTATTCGTTTACGTTTTCGTAGGCGGTTTCGCCAATGTGATAGTCGGCTGAATACAAGTCGCGGTATTCCTGGGTTTTGTAGCCCATGCGGGCAATGATGTCGCTGACGGGCACGCCGGCAAAAGCCGCCTGGTAGTCGTTGGGGTGTTCGAAGATGTTCATCAGCGCAATCAAGCCGCCGTGGCTCCAGCCCATGATACCAATACGATTTTTATCCACGATCGGGTAATTTTCGATCATATAATCACGGCTGGCTTTTACATCTTCCACTTCCAGTCCGCCGTAATCAATTTTTTCGTAGTGGCTTTTGCCGTAGCCGGTGCTTCCGCGATATTCGGCGGCAACGATGATATAGCCCTGAGCCACCAGCTCGCGGACGATGTGCGTGTAATAGGTCGAAAAATCGGCATGTACGCCACCGTGGGGCAAGACCATGAGCGGATATTTTTGGTCGGGATCCACATTTTTTGGGATGATGATGTAAGTCCAGAATTTTACCGGATTGTCGGCACCCTGGGCATTGGGATTTTCTTCTTTCCAAAGGGGAGGGCCATAAATATACACCTTGTCCACAAAAGCCACATCGCCGATGCGTTGAAACCACATCAGGTCGTCGATGTTTTTTTCGATGCGGTCAAAGGTGTGCTTCATATCGCTGATCTGACCTTCGAGGCTTTGGATTTTTTCGTTAAGCTCCTGGTTGGATTGCGCCTTAGGTTGCGGCATAAAGAAGGTGGACATTGCAAGACAGAGTAGCGCAGTAAAAATGTGTTTCATGTTTTGTAAAGTTATTAGATGTTTGAAGGCCCAAAGTTAGCATTTCCTATTTAGTGTCTGTCTTTTTAGTCGTTGTGTGAAAAATGAATAGCCCTCCCGCAAAAGCGGGGCAAGTTGTCCTTCAGGGCAGGGATTAAAATGAAAGTAGGGAAATCGCGGGGGAGTATTTCCCAATCCAATATTCCCCGGGATAAATCCCGGGGCTAGTCAAAAGCATCGACTTTATGGACAGACCCTATTTTATGGCGGTGGTTTTATTGAAAGGTGCGAAGTATTGGTTTCTCCTTTTTAGTATCATCAACAAAAAATCACTACGGCTTTCGATGGTATGGGATTTAATTCTATTTTTGCACTGTCAACGAAAAAAGTATCAGGAATGAGCAAGAAACACAATAGCACGAAATACCCGGGTTTACACATTTGCAAGTGCTTACAAATTTCCAAAAACGTTATTTTATCTGAAATTCAAAGCCTTGGGGTTTTTTAGCATAAAGTAGAAATAAACGGAATATTACACTTACAAAGATGTTAGGCCAACAATGAAAAAACAGCACGATACATTTTAAACTATTTTAGATACCAGTGGAATTTTTAAATAGAGTAGTTAATATATTTAGACTAAATCCTGACTATGATAAGAGGGTTTTCGGACTTGATTTGATGAGAGCCTTAGCCATTATATTTGTGGTTATAGGGCATGGTTCAATGTTAGAAAAAGCTAATACCAATTTCCCATGGATTCCTCTAATAGATGGTGTTGAACTTTTCTTTGTACTAAGTGGATTTCTTATTGGGGGTATTTTAATTAAGATTTTTAACAACAGTGATTCTTTTGGGATAAAAACAATTTGGAGTTTTTGGATGCGTAGATGGTTTCGGACATTGCCCAACTACTATCTAGTTCTAGTTCTAAATATTATTGTTGTTTATTTTGGGATAATTAAGGAGGATTTTACTCAATTTAATTGGAGGTTTTTTTTCTTTCTTCAAAATTTCACTAAGCCGCTAGTAGGTTTCTTTTGGGAATCGTGGAGTTTAAGTATAGAAGAATGGTTTTACCTACTTTTCCCAATATTTCTTGGGATTCTTTACCTTACCTTAAACCGCCTTAAAATAAGTAAGAAGCTAATTTTCCTTTGGGCTATATTTATTTTCTTATTATTTCCATTTCTCCTTAGGTTTTTTATAGCATCTAAGTTTGAAGTAGATGACTTTTGGCTTGGAGTTAAAATTTATAAAGTGGTGATATATCGATTAGATGGAATTGCATTAGGACTTTTAGCAGCATTTATTAAGCATTGGAGTCCAAAATTTTGGTTTAAATGCCGAAATATTTGCTTTTTGGCTGGTATTGTTATTAGTTATACAATCCTCTATACAACATGGTTACCAAATGATTTTTCAACTAAAGTATTTAAAATATTTTTCCAAAGTATTGGCTGTTTCTTGCTTCTCCCTAAGTTTGATAGTATAAAAAAAGCCCCACCTGTTATTACCAAAATATTTACTCATATAAGTTTGATTTCATATTCAATGTATTTAATTAATCTAGCACTTGTATCTGAAATAATTCGTGACAATTTTCCGCCTCGCGGACCACATGCTGCTTGGGCTTTATTTCTGATTTACTGGGTTGTTGTAGTTTCATTTTCAACGTTGCTATATAAATATTATGAGAAACCAATTATGGATTTTAGAGATAAATTCAAAAAGTAAAATTGCAGTGCCTAACAATTAAGCATCGTATTTTGTGGATTGGGCAATGACATCCGTTTTCAAATCCTGCAAGCTATCCTAAAGCTAACATGGGAATATTCAGAGATAAATTTGACGCTATTCCTTTTCTGAAAAACTCGCGAGTATGTATTTTATGCCTATTTGTATAGAAATATTATCGAAGGGATGTTTGTACTCCAATGCCTTTTTTGGCAGGTCGGGATCCACATTTTTTGGGATGATGATGTAAGTCCAGAATTTTACCGGATTGTCGGCACCCTGGGCATTGGGATTTTCTTCTTTCCAAAGGGGAGGGCCATAAATATACACCTTGTCCACAAAAGCCACATCGCCGATGCGTTGAAACCACATCAGGTCGTCGATATTTTTTTCGATGCGGTCGAAAGTGTGCTTCATATCGCTGATCTGACCTTCGAGGCTATGGATTTTTTCGTTAAGTGCCTGATTGGATTGTGCTGAATATCACCAAGATCTTAAATCTGAAATCGTATATTTTTCTAAATATTACTTTAAAGACGAACACTTGTTAATGGCGGTGGTTTTTTTTGAATTGTAGCGGAGTATAGATTTCTCCTACAGCAAGTGCGATAATAAATCACCAGATATTCTGGCATTTGTAAAATGAGGTCAATGGTAGTCGCAATTTGCATGGCCTAAGTTAACGGCTATGGCCAGCCAGCGGAGAAAAATCGAAGGGAAGGTGGAAGGCAGTCATAGCATCCCCATAGTACCGATGGAACGCTGGGAAATTATTCCCGTGAAAGCCAGCGAGTAGGGAAGGGGAAATATGGAGAGATCACCCTCTGAGGGATGCCTTAAATCGGGGCGGTAACTTAGAAACCCCATCCGTGTGCGGTAACAGAGGCATGGAAAAGATTTTACCGAACGAGTTGCAGAGAGCAGAGCGGGTGCTATCAATCAGCGAAACCGATTTAGGAGGAATCCCGAAGTTTTGGGAATGGAAAGTGATGTGTTGACTTTCTATCGTCCGCCAGGACATCGTCAAAAAAATAGTCACCCGGTACTGGTTTTCCAAACAAATGATCTTCGGAAATCTTGATTTGGGGGATTGTCATTTTTTTACCATCTTCAAGTCCCAAAGAAAGGTTGATTTGTGCTGTTCCCTTTTCTGAAAGAGTGCTGCATCACGCAATTATCAATGTTTGACATCCAATAATTGAACGGTTTCAAATATTTCACAGTTATGCCACAGTTATGTATTCGCTCTGCAAAATATGTTTCATAGGCAAAGTGTTGAATTGTTTCGTAGTTTTTATTAATCTTGTAAAATAAATAAATTTATGACATTTTAAGCCGGAGGAGAATTTTGAAAACAGGAAAAAAAAAGGTAGGAGTAAAGGACATTGCAAAAGTTTTAAAGATTTCGGCATCTTCGGTTTCCAGGGCATTGAACGATCACCCTCGAATTAGTAAAGAAACCAAGGAAA
Source organism: uncultured Lentimicrobiaceae bacterium (assembly GCA_964523795.1). GTDB lineage: Bacteria > Bacteroidota > Bacteroidia > Bacteroidales > 4484-276 > SABY01. The sequence continues at coordinate 16,615 of CAZGAO010000041.1, forward strand.
AAGTAAAGCAGGTGGCTACGAGGCTGGGTTATCATCAGGGATTGCCCGAACTAATGAACCCGGATAAAGCGGAAGCTGTTGTTGTATTGCTTCCTTCGCTCGAATATAAGCTGTATCGTGAGGTTGTGTTGGGGATTAGCGATTATTTTCTTGAAAATAATTTTCAAACTTTTTTGGTCGATACCCAAAGCGATGAACACCGGGTTCAAACATTTTTTGAATCGTATCGAAAATTTGGAATAAGCGGCATAGTTCATCTAATTTGCAAACATGAAATTCCAGACGATTTTTATGCAGTTCCCATCAAAGATGCTATGCCCCTGGTTACAGTTTTTGAGCCGGATACAAATAGCGAAATCAGCGCGGTATTACCCGATATGTTTCAGGGAGTATTTAAGATTATCAGCTACTTAAAATCCTTGGGAGATACCCGAATAGCCTTGATGCTGGAGGACAGGAACAAGCCGGAGGATTATCAGATTGTTTCTGCTTTTGAAACGGCATTTGAGATCTTGGAAATTGATCGGAATAATTTGATAATACTTTATACTAAGGTGCCTGGTGAGAAACCTAATAAAGATGTAGCGTATTTGATAAAAGAAACTAAAAAACCGCTGGCCATTTTGGTAAAGGGTGAGCGGGCGGCTCTGGAGGTGATAAACATTTGCGAACGCGAGGGATTAAAGGCTCCTGATGATTTTTTATTGATTTCGATAGATAGCGATACAAGCATTTCAGGACTTACCTCCAATTTATCTCTGCTTAAATTACCTGGCTACGAAATGGGAAATAAAGCAGCTAAAATGTTGATGGATCAAATTAAACATCCCGGTGCAGAAAGAAAAACAGCCGTTGTACCTGTTAATTTTATTTTGAAAGGCTCCGCCATCAGGATTAGTTAGGGCGTGTACATAAAGTCAACCATTGCTATCCGAGGCCAAAGAATTTCCTGCTGATTTCGCTGATTTACGCTGATTTTTTTCTGTGAAAATCTGCGTTATCTGCGGGAAACCTGACTAAAAAAATGAACTATAGTTAGGGCTTGCTGAAAAACTCAAAATAGTAATATTTCGGTGCTCCGCACCTCTGGTAGTTTCTGTGGCAATTGTGATTTCTACAAATGCCGATCACTGATCGAGCATGCTCGCCCTTTGGGCGGCATATTTCGCGGCTCTGCCGCTTAAGATCAGCGGCATTTGACCAACTTGGTTGACATGAAAAAAAACTTATGAGGTGCAGCGCACCGATAATCTTTGTAGAATTTTATCCAGAAATTCGAAAAAAGGTGCGGAGCACCGTAATATTTGATACCTGGTTTTTGAGCAAATAATGTCCAAAACCTTGCATCAGGAATCAAATATTATGGATTAACTTATAATAATCCAGTGGATTAGACCTTTTTCAGCAGACCATAGTTAGTGTCTGTCCATAAAGTCAATGCTTTGAATTGCCCCGGGTTTTAACCCGGGGAAAATGATCTTGGCATTAACTCCCCCGCGATTTCGCCACGCCTGCAGGCGTGGCGAAATCGCGGGGGCTTTCATCCTTCTCATTCAATCCCCGCCCTAAAGGGCGAGGCAATTCATAATTCAAATAACTTACTAAAAAGACAGACACTAGTTAGTGGCAGTCTATAAAGTAGCATTTAGAAAAATTTGCGATTTCAGATTAACCGCTTATTGTTTTACAACTTTCTGTGTTCCGAGAAATATTCCTTTTGCCGTGATCAGGCTAACGAGATACATCCCTTTGGGGCAACTGCCAATGTTAATACCAAAATGCGAAGCGTATTGAAACGATTCCTTAAAAACCAAGGTACTCCAACTGTTAAAAACTTTGACAATCAGTTTTTCGTTTTTAAAATCCTGATCAATTTTTAAAATGAGGTTTCCTGTGCTTGAAGTGGGAAAGACCTGAAACGATGGTCTATTATTATTTGATAAATCATCTGTCCCGTTGAGTATTTCGCATGGCGGAACCCAGTAATTTCCCGATAGTGTAATAAGTGAGAGCAATTTCAGGGTATTGTCGTAATAAGCTCCATTTGCTATGTTCGATAAAAGGATTTTTGAATAAAGCGCGTTTAGCCATTCCTGGTTTGCCGTATCAACCATAGCTCCTACGGTAAATGGGGCTGTAAACGAAATATCACTCCAGCCGTTTAATCTTGTGCCATCGAGGTGGTAACCGGCATACACGTTGTTTGCACTTCCCCCGGTCGATTCCAACAACCATTGGTTGATTTTTACAACCGCCGCTCTTGCCCTTTCATCTCCATTAATCAAATAGTCGTTGGCCAAACGCCACGGGTCGCGGCAGGCATTGTAAGAATATTCCCCATCGTTGGGGCCTTCAAGAAAATTAGGATCCGCAGGTTTTGGCAATGCATCCACATCATCAATAAAATCGGGAAGGAGTCCTGTGGCAGAACTGTAATTGGTTTGCATATCATTAATCAAATCATAACACTTTTCCACCACACCATCCCAAACGGTGTCAGTTGCCGCGCAGGAAAAAGCACGAAAATGGTCCATGATAAAATCAGAAGTCCTGGTGCCATTCATAAAATTCCCACTTCCAACCCAGTCGCCCAGCTTAACAATATCCAAATCCTGATTAATATCTCCTTGCGCTGCGTCTTGCCCCATCATATCATTGATGATCAGGACTGCTTCCTGCAAATAATTAATTTCCCCCTGACTACCCCATTGTGCATGGGCAAGCAACAACCCGAACGCTATGTCGATGTCGCCATCAGAAGCTGAATCGGGGCCATCGGCATTGACGCAATCCGTAATCTGTTTCCAGGCCATTAAGTTGGGCGTAATGCTGCTGGGGTGGGCTTTGTAATAACGGTAAAGCCCGTCAAAATAATTTAGGGCGTTAGCGTCATAGCCTGCCATAAGTGGAATAATAATCATTCCGTAGCCCATGGCTTCCGAAACAGTAACAGTGTTGCCTGAATCAAAAAAGACATAATAATGATCACTTTCGCAACCATTAATCAAATACTTGTTTTTCCATCCGTCATAAAAAGATCTTACGTGGCCATCGAGTTGTGCCTGGGTATATCCATCTGGTTTTATGTGGGTCTGATAATCGGTATGCTGCGGAAATGGGTAGTGCTGTGCCGTAACAGAAATATGAAGCAAAAAAGAAATACCGAATAGAAAAAGTAATTGTGTTTTCATGATTTTTTGTTGTTTTGTGTTTGGTGATGCCTGAAAATTTAGTACTTATTTAGCTGGTGCTAAAACAAATCAATCATCTAAATAATTACAAAATGTATTATAAAACTGCCGGCAGATACTCCTCCGGCAGTTTTAACCAATAAATAAAAATGAGAAAACTTATTTTTTCCTTACAAGTTTCAGATAGGCTTCATCGGGATCGCCCGGTATGGCACCTTCGCTGGCCAGATCATCAGGATTATAGAAGTCGCCAAGATTATCGGGGAAGGTATTGTCGTAACGAACCCAAAGCGTATCGGTGGTAAGTTTAAGGATTTGATAGTCGTATCCTTTTGATTCCATGCCCAACGAAGCATTATTAGTTAAGTGGATCACGTAAGCACCCGGCATCATTTCGCCATTGATGTTGGTTTCAAAAGTAAGGGTATCGTTGATGTTTTCGATGTGTTCAACACTCCAGCTTGCCGGTGGTGCATTATAATTTTCGTAAGCTATATCTTCCCATATTCCGGGCAAAGCATAAGCCCGCACGGCAGCCCATGCCCAGTTTACTATGAAAGCGGTTTTGAAGTCGTTTACATATTCCATAGAGGCATTCAATTTAAACATGTACTCGTCATCGAGGGCATTTTCATCTATATCACCACCTTCGTTTTGCCACCAGCTTTGGTCGATAGGATCAAAATAAACGGTGTCGGGGCTGCTATTACGAGGGCCATATCCCGAAGCTGCCAGGTTGCCGGTAGCATTATCAATAAAAATAAGGTGGTCGGCTTCCGAAATAAGGTCGGAAGCATTAAGGCCAAACCATTCTCCATAATCACGCTCCGATTCTACCCCCGCCATAGCTTTAAACGAATGTTTGTTATACTGATGGCTCCAGGTCATAAAATTTGAAAATACCCAATCCCTGCCTTCATAAAAACCACGTGTAACCGATGTTTGCGAATTTTCTTCACCGGTTTTTACAAAAAATGAGGGCTTCCAATCGTAAAGGTTACTAAAGGTTTGCGAATAGCCCAACCTCGAGGTAACAGTAAAATCTTTTAAAAAAGTAATTTCTGCAAACATATTTCCACCCAACGAAAAATCCTTGGTATTAACTTTTGTCCTGTCGAGGTGGGCTACAGGGTTACTAATGGTATTCCACATTGAACCATCCCAGCTTCCATCGTCCTTTTTAACTTGCGCAATCGGGTCGATGGCAATGGCTTTAATCATAATGGCGTTCCATTCATCGTCTTCGTTTACCAGGTGGGATGCCGACCTGGAAAAGGAGAAATTCTCGCCTACCCTGAGCCAGTCGGTCATTTTAGCACTGGTGTTAAGCCTGATGTCGATGCTTTGTTGTTCCGATTTTTGAACAATGCCCTGTTGATCGTTATAATTGGCACTCATATACCAACTAATTTTATCGGTGCCTCCCGCCAACGAAAGGTAATGGTTCATCGAAGCGGCCGTCCTGGTTATGGCATCCTGCCAGTCGGTTCCCTCGCCATAAGTTTCCTGCAATAAAGACGGGATAGGTAAGCGGGCATTGCTGTATGCTTCCGAGCGCAATTTCGACCATTGTTTCGCAGTGGCAAGGTTTAACTTTTTATACATATTGCCCCACGAAAAACGGTTTTCATAGTTGATGCTCATTTTACCCTTAGTTCCATTTTTGGCCGATGTCCCCGAACCTTGTTTGGTTGTTATCAAAATAACCCCATTGGCACCTTTGGTTCCATAAATGGCCGTTGCAGAGGCATCTTTCAAAATTTCCATACTTGCAATGTCCTGTGGGTTTACGCCGGCACTGGTAGGTACGCCATCAACAATCCACAACGGTGGCGAGCCGTTGATGGAACTTATTCCACGTATGTTAATTTCTTCATCGCGTCCGGGCGATCCACTACTTGAAGTAACGGTAACGCCCGCAGCTTTTCCCTGCAATATCGAAGCAATACTTTGCCGGTGTGTTTCCTGCATATCTTCGTCACTTAGCGAAACCAGAGCCCCGGTAACATCACTTTTCTTTTGAACACCATATCCAACCACAACTACTTCGTCCAATAGCCTGGTGTCAGCTTCCAAAAACACATCGAGCGCGGTTTTTCCGTGTACCGGAATTTCCTGCGTTTTGTAACCAATATACGAAAACACCAGTGTAGCATCGTGTTCGGCTTTTAAACTATACTTCCCGTTTACATCGGTGGTGCTACCCTGCAGCGTGCCTTTAACCACAATGGTAACACCGGGCAACGATTCGCCCGAATCTTTTGAATAGATTGTACCCTCAACAGCAATTTGAGCTATTAATGGAATGGCGCTAAGAAATAGGATCAGTAAGACGTAAATTTTCTTCATTTTAATAAAATTAAAAATGATGTAGTGCAAAAATTATGCACACAAAGGTAAATTATTTTATTAGTGTGTGCAAACTATTTCTTTATCTAAATTGCAAAGAAAGCATGTTTTGCAGTTAGCTTTTGTTAATACTATTCTAAAATATGATTGTTCTAAACCTTACCTTTAGGGCTTTTAGTTCGATGTCATAATATTTATTCAGGTTTTTAAATCATTTAAAATAATCATTAATTTATTTTCATTCCAGATAATAATATTTTTGTATTGTGCACATAAATTTATTTGGGCATATTTATTTGCGCAAATAGTTGCATAATATTTAAATAAGATGTACTTTTGTGGCTGTCCAAATTTAGGATGCTAATTCTAATCAATAATAATAAGGAGTATTAAATGAGCTGCTTAAATACATTTCTTCGTTTGCTTGTACCGGCAGCTATTGCTGTAATAGTTTCATCCTGTGCAGGTTCTCCTCCGGAGGGCTTTTTTATTAACGACCTTAATAAAGGCTGGTTTATCCAGCGTTCGGATTCGGTTTCGGAAACAGGGCAAAAAATCAGTCGCCCCGGTTTTCGGCCCACGGATTGGTATCCGGCCTCAGTTCCCTCCACAGTTATGCATACCCTTGTGGAGAATGGGATTTATCAGAACATTTTTGTTAATGACAAAATGAAGATGATTTCTTCAAAACCTTTTAAAACAGCATGGTGGTATCGAACCGAATTTATGCTCGATGAAATTCCGGGGGCTTTGTTGCTACATTTCGAAGGCATCAATTACAAAGCCGATGTGTGGCTGAATGGAAAAAAAATTGCCGATACCGTTGACGTAAAAAATGCTTTCAGGCAGTTTAAGTTCGACATTTCCAATCAGGTTCAAAAAGGGAAAAATGTATTGGCACTGCAGGTATTTCCATCACAGGCCGGCGATTTTTCCATCGGTTTTGTCGATTGGAATCCGACACCACCTGATGCTAACATGGGATTGTTCAGGAGGGTTTATCTTGAAGCAAATAAAGGAACAGGCATTTTTAACCCTTATGTGGTAAGCGAGCTTAACGAGGAATTGTCGGAAGCTGCTTTAACAGCCTCGGTAGAAATAAAAAATTATTTGAAAACAGATTTTTCCGGAAAAGTTAACATGATTTTTATGGGCAAAAAAATCTCAAAACCTGTTGAATTAAAATCCGGTGAAACCGGGAAAATTGTTTTTAAGCCTAAAGATTTTAATGAACTCACCATAAAAAATCCAAAACTGTGGTGGCCACATACTTTGGGAGAGCCATATTTGCACCATGCCAAATTTGTGCTGGTAGATAAGCGGCAAAAAATGCTGGACGAAAAAACTTTGACTTTTGGCATCAGGAGTGTTTCTGATTATTTTACCCGTGAAGGCCACCGGGGATTTAAAATAAACGGGAAAAAAATTCTGATACGTGGTGGCGGCTGGGTTGATCGGCTGCTGCTTGACGATACACCCGAAAGCATAAAAAATCAATTGGAATACGTGAAGGATATGAATTTGAACACCATCCGTCTCGAAGGATTTTGGGGGAAAGATCAAACCCTTTACAGGCTTTGCGACGAGATGGGGATTTTGATAATGGCAGGATGGAGCTGCCACTGGGAGTGGGAGGATTATTTGGGCAAACCATGCAGTGAAAAATACGGGGGGATTTTGTCGCCTTCGGATGTGGATATGATGAGCAAAGCATGGCGCGACCAAATAGTATGGCTTCGCAAGCACCCGGCCATTTTTTGTTGGGTAGGTGGCAGCGACTGCATCCCAAAACCCGAATTGGAACAAAACTACCTCGACATTTTTACCCAATACGATTCTACCCGGGTTTACCTCGCCTCGGCCAAAGAATGGTCAACACCAGTCGGCCCGACGGGAGTAAAAATGCGCGGCCCTTATGCCTACGTACCCCCGGTTTATTGGTATTCCGACATCTTGTATGGGGGGGCTTTTGGTTTTAATACCGAAACGGGGCCCGGAGCACAAGTGCCACCGCTGGAAAGCATCAGGAAGATGATCACCAAAAATCACCTGTGGCCCATCGATTCAATTTGGGATTATCATTGTGGCCGAAATGAGTTCAATACCTTAAACAGGTATTCGCAAGCACTGGAGGCAAGATATGGTAAGGCCGCTACGGTGGACGACTATGCCAAAAAAGCCCAGCTGCTCAACTACGAATTGATGCGCCCGATGTTTGAAGCATTTTCGGCTTACCGCTACAATGCTACCGGCGTTATTCAATGGATGCTCAATTCGGCCTGGCCCGAGATGTACTGGCAGCTTTACGATTACTATCTTATGCCCAACGGAGCATATTACGGAGCAAAAAAAGCATCCCAGCCTTATCATGCAATTTACGATTATGCACATCATTCGGTGTTTGTGGTAAACGATAAGATTGAAGATAAAAATAATTGTGTTTTGAAAATCAGGGCTTACAACCTGGCCTCGGACCTGAAATATGAAAAAGAAATAAAAGTAAACCTCAAGGCCAACTCCAGCCTCGAAATACTTAAACTCCCCGACATGGAATGGGGAGAGTCGGTATATTTTCTTGATATGCGGCTGTTGGATAAAAATGAAAACGAAATCGACAACAATTTCTATTGGCTGTCCCAAAAAAAGGATGTGCTGGATTATGAGGCTGAAGTTCCGGGCTGGTATCATCACACACCCTCAAAACAGTATGCCGATTTTACCGCCTTGAACAGTTTGCCAAAAGCTAAAGTTAGCAGTTCGATAAGAGAAATCAGTTCCGAAAACCATATTGAGTTTGTGGTTGAATTAAAAAATAACAGCAGTAAACTGGCCTTCTTTGTTCAGCTGCAAATAGTTGATAAAGAAACCGGAAATACCATTCTCCCGGTGTTGTGGACAGACAATTACGTGTCGCTGTTGGCGGGCGAAAGCAGGAAATTGACAGCAAGAATCAACAAAAAGTATTTGAAAAACAAAACACCACATCTAATTGTGGAAGGATATAATTATTAAGATAAATAACAGATACATTACAACAAGCAGATTATGAAACGAAATTACACCATTGTAGCACTCATTTTAATCACCTTTTTTGTCATCTCCTTTTTAACCAATATTTTGGGGGCATTAAACCCTAATGTATCGGGCAGTTTCAAGCTTAGTGAAACCATGGCTGGTTTTCTGCCATTTGCATTTTTTATTGCCTACGGGGTAATGTCGATACCTTCGGGTTTTATGCTTGAGAAGTGGGGCGAGAAAAGGATGATGATATTTGCTTTTGTGCTTGCCTTTTCGGGGGCTTTGTTTTTTGCTCTTTTTCCCGGTTATAAGGTATTTGTGGTGTCGCTGTTTACAATAGGAACTGGAATGGCGATGCTGCAGGTTGTTATCAATCCGCTTTTGCGTGTTTCGGGTGGCACCGAACATTACGCCTTCAATTCGGTGCTGGCGCAACTTATTTTTGGCCTGGCCTCGTTTATTAGCCCGCAAATGTATTCTTATCTTGTTACCAACATCGACAAAGGAAATTCAGAAAAACCACTTATTGGAATAATATCTGAATTGGTACCCCAGTCCATGTCGTGGGTTTCGGTGTACTGGGTATTTGCTTTGCTAAGTGTTTTGATGATAGCGGTGATTGTATTTGTGAAATTCCCCAAAGTTAAACTCCGGGAAGACGAAAAAGTAGGCTCTAAGGAAAGTTATGTAGAATTGTTTAAAAACAAATATGTTATCCTATATTTTCTCGCCATATTCGCTTACGTGGGAACCGAGCAGGGGATTTCGTACTGGATGTCGAAATTCTTAAGCAACTATCATGGCTTCGACCCAAACACAACAGGGGCTGACGCAGTTTCCTATTTTTGGGGTTTAATGACAATAGGCGGCGTTTTGGGCCTGGTACTTTTAAAACTTCTCGACAGCAAAGTGGTGCTAAGGTGGTTTACCATATTGGCGATGATAAGCCTCGCCCTTGGTTTGTTTGCATCTGCTCAAGTATCCTTATGGGCTTTTCCTGTTTCCGGATTTTTCCTTTCGGTGATGTACCCTGTAATTATTTCACTTGGCCTGAATTCGGTATCAAAACACCATGGCTCGTTTACCGGAATTTTGATGACAGGTATTGCCGGTGGTGCTATTGTACAAATTCTTATCGGGGCGATCAGCGATATAGCCCCGCTAAAAATAGGAATGATGTTTCTTTTTATTACCCTCGGGTATATCCTGAGCCTTAGCTTTTGGGGAAAACCCCTTATCAATAATAAAACAATACATATTAAAAATATATTTAAATCATAATGATATTACCAGAAAATGGAAGCCTGATTGGCGTTGACCTTGGCGGGACTAAGGTAGCAGTTGGTAGGATTGATGGAAATGAACCCGGTGAGATAATTCAAAAAATGATTCCGGCCGATAGCAAGGATCCGGCCGATATAATAAATGCGATTATTGAGGCAATCAACCCATTGTTTAACGAGCATGTGCTTGGAATTGGAATTGGAATTCCGGGTTTGGTTGACCGGGATGAAGGTATTGTGAACGATGTCCAGAACATTCCATCCTGGAAAGAAGTTCATTTAAGGGATATCCTGGAGGCATATTTTCGGATACCGGTTTATCTTGATAACGATGCCAATTGTTTTGCTCTCGGCGAATCGCGTTTTGGTAGAGGCGCGGACGATTTTGTTGGCCTCACCCTGGGCACAGGCATGGGGGCGGGAATTATTAAAAATGGTTTTTTGATGCCTGATGCCCACTGTGGATCGGGCGAATTTGGAAACATCCCCTACCTCGAATCTATTTATGAAGATTATTGTAGTGGCAAGTTTTTCATCAACAATTATGGTGTTAAAGGTGAAGTGCTGGCAGAAGCAGCTTCAGGTGGCGACCAATTGGCCCTAAAAGTATTTAACGAATTTGGCCTGCACCTCGGCAATGCCATCAAAACCATAAAGCTGTCCGTGGATCCTTGTAAAGTAATTATTGGAGGTTCAGTAGCCCGGGCAAGTACGTTTTTTCAGGCAAGCATGTGGAAATCCATTTATGATTTTCCTTTTCCAAAAGCCATCCGCGATTTCGAGGTAATTTTTTCGGAGGCGAAAAATATTGCCGTACTTGGTGCTGCTTCACTATATTTAGACCGGACAAAACAAGGATCATACTATGAGAAGACGGTGGAAATAGTTTAGGGTGGGTTAATAAAGCAGGTTTCTTTGAGATATCTATAGCCCCGGCATTTATGCCGGGGGTTGAATTGAAGGGGTGAAAACCCCCGCCTTTTTGGACGGACACTAATTAAACATAGACTACTATGAACAATGCTGTAATTGGAATATCAATCGGGGGTAAAACCCTGGTGGCCGGAAAAGTAAAAAATGGCCATATTGAAAAAAGTATTAGCCGAAAAATTAATAACAAGGCTTCTGAAGATGAAATATTGAAAGAGGTATTTGGCATTATCAACGAAGTGAATGATGATGGGGTAGCTGGCATTGGCATTGGCGTACCCAGTCTCGTGGATGTGGACAATGGAATTGTTTACCAGGTTCAAAACATCCCTTCGTGGCGCGAAGTTCACATAAAGGAAATCCTGGAAAGTCACTTTCAACTGAGCGTTTATGTAAACAACGATGCCAACTGTTTTGCCATTGGCGAGGCATATTTTGGCAAAACAGCAGGCTTCAGAAACAGTATAGGTCTTATCCTGGGGGCCGGGGTCGGGGCCGGAATTATTTTTAATGGGCATCTCTACTCGGGAACCAACTGTGGTGCCGGCGAGTTTGGCGATATTCCCTTCCTCGATTACAATTACGAATACTACCTCAACGATGCCTACTTTGAATTTAAGTATGGTGTTTCGGCTCAAACATTTCTTTTTCGGGCCAATAAAAAAGACAAAATTGCCCTGGCTGTTTTCGAGCATTACGGAACCGTTTTGGGCAACCTGCTAAAAACCATTCTTTTTGCTGTCGATCCTGAAATAATTGTGATTGGCGGACCCCTTGCGAAATCTTTTCCGTTTTTTGAGAAAAGCATGCGCGACAAGATCAACACCTTTCCATATAAACACGCTATCCATAAATTGAAAATTGTTGCTTCCGAACAGGAAGACATTGCAGTATTAGGGGCTGCTGCCCTATATTTTGATGCACAAAATCAAATGTTTAAAAAGTAAAACTATGAATGCACAGTTGCTGAAACTTGAGGTAAAAGAACGCCTCGAAAGAAAATATGAACACATGTTTACCCATGTTTTTAATAATGCCGAAACAGCATCAAAAGAGGTAGCGGCATCCATTGCCGACCTTATTAAACAAAAGAGTGCCAGGAACGAAAGATGTGTTTTGGGATTAGCAACCGGTTCGAGCCCCATCGGTGTTTATCGCGAATTGGTCAGGATGCACAAAGAAGAAGGCCTGAGTTTTAAGAATGTTGTAACATTTAACCTCGATGAGTATTATCCGATTTCTCGTGAACATGTTGAGAGTTACTGGTATTTTATGCACGAGCATCTTTTCGATCATATTGATATTGAAAAAGAAAATATACATATTCCTGACGGAACAATTCCTGAGGACAAAGTGTACGATTTCTGTCAGAATTACGAAATGGCAATTAGCGAGGCAGGAGGTATCGATTTGCAGATACTTGGCATCGGGCGTACCGGACATATAGGTTTTAACGAACCCGGTTCGGGCATCAATTCGCCCACCCGGATGGTTGCGCTCGACTCGCTTACCATTGCCGATGCTGCCGGTGATTTTTATGCAGGAGAAAATGTGCCGCGTAAAGCTATCACAATGGGCGTTGCTACAATTTTGCAGTCGAGGCGTATTATACTCATGGCATGGGGCGAAAAAAAAGCCTCAATCACTCAACGAGCCATCGAAGAATTGATTACGGATACTCTTCCTGCAACATATCTTCAAAATCACCCATGCACCGAAATTGTGCTCGACAAAGAGGCTGCCAGGGAATTTATTCGTTTTCGTACACCCTGGCTGGTTCGCGATGTGCAATGGAACGAACGGCTTATCAGGAAAGCTACCCTTTGGCTTTGCGAAAAACTAAATAAACCCATTTTGAAACTTACCAACCGCGATTACAACGACAACAGTCTTGGCGACATGGTAGTTAACCACGGCCCGGCTTACGATAGCAACCTCAGGGTATTCAACATGCTTCAGAAAAGTATTACCGGCTGGCCCGGCGGCAAGCCCAATGCCGATGATTCGCAACGCCCCGAACGGGCAGAACCCTTCCCTAAAAGGGTTCTTATTTTCAGCCCGCACCCGGGTGATGATATGCTGGCCATGGGGGGAACTATAAACCGATTGGTAGAACAAGGACACGAGGTATATGTAGCTTATCAAACCTCTGGAAACATTGCTGTTGCCGATGATGTGGTTCAACGGGTGCTCCATTTTACACGGAGTGTATCGCCAAAAAGTACCATTGATTTGGAAAAGATTCAGCATGATATTGTGCACAAAAATAGCGGTGATATTGACTTGCCTGAAGTACGCAGGCTCAAAACGTATATTCGTGAAGCAGAAGGTATTTCGGCCTGTCGTTTTTTTGGAATCCCTGACGGCCATGTCAAATTCCTGAGAATGCCTTTTTACGAAACGGGAACTATCAAAAAGGCTTCTTTGTGTGATGATGATGTAAACAGGATTGTGGAAGCAATGCGCGACATTAAACCACATCAGGTGTATGCTGCCGGCGATTTAACAGATCCCCACGGAACACACCGCAAATGCTTTGATGCTATTGCCACGGCTTTGGAAGTAGTAAAAAATGACACCTGGTTGATCGATTGCAGGGTGTGGCTGTATCACGGTACCTGGAAAGAATGGGATGTGGCCGAAGTAGATATGGCTGTTCCCGTTAGCCCCGATGAACTTAAGAAGAAACGTGCTGCCATATTCCGTCATGCCAGCCAGAAGGAGATTATGTTTCCCGGCTCTGATGATGTGGAAATCTGGCGTTTTGCCATTGAACGAAATCGGGAAACAGCAAAAAAATATAACAATTTAGGCATGGCCGAATACGAAGCCATCGAATTATTTGTGGAATACCAATAAGAACGTGAACGCCCTGATGGTTTTGCACACGAGATTTCCATAGCCCAAACCTTCCCGATACGGATGCCAGTGGCAAAAGCTTCGGGCTATGGAAAACCGAATATTCGTGCTTAACTTGACACCCGTGGGGGAAAACAATAAAAAAGTTATCGGGAATATTTTTGGCTTGGAGGCTTAGAAAAAATGCTATGAATCTATCCAACTCACTTTGCAAATCAACACCTTCCAATGCCTTAGTGTATTTATTAAAATATAAATAAGAAGGCCATAGCTGGCTGCCTCCTTTTTTAATTACTTTGCAAACTTTTTTTTTGGATATTAATATCAAGAATTATTACGCCATGAATATTCTGTATTACAACGATATCGATTACACGGGGGTAAAAAAGCAATTCAACAAAACGGTTGCTTTTTTGGAGAACAATGATTTTGATTCGGCTGAGATAAAAAAATTAGCTAACCATGGATATTATCGGGCTAAGCTGGATTACGAAAACCGGCTGCTTTTTAAATTTGCCCGATACAGGCAAGAAACCTACATCCTGCTGCTCGAGGTTATTTACAATCACGCGTACGAAAAATCACGGTTTTTGAGGGGTGCCAAAATTGACGAAAGCAAACTAATGCCGCTTAAAAACGAAAAGCAGATTCCTGACGAAGCCGTGCTTGAGATAAATTATGTAAATCATAATACCAACAAGTTTTATTTGCTCAACAAGGTTATCTCCTTCGACGATGTGCAGCAGGATATTTTCGCGCTCAAACCGCCTGTGGTCATCGTTGGCTCGGCGGGCAGCGGCAAAACGGTGCTTACCCTCGAAAAAATAAAACTGCTCAAGGGAAATATTTTGTACGTAACCCTGTCGCCCTTTTTGGTAGATAATTCCACCAAGCTGTATTATTCGGATAATTATGCAAACGAAAAGCAGGATGTCGATTTTTTGAGTTTTAAAGAATACTTAGAAACGTTGAAGGTGATTCCCGGAAAGGAAGTCGATTTTAAAAGTTTCAACCTTTGGCTGCAACCCCGCAAACAGGCTTTTGGGATAAAGGATAGTTACAAACTGTTCGAGGAATTTAAAGGCGTGATTACCGGGCTTGAAATTACCAAAGCATTTTTGAGCAAGGAGGATTATCTGAATCTGGGCATCAAACAGTCAATTTTCTTAAGCGAGGAGCGCGAAAAAGTATATGAGGCGTTTAAGAAATACCTTGAGTTTTTGGACGAAAACAATTATCACGACCTGAACATCATTTCCTATAATTGGCTAAAATACAGCAGGGCGAAATATGATTTTATAGTGATTGATGAAGCTCAGGATTTTACTAATATCCAGTTGTACCTCGTGCTACAATCGTTAAAAACAGCCGGGAACTTTATCCTTTGCGGCGACTCGAACCAGATTGTCCATCCCAACTTTTTTTCGTGGACCAATGTAAAAACCATGTTTTACAAACATGATATTACCGGCAGCAACATTAATGTGCTGCGCACTAATTACCGCAATTCCATCAACATTACAACTTTGGCCAATAAGCTGCTGATGATAAAAAATGCGCGTTTTGGTTCGATTGATAAAGAGAGCACATTTTTGGTGGAGTCGCTGGAAGAAAATAAGGGCGAGGTCAATTTTCATATCGACTCATCGGCCATCCGAAAGCAACTGAACGATAGCACCGGACGATCGACAAAGTACGCACTGCTGGTGATGACCCAAGAAGAAAAAGCAGCTGCCCGCAAAATCTTCAAGACACCCCTTTTGTTTTCGATCCACGAAGCCAAGGGGCTGGAATACGAAAATATTATCCTGGTAAATTTTATTAGTAATAATAGCCGGGAGTTTATGCAGATTGCCCAGGGCATAAATGCCGCCGACATCAAAAACGAGAACATCGGTTTTTCGCGTGGCAAAGATAAGGCGGATAAATCGCTGGATGCCTACAAATTTTATATTAACTCGCTGTATGTGGGCATTACCCGGGCTATCAAAAATCTGTACATTCTCGAAACATCCCAAAAACACGATATTCTGAGTCTGCTCGATTTGGTTGAAAGCAAGGAAAGTCTTCGCATCAAAGCCGAAGTTTCGTCGCTCGACGACTGGAAGGAAGAAGCCCGGAAACTTGAATTGCAGGGAAAAAACGAACAGGCCGACGAAATTAAAAAATCGATCCTGGCACTGCATAAACCTGATTGGGAACCCCTGACCCGCCAAAAAATAGCAGAACTGCACGAGAAAGCCTTCGACCCGGACAACTTTAACAAAAAGGCCAAAGACCTGGTGTTCATGTATGCCTTGCTTTACAACGATACTTCAAGTATTAACAAACTGGCGGAGTTGAACTATAAACGCGCCGAACACCCCGACTACGAACGCAACTCGGTAAACCGGAAATATTATGCCGATTACAACACGGATAATGTGAAAGGCGTAGAGCAGAAAATTAGAAAATATGGTGTGGATTATCGCGACCAGTTTAACTTAACGCCCTTGCTTGCTGCCATCGAAAATGGAAGTACAAATATCTTAAATTATCTGCTGAATCAAAATGCCAACACCGATGTTGTGGACAACAATGGAAGAAATCCGCTGAGAATTGCCCTGAACAAAATCTATTTTTCGCCACAGGTAATCAGCAAAATTGAGGACAAGTTCGGGGCTCTTCTTACCGATAATATTCGCTTGAAAATAGACGAGCGGATGGTAAAAATCCCCAAGCAAAAAATGGAATACTTGCTGCTGAATATTTTTATGACTTTGCAGGATGCCGTTGTAAGCGAATCGAGACGAGGCTGGATAGATAAGGGGCTAATGGCCAAAGATATCGAAGACATTGTAGCACAATACTCCGAATCGCTCTTGCCCGAATTCAGGAAAAAGAGACCCTACATTTCGGGGATGCTTGCCAAAAATGAAATCGAAAGCAGAAACCCATACAACAATGCACTTTTTATAAGAATCGAAAGAGGGGTTTATTGCCTCAATCCTGATATGTCAGTTTGGCTTGACGATGCTTGGATAAATATTAATGATTTGTGCGGATTGCAAAATATAGCTAAGCTGTCAGAAGATGAAAAGACCCAAATGTTTCTGGATAAAAGTCTGGAAGATTTAAAGGCCATGAAGTTGAGGATTCCGGAATTTGCACTGGCGCAGGAAAAAGAAATCCTGAAATTCAAACAAGAGTTGGAAGAAAAGCTAAAGATGGAACAAAAACAAAATCAATACTTAAAGGAAAAAATAGAAAGTAAAAAACAAGAAGAAAAGAAAAAATTGAAAGAAGAAAAAACCAAACCAGCAGATAATAATAGGCAACTGGAGCTACCTTTTTAAGCGAACGGCTTTTGGGATGTGTTGCCTTTGAGATTTCTCCTGCCGCTTTGCGGCAGCTCTGCCGTCCGTGCGGCAAGAAATCTCCTCCCTAATGTCATTCCCTCCTCCCAAATCAACCCATGACGGGAGAAATCTATTTTTTTGATGATGACATTATGGACGAACATTATCTAATGGCGGTGGTTTTATTGCAAGGTAGGGGATGGATAAGTCCCTTTGGTATCAGCAACAAAAAAACCACCACGGCTTTCGATGGTATGGTATTTAATTCTATTTTTGGGCTGTCAACGAAAAAAGTATCAGGAATGAGCAAAAAGCACAATAGCACCAAATACCCGGGTTCAAGCATTTGCAAGTGCTTACAAATTTTCAAAAACGTTTTTTTGTCTAAAATTCAAAGCCTTGGGGTTTTTCAGAATAAAGGGGAAATAGGCGGAATAGTCACAATACGAATTTGGTTATAGGGCATTTAAGAATACTGAATGACAAACAAATTAAGTAATTTTGTAAAATATTATTCGATAAACAATGACACAAAAAGAACTGAAAGACAAGCCCAGACATTACAAACCTTCAACAGTAAGACGGTTAGATACTCTTTCGGGAAATGAATGTGCCCATCCCAATTGTTCAAAGAAATTGATTGCTGAAGATGGAATCTCAATAATTAGTAAAATTTGTCACATTGCAGCAGCAAGCAAAGAAGGCTCAAGGTTTGACGAGAATATGACCGATGATGAAAGAAGGGGATTTGATAATCTAATATTGCTTTGTGACGAACATCACGTGATGATTGACAATAAGGAAAATGAAACGCAATATCCAACGCCTCTTTTGAAAGAGTGGAAAAGTGCCCACGAAAAAAAGATTTTAGAATTAATTTCAAGTAAAAATTTATTATCAAAACATCCATTAGCTTTAAACAAAGTAATTAATACAATTGGTTCTAAAATGGATGAAATTCTTGATTTACCTGAAACAGAAAATGCTCCTAATACAGAAACAAAGATTTTATTTAATAACGTCAAAAGATATGAATCAGTAATTAGAGAGTTTGCTCCATATCAAGTGAAACTTAATAAGATTTATGAAATAATTGAGAAAGAAGGTTCTACCAAAAAGGAATTAGTTTTACATAATATTAAACGAATTTATCTGAGTGTAAAATCGGAATACAAAAATATTGAAGAAATAAGGGATAATGCTGATATTATTCTGGATAAAGTGATTGAAACTATATGGGATAATGTAGACAAAGCACCAAACAAATTAGATGAATTTGACCAAGAAACTATTGATTTTAGCTTAATGATAGTAATCGTTGATGCATTTATGCGTTGTAATATTTTGGAAGAACCTCCTAAATCGATATAAATTATGATAATTGATAAAAACATTAATCCGGAAAGAGATTTATATTATTTGGGCGGTATCCTAATTAATATTCTTCAAAACAAGGCCAATAAAGATGTCGATTATATGGATTTGTACACATTAATTAATAATGAAAAAGAAATTACTATCAATTTATATTCATTAACATTGGACTGGCTATTTATTCTAGGGTTAGTAGCTAAAGGAGAAAAAGGTAAAATAAAAAAATGTTTTTAAAGACACTGAAAATAGAGAATAAACTAGGTTTAGTCCGTGAAATTGGATTTCATATGGGACTCAATTTGATAGTGGATGAAACCGTAAAAAAGGATAAAAAAACTACTGGCAATAATGTCGGAAAAACAACTGTGTTGCGACTTGTAGATTTTTGTCTGGGTTCAAGTGGAAAAAACATTTACCAAGATTCAGAATTCAAAGAGCAAGAAAATAGTACAATCAAGGATTTTTTAATTAATACAGAAGTTCTTGTTATTTTAACTATAGTTGACGACTTGGATTACCCGTCAGCTTCAATTACCATAAAGAAGAATTTCTTAAAGTACGGAAAGAAAATTCAAGAAATCGATGGAGAAACAATAATAAACGAAAAAGAATTTGATTCAAAGCTCAAGGAGTTAATGTTTAATACAAGTGTTGAGAAGCCAACATTTAAGCAAATTGTTTCTAAAAACATTCGTGACGAAAAAAACAAGTTAGCTAACATTGTAAAAGTCTTAAATCCTTATACAAAAATTGAAGAATATGAAGCTCTATTCCTTTTTTGGTTAGGAATAAATACAGATACCCACAACCAAAAGGAACTTTTAGGTAAAGAAAAAACTCGAGAAGAAAGTTTTCAAAAAAGGCTTAAAAAAGAAGGGGAGCTATCATTAATTGAACAGCAACTTGAACTTGTTAATTCAAAAATTGAGGAACTTCAACAAATAAAGGCGAAATTTAATTTTAATGAAAAATTTGAAGCACAGTTAGAAGAGCTAAATCTTTTAAAGTTAAACCTTTCACAACGTTCTACTGAACTAAGTAGATTGAATATGAGACGAGAATTAATTCTGGAAAGCAAAGCAGAATTAGAAAACGAAAGAACTAACATTGACATCAATCAGATAGAATCATTATATAGCAAAGCTTCAAAACTGATACCTAATTTACAGGTATCTTTTAGAGAAACTGTTAAATTTCACAATGACCTTTTGAATGAGAAAATCAAATACATTGAACTTGAGTTACCCACATTGAAGGAAGAATTAAAATCAATTTCGAAGGATTTTTTTTCGTTAAGAAGACGTGAAAAAGAATTATCTGAGTTTGTAAGTGCATCCGGATATAGTGATGATTATGACAAGATTCTAATTGAATTGAATTCATTTTTTGAAAGGAAAGGCAATTTAGAAGAGAGAAAAAAATTCTGGATTACATCCAATGAAAAACTTAATCGAATTAATGAAGAGCTAGAAACTATTAATTCAGAAATTAATTCAAAGGACAGCATAATTCAAAAACGAATTACTCTTTTTAACAAGTACTTCACAAAAGTATCAAGTCAACTTTATGGGGAAGAGTATTTATTAAGTACTCAAAAAAGTGAAAGGGGCTATGACCTAATTGTAACAAATATTGAAGGAAATCCAAGTACAGGAAAAAAGAAGGGACAAATAGCTGCTTTTGATTTCGCCTATGTATTATTTGCTGAAGAAATTGAATTGAAATTTATTCACTTCATAATGCACGACCAGCTTGAAAATATGCACGACAATCAATTAAGCACAATTTTAATTGATTTAGCTAATTCGATAAATTGCCAATTCATTCTTCCCATAGTTATGGATAAAGTTCCATCAGACATTGATATTGAAAAGTACATAATTTTAAGACTTTCTGAGCATAATAAGCTGTTTAAAAAATAAAAACGACCTATAATATCGTGTATAAAAAATCTGACAGTTAGTGAGTTATTGTTCTGTGTGAGCCGTATCAAAAGTAGTTGTAACTTGACAGGAAACTGCCACGCAATCTGCCACGACTCATACAATTTACCGTTGTAGGTATTATGAAGAAAACAAAATCCTTTTAGCGGTAGCAAATGATAAATTAGGCAGTTTTTTCACTTTCATAAATCGTAATCCCCACTTCTGCCAGCTCTTTCATTCGGTCGTATAAGGCCGGAGCGTCGCAGGTGAAGAAATTAACGCCGTGGTTTTTGAAGCGGTGGCAAATGGCTTTTGGGATGTGCTTGGCGAAATAGGCTTCTATGTTTCGATTTTGAATACGCCTGGCGGGCACGTAGGTTTCCACGTTATGAATCTCCTTATGGAAATCTCTGACTTGTGCGGTGATGGTTTCTTCGCTCAGGGTTTTTACCGGAAAGTCTGTTTTCATCGTATCTTCCACAGTATGCACAAAGGAGAGGCTCACCACCTTTTCGCCCAGGCCGATAATCCGGGCCTTGTATTTCAGCATCTTGTGCATCGGGCTTTGGCTGCCGCAGGGATATACATCGCGGTGGTGGGTGGAAGTGAGTTCTTCGGCGTGCTTTCCGATGGCGGTGATAGAGGCCGTGGGATGCAAACTGCGATAAGCCCGCGGATGTCGGCGTGCCAGCTCAGGCAAAAGACCCAGTACCGTGGGCGATCGTTTGGCATCAAAGGGTTTTCCGGCTTTTAAATTATCTTCGGCGCGACCCAAATAATGCCATGCCGGGAACAGCAATGTGCCTTCCTCACCCACGGTTTCCAGCAAAACTTGCAATAAGCGAAAAGGCGGAATCGTAAGATTTAATTTATCCAGGGAGCTGTGGATAAAAACAACGGAGCCTTTTTTGATGTCGAGTTTTTTGGTGAGAAGGCTTCGGATATCTTCTTCAGAAAAAGCAGGAAATACTATTTTTTGCAGGTGGTAATATTTCGCCGATAGGAACCTGAATGTGTTTTCGGGTAGCAGGCGATATATGCTTTCACTTATTTTTCCCATAGTTTTCGTGAATTCGTTTTTGATACAAGTCATCGAAAGTGCAAAAATCGATTTGGTCTCCGTATTTCTCCCGGCAACGGTTGACGAAGTCTTCTAAAAGTTGCAGCGAATAATCGCCCATGGATTTGGGATGGCCAATCAGGCTCAGGTATATTTCCGCTTCATCTTTAAACTTTTGTATATTATAATCCAAAATCGCGAGCATATAATCCACCGAATAGGTGTGATTGTCCACGGTAAGCATGCGCGAGGCAAAAAGCTGCTGTATCTGGTCGATGGTTGCGGCCTTGTGCGCGGCATGAATCATTTTGCCACGATCTTCAACCGCCCGGTGGGCATATTTTTTTAGCTTAAAACGGGTAGGGATTTCAAAGAGGCCTTTGGGCTTGGCGGCAATCGGGATTTCCAGAATGCCCGGCGAATCCCCGGGTTTAGAAATATCGCCATCCAAATCCAAATACCAATTGGGAAGCCTGGGAACCCTGCGATAATCCACACGCGAAATGCCCGAAGTAAAAAAGTAGCCCGGTGCGATGGAGCTGTCATAACGGATGCCCTCGCTGTGCAAGGCTTTCAAAATTCGTGCAGTTTCCTGATTTAAATTGTAGCCGCCGGCCCGAAAAGCCACGCAGGCATAATCGGGGCCCGTTTCTCTCGCAATTTCGTTTAAACCTTTAACACCTTCCTGAATGATGCCTTCGATGTTTCCGGGGTAATCCTGCTTTGCAAAGCCTGCCAATTCAAAATCGCCGGAAGGGACAAAATTTCCGTTTTTGTAGGATGAAGTCAGCCAGTGCGAATGAATATGCAGTTGCACATCGTGCCCGCCTTGAATCGCTTTTTGGATTTGTTTTTTAAATGGGATGGTATAATCAGCCACGCCCCATTCATCAAATTTTTTATAACTAAGAATGTCTGCAAAAAATACCAACGGCACATCCAGCTTTTGCGCCAATTGCAAAAGGCGTTCGGTGGGATCGAAAAGGCTGTGGTGGTAGGATTGCCTGATGCCGCCCAGCGGCAGCTCGTAGTCGAAGGTGAGCAGGAGCTTAATCTTTTTCATAAACTTCCCTTCCTGCTTTTTTTGAAGCGGCTCGAAACGCCAATGTCTTCCACGAAAGTTATTTTGCTCGGTACTTTGTAGGGGGCAAGATTTTGCAGGCAATATTTGCGAATTTCCTTTTTGGCGGTTTTCGCATCCTTGCCAGGAATTAGGGCTACATCCAAAGCTACGGTTTCGCCGGTAATGGGATTTTTCAAACCGTAAGCAACGCACTCTTTGATAAAACTAAACCCAAGCAGCGCATTTTCGATTTCGGAGGGGAAAACTTTTTCGCCACCCACATTGATGATGTCGTCCATGCGCGACAAGATGCGCAGGTAGCCACCCTCGGCTTCTTCCACCACATCGCCGGTTTTGAACCAGCCCGCTTCAAATTTAGATTGGTCGCCCGAAAGGTAGCCCAGCACCTGGTTTTTACCTTTCAGATACAACTCGCCATCCACGATTTTGTATTGCACCTCATCGCCGGTAATTTTGATCAGATTGCTGGTTGACGAAAAACTTTGGGTTTCGGCAATGCCTGTTTCGCTGGTGCCAAAGGTTTGTAGAAACTTTGCACGCGGAAAAGCTGCGTTCAGGCGCACGAGCAAGTTCTCGGGCATAAACTCGGTGCCGTAAGTTATCAGCTTTAAAGAGGCCAGATTATACTTTTCGTAAGCACCCGAAAGCAGGAGGATATTCAAAAATGTGGGCGTGGTGGGCAGGATATTCACCTGGTGTTTTTCGATAAGTCGGCAGATATTTTCGGGATCTCTTGCCGGAGTTAAAACGATGGTAGTGGTGGAGGCGAGGCAGTTCAAAAGTGTGTTGAGTCCGCCAATATGGTCGAACATCAAAAAAACCAACATGCGCAGATTGCGTGCCCGCTTGTCGCGATACGATTCCACCATCCGCGTCAGGTCGTGAACCATGGCCTTAGGTTCGCCGGTGGTTCCACTGCTAAAAAGGATCAGGCCGGCGTGTTTTTGTTTTTTAAGATCAAGAATCAGAGGAGATTTGCTGCCGGGCTTCAAAGTGGTGAAAGCCAAATTGCCCGCATCATCCACATTTATCATATACTGGATTCCACCCTTTTCAAGTTTCTTATCGCGCTCGGCCTGCGTGCTGTCGATGAGTGGCGAGACAATGTTTTTGTTCCTGATGAGTGCGAGAAAGGCTGCGATGGAGTAAAAGCTGTAATCCGAAACCAGAGCTACCGTGGAGCTTTCAGGAATCGAAGTCTTTATTTTTTTGTAATAAATCCCCACATTTTCAGCCAACGAATTAAATGTAAAGATTCGATCATGGTCGATAATTGCCGCTTTATCAGCCTTGATATTAAAAATATCCAGGAGCCATTCCATTTTACACCCCTCCTAAATAAATAATTTGCCCCGTGATGAAGCTGCTTTTATCATCGATAAAAAAGTCGCTCACATTCGAAATATCCTCATACACCGCCAGCCTTTTGATGGCTTGTTTTTGCAGTAAGGCCGCAATTTTGTCAGCAGGCACATTTTTTATAAGGTCGGTTTCTACGGGCGTGGGAGCCACGGCATTAACCGTAATATTATATTCGCCAAGCTCCTTCGCGGATATTTTAGTAAAAGTCTCGATGGCGGATTTCATCGAGGCATACACGGCTTCGCCCTCCAGAGCCAGGGGTACGGCCACCGAACTAAAGTTGATAATCCTGCCACTTTTCCGGAGCATCATTTTTTTGGCGACCTCGCGGGTAAGCAAAAAAGTGCCGTAATAATTGGTGCGCGTAATCTCGTCCATTTTTTTCATGGGAGTCAGCAAAAAATGGTTCATCATGGCGATGCCTGCATTATTAATCAAAACATCGATGCTGCCGTATTTTTTCGACACCTCGCGCACCATCTTCACCACGGCATCTTCATCGGCCACATCCAAACGATAATGGCTGTAAGCTGCGTGCTGCAAATCGGTTTCGCGGCGGCTGCAACCTGCAACGGTAAATCCTTTCGCGAGATAATACTCGGCCAGGTAACGCCCAATTCCCTTTCGTGTGCCGCTTATCAAAATAACTTTAGCCATCGGTATTTATCAATTTATAAATGTAATGACTGATAGAATTTACGGAGCGGAAGGGCGAAATCTTTTGGCTCATGGCGCGTTCGTCGGCCAGGGTGATGATGGCTCCGAATTGTTCC
Organism: uncultured Lentimicrobiaceae bacterium; assembly: GCA_964523795.1. Classification (GTDB taxonomy): domain Bacteria; phylum Bacteroidota; class Bacteroidia; order Bacteroidales; family 4484-276; genus SABY01. The sequence goes on from CAZGAO010000041.1 coordinate 41,161, forward strand.
TCCACGGCTTCTTCAAGTTCGGATATCAAAAACACCAGCGTCAGGCTATCCAGATTTCCTTTGGGGCTGTACAAGGGCGTGTGTTCGGTGCAATCGATAAGCTCCTGCTTGTCTCTTTCTTCGCCCAGCTCGCTCACCTTTTCTTTTACCAGTTTTGTTATGTCTTCTTGCGTCATCCTGTCCTGTTTTAAATTTTAATTAATCAACGGAAGATTATCCAATTTAGTTTCGTGTTTTCTGCTTGCTATTCTTCGATAGTCTCGGCTCCGTCCATCTCTTTCAAAATCTGATTTACATCTTCCTCGGTTTGGCTTAGTTTGCTTTTGCAAATGCGGATGAGCTGGGCGGCACGTTTCACCTTTTCGCTGAGCAAATCCACCGAAATTTCGCCATCTTCAATTTCGCTTACAATTTGTTGGAGTTCCGCGAAGGCCTCCTGATAGTTTATTGTTTTCATTGTGTCTTGTTTGTTTTCGATTTTATAATACTTGATATTTTACCGTCAAGCAGCAGCGTTTCTATTTCATCGCCGGCCTCCACTTCCTTTGCCGAGCTAAGTGCTTTGCCGTTTTTGCGCGTGATGCTAAAGCCGCGTTTAAGCACATTTATCGGGTCGAGCATGCCGATGTTTTTTTCGATGACATTTAGGTTTTGTCTTTCAAGCACAAAAACTTTTACGCACCTTGCGCTCAGGCTTTTTTGTATCGCCGGCAGGTCGAGCTTATGTTTTTGTATCAACAATCCGCTTTGCTTGCCGGTTTGCCGGGCAAGCGAAAGCACTTCACGGTTTTCGTTTTTCAAAATGGTATCCACACTTTTTTGCAAGGAATAGCCGCTGCTTGTCATGGCCTGGCGGTTTAGCTTAAGCACATTTTGGCTTAGTGTTTTGAGTAAGCTTGCCTGGGCGCGAAATGCAATTTTTGCTTCTGTAATTTTTCGCTGCGATTTATCAACGATAATCTGCTGCGCCTGCTTGACGGGCTGTGCGAAGTTGTGAAAATGTTGCATCAGCATCTCGGCCAGCTTGCTTGGCGTTATGGCATTTTCGTAGCTTATTATTTCGGCCACGGTTTGGTTGGTGGCATGGCCAATGCCGGTAATTACCGGAATGGGAAAACTGGCGATGGCCTTGCTCAGGGTATAATCGTTATAACACGAAAGCCCCACATCGCCGCCACCACCACGAATAATGGCCACCACATCAAAATGATGTAAAACGGTTTTTATTCTGGCTAATTGATAAATAATGCCATCCACGGCCTTTTCGCCCTGCAAAATGGAGGGAAAAAGGTAATGGAAAAATGCGTAGCCCCAGGGATTGTTTTCGATAATTCTTAAAAAATCGGCGTAACCCTTGCTGGTTTCTACCGAGATGATGGCGATGCGTTGGGGCAGCAAGGGAAAGGTGGTGGATTTGTTTTTGTCCAACAGCCCTTCTATACGCAGCTTTTGGATGCACTCCTGTTTTTCGCGTTCCAGGTCGCCAAGCGTAAATGAGGGGTCGATGTCGAGGATGTGGAGGCTAAGCCCGTAAACCGGATCGAAGGAAATCTTAGCCAGAAAAAGTATCTTAATCCCATCTTTTAAAGGCTCTTTCAAAATTTTGGTAAACAGGGCGTTGATGCGCTCGAAATCGCGTTTCCAGAGATTGGCCCGTAATTGTGCAATCACCCTCCCCTGGCTTTTTTCCACCAGGTCGGGGTAGCAATGTCCCGAATGATTGTAATGATTGAGTTTAATCATTTCGGCCTTTACCCAAAAAGTAGAAGTGTAGCGCTTTGCAATCGTATCCTTGATGCTGCGACTAACTTCGAGCAGCGAAAAGGCTTTTTTATTTTGGATGATTTCGGGCATTCAGATTTAAATTTTTACCGGAATTGTGTTTTTAGTTAACGACTCATGTTTTTAGACTTTTTTCTAAAATGATAACAGACTTTCTCAAGCCGCAATTCTTTAAATGAGATAGCACTTCATTTACAGAAAGCGGAGGGTTTTTCAATCTTTTTACCTGATTATACAAAGCCTCTATTACTTTCTCACTTTCAGTTTTAATCAAGTCATATACAAAGGTATCAGGATGAATGGCTTCTATATTGTAATCATTAAGATATTCTGAGGGAAAATCTTTAAGATTAAAGGTGATTATGTAATTCGCTCTAGATTTGATTGCTGCGGCAAGGACGTGTCTGTCATTCGGATAAGGTAAATTTAATTGATGGATGATTTTATCGAAATCTACTATGTTAGCATCTGGAAAAGCTGAGTTCATGTAATTAATGGTTTTTGCTAAACGTTTGTCAGTTAAATCAAACCTCTTTTTTAGAAGATTCCGAGTCCATTCATTCTGAATCCTGTCTGTCCATTTAACCTGAATAAGCCCAAGGTCTGATAAATTAAGTAAAAAGTCCCTCAGTGGTGCCGAATAAAGGACACAAGCATCAATAATAGCAATAATCATTGTTAGTAGAATTACTCATATCCAAGTTTCAAATCCTGCGCTTGTTGTGCGAGAAGGTCAAGGTTCTTCCTTCTGTTGTCGCTTAATCGCTTGTTGTATTCAAGGATGTCTGTTAATTTCATCCTACGGTGACTCCCAACCTTTGCAAAAGGAATTTGGCCATTTTCCAGCATTTTTACCACAAAGGGCCTCGAAACATTCAAGATTCTTGCAGCTTGTTGGGTGGTAATATCTGAGTCGGAAGGGATTATGGTGATGGATTTTCCATGGGCCATTTTCTCTAAAATATCCAGCAGCAGCATAAATACATTTTTTGGAATAAGGATCGAATCCCCGGTTTCCTGAACCTGAATTTCTATCCCTGTGTCAGAATTTTGCTCCATTTGAGATGCGGTTTTTCTAATATAGGAAACCGAAGCCTCAGCAAGGATTTGGTCGTGGTGGCTTGTTTGGATATAGTTTGTTTTCATCGCAATATTATTTTATTCTGCAAAGATAATAAACGAAATAAACGAAACAAGGTTTTTGGAAATATAAAACCTACCGCGTAGCGGTTACAGTATTATAGAAAAAACATTCCCGCGCCATCACCTATTCCGCGTTGAGGTTCAACGAAAGGTAAAAATGATGAATCGAATAAAGAAAGCAAGGTATAGCCCCGAAAAAAACGGGGCAGGCGCACCGGTAACATTTATGGGAATGAAGTTTCCCGGCGGAAATGCAGGTGCAGAGCACCCAGAATCTTTGTAGAAAATATGCGCCCAGGGAAAATGCAGGTGCGGAGCACCGTAACATTAAAATTGGGAATGTTTTTTTTTGTAAAGATATTCCGGTGCTCCGCACCTTTGGTGGTTTCTTGTGATTCCGATTGCTACAAATGCCGATTGTAAATCGAGCATGCTCGCCCTTTGGGCGGCATATTGCGCGGCTCTGCCGCTTGATGGCTTTTGCTGGGAATTTGTTTCTATAAATATTGCGTGGCTCTGCCGCTTGATGGCTTTTGCTGGGAATTTGTTTCTATAAATATTGCGCGGCTCTGCCGCTTGGCATCCTACTTTTGAAAATATATAATGAATCGGATGAAGAAAGGTGCAGCGCACCGTAATCTTTGTAGAAAAGATGTAACCCCGGCGGAAATCGTAGGTGCGGAGCACCGTAACATTAAAAATGAAATTGGTGTTTTGGGAATGGATATTTCTGTGCTCCGCACCTTTGGTGATTCTTGTTAATATCCGTGCTACAAAGATTACGCGGCTCTGCCGCTTGACATGCGGCTTTGAAAAATAAAAAATGAATCGGATTAAGATAGCAAGGTGCAGAGCACCGATAATCTTTGGTGTGCCGGGCATGTAGTAAACCTAACAGGTGCGTGGAAAATTCCACAAGTCCTGAGAGAGCCGTTATGACCGGAATCTCATAGTCGAAGGCAAGGGTGTCCCGAGTGATTGGGAATCTGAAGGAAGCCACAGACAAACTGTTGATTTACTTTTGCGAAAAATTGATGAAATAAATTTGCTATTTACAATTTCAAAAAATTATTACTTTTGCAGCCCGATTTTTAAGTGCGGGATGTAGCGCAGCCCGGTAGCGTGCTTCGTTCGGGACGAAGAGGTCGCGAGTTCGAATCTCGCCATCCCGACAGATATTAAAAGGTCATCATAAATTGGTGGCCTTTTTGTTTATGTTTCTCAGGAGGTTTCTCCTTTCAGCACCTATGACGTGTTTTGTCGAATGTCATGTATTCATGAGATTCCTCACTTCGTTACCAATGACAAGGCTTTGTTGATTTTATGGGAGGGAGAAGGGGGCACTTAGTGCCCCCTTCTCCCTCCCACTCCACCAACACGGCCACTGTCATTTCGATGCCGCACCTGCGGCAGGAGAAATCTCCTTCCTAATGTCCCCGCTCGTGCGCATTGCCGTCAGACTAAGTATAGGCAACTCAGTATGAGTTGAGGTATTGTAGTATAAATTAATGAATTTGCATTGAGCAACCCAGTATGGGTTGTGGCTTTTTCCTCAACCCATACTGGGTTGTAGTGAACTTTGGAAAACCGAGTTCAGCCTACAATACCTGAAACCCGTACCGGGTTTTGTTTTTCTCAACCCGCTACTACCTGTCCCGCCCATGTGGGAGGTTTAGTATTGGTCTAATCATATCGTTCGGAAATTACCATATCTACTACAATTCCAACCGAGTTATTTACCCCTTGGCCTGACGGATATACGCACCTGCAGGACTTCGCTCCACATTACCTCATCATGCTCAAAAAATTGAGTTGTCTCACAAAATGACAGCTTTCAAAAAAATACACCCCCCTCAATCAATTTTAATTTTCCGTTGTTATTAAATCTTGATAGTCAAATGAAACGCTTAATAAACAGGTCCTGGTTTAATTAAAATCGGCCAAAGACTGCATAAGATAATATCACAAAAAAACGGCTTCAAAACCGGAAATATGGAGATTATAAAAATCAAAGACCTGACTT
>CAZGAO010000042.1:0-45357 GCA_964523795.1 uncultured Lentimicrobiaceae bacterium
GCAAAGCAGGATCAAAACTTGCTTCAAGGTCAAATTGCTGATCGCTGGCCGGGCGGTAAGCTTTAAACCGGAAAGGTTCACCGTTTTCAAAGCCGTCTTTATCCATCGTAATTTCATCGTTGGCAAAAGCCGTGATGGCCATGTTGGATTTTAGATTTGTGATTTCGGCCTGGCCACAGCATAAGCCATCAAAACTAAAAATACCAATCACATCACCGGGTAGTATTCCTGAATTCTGGAAAGCCGCTACCGGAAAAGCAATGGCGTGAGAGGTTGCGGTGTAATGCAAATCGTTCCAGGGAGTAGGATTTACAGGCCTGGAAACCGTATTTGTTTTAGGTGATGATTTTGCGCATTCAGGAAAAACAATCGTCCCTGCATCTGCGGCAGCAACAAAATAGGCTTTGCCGGGAACAAGATTTCCTAAGGTGTTGATGTTGTAGGCAGGCCAGTACAGATTTGTCCCGGCCACTTCTTTTACAATTTGCAAAGAGGAAATCCCTGAAAAGAGATTTTCAACTTCCAGATCGCAGGAACTCAAAACCGGAATCAGATTCCAGCCTTCGGCCAGTGCGAGCTCAGGATTTTGGATTTTCGCTCCGGTAATACTCATCTCAAAATCATCTTCGGCCTTGATTTGATAACCGCTTTGAAAATCCCAGTTGCCCAAGGTGTTGATGCCCTGCCCGGGAAAATAAATTCCATCCATCGAGGCCATGATGATCAGCTCGTTTTGGTAAGGAGCAAAAATGCCATCCATGCCTTTATTCAAAGGATCGAGGTAAGTGGAAACACCACTCCAGCCCATCGGGATATTCAGGATTTGCTGAAGGTGAAAGTTGTAGGGCTGCTGAAATCCCTGCGTGAGGATCAGTTCGCCGCTATTGAAGGTTTCGATTACAGCTTCGCCCACCGTCCAGCTCATCGAGAGGCTTTGACCCTCGTAATACCCGCCGGATGTAGCGATGATCTCTTGCGCTTTGGCCTGACACAAGCAGGCTGCAAAAGCGAGTACGCAAATGTAAATTGTTAAATGCTTCATAAGATTGGGATTGAAGTGAATAAATATTTTTTGTGGCGGTAAATGTAAGAAACATTTAAATAAAAAAGATATAGAGAAGTTTTTTTTTGATGTCAGATGTCAGATGTCAGATGTCAGATGTAGGATGTTTGATGTAAGATTTTAGATTTTAGATGTGGTTTGAGCATCGGAAATCATAGAGCGAAATATAGTCACCCCGTGAATTAATTTCGGCAGCAGTGCGTAATATAAAATTACCCTTTGTGCCAGGAGAGGATTCACGAGGTGACTTGCAATCTGAACTTAGTCACCCCGTGAATTAGCTCCGGCAGTATTGCGTAACCTAAAATTGCGCTTTGTGGCTGAATAGGATTCACGGGGTGAATTTCCAACCCAAAAAAGAATATCGGTACAGCTATTTCTCTAAAATAGAAAACCTTATTATCTGCAAAAAAACCTTAGTAGAAAAAGGCGACCACAGCGCACCACCAACCTTACCTTATTCTTATCTGGATTGGAAAAATAAGGTAAGGTTGATTTTTCTCGCAGGGATTTTTTTCTATGAAGGTTGTAAAAATCATAATACGGTTTTTATCACTTTTATTTCAGGTTTGCTATCCCCTGCGGGGCTGCAAACCCACGACATGCAAGGGTTTGCAGCCCTGAAAGCAGTTAAGGGATCGTAACCCTCGTACAAATCAAACATCACACAACGAAACATAGTCACCCCGTGAATTAGCTTCGGCAGTATTGCGAACTTTAGAATTATGCAATATGCCAGGAGAGGATTCACGGGGTGACTTGCAATCCCAAAAAAGAATAGCGAATCTTGAATATTGAAGTTGAGCACAGAGCGTAACTTTCTATCGTTCGAGGAACGAGGACATAGAAACGTTAAAAAATAAGGTGAGGTGGGGATGTACGATTTTAGATTTTAGATTGAAGATCTTAGATGTGGTCAGAACATCGGACATCATACATCGGACATCATACATCGGACATCATATATCGGACATCATATATCGGACATCATATATCGGACATCATACATCGGACATCATATATCGGACATCAAAAGTGCTTCCCACATAATCTCGATGGGATGAAAGGCCTGGCGGCCGGTGCCGTCTTTTATCTGGTGGCGGCACGAGGTGCCTGGCGCAGCTATCAAAACTTCGACCGGTGTTTTGCGCACCTCTGGAAATAAAACCAACTCGCCCACCTTCATCGAAACTTCGTAGTGCTCTTTTTCGTAACCAAAACTGCCGGCCATACCGCAGCATCCTGACTTTATCTCTTCCACTTCATAATTTTCGGGTAGCGAGAGCATTCGTTTGGTTGGGGCTATCGAGGCCAGCGATTTTTGATGGCAGTGCCCGTGAAGTTTAATCTTTTTGCTTTCGCTGGTAAATTGAGACTTATCTATATTTCCGGCCAGGATTTCGCGCTCGATAAACTCGTCAAACATTAGCGCATCTTTGGCCAGCTTGCGTGCGTCATCCACCAGGTGGCGATCGACCAGCTCAGGATATTCATCTCTGAAAGTAAGAATACCCGAAGGCTCAATCCCTACCAAAGGCATCTTGGAGCTGATCATATCCTTAAAAGCAACAACATTGTAGTTGGCTAGTTTTTTGGCCTCACGAACCAAGCCTTTAGAGAGGAAGGTGCGCCCGCTTTCTTTGTGTTTACGAATATGCACATGGTAGCCCAACTTGCTCAACAGTTCCACAGCCTTGATTCCGATTTGTGTATCGTTGTAATCGGTAAACTCATCGATAAACAAACAAAGCTCACCCTTACAATTTTTCTGATCATTCAGTTGAGCCAGGCTTCGCTGTGCCCATTGGCGCAGGGTAAATTTATAAAGCAGCGGGATACTTCGTTTGGGTGCAAAACCCAGTACGCTTTTTAGGATGCCCGAACTTGTTTTGTTGGTAAAAATAAAATTGGTGATATTGGGTACGATCATGCCCAGCTTGTTAAGCTGCGTAATGTAGGCAATGGCGCGGGTGCGCAGCGGGATGCCGTGCTCGTCGTAGTAATGCTGCAAAAACTCCGCTTTATATTTGGCAATATCCACACTTGAGGGGCACTCGGATTTGCAGCCCTTGCATGAGAGGCAAAGATCCATCACCTTATAAATTTCTCGGTGGACGAAGGGATTTTTCTTGGGCGAATTGGTGAGGAATTCCCGCAGGGTGTTTGCCCGTGCGCGGGTGGTGGCATTTTCGTCGCGGGTGGCCATATAGCTGGGGCACATGGTGCCGCCAATCAGCTCCGACTTGCGGCAGTCGCCCGAGCCGTTGCACTTTTCTACGGCTCGCATCATCCCTCTGTCGTGCGAGAAATCAAAAATAGTTTCTATCTCGCGAACGGGCTTGCCTGGCTCGTAGCGCAGCTTGGTCTTCATCGAGGGCGTATCCACAATTTTTCCGGGATTAAATATCCCTCGTGGATCCCAGGCCTGCTTTATCTCTTTGAGCAAGGCATAATTTTTTTCTCCGACCATCAACGGGATAAATTCGCCACGCAGGCGGCCATCGCCATGCTCGCCACTCAATGAGCCCCGGTATTTCTTAACCAGCTTGGCTGTTTCCAGCGCGATGGTGTAGAAAAGCTCTACATCAGCCGCTTTTTTCAAATCCAGCACCGGGCGCAGATGCAACTCGCCCGTGGCAATATGCGCATGATATACGGCGGTGAGCTGATGTTTTTCGAGCAGGAGCTTAAACTCGGCAAGATAGGCCGGCAGCTTTTGCGGACTTACCGCAGTATCCTCGACCAGAGAAACGGGCTTGGCATCGCCGGGCATGTTAGAAAGCAAGCCCAGACCGGCTTTGCGCAATTGCCATACTTTATCAATATCATCATCCAAAATAAGCGGAAAATGATAACCGTAGTCGGCAGCGCGCATTTCAGCTTCCAGGGCTTTGGCAATTTCGGTAATTTCATCGATGTTCTCGCGGGCAAATTCGATGATAAGGAGGGCTGACGGTTCGCCCTGCACAAAAAAGCGATTCCTGCTTTGCTCGATATTATCCTTGGTTTGTTCCAATATCACGCTGTCCATCAGCTCCACCGCGCCGGGCTGGTATTTTAGTGCAATAAGATTGGCATGAAAGGCTTCTTCGAGGGTGCTAAAATGAACGCATAAAAGCCCCTTGTTTTTCGGTGGCAAATCCACCAGATTTAGTTTTATGGATGTAGTAAAAGCCAAGGTACCCTCCGAACCGGCCAGCAGTTTACAAAAGTTAAAGGGCTTGCCATCTGGCGTAAACGGTTCTGATTCGAGAAGTAGATCGATGGCATAGCCGGTGTTGCGTCGCTTAATGGCAGGGTCAGGATATTGCCGCCGTATTTCTTCCTGGTTTTCGACCGGACTTAAAATCTGTGCTATATTTTTATAAACCTTGTTTTCAAGACTATCGCCCTGCTGCTTTTTTTCAAATTCATCTTTTGTGAGCGAGCCAAACACAGCCTCGGAACCATCGCTAAGGATGACTTCCAATTCGAGGGTATGATCGCGGGTGCTGCCATAAATTAACGAGTGTGAACCACAGGCATTGTTGCCCACCATTCCGCCCATCACACAGCGGTTGGCTGTTGATGTTTCAGGCCCGAAGAAAAGTCCGTGTTTGGCCAATGCCAAATTCAGCTCGTCCAAAACCACCCCAGGTTCCACCCTCACCCACTTTTCGGCTGGATTGATTTCGATAATCCGATTCATATATTTTGACACGTCCACCACAATTCCATTACCCACCACCTGGCCGGCCAGGGAAGTGCCTGCTCCACGCGGTATCAGTGGGCGTTGGTTTTCGCTTGCGAAGCGAACTAACTTTTTTATATCTTCCTTATTTTTGGGGCGCACCACGGCCAATGGCATTTCGCGGTAAGCCGAAGCATCGGTGGCATATTGCAGGCGTGTAGCATGATCGGTAAAAACGTCTCCTTCTAATTCTTTATCCAGTGCAAGTAGTTTATCCATAATATCGCATCTATTATCAGCGTCAAAATTACACAAACTACAAAACCAAAAATCTATTTTTTCTCCAGTACATCAAAGAATGATTATTTTTGTGTGATGACAAAAACAGAATTGAAATATAAATTCCCATCAGACTATGCTGAAAAAGTTGGATATGAGTATTCAGCTTCAACTTCGAGCGAACATAAAAAAACAAACGGACAGTTTTTTACATCAAAAGAAATTTCTGATTTTATGGGGAACTTAGCTCAAGCAAAATCGGACAAAATTTCTATTCTTGACCCAGGATGTGGAACCGCAATTTTAAGCTGTTCGCTGATTGAAAAATTAATTGAAAAATATTCTATTAAAGAAATTAATTTAAGCCTTTTTGAAACTGATAAAAAGATAATTGAAGAAACTAAAAAAGTAATCTCATTTTTGAAAAATTGGTTACTGGAAAAGGGGATAGAAATTAATGTAAAAATTGAACAAGCAGATTTTGTTCTTTTTAATTCGGATGTCTTTACAAATGATACCTTATTTGGAAATGAAGCAGTTCAGAAATATGATTATATTATTTCAAACCCACCATATTTTAAGATTTCAAAATCAGATAAGCGAGCATTGGTTGCGAAAGAATTGGTTTATGGACAACCAAATATTTACTCCATTTTCATGGGACTTTCAGCCAGACTTTTGAAACCTACTGGTGAATTAATTTTTATTACACCAAGAAGTTTTGCAGCAGGTAATTACTTTAAAGCCTTCAGAAATTCGTTTTTTAAAAATGTGAGCATTTCAAATATTCACATTTTTGAATCTCGAAACAAAATGTTTAAAAATGACAATGTACTGCAAGAGAACATTATAATTCGTGCGACAAAAGAAGAATCTTCGACAATAAATATTACTGTAACAGCATGTGCAAAAGATTTGAATAATCCTCAAAAATATCAATACAAAACGGAGGAGTTGATTGATTCAAATTCTAAAGAAAGTATTTTATTCATTCCATCGAACTCCCTTGAAGCCAAATCGATTAACGTTTTTCGCCAGTGGAAAAATACGTTGAATGATTACAATATTCAAATATCAACGGGTCCTGTTGTTGCATTTCGATGTAAAGACTTTTTAATTTCAGATATTGCCCCCAAAGTTTCTGTTGCACCTTTAGTTTGGCTACACAATATTAGAGAAATGGAATTTGTTTTTCCATTGAAAAAAGGGATAAAACAAAGTTATATTCTTGATTCTGAAGGATCGATAAAGGTGTTGCTAAAAAACAAAAACTATGTTTTTATAAGGAGATTTAGTTCAAAAGATGACAAGAGCAGATTGGTCTGTTGTCCATATTTTGCTTCAAATTTTAATTATGATAACGTAGGCATCGAGAATCATATAAATTATGTTTATCGTCCAAATGGAGAATTATCGGAAGAAGAAATTTGGGGAATTTCAGCATTATTCAGCAGCAAACTTTTTGATACCTATTTCAGAACATTTAATGGTAATACTCAGGTTGGAGCATCTGAATTAAAACAAATAAAAATGCCGTCGCTGGAGAAAATTGTTATGATTGGTGAAATTCTTAAAAACACTTTTGAGCCGACAAAAATTGATATGGAAAATATAATCAATAACGCATTATTTGAAACTCCTTATGTCGAAAATAGAAGAAGCACAAGAAATCTTGAGAGTGTTGGGATTGCCTGATGCCCAACAAAATGAAATATCGGGATACACGCTACTTGCATTATGGAATTTCCTGAACACATGATACATTTTAATGGAGATAAATTTTTAGGTCCGAGATAATTTTTGACAAATGAACAACCTTCTAACAATTAACGATGACCAATGCCAAAAGGTGGCCGGAATAATTAAACCGCTCAAGCTGCGTAAGGATTTTTACCAGCGTCCCTATTTACAGCTTTCGCTGGATATGGAAAGTAAGATGCGGATGAACTTTTTTGCTGTGGCAATTTGTCATCAAACCCACCAACTCTATCATCCGGGCTTGGATATTTATGGCTGGGATTTTATCGAACATGTTTTTTTTGATCTGGCAAAAAAGAATGACCCGCTGCTTAAACCGCAGTGGCTAAAAGAGTCAGCGGTAGATGAAATAGCCCGGCACCTGGCTCGTGCCTTTGCCCATAGTCCTAATATTGCCGATTGTTCGCTCGACCGCCTGGAGGAGCGGGCAGAATTAATGCAGGATGCAGCCGGTGTTTTGATAGATAAATATGACGGGCAGATTAGTCGAATTTTCGAAATGGCGGAACTGCGGCTTTTGAATCACAACAAGGGAATTTATGAGCAGATGCCCCGCTTCGAGACCTTTGCTGATCCGCAGCAAAAGAAAACCACTTTCCTTTTAAAACTTCTGGAAGAAAGTAATTTGCTTGCAATTGCCGACCCCGAAAACCTGATACCTATCATGGATTATCACATGCAGCGCGTTTTGCTAAGGCTGGGCTGTGTTGAAATTGTGGATTCAGCCTACCGCGAAAAGATCGCCACACGGCAGTTGCTCGACAGCGATGAACCCATCCGCAGCTTTTGCATCGAAGCCTTCAAACGCATTGCCCAACTTTCCGGTCATCCGGTAACAAAGATGAACGACTTTTTTTGGTCGCTGGGACGAAGCTGCTGCCACGAAACCATGCTGTGCCACGACCATGTCTGCGAGAAGTCGCCCTGCACTTTCACCAGCATTGTTGCCATCAACGATCACAGCCGTTGTGTTTTTCAGGAAGTATGCAAGGGAGCCGAAAGTTCCGATTATCGCCGTTTATGGCAACCGGTGATCAGCACGCATTATTATTAGATGTCCGATTTCAGATGTCCGATGTTTACCCCAACATCGGACATCTAAAATCTGACAACTGAAATCTGACATCAAACGTATTTTTTCACCCCACACCCTCCGCCTTCGGCATTTTCATTATTTTTGCTCTCTCTAACACAAAACGCGATGAAGCTCCCCAAAAGTAATTTCATCTATACTATGAAGCAAAAAGCCGGCAAAGCTCCCGGTGAGTTGCTGCCTGCCAGCGAATCGGCGCATCCTACCCGAATTTCGCTGATTACCTACAACGAAAAAGACTACCGCAAAATCTCCATCAAAAACCCGGATGAGATACCAGCTTTGTTATCGGAAGATACCTGCAACTGGATTCACATTTGCGGTTTTAAGGATGTTGATAAATTCAGGCAATTGGGCGAGATTTTTCAAATCAACCCCCTGATTATCGAAGATGTGCTGAATCCCGAGCATCTGCCAAAAGCTGAGGAAATCGACAACAAATTGTTTGTAACTTTAAAATCGGTGATGCCCGCTCAAAATGCCCGCGAATACAGCATCAACCACTATGGTTTTATTTTGAGCAATGGCTTATTTATTAGCTTTTCGCAATACGATGCCGGTACTTTTGATGGCTTTGTTGCGCGCATCGAGCAAGCCATCGGCAAGGTTAGGCAGCGCAAAGAAGACTACCTGCTCTATCGTACCATCGATATTATTACAGATAACTACTTCGCTGTTTTTGATGGTATGGAAGATGAACTTTTTGAAATTGAAGAGGAAATTTCAAATAATCTTGCAGATGAGTCGGCAAATAAAATAACCCAAATTAAAAAGTACATCTACGAACTAAAAAAAATATTGCAACCGGCCAGCGAGGCTTTGTACCAGATTTTGCGTTCGGATACTACGTTGATAAAAAAAGTAAACCGGGGTTTTTACAACGATGTACTCGATCACCTTAAGCACCTCCTGCAGGCCCTCGAAGGTTTTCGTGAAAATACCATCAGCCTGATGGAACTGCACAAGGCCAACAGCGCCAACCGGATGAACGAGGTGATGAAAACCCTCACCATCATTGCTACAATCTTTATCCCACTCACTTTTATTGCAGGTATTTATGGAATGAATTTCCAGTATATGCCCGAACTCGCTTACCGCTGGGCCTATCCGACTTTGCTCGTTGCGATGCTCTGCATGGGGCTTGGCATGTATTGGTATATGAAACGAAAAAAATGGTTTTAACGCTTATGAAACAATTATCAAAAATTTTTGTCGCTATCTTTCTTTTGTGTTTTGCCCACAGCAATTATGCACAAGAAAATGCTAAACCCGGGTTTATCGAAAACGATTTGGAGCGATACATCGAAGAAGGTCTGGAAACCTGGAATCTGCCTGGCGTGGCAGTGGCCATTGTAAAAGATGGCGAAGTAGTGATGGCCAAAGGATTTGGCCTTAGAAACCATGAAGAAGCAGCCGTAGTGGACGAAAACACGCTTTTTATGATTGCCTCCAACACCAAGGCATTTACCGGCCATGCCCTGGCTTTGCTGGAATATCAGAACAAATGCTCGCTGGAGGATAAACTGATAAAATACGTACCCGGCTTTGCCATGAACGAACCCTGGCTTAGCGGGCAAGTTAACCTTAACGATGTTTTATCGCATCGCCTGGGGCTGGAAACCTTCCAGGGCGATTTTCTGTATTTTTATTCTAATTTGAGTAAGGATGAGGTTTACGAAAAATTTCCCAAGATCGTTCCAACTCATGGCTTTCGCGAAGAATATGGCTATTGTAACGTTGGCTTTTTCTGGGCTGGCGAGGCCATCGAAAGCATCACGGGCGATAAGTGGTACACTTTTATCCAAGACAATTTCATTGAGCCACTCGACATGAACCGAACCCAAATGCTTTCGGCAGGACTTGCCAATATGGAAAACCTGGCCAGTCCGCATACGCTGCAAAATGGCGTGCTCACGGCCTTTCCACCCACAAATATCGACCTGATTGGCCCTGCGGCAGGTATGAGCTCTTCAGCAGCTGACCTGAGCCATTGGCTTATTGCACAGCTCGACAGCGGTCGCTACCAGGGGCAGCAGGTAATTCCGATGGAAGTAATACGTGAAACCCGCAAACCAAGAATAGCCCGGGGCCGTTCCGGACATATTTACAACCGGTCGCATTACTCGCTCTATGGCCTGGGTTGGTCGATGGAAGATTACGAAGGCTACGAAATAATTTCGCATGGTGGCGGCATTTTGGGTTTCCTGACAAGCGTGGATCTGATGCCCGAAATTGGCCTGGGCGTGGTGGTGCTCACCAATAGCGACGAAAACTGGTTTTCGGATGCCTTGAAATGGGAGATTATTGATGCTTATCTGGGACTGCCCTTCCGTGACTATAGCGAGGTTTATCATCAGATTTATCAAAACAGGCAGCAATCAAAAGACAAAAAAATTGCGCAATATCAGGATACTATTGCTCAAAATTATCCATCATCTTTAGCATTGGATAAATACTGTGGCGATTACACAAATCCCATTTATGGAAATATTAAAATAAAAAAGGAGGACGGAAATCTGAAGATTGATTTTGAACACCATCCCGATTTAAAAGCCACGCTGCAACACATCAACGAAGACCGTTTTTTGTGCAGCTATTATCCTTCGCGGATGGGAACGGAGGTATTTCCATTTACAATTAGCAATGGCAAAGTGGAAAGCGTTTCCATCAAAGTAGCCGACCGCCTCGATCGTGGCCGTTACCAATTTGAAAAAATTAACTAGTAAATGTCCTATTCATCTTTGATATAAATTCTTCAAGAACATTTTTTATTATCAATAAAATCATTACTAAATCTAAACTTTAACAAAATCATGAAAAAGTATTTTTCCTTTCTAACTATCGCTTTACTCGTACTACAAAGTTTTACCTCGCGTGCCGACGAGGGGATGTGGATTCCGATGCTACTGCAATCGCTCAACGAAAAAGAGATGCAGGACATGGGCATGCGCATTAGTGCCGAAGATATTTACAGCATCAACCATTCATCGCTCAAGGATGCGATTTTGCTCTTTGGCGGTGGCTGTACTGCCGAGGTCATCTCGGACGAAGGTCTTATTTTAACCAACCACCACTGCGGTTATCCCGAAATTCAGGCGCACAGCACCATCGAAAATGACCTGCTCACCAATGGCTTTTGGGCGATGAGCCGCGGCGAAGAACTGCCCAATCCCGGGCTGAAAGTTACACGACTTGTAAGGATGGAAGATGTGAGCCAGCAAATGCTGGAAGGCCTTGCGGATAATATTAGCGAAAAAGACCGTGCAGAAAAACTGAAAGAAAATGCGAAATCCATTACCGATGAAATCGAAAAAGATTCGCTGTACAAAGCTTCTGTTCGTCCATTTTATTATGGTAACGAATACTATTTGTTGGTTTACGAAATTTTTACCGATGTGCGTCTGGTGGGTGCTCCGCCCTCCAACATTGGCAAATTTGGCGGCGACACCGACAACTGGATGTGGCCACGCCATACCGGCGATTTTTCGCTCTTCCGCATTTACACCAACAAAGAAAACAAGCCAGCTAAATATGCCGAAGACAACGTGCCGTACCAGCCTCTATATTCCATTCCTATTTCGATCAAAGGCGTGCAGGAAGATGATTTTACTTTTATCTTTGGTTTCCCGGGGCGCACCCAGGAATACCTCCCCAGCGATGCCATCGAAATGATTACGCAGGTACAAAACCCCAACCGGATAAAACTGCGCCGCCAGAAACTGGACATTTACGAGGCCTTTACAAACCAGAATCCGCAAGTGCGGTTACAGTATGCGCTAAAACATGCCCGCTTGTCGAATGGATGGAAAAAATGGATTGGCGAAAATCGCGGCATTCAAAAGCTGGATGGCATCGATCACAAAAAAGAATATGAAGCGAATTTTGGCCGTTGGGTGGCCAAAGACGAAAAAACGAAAGATTTGTATGGCGACCTGCTTCCTGCCTTTGATGAAACCTACAATAAAATGACTGATGCCCAACTGGAAATGATTTACCTCGTGGAAGCCGGCCTGGGTATCGAAATAGTGCGGGCGGCGCGCTATGCCGAAAAACTGACGGCTCTCTCCGAAAAAAAGGAAAGCAGCACAGAAGATATCCAAAAAGAACTGGAAAAGGTGATCGTAAATGGCAAAGACTTTTATAAGGATTACTATCAGCCCATCGACCGCAGAGCCTTTGTTACCCTGCTCACTTCTTATCGCGAGCAGTTTCCCGCCGATCGCCTGCCCGAAGTTTTTCAAACCATCGACAAAAAATACAAGGGCGACATCTCCGCTTTCGCGGATGCGGTTTTCAAAAAATCCATATTTGCCGATGAAAAATCCTACATGGATTTTTTCGAAAATTACAAGTCAAAAAAATACAAGAAGCTGCTAAAAGACCCGGCATTTCAAATGGCTACAGGATTTATGGATTTTTATCGCGAACACACTATGCCGGTTATCACCAAGCTGGATGCACAAATCGACAGCATGATGCGCATTTACATGAAGGCACAAATGGAGTTTCAGCCCGACCAGCGATTTTATCCGGATGCCAATTCCACGCTGCGCGTGGCTTATGGCAAGGTAAAACCTTACTATCCCCGCGATGCGGTGTATTTTCAATACCAAACTACCCTGGAAGGCATCATGGAAAAAGAAGACCCCAACATTTACGATTATGTGGTAGAGGATAAGTTAAAGTCGCTTTATCAGGATAAGGATTATGGCCGTTATGGCATGGAAGAAAAAATGCCTGTTTGTTTTATCGCAACCAATCACACCACGGGTGGCAATTCGGGCAGTCCTGTCCTGAACGCCGATGGCCAGCTTATCGGCCTCAACTTCGACCGCTGCTGGGAAGGCACCATGAGCGACCTGATGTACGACCCCGACCAGTGTCGCAACATCATGCTCGACATCCGCTATTTTCTGTTTATAGTAGATAAATTTGCCGGTGCAGGTCATTTGGTGGATGAGATGGAATTGGTGGAATGATGGGTAGAGACGCGATGCATCGCGTCTGTACAAAAACACGCCACAAGTCTGTACTAAACACACATCGCGTCTCTAATATAAAACATCGCGTCTGTACAAAATGTGTATCTATCGAATACCGAATATCAAATATCAAATAATGAATATTGAATATCGAATAATGAAGATTGAATCCCGCACGTGCGGGACTGAATATCCAATTTTGAATATTGAATAATGAAAGATTAACGAACAACGATTAACAAGCGGAATATTTGTACAGACGCGCAATTTGCGCGTCTCTAATGTTTCAGAACAAATAACCATTAACTTTTTTCCTTATGAAAACAAAGATCACAGAATTATTCAATATCCAATATCCCATTATTCAGGCGGGCATGATTTGGTGCTCGGGCTGGAAACTGGCTTCGGCAGTGTCGAATGCCGGAGGTCTGGGACTGCTTGGTGCAGGCTCGATGTACCCCGATATTTTCGAGCATCACGTTAAACAGATGCAAGCGGCAAGTCAGAAGCCCTGGGGCGTAAACCTGCCCCTGCTCTATCCGCAGATGGACGAGATTATCGAGATTGTGCTGCGCGAAAAGGTGAAGATCGTTTTCTCGTCGGCGGGGAATCCCAAAAAATACACCGCGCTTTTCAAGGAGCATGGCATCACGGTGGTACATGTGGTGGCCAACAGCAAATTTGCGCTCAAGGCGCAGGATGCCGGCGTGGATGCTATCGTGGCCGAGGGTTTCGAGGCTGGCGGGCACAACGGCATCGAGGAAACCACCACCATGAATCTTATCCCACTGATTCGTAAAACCGTGGATCTACCGCTAATTGCCGCCGGTGGCATTGGCACAGGCCGACAAATGCTGGCGGCGATGATACTGGGAGCTGATGGTGTACAGGTAGGCAGCCGTTTTGCTGCTTCGGCTGAATCGTCGGGTCACGCAGTTTTTAAGCAAAAAATTGTGGAAGCCAAAGATGGCGATACGATGTTGACACTAAAAAACATAGTACCCGTGCGTCTGATAAAAAACAAGTTCCTAAGCCAGGTGCTGGAGATGGAAAGCAGAGGAGCCACACGCGAAGATTTGATTACGCTGCTGGGACGTGGCCGCGCCAAGCTGGGCATGTTCGAGGGCAACGCTGATGAAGGAGAGCTGGAGATAGGCCAGGTATCGGCACTTATCGATGATATAAAACCCGCTGCCGAAATCATTAAGGAAATGCTGGAAGATTTTGAAAGTGCCAAAGCTGAGTTGATGAATTATTAGCAGGCAAGGCATGACATTCCAACAATCCGACCATAAGGCAGGTTTACTTCGCCATTTCATCAAACAGTTTTACAACCATGCGAATATCTAAGTCCCATAAATATTCATTCGTGCATTCGTGGCATTTTTACTTGATTTTTGCAGCCACCGTTAGCCTCCATTCGTGCCATGTAGGACGTTTTTTTTATTGGAATTTTGCCGATGCCAACGATTATAAAAAATTTGCTTCCGTGCCGGTGAACAAAGCTCCGGAATCCTTTCATTACAGCGAATCAAATCCAAAATCAGATATTCCTTTGCCCGATGCTTATCAGCAGGAATCAAAAACCGAAAGCCTGTCCGAGTTTTTAGAACAAAATAAAACGCTGGCTTTTCTGGTCATAAAAAATGACAGCATCGTTTATGAAAACTATTTTGATGGCTACAACGAAAGCTCCGTCATTCCCTCCTTTTCGGTCTCCAAGGTTTTTGTATCGGCACTTACCGGCATCGCCATCCAGGAGGGCTACCTTCGCTCGGCCAGCCAGCCCATCACCGATTTTATCCCGGAGCTTCTGGATAACGACCCTGCTTTTGCCTCCATTACTATTGCTGACTTACTCAACATGCGCTCGGGCATTCGTTTCAACGAAGGCTACGCAAACCCCTTTGCCGACATGGCTAAATTCTATTACGGCCGCCATTTGCAGGATTATTTGAAGAATCTAAAAATCGAGAGTCCGCCCGACCAAAACTATGAGTACACCAGCGTGAACACCCTTTTGCTGGCCATGATTCTGGAGCGAAGCACGGGGCGGCAGCTCAACGACTACCTCGCCGAAAAAATATGGCAGCCCCTGGGCATGGAGTACGAGGCCACCTGGAGCATAGACAGCAAAGCGGGAAATCAAATCAAGGCCTTCTGCTGCCTTAATGCACGGGCACGCGACTTTGCCAAGCTGGGCAGCCTGTACCTGAACCATGGCCAATGGCAGGGGCAACAGGTGGTGCCCGAAGCATGGGTGGAAAAATCACTGAGCATCATCAACGATTCCCGCGATTCGCAGGGCTATCCCTACACTTACCAGTGGCGGGTTTTGCCTTCGGGAGCCGCTTTTGCCAAAGGAGTGTTGGGGCAATACATTTATATCGACCTTGCAAAAAACGTGATAATCGTGCGCATGGGAAAAAAATCCGGTGATGTAAACTGGGCAGCCTTTTTTGGTGAGTTGGTGGAAGGGCTTTAGATGAAAACCAAGAAATCATTAGACTAAAAATGAATGCGTACAGTTTATCAATTATTACCGCAAATCAAGGGTCGGTTTTTATTACAAAAGTTTAAAATCGAAATCTAAATCATGATTATATATATAGTTGGAGTTAGTTGTGTTGGAAAGACAACGATAGGAAAAATGCTTTCGGACAAATTGGGCATTTCCTTTTTTGACTTAGATGAGGAAATACAGAAATACTATCAGAAGCCGATTGAAAGAATACAAGATGAATGTTTTTCATTGAATGGATACAGAAAAAAGGGGAGCGTGGTTTTGGATTACATACTTTCTAAATCTCAAAATTCTGTTATTTCCGGAACACCCTCAGGCTTAAAATTTTCATACCTCCAGGTTTATAATAGACACAAAGTAAATAAGGATTTATTGTCAATTCATATTAAGGATGCTTTTGAAAATATAGTGGAAAGATTAACATTTTATGATAAAGATTCAAATCCTGTGGAAGAAGAAATGGATGAATCACTTAAAAAAAG
The DNA here is from genome assembly GCA_964523795.1 of uncultured Lentimicrobiaceae bacterium. GTDB lineage: Bacteria > Bacteroidota > Bacteroidia > Bacteroidales > 4484-276 > SABY01. The sequence continues at coordinate 15,852 of CAZGAO010000042.1, forward strand.
ATACTTAAAAGATATTAAAGCTGATTATAATTATTTCAAAACTTCTTATGAACGTGCTGACCTCAAAATTGAAATTGAAAATTTAATTTTGAATGATATAGTGAATTTGATTCTAAAAAAAATACAAATAAAGTTAGGCTTGCTATTTAGCAACAAAGTATTATCAACATCGCATTAAAGTATATTTTTGCATCAAATTAATATAGAAAATAAAACAATAAATTATGGCTGAATTGGTAAGATGCCGTCCGTGCGGCTATGTGATGGACGCTGACAAACTGGGCGATGTGTGCCCCGCTTGTGGATTGCCCCGCAAAGTATTTGAACCCTACCGCGAAAAAGTATCACAGAACAGGTTACTGATTTTAAACCTCGACCTCCATCCCATCGCCATCCATTTTTCGCAAACCTTCGTGGGTGCCATACCCTTGTTATTTCTTATCATGGCTTTATTTCCGGGTTTTTATTCTGATGAACTGAGTATTGTAAATACGGTGATGATTGTTACTTTGCCCGTATTTATGATTGTTGCATTAATGTCGGGAATGATTGACGGCTACACGCGTTTTAAAACCTTTAACACGCCCATGCTGATTAAAAAACTTGTATTGAGCGGAGTCATCACGATTTTATCCGGCATTGCTTCGGTACTCGTCATATTAAATGGCCTGACCATCGATAATAAATTGGTAATACTTTTACTAATCCTTGGATGTTTAGCCTGCGGAGTGAAGTTAGGCCTGATGGGAAAGAATTTACTCAACGTTATTTTGCCCGGCAAAATATTCTTTTTCTGGGATGTCAAAGCGAAAGAATTAAAAGCAAAAAAAACCGCGAAAGAAACCGAATAGCGGGTTCAGAATGCCTTAGGTTGAAAATCCACTTTATTAATAATTGAAGAGCTGTTGCCGGTGGCTCGGATTACAAAGAAGCCCAATTTCTCAGCCATCCGGTCGCTGGCACCTTCGGAGGTAATAAAAGCTACGCCTCCATAAATTTTCTTGTTTTTGTAATCAGGCAAATAGCGTTTGGCCTTCCATAGTTTTTCGTGAAAATCGGTTACATCATCCACCCGGAGCGTGGTTTTTACTTCTACTATTACCATCTCACTGCCATTAACTGCTATGATATCATATTCATAATTTTCTCCATCCTTGTTGCCTCTTACTCTTTGCAAGGTTTGCTCTACTTCAATCCCACGTTCTTTTAGCAACTTTATTATATCGCCTTCCACCAATGACTCCACCAACTTGCCCCATTGCGAAGTAAACAGCCTGGATAATTCCTTAATTTTCATATCCGTTTCCTTCATTTGCTCATTAGTTTCCTTTATTTGTTTATCGGTTTCTTTCATCTGCTCTTTGTTTTCCTGAAACATCAACCATACCTGGTCGAAGTTTACGGGTTTTGGATAGGTTCCAACAGGTTCGTTTAAAGTATTGTCTTCCATGGTGTAAATGTTTTATTTAGAATGCCAAAGATACAACAAAAGCAGGCTTTATCCAAAAACTCCAGCCATCACTCCGCCGTCAACGCTAATGGTTTGGCCGGTGATATAGGCCGACTGTGGCGAGAGCAACCATGCGGCCAGTGAGGCAAACTCCTCGGGCTGACCCATGCGAGCCACCGGGATATTTTTTTCGATTCGAGCCTGGATTTCTTCGTAGGTTTTTTCAGTAGCTTCGCTTTGCTTTTGCAGCACACGCTTCACGGCCTGGGTATTGTGGTAGCCGGGAGCCATCACATTAACGGTTATTCCTTCCTGCCCTACTTCCTGCGCGAGCGTCTTTGCAAAACCTACCACAGCCAGGCGCATGGCATTACTCAGCACCAGATGTGCGATGGGCTGCTTTACCGAAACACTTTCCACAAAAACGATACGCCCGTATTTTTGGGCACGTAGCTTTGGCATCAATCGCATGACCAAATCAATTTTCCATCGCGCCACGGTAAACCAGGCCAAATCCCAATCTTCCATCGTGGTATCCAGGGCTGCCTTTGCCGGCGGGCCACCGGCATTAACGAATATGCCGCTAAGCCTGCGTTCTCCAATCAAACGCACGATTTCGCTAATAATATCACCCTCGGTAATATCGCCGTTGATAGCTTCGATCTGATCGGGGAACTCGGCCTGAAAAGCGGATAGATTTTCAGCGTTGCGAGCAACGGCAATTACTTTAGCTCCTTCGGCAATCAATGCACGAGCCGTGGCATTGCCAAATCCGGCGGTGGCACCACCCACCAAAAAAAGTTGGTCTTTTATCTGTAAATCCATGATTTATAAAGTTTTGATCGTAAGTATTTTTACCAAACTAACTAAGCACAAATCTTAATACAAATAAAATCTTAAGTATTAAATATCTCAGATCTAAATTCCCGATGTATTCAAATTGCCCAGGCTAATGGTAAAAACTTTGGTTTGCTCGGGGTCGTCATCGTTTACCAGTTTAAGCGCTACCTGCAGGTGCAGGAGGTAAATATTCAGCTCGGTATATTTGGATTTGATAAATCCGATTTTCAAAATATCAGAGTTGATAATTCCATACGTTCGTTTTTCGATAATCCCAAATACCTCATCGGGGTAATCGTCGAGGATGCTGCAATCGTAATCGTTCAAAAACTCTTCGATATTCGATATTTCGGTCATGGTTATTACCTGAAGGTTTTCGATACCGCCGATATTTACCAGAAACCATTTGTTAACATTTTGGTCGAAAAGGCAACGGTTCAGGTTATCGCGCTGCAAAATCCGGGCACAGTTGATGATAGCCCGGCCAAAATAATTATCGCCAAACTTGTAGATATTATCGTGGGTGATGGCATACCTCAGGTTGATGCTCCCGATGATGCGGCGCAGCTTGGGATAAAAATGGAAGGCATTGTAAACGCGCAGCACGATGGCAAAATTGATGGCAAAAAGCATCGAATGCAGCGGAGTATCAAAAATAAAAAAACCGCCATCACCGGTGCTGATGAAATGGTCTTTGATGCGTTTGGCATCGTATTTCTGAAAAATGTAGCGATGATTAACAAAACACTGCTCGATGGCCGTTTCCATAAACCGCCGAAAAAGGAAGGGAATCAGGCTTTGCTCCAGCGTGCCATAGCCAGTGCTGTATTGATAAATATCGATGCCCAGCACCGACTTGTGAGGAATAGCTTCGTAATCCACATATTTGGTCAGTTCCTGAAAAAGATCCTCATCATCGGGGATGATGTTGGTTTTCCTGAAAAGCACACGGTGATCCTTTGCTTTGAGGATTTCATTGATTTCCTCGTAACTCAACTCTTTGATAGGTACGCTCATTTACTTATATAATAATTTTAAAAAATCGTGCAAAACTACCCATTTTTGCACGAAGGCTGCAATATGGATTTTTTGTCAGGCAAACACTGGACTGCTCTAACGTTGCGGTTTTCGGCTACTACGAAATTTACCCGGTTTCTTAAAATTTTTTCCACCCGTTCGTGGCTTCACTTCATAGCCCGGCCCCTCGCCAAGTTCTTCGGGCAAGGGAATTTTTTGAATTGGATTGCCAATAAAACTTTCGATACGCTGAAAACTCCGCACCTCTTTCTGGTTGATAAAGGTAATGGCCACACCGGTTTTTTCGGCTCTTGCCGTCCGTCCAACACGATGCACATAATCTTCGGCATCCTGCGGGACATTATAATTGATAACCAGGCTGATGTTGTCGATGTCGATGCCCCGTGCAACGATGTCGGTGGCCACCAATATCTGGATGTCCCGATTTTTGAACTCCTGCAAGACTTCCTTGCGCACGCTCTGATCCAAATCGGAGTGGATGGCTTTAACATTCATTTTCATCCGCTTCAGGTCGTGTTCCAGATCTTTAACGCTGGCTTTGGTAGCCGAAAAAATCAGGATCGACTTCAGGTCTTCCTTCCCTTTTATCAGCTTGCTGATGAGTTTATTTTTTTGATTGTCATAAACAAGGTAGGCCCCCTGTAAAACATTCTCGGCAGGCTTTGAAACCGCGAGGTTAATCTCCACCGGATTGTTCATCACCTTGTGCGCCAGCTTACGGATGTCGGCAGGCATTGTAGCCGAAAACATCAGGGTTTGCCTTTGTTTGGGACAAAAGCTGATGATTTTTTGAATATCATCAAAAAAGCCCATGTCGAGCATCCGGTCAGCCTCATCCAGAATCAGCGTTTCCAACTTATCCAAATTTACGTAACCCATGTTCAAGTGCGAGATGAGTCGTCCCGGGGTAGCTACAATCACGTCGGCTCCTTCGCGAATAGCACGTCGTTCCTGATCGAAAGCCGTGCCGGTTCCACCACCATAAACAGCCACCGAACTCACGCCCGCAAAATAAGAAAAGCCCTCCAACTGCTGGTCAATCTGGATGGCAAGCTCGCGGGTGGGCGAAATAATAAGTGCTTTAATTTTGTTGCTGCTCTCGTGCGATGAAAGTACTTTATGCAGCAAGGGAAGAACATAAGCGGCGGTTTTGCCGGTACCTGTTTGCGCACAAGCAATCATATCCCTGTTGTCCATGATGGCCGGAATGGCCTGCTCCTGAACCGGTGTGGGTTTCTCGTAGCCTATGGCATCGATCCCGTCCATGATCTCATCATGAAATTGAAAATCTGTAAATTTCAATAGATTAAATTTTAAAATTTTTATGTGTGATTAAAAAACACGCAAGATAACGATAAGTTTTGTAAATGATTATAATCCCCGTTGCCATTCGGCACGCAGCCCTGCAATATGGGGTTTTTGGATGGCATTTTTGAGCATGCTGAGCAAGGATTCTTTATCTCTGTTTAGGATGCCTTTCAATACCAAATAATTGGAGGCGTGATCGCTGCGAAACACGGTTTCGTTTAGCGACAAATGCTCCACGAAAATTTCCTGTTCTATTAGCAATTCCATAATATTTAATTCCTGAAAATCGCCTTGAAATTTTGCTTTGAAATGATCGACCCCGTAAGGAAAACTCAAAACCAAAGTAGAAAGAAATGCTGGTTGAATAGCATTGACCAGCCTGGCAGAATTGATGGCATGTTGCTTCATGTATTTTTGGCCACCCAAACCATTGATGATCATCACCGAACTTTTAATCCCGGCCTGATGGACTTTAGTTAAGGCCTCGATGCTGCTTGCTGCGGTTTCGCCCTTGTTAATCATGGCCAGCACTTCATCATCGCCCGATTCGAGGCCAACATAAATCAACTTCAAGCCTGCCTTGTGCAATTTTTCAAGTTCGGCCAGACTTTTATTTTTAAAATCCTTTGCTATGGCATAAGCCGATATCCGGCTTAGTTTTGGAAAGTGCTTGTGGAGATGTTCGAGTATCGCCAGCAGCTTATCCATCGGCAAAACCATGGCATTGCCATCGGCCAGAAAGACTTTACGGGTATCAGGAAAATAGCGGGCAGTCTGCGCAATTTCCTCAAAAACTTTTTCGAGAGGTTTTGCCCGAAATTGCTTTGTGGTGTACATCTCACAAAAAGCGCAGCGGTTCCACGAACAACCGATGGTAATTTGCAATATCAACGAACGCGCCTCGCTGGGCGGCCTAAACAGCGGTTCATCGTAAATTATAGGGTTAAACATTTTTTGATTTTACTTCAATTCGGCAAAATAAACAAATCTTTTGCACGGATAGAAGAATTATCTTTGCATTAAAATTAACAAATCATGAAATATTTATACATTATCATGCTGGTTTTTATAAGCTGTATGGCCGGCACAGCGCAAGAAACGCTTACTATTTATCAAATCCAGGGTCAGCAGGAAGCCTCACCCTACGAGGGACAAATTGTTACCACAAGCGGAATTGTTACATCAGTTTTCAGTACGGGTTATTGTATCCAGGACGGTCAGGGCGAGTGGACCGGGATCTATGTTTATGGCAGTGCTAACGTTAACCGTGGCGATCTTGTTGAAATTACCGGCGAAGTAAGCGAGTATTTCGGCTTAACGGAGATAAAAAACGTAAGCAGTTTGGAGCTGTTATCCAGCGGGAATCCATTATTTGAACCCGAATTGCTGGGTACCTGGGATGTAAACGATGAATCCTGGGAAGGCGTGCTGGTACAAGTAAGCGAGGCTGTTTGCACCAATACTAATCTGGGCTTTGGCGAGTGGGAACTCAACGATGGCTCCGGCCCCTGCCGCGTGGACGACATGGGCATTGTTTTTATACCCGATCAGGGCATTCGCTATGCCGTAACCGGCCCTGTGTTTTACTCGTTCGATAATTATAAAATCGAAGCCCGCGATGCGGATGATATTCAGATTCTCGAACCCATTTATTTTACCTCGGAACCCGAACAAGAGAATCTAACAAAAAATAGCTTCACCCTTAATTGGGAAACCAACATTGAAGCTACAACCGAACTATATTATGGCCTAACACCCGAGCTTGAGCTTGGCCTTATGTCGATCGCCGGCACTGGCATCAATCATCAAATAGCAATCGCTGGCCTCGATCCCGGCCAGGTTTATTATGTCCGGCCGTTTTCGGTTGCCGATTCTGACACCACCGCCAACTACCTTATGCCTTACGCTACGGTATCCAATTCGAGCGGAGCCATCAAAGTGCTCTTCAATCACAAAGTGGATGAAACGTTAGCCATAATTGAGCCTGCCGAATGGTCTCCCAATATCGCCGATTCGGTGATTAGCTTTATTGAAATGGCGCAACAAAGTCTCGACATCACCATGTACGAGCAGGAATCAGAGCCCATTGTAGCAGCCATCAACGATGCATACAGCCGGGGCGTGCAGGTAAGATACATCACCGATGACATTGGCAACAACCCCGCCCTGGATGGCTTGAACGATAATATCCCGGTATTGCACGGTAATACCGATGCGATTATGCACAACAAGTTTTTGATTATAGATAAAGAAAATGAAATGGATTGCTGGGTAATGACCGGCTCGCTCAATCATACCGAAAACAATTTGGGCTGGGATTATAATAATATGATTTGTATCCAGGATCAATCGCTGGCGCGCGCTTACACCCTCGAATTTGAAGAAATGTGGGGAGCACAGGGAAACATCTACAACGAAGCCAACGCCCGCTTTGGTGCCGAAAAAACCAACAATACGCCACACCGCTTTTTGATCGACAATATTCCGGTGCAACTTTATTTTTCGCCCTCCGATGGTACGACATCACAAATTGCCGCAGTGATCGATCAAGCCTCAGAAACAATCGAGTTTGGTATAATGGTTTTTACCGAAAACACTTTGGGGAATGCGATATTAAACGCACATCAGTCCGGCGTGGAAATCCGTGGAATCATCGATTACGTAGAATATTCGGGAAGCGAATATCAAATGTTAAAAGACAATGGCGTTGCGGTACGCGATTATGCAAATCCTGATGGCACCTCCTGGCCTGATGGTCCGGTGTTTCATCACAAATATATGATAGCTGATTTTAATCCAGGCAGCGCAAATCCGGTTCTGATTACCGGGTCGCACAACTGGTCGGCATCGGCCGAATCGGTGAACGATGAAAACACGCTGATCATTCACAACTTCAACCTGGCCAATCTTTTCCATCAGGAATTTAGTCAGCGATTCAACGAGCAAATTACACCAACAGCCATGAACGATGACATGGTAACACAAATTAATACGCAGCTACAGATTGACTGCCTGGCCAACGATTTTATTCCGGAGGATGTTATAGCAGAGCTGTCCATAATTGTTGACCCCTGGCACGGACAAGCAGCCTGGGATGGAGTATTCATAAACTACCTACCAGCTGAAAACTATGTAGGTGTGGATAGCCTCACATACATCCTAAAAAATACAGAAAACCAATTTTTAGCTGATACTGCTTATGTTAGAATCGCTGTGGGCAATGTGGGTGTAGATGAAATACCTTTTGCAGGATTTGATTTTAGCATTGCGCAAATACCCGGTTCCGGGGCTATCGACATCAGGATCAAATCAAAAACTGCCTGCAAGGCGAAGCTGACTTTATACGATCAAAAAGGCAGCTTGCTAAAACAGCGCACACACCGGATCAATGCAGGGGAAGAAAGTTTTAGCATGGAAGTCGGGAATCGTTCAGGAATATATTTTCTGCAAATACAAACCACCGATTATCGTAAGACCCGGAAGTTTTATCTCGATAATTAGTGTCTGTCCATAAAGTCGACTTTTTTTGATTTAAGATTAATGCCGAGCTATGCTTGTGTCAAGGATTTACGAATCCTGGATTCGGAACATCCTCGAAAAGAAACAAAAATTTCATTTTTTGACTTTTCGGGACGATCGAAGATTTTAGATTTTATTGAACATCACCTACATCTTAAATCTGAAATCGTAAATCTAAAATCTTACATTTTTCTAACTGTTATTTTAAGACAAACCCTTTTCATTCCTCGAAGGGATGCGCCCGATCAAAATCAGGGCGATAATTCTGATAGCTCTCCAAATCCTGCACAAAGCCATTGCGAAAGCCCAAACGATAAAAATCGTCCACCACTTCAAAATATTCTTCCTGACGCAAGCTGCGATTGAGTGGAGGCTCGTTGCTAACCAAAAATGTAGGATGGTACTGCGACATCAGCGAAATATGCACCGAAGTAGAAATTTCTTCGGCGAGGAAGCGCAAAACTTCCTTGCTGTTTTCGATCAAGCCCGGCAATACCAAATGGCGTATCAGCAATCCTCGCTCAGCCAGGCCTTCTGCATCGGTGAGCAGCGAACTGCCTTTCTGCCGGTACATTTCTCGCAACGAAAGCTGTGCAATTTTCGGATAATTGGCAACGCCGGAATAACGGCGACCCAGGCGGGCATCCATATATTTGAAATCGGGTAGATAAACGTCAACCAGGCTTTCCAAGTCCCGAAGCGTTTCCACATTATCGTAGCCATTGGTGTTGTAAACGATGGTGGGATGATAATCCAAATCGTGGAGTGCCTGAATGATAATTTTGATTTGTGGTACAAAATGCGAGGGCGAAACAAAACCCAGACTCTGGCATCCTGCATCGAGGCAGCGGACAATTTCGTGCAGCACATCTTTTAGCTCCCAATTGCGGGCAGCACGGGGCTGGCTGTTATCGCTGATCTGGTGATTTTGGCAATACACACATTGCAGATTGCAATGCCCGAAAAAAACATTACAAATCCCATTGCTGCCACTGATGGGCGGCTCCTCGCCATGGTGGACACAGATGGAAGAAATGTAAAAACCGACCCCTGTTTTGCAAAAGCCCAACTTTGTCGAAAAACGATCGGCACCACAGCGATGCGGGCACATTGTGCACTTGTGCAATGTTTCCAGGTGATGCGCATATTTTTTCAGGTCGAGTTTAGCTATTTTTTCAATCGTGGCTTTTCTCATTTGTTTTACAAAATCATATCCTAAAATGAAACACTGCAAAAATAAGCTTAAGTCGCTAAACTAAGAATGCAAAGCGAGCGTGGATTTTATCGGGGAGCTATCCAAATAATTTAATAATTTCGCATCATAAAATTTAATATCGAAATTATGAAACAAGTATTTACACCCCTAATTTGGCTAACATTAAGTTTGTTCCTCCTTACTTCATGCACCGGCGATATGATAAACCGGGAGGACGATGGAGCCACGTTTGAGTATTCGATTGGTTCGGTCTTTCAGGTGCAGTTACCCGGCGACCCTGAGGCCGGCTTTGTATGGAAAACCGTGGGTTTGAATACCGGGTTGCTGGAATCACAGGGCGAACCTGTGGTTAAAACCGCTGCCGAAACCGGTCTTGAGCAGGGAAGCTATACTTTTTCGTTTAAAACAAAAGGCGCGGGCAACACCATCCTGCGTTTGATGTATTACGATAAAAACGCCGAAGACCCCAAACCCGAAGACACCTTTGAGGTAAACATTATCTCGGGAACCATGGGGCGGATCGAGAGTTAAGATCAGGCTTTGTTTCCGGGATGTTTTTGGATGTAATCATCAATAATCCGATCGTACTCAGCCATTATTTTAAGGATAAGCGGATGGGCTGGATTAAGTTTGTGATCATCGATGCTGCGCACGGGCATTACCTTTGGCGAGGTTCCGCTAATAAAGGCTCCCGACATCTGTGAGATTTCATTCAGGGGTATTTTTGTTTCTATCCATTCGATTTCCATAGCCCGGCATATTGCTATCACTTTTTGGCGGGTAATGCCGGGAAGCACCATCTGGCGTGGGGGTGTCAGCACTTGCTCATCGCGAACAAAAAAGATATTCGATTTGCTGCCTTCACTCACCAGGCCTTCGTGCGTAACAAGCAAGGCCTCATCAATTCCTGTTTTTGATTTTAGCGCAGCGGCGGTTTTATTTAGTGATGGATTTACACTTTTGGCGTTCGGTTCAGGACGTTCCAAAACAATCGTTTGCAGCCGATAACCTTTGGCATAAGCTTCCCGGTCGGGATAATGGTGAGGAATAAAAAACATACGAATTTGCCCGGGCTTTTCTGATGGAGCCATAGCTGGCAAGGCAAACACAATTTTTACATTTCCCACAGGCAATTCATTTTCTATCGACAAGCGATGGATACTTTGCGCAAGCTGTTCGCTATTAAGCGTATTGTTTACGTCCATCAATCGCAGGGAGTTTTCGAGCCGTTTCAGGTGGTCTTCCAAAAAAAGAGCTACGCCATCCATGAGCCGGATTACCTCATAAACGGCCGGCAGCTTTAAAAACTGTATCCATTCCAGCCCGGTCTTTTTTGTCAGATCATCGCCATTTATCACAAATTGGCCTTCGATATCTGTGGGTATTTTTTTCATAATGCTTTTTTTTAAATCAATAATCAGGAAACTTGATGCGGCCGGATCTTGGAATTTTCGAGCAAATTTACCGTTGGCTTAAATGCCGAACGAAGCAGCGGCCACTTATCCTCATAAAAACGAAACAGTTGCAAAATATCTTTCTGATGGCTGTTGAGGTACATAGTTATCGAAGGCGGCTGCACCGGTGGATCCATTTTTTCTGCTACATTTTTTCCGGTAACGGGCTTATTGTTTTTGTAAAGCTCAGCCACAATTTGCTCCAGGCCTTCCAAATAGTTATAGGGCTTTTCCAGCTTTGTATTCAGATGCGCATCGTGCATATCGGCGTGTGCGTTTATTTCTTTAAAATTAAGAAAGGACTCGCTGATTTCGATTGGCTGCGATGAAGCATCGAGGCTAAAATTGTTGGCAATGCGCACGGCGGCACGGATGGCACTTTCCAATTGATGGTTTTCGCCGCTAAAAGCTTTGATGCGTTCGAGTGCCCCCTGCGAAAAATTGTAGGTGCGTTGATGTTCATGGGCAAGTTTCTTGAGCTGATGCTCAGCCGAGGCAAGGAGACGTTCGTGGTATTTTTTCCGCAGCTCTTCATTTTCCTTACGCAGAAGTTCCAGCTCACGAGAGGTATTCAAAAAGGCCGGAGCCAGGTCGTTCCACACCAAAAGGTCGTCCAGGCTGGCTTCGGCTATGGCCTTAATATTTGCGGCATAAGCACTCCCCACAAAATCCTTGATTTCTACCCCAATCTCTTTGGAAGCATTAATTTTAAGATTGCTCAGGTTATTATTAAAATACAAAAACACCAAATCGTGAAGGGATTCAGCCTCCGAACTTTGGAGCGGCACAACAAGGATCATACTCTCGAACTCATCGTACATGCTCTTATTCACATTTTCGTATGGGATGGGATTCCAGGGCAGGTCTTTTTTTGAAATCCAGGTAAACTGTTTAATTTTTTTACGCTGTCGTGCTATCTCACCTTTAAGTGCTTCAATATCCATCAAAAGTCCGTTCGCAGCATCCATCGCGGAACTTAGGCTGCGTGCAATCACTTGCTTGCTTGCGCCATCGAAATAAACAATTTCGATACGCTCGATGCCCGGAACCAGAAGCCTGCCATAGCGCATGACCTTTTCGAGGGGATGACGTAAGAACGAAAATTCTGCAAGCATGAGCCTGTGATTAACTTAGTGGTGATTTGAGAGAAAATGATTATCGACAATGCCCGGCACGAATCATCCGAACAAAAAGTGCCGCTAAGATAATATTAGTTAAGCTAAAAAAGCAAGTACTTAAGTAAGGAAATTAATTTTAGTTAAGAAATGTCATCAGAAAATAAAATTACTTAAGCCGATAAAATTATGCAGTTAAGTAAGCAAGTTAAGATAAAAATTATAAACATAAATAACTGATAAACTGTATTATGTATCTGTTTTTATGTTTTAATTTGCAAGCAAAACCTGACTGGTTTACGAATAGTAACCTGACAGTTTTACTCGCTCTTGGCGAATTATTTTATAATAAATCTTAATCATTTTTAATAATATAAATCTTACAGGTTTTCTAAGTGAAAGTCTAAGAGGTTTACAAATCAAATGTAACTATGAAACAATTTGGCAAAAACAATTCAAACCATCATTTCCCGGTAAACTACCTCAAAAACCATCCGGAATCCTTAACCATGAAAAAGGGGCGCAAAGCCTCAGCCTTGAATTTAATTATCCCCAAACCAACTGTGGCCACAAGCCAAAAGCGGTTAGTGCTTGTATTGCAAGTCTTAACAGTTTTTGGGCGTGGTCTGGTTTGGGTTTGCTTAGCACTTTTTGGTGCATGGCATGAAGCAATCAAGGCCATAAGTAATTTTGTAAGCCCTGTGCTCGATCTATTGCGCGAATGGATTATACTAATAATACGCACTTTCAATAGCTTTAGTGATACTTTCACCCGGCTCATGGATGCCTTCTTTTTGATGGATGAAAAACCGGAGAAACAAGCAAAGGTTAGCCCTTGAATGCTTTCGGAGTATTTGTTCCGTAGCCCTGAATACAGGGAAGGGGTTGCAATTCCAACTGATGTCCGATGTATGATGTCCGATGTATGATGTTCGATGTCCGATGTATGATCTTTGATGTTTTGCTGAAGAAAACGCCTTCATCAATTTGTCAGCCAATCCAAAATATTATCAATCATCATCTAAACTTATTTAAAGTATTGCTGTTTAAGTTTTGAATAAAATATTTAAACATAATAATAAATAATAATGGCAACAAAAGATATTAAAGACCAGGCAAAAGCTAAAAAACCTGACGATATGCGAAGCAAGGCGATGGCCGCCTACGTGGATTATTATCTTACCCATGGCGAAAGGCCGGCTTCCGTGTATGCTTTTTGTAAGAAAAACAAATGGACTGAAGATGATTTTTACAAAATGTTTTCCTCTTTCGAGGTGCTCGAAGGCGAGGTGTGGGGCGACATAATTACAAACACGGTGGATACGATTCAAAAAAATGAAGCCTATCCCGATTATTCGGTAAACGAAAAGTTGCTTGCCTTCTATTATACCCTAATCGAGGTGATGAAGCAGAATCGGAGTTTTATTTTGGCCACCCATTCCAATCGCGACAAGCACGAAATTAAACCCCGCTTTTTGAAGGAGGTGCGCAAGGAGTTTAAAGCTTACATCAATGAACTGATCATCGAAGGATTGGAAAATGAAGAAATGAAGAAAAGACCTATCTTTTCCGATAAATATGATGAGGCTTTATGGATTCAGTTTTTGTTTGTTCTGCATTTTTGGATTAAGGATGATAGTAAAGATTTTGAACAAACTGATGCGGCCATCGAAAAAGCTGTGAAACTTTCATCGGAACTGATGCGCGAAGGCCCGCTGGATTCTTTTATTGATATGGCAAAATTTATAATCCAAAACGCACGATGAACGAACAAATAAGCATACCCACCTCCAAGGTACAGCGCGCATCGAGGTTTATGAAGACCGGCGCGAAAATCGGGGGCAACTACATGAAATATTATGCCCGCAAAACATTTACCGGCGACAGCAACCGCGAAAGTTTACACGAAGATAACGCCACCGATATTTACAATTCGCTGAGCGAGTTGAAAGGCAGTGCCCTGAAAGCAGCGCAAATGATGAGCATGGACAAAAATATTTTGCCCAGGGCTTACTCATCACGATTTGCTATGTCGCAATACAGTGCGCCGCCGCTGTCGTACCCGTTGGTGGTCAAGACTTTTGAAAAAACTTTGGGCAAATCGCCCAAACAGATTTTCGATACTTTCACCCAAAAAGCTGCTAATGCTGCATCCATTGGACAAGTGCATCGTGCCACTGTCGATGGCAAGCATCTCGCCGTAAAAATACAATTCCCCGGCGTGGCCGATAGTGTGGGTTCTGACCTGCGAATGGTAAAACCCCTGGCCATGAAAATTATGAACCTATCCGAGGGAGATTTCAATCTTTATATGGATGAGGTGAAAGACCGGCTGCTTGAAGAAACTAACTATGAGCTGGAGTTGAGTCGCTCGATGGAGATTTCGGAAGCCTGCGAAAAAAAGATCGAAAATATTTACTTTCCAAAATACTATAAGGAGTTTTCGAGCAATCGGATTATTACCATGGACTGGATGGAAGGGATGCACCTGAAGGAATTTTTGGAAACCAACCCTTCGCAGGAAATTAGAAACAAAATAGGACAAACACTTTGGGACTTTTACGATTTTCAAGTACATGAATTAAAAATGGTTCATGCCGATCCCCACCCGGGCAACTTCTTGTTTAGGGCAGATGGCACCATGGGAGTTATCGATTTCGGCTGCGTAAAAGTGATCCCGGAGGAATTTTACGCGAACTATTTTAAATTATACGATCCCAATTTGTTTGACGACTACGAGCAGATGGTTGATTTGTTTTATAAAAACGAGTTCATCAGTACGCAGGATTCAGAAAACGAAAAAGACTTGTTCATCCCACTTTTCAAAGAAATTATTGGCTTGTTGGGAAAACCCTTCCGGCTTAAGGAATTTGATTTTGGCGATGAGGAATTTTTCCAACGGATTTATAGTTTTAGCGATGAGATTTATAAAAACAAAGCGGTAAGAACTTCAAAAACGGCGCGAGGGTCAAAGCATGGTCTTTACATCAATCGTACTTACTTTGGATTATACACCCTTTTGAACGATTTAAAAGCTAAAATTAAAACACCCTCGAGAGCAATAAGCTAGCGGGTCTCCCCCGGGAATGTGCCGGAGTTGATAAAAAAGAGATTTGCTAAAACCCGGAAAGACCAGTTAGGTTTATCCTTTTCAGTTTTGTTAAAAAAAACCCGGGCTTTAGCCCAAATCTGAAATTTCAGATTTGGGCTAAAGCCCGGTGATTTTTTTAATGCGCTCTTTGTTAAAGTGTATTAATACACGCGATTACTTAGGGCTTGCTTAAAAACTCAAAATGATAATATTTCGGTGCTTTGCACCTCCCGTATCAATTTTAATCAATGTTTCTACAAAGATTGTCGCCACTCTGTGGCTTATCTTTCAGGTGCGGAGCACCGGTAATCTGCCGCCCGGTGGGCGAGCATGCTTGATGAAAAATCGGCATTTGTAGAATTTTATCCGATGATATGGATTAAGGTGCAGCCTGCCCGCGTAAAGCATTCAGGCGGGCGCACCGAAATATTAGGTGCAAGGATTTTGAACAAATTCCTTCCCAAACCTTGCACAAGGAATCAAATATTATAGATTAACTTATAATACTCCAGTAGGTTAGGCCTTTTTCCGCAGACCCTACTTAACGAGCCCACATGCCTTAAGGCACTTAAGCATAATCTCAAAAGTGCGTTCAATTTCGCTGTCGAGGCCTACCGAAAAACGTACCAGCCCTTCCGAAAGTCCCATTTCTTTTTGTTGCTCTGCGGGAACTTCCGATGAAGTGCTCTTACCAGAGTTGCTAAAAAGTGTTTTGAAATATCCCAAACTTACCGCAAGGTAGCCCACGCTTTCATTTTCCATCATTTCCATCACCTCGGCAGCTTTTTCGGCAGTGCCAGCATCGAAGGATAACATGCCGCCAAAGCCGTATTTTTCGTTCATCTGGCTTTTGAGTAGCTCATGGCCAGGGTGTTCTTTCAATCCGGGATAGTTTACGTGAATGCCGGCTTCCGTTAATTTTTCGGCAAGATACATCGCGTTGCTGCTGTGCTGCATCATACGGATGTGCAAGGTGTGCAGGTTTTTGAGGATAGATGACGAACGGAAGGGGTCAAGCACCGGACCCAGCAGCATGGCTGTGCCATCGTTAACATCGATGAGCGAGGCAATATAATCAGCGGTACCGCAAATTGCACCGGCCACGCAGTCGTTTTTACCATTCACAAATTTTGTCAAGCTATACACCACAATATCAGCACCCAGCTTGGCCGGACTAATCATCATGGGTGTAAAAGTATTATCCACCATGAGCTTAATCTTGTGTTCGTGGGCGATTTTGGCCAAAGAAGGAATATCCGAAATCTGCAATAGCGGATTGGTCATAGCTTCTGTATAGATGATTTTGGTGTTGGGCTTAATGGCCGCTTTAACGGCTTTCAAGTCAGTGATATCGAGAAAGCTAACTTCTATATTGAATTTCTTTACGTAGTTGCTCAAAAAGGCAAAGGTGCCGCCATAAGTGGTGCGGCTGGTGATGATGTGGTCGCCCGCGTTGACAAGTTGCAGGATGGCCGAGGTAATGGCTCCCATGCCTGAGGCGGTAACCCAGGCGGCTTCGGTGCCTTCCATTGCGGCCATGGCATCGGCCAGATACTTGTTGCTGGGATTCCAGTGGCGCGAATACAGGAAACAACCTTCGGCTTCGCCATGAAAGGTATCGAGCATGGTTTTGGCCTGCATAAAAGTAAAGGTGGCCGAATCGCATACCGATGGGTTTACATCGCCATATTCGCCAAATTGTTTCAGGTCTTGAATTTTACTTGCCGGATCGAATTTCATAATTCTAATGTTTTAAATATTTATGATAAATGTTATTATTAAATCAGTAGCAAAATTATGCTAATCCTATCTAATAAATAGCATTGGTTGTCTGATTATTAAAATATGATAGTAAATTTGCTCAATTATTTAAAAAATGTAAATACTATGAATTTTTTGGATTGTAAAAATATCAAACTGTAAGCAGGGAGTGAATATTGAAAACTAAGATTAAAAAGAATTTTGGGATTATTTGAAATAAGATTCTTCACTTCGTACCAATGACATGTTTTTGCAAAAGCTTGTATTTTAGGAGATTTCTCCTGCCGCGTTGCGGCATCGAAACGACACCATTGGAGCGGGAGGAGAGGGGTAGGGGAATCGGGCGCGAAGTGCCCGATTCCCCTACCCCTAATTAGTTCGTGGGCGATGTCATTTCGACCAAATCACAGAGCGAAGCGAAGTGTTGCCGGGAGAAATCTATTCCCAATGTCCCCGCAAGGGCGGGATTTCGCATCGCTCAATCCCGCCTTTGGCGAGGATGTCCCCGATGGTCGGGGCAGGCAACTTCGCTCCACATTACCTCATTATGCTCAAAAAATTTGAGTCGTCTCTCGGAAAGACAAAGCATTGGGAGGAATTGGGGTGGGTGAACTCTTGGAATAGCAGGCCATTAAGTATTGATAGTAAAAATTCATTGACTTTAATAAGCAAAATTAAAAATAACATCTATGCCAATCGCCACTTTCAAACTCGACAGCCTCGATAAGCGTATTCTTTCGTTGCT
Source organism: uncultured Lentimicrobiaceae bacterium (assembly GCA_964523795.1). Taxonomy (GTDB): domain Bacteria; phylum Bacteroidota; class Bacteroidia; order Bacteroidales; family 4484-276; genus SABY01. The sequence goes on from CAZGAO010000042.1 coordinate 33,389, forward strand.
AACCAAAGATGCCCGAATGCCCTATTTGGAAGTTGCCCGTCAATGCCGCGTTACCGGTGCCGCCATTCATCAACGGGTGCAAAAAATGCAGGATGCTGGCGTAATTGCCGGCTCGCAAGTCAATCTTGTAAACAAAGCAATGGGTTATTCCTCGTGCGCTTTTATTGGCATTCAGGTCAATCTTACGGCTACCAGCACGCACGAGGAAGTTTTTAGGAAAATAGAGCAGATACCCGAAATTGTGGAGTGCCATCACATTACCGGAAAATACTCGCTGTTGGTCAAAATTCTGGCGCGCAACAACGAACATTTAAAAATGATTATCATCGAAAAAATCCAGTCGATTCCCGAAATTGTAGCCACCGAAACCTTTATCTCTCTCGAAGAAGGTTTTGTAAGGCAGCTGCCGGTGGAGTAAGGGTTCAAATGTGTGATAATACTTTTGCTTACTCTATCAATTATGTATCTGGCATTTCAAAATATTGCTTTGCCAAGTTGTGTTAATAATGATTACTTTTGAACAAAATAAATCATCATGGCTAACAGAAATTTAATACGGTTCGACTGGGCGATGAAACGCCTGTTGCGAAACAAAGCAAGTTATACTGTTTTGGAAGGATTTTTATCAGAATTGTTGAAGGAGGACATCGAGATACAGTCGATTTTAGAAAGCGAAAGTAACCGACAGTTTGATCAGGATAAATCCAACCGTGTGGATATGCTGGTTAAGAACTCGAAAGAAGAGTTGATCATCATCGAGATTCAAAATCAGAGCGAGTATGATTATTTTCACCGTATGGCTTACGGTGCTTCCAAGGTATTAACCGAATACATCACTATTGGAGAACACTATTCAGAAATTAAAAAAGTCTTTTCGATCAATGTGGTATATTTCGACCTGGGGCAAGGTGCTGACTATATTTATCACGGGAAGACAGATTTTTTTGGGATTCACAAAGCCGACAAGCTTTTGCTCTCCGCAAAACAAAAAGAATTGTTAGGCAAGATCGAGCCATCGCAGATATTCCCTGAGTACTATGTTATCAAGGTAAATCAGTTTGACGACGTTGCTAAAAATACCCTTGACCAGTGGATTTATTATTTTAAAAATAATGAGATAAAGGAAGATTTTACGGCCAAAGGAATAAGTCAGGCCAAAGAGCTTTTGAGGGTTGATAAACTATCCGAGGACGAACAAATCAATTACAAAGCCCACCTTAAAAACTTAAGAAATGAGGCCACCAGAATTTGGAACTTGAAAATGGATGCCGAATTAAGAGTTAGAGAAGACGAAAGATTTATAATTGCAAAATCGATGAAAAGGAAGAATATTAAAACAGAAGATATTGTAGAAATTACCGGATTGAGCATTGAAGAAATAGAAAAGCTATAAACGCCTGGCCAGCGGATGGTAAGTCTCGATGGTCTCGCGCAAGTAGTGCCGGTCGAGGTGGGTATAAATTTCGGTGGTGGTGATGGATTCGTGCCCCAGCATATCCTGCACGGCTCTTAGGTCGGCACCGCCTTCCACCAGGTGCGTTGCAAACGAATGTCGCAAAGTGTGCGGGCTGATTGTTTTTTGTATTCCGGCTTTTTCTGCCAGGTCTTTAATAATGTAAAAAATCATCACACGGCTCAATTTAGCCCCGTTGCGATTTAAAAAAACAAAGTCTTCATTTCCTTTTTTAATATCCAAATGAAGGCGAATAAGTTTTAAATAACTGTCGATTTGCTTCATGGCTTGCCCGCCAATAGGAACCCATCGTTGTTTGTTTCCCTTGCCCGTAATTTTTAAAAAGCCCAGGTCGAAATGCAGGTTCGAAATTTTTAGGTTTGTTAGTTCCGAAACACGCAGGCCGCAGCCGTAAAGTGTTTCGATAATGGCGCGATTTCGTCCGCCCTCGGCCTTGGACAGGTCGATGGCAGCAATCATATTTTCGATTTCGTCGGCACTCAGGGTGTCGGGCAGCTTGCGCCCGGCGCGGGGCAAGTCCAGCAACTGGCTGGGGTCGGAATCGATCAGGTCTTCCAACAGAAGATATTTAAAAAAAGCCCGGATTCCCGAAATTATTCTCGCCTGGCTGTGGGCACTCATGCCCAGGCCATGAATCCACACGATAAAGTCGTTTAGTGTTCCGGCCTGCACTTTTTCGGGCGAAAGCGGCTGGCCGGGCTGCATCTCGATAAACTGCCGCAGCTTGCCAACATCACGCAGGTAGGCCTGGATAGAATTATCGGACAACGATTTCTCCAGCCTTAAATACGATTTGAATCCCTTAATTTGAATATCCCAGTTCACTTTTACCTTTTCTATTTTTTGGGACTGAAAAACTGCTAACTGGAGACTGCCCACTGTGGACTGCATCCTCAATTAGTAATTATACTTTTCTTTCCACCGGATTTTGAGCCACTTTCGGGTGTCGGCTTCGCGGGCATTTTGTCCTGGATTGTAAAAAGCAGTTCCTTTTATTTGGTCAGGCAAAAACTCCTGATCCGCAAAATTGTTCGCATAGCTGTGCGCATATTTGTATTGATCGCCATAGCCGATATCTTTCATCAATTTGGTGGGCGCATTACGCAGATGCAGCGGAACCGGGAGGTTACCGGTTTTTCGCACCAGAGCCAGTGCCTCATCGATGGCCATGTAGGTGGCGTTGCTCTTGGGCGAGGTGGCGAGGTAAACCGCAGTTTGCGAAAGGATGATCCGGCCTTCGGGCCAGCCGATTTTGTTGATGGCATCGAAGCAGGCGTTGGCCAGCAGCAAAGCGTTAGGGTTAGCATTGCCAATGTCTTCGCTAGCCAGGATTAGCAGACGGCGGGCGATAAACTTCGGATCTTCGCCGCCCTCTATCATGCGTGCAAGCCAATAAACTGAAGCATTGGGATCGCTACCGCGCACCGATTTTATAAAAGCCGAAATAATATCGTAGTGCTGCTCGCCAGCCTTATCGTAAAGAGCCATATTTTGCTGAATAGTGCTAAGCACCATAGCATTGGTGATTTGGATGTCCTGGCTTTTTTGCTGTGATTTTACAACCAGGTCGATGGCGTTAAATAATTTTCGGGCATCGCCCCCCGACACGCGCAGCAGGGCTTCATCATCGGAGAGCGTAATTTTTTTATCCAACGATTTTTCTAAATACCCGATGGCATTGCCAGCCATGAGCAAAAGGTGATTCTTCCCGAGATCTTTTAGGATATAAACCTGGCAGCGCGACAAGAGGGGCGAAATGACCTCGAAAGAAGGATTTTCGGTAGTTGCCCCGATAAGTGTGATTATGCCGGTTTCGACAGCTCCCAGCAACGAATCCTGCTGCGACTTGCTAAAACGATGTATTTCGTCGATAAATAGGATGGCGTTGTCCTGATTTTTGGCAAGGCCAATTACCTCTCGCACGTCTTTTACGCCCGAGTTGATAGCACTCAGGGTATAAAAAGGACGATTTAATATTTTGGAGATAATCAGTGCCAGGGTTGTTTTTCCCACGCCGGGCGGACCCCACAAGATCATCGAGGGGAGGTTACCCGATTGAATGCTTCGCCGCAATACCGCATCTTTTCCCAAAAGGTGTTCCTGTCCGATGTAATCATCCAGAATATTGGGACGCAGGATTTCGGCCAGTGGAGTTTGTTGTGCCATTTTAAACTAAAAAAAATATTTATGCAAAGAAATCTTTAAATCTTGATAAATCGTAATTATCATATCAACGGCTACCAGCCATCATCACTATCACCCTCATTCGTATCTCCACCCATTTGCTCTTGCATCAATTCTTGTATTGTTATTTGAGAATAATCCGCTGGAATGCTCAATTCATCACTTGCAATTTCGCGCTCCACTACCTTTATTACTTCGATTATTTCGCCATCGTGGTCGGTCGATTTCATACGAAAGCCCTTTTCCCACAATTGGAGATAGTCCTCGCTGAACTCATAAAATATTTCGCCTTCCACATTGGGTGTGATTTCGTTGAGCATTTCGGCGATCTGTCGCGAATCTAGATCATCATTAACATCCAGCCCTGAGGCTATCCAAATCGATTCGAGCAATTTGTCATCTACCCGCACCTCGTATTCCTGTGAGTCGTAGCCTGCAATGTTTTCGGTACGCCCTGTGTTTTTGATATCGATATTAAGTTCGGCAATTTGCTCGCGTCTGGGCGAATCGTAAATTTGGCTCATGCTGCCCAGCATTTGGGTGTACATCTCCCGCTGCGCCTCGGGTATCGATTGTAGCAGACTGTCCATCACCGTTTTTAATGCCAGGCTCATTTCCTTTCTGAAATCATTTATACTGCCGCTCCAGTAGCTTTTGTTTTGATCGATAAGAAAGGTGAACGCTTTTGTTTTGGTATTCAAAATAAAGCCACCATCCACGCCGCCGTATTTTACTAAATTGTCATCAATCAGCATTACATCGTAACTGATGCTTCCCTGGTCGCCACTTACCCGGTAAGTAATTTCCCAGCCCGCCCACGATGTAGTGGCAAACAGCATAAAAACTGTAGTAATAATTAAATGTCTCATTTTCATAATTCCTTTTGTTGTTTAATCTGATTTCTAAAATACAATTTCAATAAATCACCAAAGATTTTTCTTTTGAGTGAAACGACCAAAAATAAAAAAATTATCCGCTATCTTTTGTTAATCAAAAAAAAATATACTTTTGCACCTCAAAATTTTAGAAGAAAATTATGGCAAAAAAAACCACGAGAGCAGAAGAGAACATTCAAGCTGTTGAGGAGGCATTAAGCAAGACCGAACAATTTATCGAAGACAAGCAGAAACCCATTTTAACAGTCATTGCTGTTTTGGTGGTTATTATCCTTGCCTTTTTTGGGTTTCAGCGTTTTTACCTAAAACCCCAGCAAACCGAGGCGGCTAAGCAGGCTTTTATGGCCGAGAGTTATTTTGAAATGGATTCACTCGATCTGGCTTTGAACGGAGATGGGATTTATCCCGGTTTCCTCGATATCATCGATGATTACAAATACACCAAAACCGCTAACCTGGCGCATTATTACGCAGGTATAATTTACCTGAAAAAAGGGGAATTTGAAACGGCAATCGACTATTTGAAAAATTTTGATAGCGAAGATAGCTTTGTGCAACCCATGGCTTACGGTGCTATTGGCGATGCCTATATCGAAATGAACGAAGCCAAGCAGGCAGCCGACTATTATCTTAAAGCTGCTGATTTTGATAACAACGAAATTACCGCTCCTGTTTTCTTGATGAAAGCAGCCTGGACTTACGAAATACTTGAAAACTATGCTATGGCGGTAGATATGTACACCCGCATCAAAAAAGATTTTCCCAAAAGCCAGGAAGCACGCGACATCGACAAATATATTGCTCATGCCCAGGGTATGAAGAGCTAAATGATATTTACCAAAATATTTGAAGATACCTGTTCGGATGCCGGACAGGTATTTTTTTTGGATTTTAGCAAGAATAAATACCTTTGGCAATAGTTGTTAATACCGGGAAGCATAATTATTATTCACTACTTCCCAATATTTTTTAATTATCATGAAAAGAGAACTACGCATTGTTTTTCTGGGCACACCGGCCTTTGCCGCAACAACATTGTCGGTACTGATTGAGCAGGGTTTCGATATTGCCGGAGTAATTACCGCACCAGACAAGCCGGCAGGTCGCGGAAAAAAAATGATGGAATCGGAGGTGAAGAAAGTAGCCGCAGCCCATCATCTAAAAGTACTCCAACCCAACAATTTGAAAGATCCGGAATTTGTGGAAAATTTCAGGGCTTTAAATGCAAATATCGGGGTGGTGGTAGCTTTTAGAATGCTGCCCGAAATAATCTGGGCTATGCCCGAATATGGCACCTTCAATCTCCACGCCTCGTTACTGCCCGATTACCGGGGGGCGGCTCCCATCAATCATGCGGTGATGAATGGCGAAAAAGAAACCGGCCTTACCACCTTTTTTCTAAAACACGATATCGATACAGGGGATATTATCTTTCAAGAAAAAACTGCTATTAGCGAAAGCGAAACTGTGGGCGAATTACACGACAGGCTTATGATAATGGGGGCTGAGCTGGTGGTAAAAACCCTTCACGCCCTCGAAACTGATAATTATACCTTGCGCCGTCAAGCGGATAGGGCAGGGGAGGGGCAGGGACATAAAATAGCACCCAAAATTTATAAAGAAGATTGCCGTTTGGATTGGAAAAAACCAGCACGTGAAGTGTATAATAAAATTAGGGGGCTTAGCCCTTATCCTGCTGCTTTTACAATTTTTATCAGTGAAAAGGGCGAAACTTATAGTGTGAAAATATATCGGGCAAAACTTGGAGGTAATTCCCCAAACTTAAAACCTGGAGCAATGCACACCAATGGAAAAAAATACCTTTCCATTGGGTCTCATGATGGCAACCTTGAGATATTGGAACTGCAAATGCCAGGAAAAAAACGGATGGAAGTAGTGCAGTTTTTGAATGGATTTTGTATTGATGAACGATGGCGTGTCAGCTAAGTGAAATAGGCGAAATGAACTGAATGGAAGGAATTTAAGAATTTTTAACGCCGATTATTAACAAAACAAGGTGATTTATTAACATCTATAAGACTTTTTAACATGTAAGCCTTGCCAGTTAAGAGATTTGACCTATATTTGCGCCGATAGCGAAATTAATGTTAACCAAAAAATTCTAACAAATGAACAAAGCAGAATTAATTGATGCCATGGCATCCGAAGCTGGCCTTACCAAGGCAGATGCAAAAAAAGCACTTGATGCATTCATAAAAACAACATCCGATGCATTAGGAAAAGGCGACAGAGTAGCTCTGGTAGGATTTGGCTCGTTTAGCGTAGCCACCCGTGCAGCCCGTACAGGCCGCAATCCTCAAACTGGTCAGGAATTGAAGATAGCAGCTAAAAAAGTTGTTAAATTCAAAGCCGGCAGCGAACTGTCAGACGCAGTTTAGTAGTAAAAAAATTATTACAAAAAAAACCCCGATCTTTTTCGATTGGGGTTTTTTTTATTGTCTTAGCATAAAGCGATAAGGCCACTGTGCGTGATCGCCGGCATAGTCAACGCCAATTCTTGGGGTGGCCATAATCGATTGCGGATCAAAACTTTGCTTACATTTTTCTATCCAACATTCAATGTTAAAGCCCTCACTTTGTGTTTTGGTAAGCGAAAGTCCGGTATGCGAATAGTGTAAACCTAAAATTTTAGAAACCTTTCCCGGCCCAATTCCAAATTTTGAATCTGCCTTTTTCTTGCCGCTTCTATGCAGCATTAGCTCAATTCCTTCAATCGGAATTATTCCCCTGATGAGTACGGCGTGAGGTATGCCTTCAACGTTAGTAACCACATTAAAAAGTGAATGGATGCCGTAGCAAAGATAGATGTAGGCAATGCCTCCCTGGCGAAACATCAATTCTGTTCGTGCCGTCCTTCGATTGCCATAAGCATGTGATGCCTTATCGATAGCACCTGCATAAGCTTCCGTTTCCACAATCATCCCCGAGGTAATTTGCCCAGCAACAACAGTTACCAGATATTTGCCCAGCAAGTCTTTGGCAGTCTGAACCACATCGCTGCGTGTGTAAAAGGAGAGGGGCAGGGGATTCCGCTTCATGGGTAAAGTATTTTCAGAATGGCTTGTAGAATTAAGAAAAATACAAATTTAATCGGACGCTTTATTCTTTTAAGAAAAACACGTAAACATAGAAATAATCCCAATACTGTGGGAATAATAAATGGTATTTTTGCGAAATGACAGATAGAAACAAAGATCAGCAGGCCATATTGGATAAATTGGGAATCCGGGAACTTAATCAAATGCAGCAGGATGCGCACAAAGTCATCCGTGCGCATTCCGAAATAGTGCTTTTATCGCCCACCGGAACGGGAAAAACGTTGGCTTTCCTCTTGCCCATTATTGCCGGTCTCGATCATGACTGCCAGGAAGTCCAGGTTTTGATTTTGGTGCCTTCGCGCGAATTGGCCATCCAGATAGAGCAGGTGTGTCGTGAAATGGGCAGCGGATTCAAAACCAATGCCGTGTATGGTGGAAGGGTAGGGTCGAAGGATAAAATTGAACTGGCGCACCCGCCGGCTATTTTGATTGGAACGCCGGGCAGGATTGCCGATCATCTGCGGCGACAAACCGTTTCGGCGAAAAGTATAAAAACTTTGGTGCTGGACGAGTTTGATAAATCGCTGGAAGTGGGCTTTGAAAAAGAAATGATGGAAATTGTTGCAGCCTTGCCCTCGGTCGAAAAAAAGGTTCTCACCTCCGCCACACAAAACATTGAAATACCTTATTTTGTGGGAATCAAACAAGCCGAAAGGCTGGATTATCTGCATGAAGCGCCAAAACTGCTCAAACTTAAAACCATTGTTTCTCCGTCAAAAGATAAGCTGAATACCCTGGTGAAATTGCTGGCACATATTGGTGATGCAAGCGGAATTGTTTTTTGTAATTTCAAAGATACCATTCAATATGTGAGCGATTTTCTCAGCGAAAACGACATCCCCCATGCTTGTTTTTATGGCGGGCTCGAGCAAATAGACCGCGAACGTGCTTTGATAAAATTCAGAAATGGCACCCATCGTTTATTGGTCGCCACCGATCTGGCTGCCCGGGGCATCGATGTTCCCGAGATGGATTTCATCATCCATTATCAGCTTCCGCTAAAGGAGCACGAATTTATACACCGCAACGGACGAACCGCCCGGATGCACAGCAACGGCACCGCCTACGTTTTGAAATGGGAAAACGAAGATCTCCCCGATTTTATCAAAGGCTCGGAGGAGCAGGAAATTAAAGCCATGCCTGCGCCAGGCAAAAGTAAATGGGTAACGCTTTTCGTTTCGGGGGGCAAGAAGGATAAGATTTCCAAGGGCGACATTGCCGGATTATTCTTTAAGCAGGGAAATCTTGAAAAGGACGAACTGGGAGCCATCGAAATAAAACAGGATTGCGCTTTCGTGGCTGTGCCCGCTATAAAATCGGATGAATTGATTGAGCTTTTGAACAACAGCAAACTGAAAAAGAAAAAGGTGAGGGTGAGTTTGTTGGAGTAAAACGAAAAAGAATCCCGTCTCTTTAGGTTCATTTATGCATTAGTCACACCGTGAATTCTGCCTAAACCTGAAACGCGCTTTTTGTACAGTTGGGCGTTGGCTTAAAGTTATTCACCGGGTGACTTTCACAGACCTCTTTATTCATCATGGTTCTAAAAAAGAGACAAGATGCTTTCCTTCCAAAATCATTTTTAACTTTGGCCGATTTTAATAATGTACCTTTGGCAAAGAGTAAAGAAAGAATAATGGTAATGATGTATTTACGCAGCTGTGGTGTCCAATGGTAGAAAAGCCAAGCTCTGAAATCTAACGAACCTTTTATACGATAAATATCAAATTCTACTTACAATATCGAGAAATATTAAAAAAAAGCAGGATAGCTCTATAATTATCAAAACTTTCATAATTTACATGTTTTGATGATTTGTTTAGTATTTTTGTTGCATGGATAAATACATAAATCGTAAGGAATACATAGATAAACTACTGTCGTACAAAGATAAAGACCTCATAAAAGTAGTTAGTGGTTTGCGTAGGTCGGGCAAAAGTACTTTGTTAGAACTTTACCGCGGGTATTTGCTAAAACACGGCATTGGTAAACGACAAATGCAGTTTTATAATTTTGAATTACCCGAAAACTACCTGAACAAAACGTGGAGCGATATTTACTTTGAGATAAAGAAAAAAATTCAACCCGACAAAATCAATTATGTTTTTTTGGACGAAGTGCAAAACATACCACTTTTTGAAAAATTAGTGGATGGGCTTTTTGCGACTGAAAATACAGATATTTACATTACGGGGTCAAATGCCTTTTTGTTGAGTAGCGAATTAGCAACTTTGCTGAGCGGTCGTTACATAGAGATTTCTATTTTGCCATTTTCATTTAAAGAATATTTATTGGCACGAAAGATTGACACGAATAACAAATACCTCAATTACGAAGCCCTATTTTTTGATTACGTAAACGAAACGTCATTACCCAAAGGTGTAGAACTAAGAGAAAGCGGTTTTGATAAAATTTACGAATATTTGGAAGCAATTTACACCACGATAATAGAAAAAGACATAACACAACGACACCAAATAAACGATAAACGTGCTTTTGCTAACATTGTAAAATTTGTGGCTTCTAATATTGGAAACGCACTGTCGCCAAGCAATATTTCCAAAACACTCAAGCTAGACGGACAAAGCATACATCACGCTACTGTAGAAAAATATTTGGAGTATTTGGTAGAGAGCTTTGTGTTTTACAAAGTAAATCGCTTCGATTTGAAAGGCAAAAAACAATTGGCAACACAAGAAAAATATTATTTGGTGGACGCTGGCTTACTGAATATTTTGGTTGGTAAGGAGCGAATAACAGACAGGGGGCACATTTTAGAAAATATTGTTTACTTGGAACTATTGCGCAGAGGCAACAAAGTTTGGACAGGAACAGCCCGAAACACAGAAGTGGATTTTGTGTGCAAAAATCAAAGAGGTGAAATTGAATATTACCAAGTAGCATGGCAAATGACAATTGAAAGTACTGTAGAACGTGAGTTTGGGGCATTAGAAAAAATCAACGACAACTATCCTAAGTATTTGCTCACAACAGAATCGTTTACGCAAAACCGAAATGGAGTAAGCCACTTGAATGTATTTAATTGGCTTCTTGAAACAAACGAAAAGTAATAGTAACCACTGAACACATCAGGCCAGCATCATACTTTATGAAATGAAAAGAGAAAAAATATTTGGATTAGAGAAAAATGCTTTTTTCACCGGTCTAACAAGTTTTGGTAATGATGTATTTACGTAGGTGTTAACTCCCATATGCCCGAATCATTAATGAAATGACGGCGGTATTTAAAATGGATGATTGGAAGGACGAGCATTATGATTTTGACAAAGACTTCTTTGATGACAACGACTGCTTAAATCAGATTTAAGCTGCTGTCATCAAATCTGCTAATACGCTATTATAAGGCATTGGTTTATAAAATCATTAAAATGCAGAGTTAATATTGAAAAGAATAGATTTCTCCTGCCGCAGTTGCGGCATCGAAATGACACCGTCGGAGCGGGTCGAGGGTAGGGGAATCGGGCGCGAAGCACCCGATTCCCCTACCCCCAATAAGCCCCTTGGCGGGGTCATTTCGACCAAAACACGCAGCGAAGCGCAGTGTTAACGGGAGAAATCTCCTCCCAAATGTCCCCGCAATGGCGGGATTTTGCTTCACTCAATCCCGCCTTTGGCGAGGATGTCCCCGATGGTCGGGGCAGGCAGCTTCGCTCCACATTACCCTCATTAAGCTAAAAAAATTCGAGTTATCTCTCGAAATGACCCCGCCCACGGTTCTGGTTTTGGGAGGTGAAATCTACATCTTTCTAAATAAGCCAGGAATTGCTTCCCATCCAAAATCATTTTTAACTTTGGGCACTTTTTAGAATTAAACTTCCCATGCAAATTGGACATAAAATGACCCTAAAACAGCTCAAACCACGCAAGGCACTTAATAAAGCCTTTTTGAAATTAAAACCCAATCGCAACGAAATAGAGGTTTTTAAAACCAATCTTATCCAGCTGCTCGACAGAGTTAACGAAAAGGAATCGGAAGAATACCACAAAAATTTGATCACTTACTTTTTAAGAAAAACCTATTACGACCCTGCGCATTTTATCAATACCAAAGGACGCACAGATTTAGTAATTCATAACGGAAGTAAGGAAAACAGTAGCGTTGGGGTAATCGTCGAAACCAAGAAACCGACTAATAAAAGCGAAATGCTGACACAGGAAAATATCAATGTCAAAGCGTTTCAGGAGCTGGTTTTGTATTATCTGCGCGAAAGGATTACTGGCAAAAATTTGGAAATTCGATATCTCATCGCCACCAACATCAACGAATGGTTCGTG